>JAPVTA010000032.1:0-21626 GCA_047519465.1 Thermodesulfobacteriota bacterium | reverse complement strand
TCACTCATTGATCATCAACCTCTCAATTTCTCTTCTCGAAATAGGCGAGGCAGAAAGGGACCGAGAGTGGTCTTCATGAGCATTTTTATAGGTCACCTCTGCATTTCCTATGTCCTTTGCCTTACTATATTGGACGGTAACGGCTCCCGCCTTTTCAATATCTCCTTCACTTAGCTTTCCCCTTAGGAGAGAAAGCGGTCCTGGAAAACCGGAGACTTTCAATAAAACATCTCCGTTTCGAGCAAAGGTCCCGATCTTTTGATTCTCCTCCTCATTCCTCCCGATAACCAACTTCACTCCATCGGAGAGCCGAAGATGTCTGCCCATCTTGAGAAGGTGCGCATCGTTTAGGGAAAAGGAGGGGTTGTGGCGCAGCAGGTCTCTCATGCGCTTTGCAAAGCCGGGATCTGTCAGGAGACATCCCCCGGCGGGGCAGGGGTAGTCCCGAATGCCATAATGCTTTGCCAAATCGATCTGAGGCTTTCTCGAGCGTCCCTGAAGCTTCAACAGCCTTTCCCGATCCACCCATCCTTCCTTTTCCGGAATCGTTTTCGGAAGGACACGGGCGGAGAGAGGTCGCAGGATGAGCCCCTCGAGTCCCGCCTCCTTTTCAATCAGCCGCATCGCATCTTTTCTTTGGGACATGGGTCTTTGTCCCAACACTTCACCCGTTACAACGAAAACTGCTCCCGATTCCTGCATATACACCTTTGCTTTCTTCAGTATGAAGATCCGGCAATCGATGCACGGGTTCATGTTTCTCCCATACCCATGTTTGGGATTCTTCACAACGCTGAGGTACTCCTCGGAAACATTAAACACTCTTAAAGGAATGCCCAAGGTTTCAACGGCCTTTTGAGACGCCAGACAGGTCTCCCCCCGGTTGGTGCATGTGCAAAATAACGTCATGAAATTGAGGGCCTCCAACTCGATTCCCTGTTCCATGACCACCTTGGCCGCCAGCGTACTGTCGAGCCCTCCCGATAAGAGGGCGATCGCCTTCATCCTAAAACCTCATTCATCGACCCGGAGCGGAAACCTTGAAGATCCAGCGTGACATAGCGATAGCCAATCTCCTTCAAACGGCTCCACACTTTCTCTCTTAACGGGCCGTCGATCAGGCGTGACATTTCTTCCTCGAGGATTTCGATTCTCGCCAGATTCCCGTAGTGGCGCACACGGACCTGTTTGAACCCCAATCCAAACAGAAAATCCTCCGCCTCATCGACTCTTCTCAACCCCTCTTCGTCGATTTCTTCTCCGTAAGGAAATCGCGAGGCAAGACAGGCGAAAGAAGGTTTATCCCATGTGGGAAGCCCCAATCCTTTGGACAACTCCCTTATTTCCGCTTTTGTCAAGGATGCTTCTTTGAGGGGGCTCCTGACCCCCAGCTCCTGAACCGCCGTCCTTCCAGGCCTGTGGTCCTTGTCGTCGTCTAAGGTGGAGCCTTCGACGATAAACGAGAGGCCTTCCTCTCTGGCCACTTCCAATAATTCCCCGAACAGCTTACGTTTACAGTAGTAGCAGCGATCGGGAGGATTTTTAGAAAATCCAGGAATATCGAGTTCATTCGATTCGATCAGGCGGTGTCTCGCTCCTAAGGTTCGAATCAGCTTCTTCACTCCTGCCAATTCCCGCTCAGGGTAAAGAGGAGAGATTGCTGTGACGGCAAGGACGTTCCCATCCCCAAGGGCGTCTTGAGCAACCTTCAGGAGGAGCGTGCTATCCACCCCGCCTGAAAAGGCAACCAGTACTTTCCCCATGGATTGAAAGATTTCTTTCAACTTTTTGGTTTTAATTTCTAACTCTAAACTCATATCTCCGAACTCTTAATTGTCTCATTCCGTGTTATATCTTTTCCACTTATAACTCATAACTCTTAACTCAAAACTTTTTTAATCCATCCTCCACCGAGCACGGTATCCCCATCATAAAAAACGGCTGCTTGTCCGGGAGTGATGGCCTTCTGGGGGGACTTAAATTTCACCTCCCAATCCCTTACCCCTTTCGGAGAAATCTGGGCCGCCGAACCTGGGTGGTTATACCTGATCTTCACCTGCGCGTTTTGGAGAGGAGTCTTCTTCTGTGGCACAATCCAGTTGACAGAATCAACCAGGAACGTATCACCGTAAACCTCTTCTTCTTCGCCAAGAATAATCGTATTCCTCTCTCGATCGATCCCAATCACGTAGAGAGGCTTTCCTTTTGCCAAGCGGAGGCCCCTTCGTTGGCCGACGGTGTAGAAAGGAATGCCTTTATGTTTTCCCAGGATATTCCCCTTCCTGTCCACAAAGGGACCCGGCTCAAAAGCCTTTTCAAGCCTCTCGGATAAAAAAGAATGATAAGACGATTCATGAATGAAACAGACCTCCTGGCTCTCGGGTTTGTCATGGACCCGAAGGCCACATTGGAACGCCTTCTCCCTCACCTCCTCTTTTCGAAGCTCTCCCAAGGGAAATAGAGTACGGCGCAATTGGTCTTGCATTAGGGAAAAAAGGACGTAGGATTGATCCTTTTTTCGATCCAGCCCTTTTCTTAAGAGATAGCGCTCCATGCTTTTGTCGAATTCCAGCCTCGCGTAATGGCCTGTCGCGATGAAATCGGCTTCGAGCTCCAACGCCTTCTTCAAGAAAGAGCCAAACTTTACCTTCTCATTACAAAGGATGCAAGGATTGGGCGTCTTCCCGTGAGCGTATTCCTCGCAAAAATAGTGGATGACTTCTTTTTCAAACTCCTCCCTGAGATGAAAAACATAAAAAGGAATGTTGAGCTGAAGCGCAACACGTCTGGCATCTTCGATATCGGTCACACCACAGCATCGGGCAGGCCCTCCGTAGGTCCTATCCGTCGTTCCGATGCACATTGTTGCCCCAATCACTTCATAACCCTTCTCCTTGAGAAGCCAGGCAGCCGTGCTTGAATCAACCCCGCCACTCATGGCCACAACAACCCTTCGACTCATCTCCGCTCCAACCCTTTTAGGGTATCGAACGCGTCCCTGCTTGCCAGCTCTCTGCCTGCCTGCCCTGAACCTAACATGGTTCAGGGCAGGCAGGCGGTCCTGGACTATGAATAGACCGAGGGCGGGGTAGGCCCTGAACTTTACATGGTACAGAGTAAGCAGGCCGTCCCCACCGACGGCGCTGGCCGACATTGCCGATGACATCCCAATTCGCGTCCGGCCATGAGGACGCGACAGTGTTTGTGAAGCTCCCCGCCCACCATATAAGGGCGGGGCTTCCCGGAAAGGAAGTTTCGTTCATATTGTGCCCCTTGACCTCGCCTACAAGGCGGGGCTTGCGGGGCACGTCCCGGTCATACATAAAAATAGCAATGGCTTATGAGTTTATGTCGGTTAACGAAAATCTCTACGCCCGGACCCTTGAGTCATAAATGCTTTGACCCCTTGTCAAAAGAGGATTTCCATGGCGTGGTAAGGACAGACTGGAATGCACAGCTCACAGGCAATGCACTTGTCCCGCTTAAAAGACACCTCCATGTTCGCCCTTTGGACATCCAATGCTTTCGTAGGACAGACACTGATGCAGGCTGTGCAGTGGGTACAGCGATCCTCATGCCATTTGACATCCTGAGCCAATGACTGCGTCTGCACCCCTATCTCGCTGAGATATTTAAGCCCTGCCTCCATCCCGGTTTTCTTCCCCGTAAGCTCCAAGACGAGTCTCCCCTCTTCATTGGGTGTGATCCGTGCTCTCATAATATTGACGACCAAATCATAATCCTTGACGAGCTTCGAGATGACGGGTTGGTCGACGAGATGCTGAGGATAGTTGAGGACGATTCTTTTTTTTTGCATGGTCCACCCCTTTTTAGATTTCAGGACCCCCTCACCCCGCCCTCTCCCCGGCGGGGAGAAGGGAAAGGTGAGGGGGTCTGCAATCTGCTATGTCTTTTTAAAGGGCCGTTCTTTTAACGGCTTGAAGACGATCCCGGAATCGGCGGAGGGCAGAAGTTCAACGGGCTGGGTCAAGAAGAACTTTCCTGCTTCGATCCACTCTTTCAAGATCTGGGCAATCTCCGTGGCCTTCAGGTAACTCGAAAGGCCGGAGGTCGGAACTTCTTTCCCCTGCAACGTGATCCTGCCGCTCTTGAGTTGCTTATAATTCACCTCTGCGATGCTCTCGGGAATACATTGCGGATAGGCGTTGCTGTAGTCCACCACTTGGGCCACGATCTCCTCGTCCCGGACCGCCGTATATCGAAGAATCTCTTCGTTGAGGATGGGGATAGGAACACCAATCCCAACGGTGAGCGTTACCCCATACCCCGTGTAGGAAGTTCCTCTGAGCCATTTTGGGCTCATCATCTTTAGATCTCCGGTCACACAAAGTGTGCCAGCCGGACTTTTGGGAACCCCTCCGTCCGTCCTCTTCACACCCGGATTATGCTGGGTCCCATTTCCGGCCACATATCCAACGCTCCCGCCGAGAAAAATTCGGGTTCCGACCCCAATCGTCTTGAAATACGGATCATTAAGAAGGGGGCTGATCTGGCCTGCGCTGCAGTAGTTGGCGTTACCCATCTTGGGTTGAAGCACCCCCATATAGGTATAGATCACCTTCTCTGAGAGATTGACGGCCACATTGTAGTTCTGATAAGCGTTCCGAATGTTCAAGAGGACTGCCTCGTTCATATCCTTCAAGGAGATGTACGTCTCCAAAACCTTTCTGGGATAGCAATCCGTCCCATAAGCGGTCGCTGTGAGTTTGGCATCTTTCCCTTCAACCAATTCCTGAATGACGTAGGCTCCCCCATAGGTGAATTTTCCCGGAAAGATCTTATTCCTGGGGTCGTCCTCCGGCATCGCCGTCGCACCCAAGAAAAAATCTACCGCTGCGAAACCCGTATAAACAGGGACGTCATTAAGATAAGTCTTTCCCCCTCCCAGTTTGATCCGCGGCTTTGAGTGACCCACGTTGAAATAAGCTCCCGAAGAACACATCGGGCCGAACGTCCCTGTGGTGACGACATCCACCTCTTGAGCTGCCTTTTTCACTCCCTTTTCAGCCGCATAACCAATAATCTCCTCTGCTGTGAACACGACGGCCTTTCCCTTCCTAATCTTTTGGTTTATCTCTTCAATGGTCTTGGCCATGCTATTCCTCCCGGAAATCTAACGACTTAGATTTACTTGTGGATTTTCAACTTTAGACTTTGAACTCTTACCATGATCCATAACACAAGACCATCTTCCTCTCTTTAGTTCGGAGTTCGGAGCTCTGAGTTCGGAGTGAATTGCTCCGAATTTTTATTTCAGCCCGTTAAACAACCAGGTGCTGACATACCGTTCCCCTGTATCGGGCAGGATGACGACAATCGTTTTCCCTTCACTCTCTCTCCTCTTAGCCACCTCAATGGCTGCCCAAGCTGCCGCGCCGGAAGAAATCCCTGCCAATACCCCTTCTTCTTTGGCCAGCCTTCTTGCCAGCCTCCCCGCATCCTCATCCGTTACTTTGATGACCTCATCGACCAAGTCCGCTCGAAACACTTCTGGGACAAAGCCGGCGCCGATCCCCTGAATCTTGTGGGGCCCAGGCCTGCCTCCGGAAAGAACCGGAGAATTCTCCGGTTCCACAGCAATCGCTTTGAATCCTGGCTTTCTTTTCTTGAGGACTTCAGAAATTCCGCATATCGTTCCCCCTGTTCCCACCCCTGCCACCAAGACATCCGCCTGCCCATCGGTATCTTCCCAGATCTCCAAGGCAGTGGTCTTTCGGTGGATTTCCGGATTTGCAGGATTCTTAAATTGCTGTGGAATAAAATATCGCGCATCCTTTGAGGCCATCTCCTCTGCCATCTTCACCGCACCCGTCATCCCGTCGTTTCCGGGTGTCAGAATCACCTCTGCTCCGAACACCCTGAGAAGATGAATTCGTTCAGGTGACATGGTATCCGGCATCGTCAAAACTAATGGATACCCTTTTGCGGCGCAGAGAAATGCCAGAGCAATTCCTGTATTTCCACTGGTCGGTTCCAAAATAATCGTATCTTTCTTGATCAAACCTGCCTTCTCAGCCGCCTCAATCATTGAATAACCGATACGGTCTTTGATACTTCCACATGGGTTGAAGGACTCAAGTTTTGCTAAGACCTGTCCCCGGCATCCCGCCGTAATTCGATTCAATCTCAATAAAGGTGTGTGTCCTATCAGTTCAGAAATGAAGTTGGCTATTTTCGCCATTTACCTACTCCAAAAAATCTCCCCCTCACCCCGCCCTCTCCCCGCCGGGGAGAGGGGAAGGGTGAGGGGGTGTCCCAATTTAAATTCTCAAATTTGGTACATCGGAGAGTCCCGACCCTCTTTTTCCTTTTTTCGATTGACCATATCTTCCAATGTAACGGAATTTAAAATCTTAGAGATCGCATCCGAAACTTCTTCCCAAATATCTCGAGTGACACACGACGAGGCTTTCTGGCAGGCCTTTGGGTCATGCAAACATTCGAGCAAATTGAGCGGACCCTCCAGCGTCTCAACCACATCATACAAACAGACGGCAGAAGGATGTTTGGCTAACGCATAACCCCCTTTGGACCCTCGAATCGCTTTTACTAAGCCAGCCGCACGAAGCGGATTAATGACCTGTTCGAGATATTTTAAGGATATATCCTCTTTTCTCGCAATCTCCTTCAATTCAATAGGACCTTCCCCGTAATGGGAGGCAAGCTCTAACATCGCCCTTGCCCCGTACCTGATTTTCGTTGATATTTTCATTAGTTATAAAATCATACTTTTTCTATAGGAAATGAACTTAATTAACCCAATTCTCCGTGGGTTGTCAAGAGGTACTACCGAGTTTGTGGAGTGGAATGAGTGAGGAAGAAAAGACGTGGTTTTCTAAACTACCCTTACCGCCAGGACCTTTTTTGTCTTTCCAGTCACCTTGACTCGGTCATCTATTCTATATCCGACGACCCATACGATCCTCTCTCCCGAAACGAGGAGAGGAACCTTGGGTCTCTCAAACTTTGGGATCTTATGATCGATAAAGAATTCTTTCAACTTTTGGCTTCCTCTCGCTCCCAACGGATAGAATCGATCGCCCGGTCTGAAATTCCTCATTCTCAACGGAAATTGTAGGCTTCCGTAATCCATCAGAGCCGTGTTGAGAGGTCCGTAGTCATTTCTAAACTTGTCTCGATCCGCCTCCTCGACAACGACCTCTTTCCCGATCTCCGGGATAAAGGTATGGCCCGGCGAAATGAGTTCCACATCAAACGGCAGATACGGTTCCACCTTTCCCTTCCCCAGCAAAACCTCGTCATACCGTTTCTCAACCCAGGCTCCCTGGGAGAGCTCTAAGAGAAAACTCGGAGAAGATTGGTGGAGCTTCTCGTACAGTCGATGAACCTCCGATCCCTCCCCTTCTTCCAACGCCACCCCCCCATCGCAAAGCTTTCCTAAAATCTTCCTGAGGACCCTCCACCGAATCGCCGGGTGAAGGGATTGGTATTCTGAGAATTTGAAGAAGAGATTCTCTCCCTCCCCTCGGATGACTTTTTGATACGCCGCCTCAGCGCTTTTCTCCAAATAGTCATTTTCTTCCCCGAGGATGGTCGCGGTCCTCAGAAGGATCTCTTTAAAATTCGGCTGATACTCCCTCTCCACCAAAGGTATCAGAGCCAGGCGTATCCTATTCCGAAGGTAGTCCTTCTTCAGGTTTGACGAATCCGTTAGAAAAGGAATTTTTTTCTCCGCGGCGAAGGATCGGATCTTCTCTTCCCACACTCCGAGAAGAGGTCGAATCACTTTTCCCTCACGGATGGGAAGCATCCCCTTTAAGCCCTGTAACCCGGCTCCTCTGATCAGTCTTAAGAGGACAGTCTCCACCTGATCATCTGCATGGTGGCCGAGGGCAATCTTCTGGGCATGATGCTTTTGAAGAAGGTGATTAAAGAAACGAAAGCGAATCCTTCTGGCGGCCTCCTGAGGGGAGAGGCCGCCCCTTTTTTGAAATTCCCTCACCCGGAATTGCCCGTATTCAAACGGGAGGCCGAACCGGGTGGCCTGCTTCTGAACCAACTCCGCCTCTTTTTCTGACTCGGTGGGTCGGAGACCATGATTGACATGAGCGACGATGAGAGAAAGGTCAAAGGCTTCACGGCAGGAATTTAACAGATGAAGGAGGACCATTGAATCCACCCCTCCGGACACGCCCACAATCAACCGATCGCCTTTTTCTACTAAATGGTAGCGGTCAATGGCCCTTTTGATTTGATTCAATAACATACTTCACTCTTACATCTTCTTTTCTCCTAACGGACCGACTCGAATCTCCACCACCGTCGTACCGTACCATTTTTCAAAAATCTTGATCGTGCAAGTTCTCGTCGGTTTCGAATAATTGAAAAAGGACTCCTTCCCTTTAAAACTGTTCACAAGCTTCCAATTATCCTTTTCCATGTTGTATTTAAAATATTCGATTAAAGAGGGCACGTCGAGCCGCCATTTTGAAAAGACCAGAACACCCGCCTTAAACCCGGGCGTCTCGTACACAAAGGATTTAGCGGAATCATAATTCAACTCCTCCGGGACGCGGACATCGTCAAAATAGTACTTACCCGTCTCCTCTGCCGCTGGCGTTACCTCCCCTGCTGCTCCTTCAGCAGGCTGGCCCTGTTGGCGTTGCTTGATTGTCGTCGAACAGCCTACCCCTATCAAGCAGAGGACGACCAGCATCCACAAAACAATAATAGATTTCTTTTGAAACATATTCTTGCCCATGATTTTCCTCCCCCGTCAAGAAATTAGAGTTAATAAAATTTTTTTTACCACTACACGGTGAGAAAAGCAAGAGGAAACAAAAAAAGCCCGATAATCTCTCGGTCTCGGTTACAATGGGATCGAGGTGGTCTTCCCTCCAAAAACTTGACCGAAACGTGCCCTCCCCGCCAAAGAGGGATAAGCGGGGTAACGGGGTCCCAGGAATTGGTTCAGACCATAGCTGGGAGATTACAAAGCCGGCACAGCGGGCCATTGAGGCGGGTTGCCCTGGAAGCCCGTCATCCTTAACCGCAATCAGTGCATCGCACCACCGTTATATCCCCCGGGGCCAGGATAAAAGAGATCGACTGCGATATACCCCAGCCTTGGAAGATCCGCTTGATCGAAAGGCGGCGGCAGTTGATACGCATATTCTTTGGGCGTGACCTCGAAACTAAACGGGAAAACCACTTCGTTACTTTCGTTCCCGGCTTTGTCGAATACAGACATCTTCACGGTGATTTGTGTCCACTCCGGCAGGTACGATGAACGGGAGCTGAAAGTATTCCACTGGATATAACCCTTAAACTTTTTTTGGTACTGCGGCTTGAGGTAGATCCAGTCGGTGGGGTAACGACCGTAGCCCACCTCGTCCACCACCGAGGCAATCCTCAGCATCTCTCCGTCTATATCTTCTGCCTCGATATAGATCTTCCAAATATATCCATAGTATCCCTTTTCCACAGCAAAAGCGTGGGTAATGATCGGGGCCACTGTGCCGGCTCTGGGTTGTCTGCCCTCGATGTAAGGGAACAATTGGGCCCGTCCTTGAAAAGGCATAAGAAGAACAAATATTAACGATAGACTAATAAAATAAAGAGCTTGTCTCGAGTTCATATGTTATCCCTCCCTCTGACTCTTAATATAAGAACTGGAGGGGCGATTATCAAGGAAGCGCCCCGTTAGAAATTCCGGTCGTTGCGACTCGAAACCGAGCGGGGCATCCCACCGGAATTACTCCGGGACGTAAGCCCGTTGCAGAGCCCTGCACCCTCCCGCATTTCGCGGGATACATGGTAGAGCAGCGGGAGATCATTTCCAGTGGGGTGAACAGGGGGCTCAAACCATTTGCAGGGTTTATCGTGGTTCATTTCTCTTGGACATGTGAAAGCATTTATTCACCCGTTTGAAGTGTGGCGATGGCCTTTCTCGCCTCTTCGAAGATTTCTTTGAGGGGGATTCCCTTTTTCAGCGCCAATCTCCTGCAGTCTTCATACTCCGGAGAAAAGTTGACGACTTTTCCTTCCCACCGGGCTAATTTGAATCGAATCTTCCCGTATTTCGTCTGACGGGATATGATTTCTCTATCGGTTTTTGCCCTTTCCTCTTCATGCCACCTCAAGCCGATAGTGGTCGTTTCTCTCAGAAGAAATTCTGTGACGGAAGCCAGCTTTTCGGACGGGCAAATCACGGTGAGTAGATGGCCCGGCCGATTCTTCTTCATCAGAATGGGAGTGACGAACACTTCGAGGGCTCTCATTGCCAGAAGTCCATCCATCACGTAATCATAGAACTGAGGGTTCATGTCATCGATATTCGTTTCTACGACCGCAACCCTTTCTCTTCCGGAGGCGGACACAGAAGTCCCGATGATCAACCTCAGGAGGTTGGGATGGGGGAGCTCATCGCGGCCTGCCCCGTAACCGACTCGCTCCACATTGATCGGCGGCATCTGGCCAAATACAGAGCCCAGGGTGGAAAGGATAGCCGCTCCAGTAGGAGTAAATAGCTCTCTTTCCACCCCCGACGAATAGATCGGTTTGCCTTCCATCAGCGATAGCGTTGCAGGGGCGGGGACCGGAAGGATTCCATGCTCGCATTTTACAAATCCTCCCCCTACATTAACCTTTGAAACATAAATCTCCTCAATCGCCAGCTGTCGAATCCCCCATACCGACCCGACAATGTCGACAACGGAATCCAGACCACTCAATTCGTGAAAGTGGACCTCTTCCGCCGGCGTTCGATGGATCCTCCCCTCCACCGAGGCAATCCGCTCGAAAATTTTACTGCTCATCTCCTTGACCTCGGCCTCTATGCCACTTCTCTCAATGATCCTCAGAATCTCTTTTAAGTTGCGATGAGATCTCTTCTCATCCTTTCCTTCCACGATCACCCGGGTGGCGGCGAGACCCCCTCTTAAAACTTTCTTAGATTTCAAATCGACCGTCGGGATTCGAAGTTTTTTCAACTCCCCTCTCAATCGATGAGGGCTCAACCCTGCGTCGATCAGGGAGCCGAGAATCATATCCCCGCTGGCTCCGGAAAAACAATCGAAATAGGCGATTCGCATACTCATCTCCTCATCTTCTTACCACCGTTTCACCCTCAATGCGCCACCCGATCACCGCGTCTCAGTTTTTCCGTGTCGTAACCTCTCTCCATTCCCCTTAGCCTAAGGGAGAAAGAGGGGGGTGCGTCTTCGTGTCTCTTCTTACCTTCCCGCCCGATTCGACGGCTCTGTTAAAAATTCATAAGCGGTCAGATAGATCAGCTTGGTCACATCGGCGAGCTTCTCAAAATTGACGGATTCCAGACGATCGCGGGAGGTATGGATCTTTTTGTAATCGGACGCAAAAAAATCTAATGCGGGAATCCCCTTCAGATGGAAGGGGTAATGATCGCTGCCGAATTCAAAGGCATAGGGGTCAATATTCTTTCCTTCTTTTATTCCTAATGGCTCCAGAAATCTGCGGCTGATCTGTGCGAGAGAGGGTTGCATGGAACTTCCGACCAAAAAGACCTCCCTTTCTTCCGTTGCCCCTCCGAGGCTATCCAGAGAGAACATAGCCTTCACCCGTGTCAGAGGGACAAGAGGTTGATTGACAAAGTAGCGGGATCCCCACAATCCCCACTCCTCTCCCCCGAAGAAGAGCAACAGGACGCTTCTTTTCAAATCTTTATTTCTCTTCGCCAGAGACCTTCCTATCTCTAAAAGGGCAGAAACGCCCGAGGCATTATCATCCGCACCGGCATAGGTCGCCCCACTCTCGTCATCTTTTCCCAGGTGATCATAGTGGGCGCCCAGTAGCAGAAACTCCTTTTGCTTACTTGGATCATGTCCCTCAATTATCCCCCCGATATTCGCATCCTTAAACCCTATTTTCTTAAACTGAAGGCGGATTTCAAACCAGACATCCTCCTGATCGAAAATATCCTTCGTCCACGCCGCTTCTACTTGGGCATTGGGAACGAAAAGGACAGGGATACGAATTGAGAAATCTGGCTCCCTGGCCCGTGCCGCGACTCTTGAAGCCTCGAGCAAACGCTGGGCAGGGCTGCCTCCATATTCTTTGTTACGAAGCTTTTCATCCAATTTCGGAGGGAAATACGAAGGGTAAGTGAGATAGGGAGCAAAATGGTCTAAATCCTCTTCCTCCGTCAGAAAAAGAATGGCCTTGGCCCCCTTCCGTTGAAGTTCCTTTACGTCTTTCAAAAGCTGTTCATACCGAGACTCTTTACTGGGATCCAGAAAAACCATTGCCCCTTTGCCAGAGAGCTTATTCGTTTCATCGATCTTGCTCTCGCTCATTAATACGAAAGGACCTTCCCATTTCCCTTTTTCAGAAAACCGGAAGGGAACGGCTTTGAGTTTCTCTTCTCTGTTGGGCGTCCTTAAAATTAAGGTGGACTCCTTGATATCTCTTACGGTAATGGAGAAGGGCTGAGTGAGAGGGGTCAATCCCATCCCCTCTAGCTGCTTGACCAGGTAGGCCTGGGCTTTTTGATAACCCGGGGTCCCTGGAAATCGCCCGGCCAATTCAGCTGAGGATAGATAGGAAACATGCTCCCTCAACCTCTGTGGCTCTATTTTAACGAAATCATCTTTGGAAAGGAAGTGATGGGAGACAAAGGAGCTCCTCGGAGGAAAACTCCCCCTCTCCTTGGGTCTTCCATTCTTGAAGAGAACGTAACTGTCCCAGCCATAGAAGAAGATGTACCGGGCTCGGGAAAGACCGCTCGCGGTCCTTCCAAAGTAAACGGTCACCCATTTCCCGGGATGAAGAGGCCTCGAAAAGCTGAGCAGAAGGGATTCATCTTCTTCGCCCACCCTTTCTCCCTTTACGAAGAAGGAGCCTTCTCTGTGATCGACGGGCTTTGGAGGATGTGAAATGAGTTTAGAGAGGACGGGCGTTTTCCAGCTCTCACCCAAAAGCATCACAGAGGAATTTCTAAGTTTGTCTTCGGTCACTTCTTTGGCCGATAGAATCTCTCCGCCCTTTCGCTCCTTTACCCCTTTCGCCAGTTCAAGATAGGTCTTTCGACTCTCTTCGTCTCCTTGATCTGAGATAATAATGACTTTCTCAGGGTCTTCCAGCAGGGCATTCAATCCGGGGATAATTTCCTCCGGATACAACCTTCGAAAGAGATGATCGTCAGGGTCCAGGGTGAGCTTCAACGGCATTCTGGGAACTTCTATGGAAAAAGAGGTCCTTCTCTTTGAAACGTCTAAAATAAGGCGTTTCTTTCCCAGGCCATCGTCGACTTCGAGCAAAACGGGAAGCTGGTATACATCTCCTTCTTGAACCGCCTCCCCTAAAACGATGAAGCCGTTGGGGGCGGTCTGAGTCTTGATATTCTCCAGCTTGAGTTGAGGTCCGCCGGGCCTGTCTAACCATTCAGAGAAGAACTGATTCAACCGCTTATCGGTCGCCTCTTCGAAGATCTTCCTGATATCCTCCCAGCTTGCCTGCTTGCCCCCGTACTGCATCACAAATTGCCTCAAGGTGGCGAAGAACTGGTCCTTTCCGACGATCCTCCTGAGCATATGAAAGACCATGGAACCCTTTCCATAGCCGATCTGTGCATCCAACTCCGTCTCTTTCCCTTCAAATTTCCGCAGGGGGTAATCTTTTGATGAAGGAACTTCGATAGCATATTTCTGCATCACATCCTGTCGATATTTGTGAGCAGCCTCTTTTCCGATCTTTAGCTCTTTATAGTAGTAATTGGCACAATAAGTGGTTAAGGCCTCTACCCAATTGCCTGTCCCGGGCCTCTCACTGACGTAATGTCCCCACCAGGAGTGGACGATCTCATGATCCAGGGCACCCGGTCTGAGGAATTCTTTGCCCCGTCGGATGGCCTCTGGCGCAAGCAGCGTGAAGGTAGGAAACCCATAGCCGCTTGAAAAAAAGTTCTGGACAATATCAAATTTCTTGAATGGGTATGGACCCAACAGGTTTGAATAGATTCTTAAATATTCCTCAGCACTACTTAGGAATGTTTCCGAAAGCCGGTCATCCTCGTGGAAAAAATAGGTGGAGATCTTAATGCCATCTGCCTTCCGCGATTTAACGGCGTATTTTCCTGCAACGAGGGTGAGGCTCTCAGCCGGTATCTCGTTCACCCATTTACTTCCCCAGGCGCCGTCTTTGAGCTTCTCGGATACCAGGTCACCCTGGGTGACGATTCGAAATGGGTCTGGAATCGCTGCCTCTATCGTGAATAAAGCCATTGAATTGGGCTTATCAGGATACCAGTGCGTATCCGACGACAAATAGACCCCCTCCGGATCGATCAGTCCAGAGGTTTTGTCTCCTCTTATAAATTGAAGCTCCTTTTCTTTTACGATAGGATCACAGATAGGCCCCTCGTAAGAAATCCCGAGGATCGGAGACTCCTCCGCCTTTTGAAGAGAGATATCCAATCGTCTGGCATGTGCTGAAAAGTTGGCTTCTGACCAATGGAGCGGCTCTCCTGTCCTCGAATCAATGATCCGGATGATCCTCAGTTGAGGATTTAGGAGAAGGGAGAGGGTTTGGTATCTTCTGCCATTCGTATTTATCTCGAGCCGATCCTCTGCCTTGAGGAGGTGCCGAGGGGGGTCGATCTGGACAATCAGGTGATGGGATTGAATATTAAAATCAAAATGGGTGGATGAAGCAAATGCTTTTCCAGCTACCCAAAGAATGGTTACCAGAGAGAACAGAAAAAAGGTCGCGTTCTTCAGACTCTTCCGGTTCATTGAAAACGATCATAACACAACCCGCACAATAAAGTCATTTTCCATTGACCTTATTAACAACCCAGTTCCCCTCCCCTGGCGGGAGGTCATCCTCACCCCAGCCCTCTCCCATCAAAGGAGAGTAGGAATTGGATCGAATCACTGCTTTTTGGGGGAAAATGTATTGACAATTAGTGGGGATTGGGTAAAATTTAGTCATTTGGCGGTGTAGCTCAGTTGGTCAGAGCATGCGGCTCATATCCGCAGTGTCCGGGGTTCAAATCCCTGCACCGCCACCAATTATTTCCAGCACTTAGGCCACTACCTCCACCCATCTTACCCTCTCCCGTGCTAATTTTCGTGCTAATCCCGTCAACCTCGTCAAGGATAGGAAATACAGCAATCGCAATGCTTCCAGGCATCCTTCTATTGCTCTGGTGGCTCTGGTATTTGAAGGTTACCCTTTGGGTTATCATCGTTTTGTTCATCATCTACCTCTTTGTTATTTGGGCTATGCATTATGAAGCAAAAATCACCCTCGACCTTTTCCTGCGGGCCGAGAAAAAATTCATTCAAAATCTCCAAAATGATACCGACGATAACACCCCTCTCCCTCATACCACTAAACGGACTTCCTAACGCCCACGTTCACCAGTCTTGAGCCACGTAGACCATCCAAACTCAATCCCCGCTGACATTAAACATATCTTTGTCAAGTTAATAAGGACGCCGGCAGCATCGAGCCCAAGCTCTTTCTCCTAACCTACCTCACCCAGTGGGGTCCCCCGTTAAATCGTGCTCCACTGAGGGCACCCGCCGCGCGGGCCTCTCTGCCTTTGGCTAAGCTCTGCTGCTTCTAAGTAGCGGCTTTCGCCCGCTTTCGCTTCGCGGCGGGCTTGTCCTAGCTTCCTTCTCCTGCTGACATCAACCATGAATTATTTATTTCTCAGCATTTTCGCCCCCAAAAGGTCCACTCGATTACTTCTATAATCAACAAGGATGGGAAACATTCTTACCCTAGAAGGAAGCAATTAGGGAATTTTGTGAAAAGTACTTCCACTTCCGGGATTTATTAAAACACAACAATTTAAACTCAATTGCTCTAAATAAACATCTGTTTACAGCAATATCGATAATTAAATTGTGGTACCGATATTGCTCTGATTTCTTTTGGCTAGACCTCTCTTAATTATCACAGGCTTTATTGAAGGAACCATCGATTGGGGAAAATTTTTTGACCATTCTAGACTTTTGACCATAATAACAGGGTGTTTATTGCAACAATTTGAGAGGTTGCCTGAATGAAGCCATTATCGTTCAAGCCGCACTCCGATAAGGAGGCCAAGATTAGACGGAAGTTGAGAAAACGAGGGATTAAAGACGCAACGACAGGTCGTGGCTTTGTTCCAGTGGGTTAGGAGACGAAGTGAAGAAGGTAATAGCAATCATTTTTCTCATTCCTGCTCTTGTATTGATCGGAACGGGAGAAACGTCACCGCAAGGAACTTTTGCATTGGCGAATCTTATAAGCGTTGAATCGGAGGCCGTTCATATTCCCATCGAGATAGTCTATGCGGTCATCCTTACAGAGTCATCCGGTAACCCTCTTGCCAAATCCGAGGCTGGTTGTCGAGGTCTAATGCAAATATCGAAGGAAGTCTGGGACATCTTTATGAAGGGGAAGAGTTGGGATTTGGCATATCACCCAGAAGAGAACGTGCGTTGTGGTATCCGATATTTGGGCGATCTATACAAAATGTATGTGTCGTGGGAGAAGGTATTGCGACACTATCATAGTGGCGATCCAAATTCAAAACGAGAAGTGACGAATCGATACGTGAAGAAGGTTTTGAAGCGAGCAGGCATGATGAGCGCAGACAGGAGATGGGCTGACAGGAAGGAATTATGACCATCCAAATAGTTGATATTGAAAAACTAAGAAAAATAAATATGGCTGATGAGTTTATAGATTGCCTTATGAAACATGTTTTGCGAGAGAAAACGGGTTGGGATGCTCCCGGAAAGAAGGAAGAATCGAGGAAGAATAACAAAGGAGTCTGCATCCCCCGCCCGCTCAAGGGAGAAAGGGAGAATCGAGGGTTTATGGGGGGTTGGAAAATAGGACAAAAAGGGGATATGAGCCCTATATAATGGGCCGACTGCCAATGAAAGAAGAAGCGGAACAAAGTTACAAGTCACAGAGACTAAGCGACTTTTCCCAAGTTTGGGTAGATAGGGTATTGGCCGCCGGCAGCCGTCTCGCAACAATAAACCGTCTTCTACTACAGTCCAAGCGGAGGCAGCGGGATATTGCGATTTTACTCATCGCCTTGACTTTAGGTGGATTGGCGGCTGTGGAGTTCAAGACATTCTACCTCGAGGCGCATCACCTGGCCCGGTTCGCGCGCAAGTTATCGTTTTCGGTAAAACCAGGTACCAATCCCTCCCTTCGCTTTCCTCAACAGGGCCCCTACGATAAGCGTTTGGGTTATATCCATCTGCCGGATTTTATAAAAAGCTTAAGCGCACAAGGATACCAGATTGAGGCACAGGCCCGTGTTTCCTCCGGCTTGAATGAGGTCATGCATTGGGGACTCTATCCCACGTTTCGAGAGAAAAGCCAGGCGGGTCTAAAAATTTTTTCCCACGGTGGCCAGTCTCTCTTTGATGCCCAATATCCGGAGAGGGTTTATAGCCGCTTCAAATCCATACCGCCCGTGATCATAAGCACTTTGCTCTTTATCGAAAACAGGGAACTGCTTGACTCTCGTTCCCGTGATCGCAATCCGGCGGTAGAGTGGGATCGCTTGGCCAAAGCAGTCATCGACAAGGCAATAAACGTTTTGAGCCCGGGTCATAGGTTTGCGGGGGGAAGCCCGCTGGCCACGCAACTTGAAAAATTCCGTCATTCTCCCGACGGCCGGACAGCTACGGTCCGTGAGAAACTCCGGCAGATGCTTTCCGCATCTCTTAGAGCATATCTCAACGGCACGGATACTACGGAGGCGCGCCGCCAGATCGTCGTCGATTACCTGAATTCTGTCCCTTTGGCCGCCCTTGCGGGATATGGAGAGGTAAACGGGATCGGTGATGGTCTGTGGGCTGTCTACGGCTCCGACTTCAATACGGTAAACCGGCTGCTCTGTAATGGAGGTGGGTCGGATGATGTCGAAAGAGCCACGGCGTACAAGCAGGTCTTGAGTCTATTCATCGCACAGCGCCGTCCCTCGTTCTATTTACTGACCAATCGGGATGCCCTTGAATCGCTTACCAACAGTTATCTGCGTCTGCTTGCCAAGGCAGGGATCATCACGACCGGGTTGCGGGACAAGGCGCTTCATGTAAAGCTAAGATTCCGCAAAGGCCCGCCGGAACTCCCCGCGGCTTCTTTTGTGGGTCGCAAGGGCGCCAACGCCATCCGCCGTCACTTGAGTGGGCTTTTAGGGGTGCCACACCTATACGAACTGGACCGCTTAGACCTTACTGTAAAAAGCACTCTGAATGAAGCGACTCAGGACGAGGTGAGTGGACTTCTATTACGATTGAGAGATCCGAAATACGTGGAGTCAGCCGGATTGCTGGGACCTCGCCTGTTGGACCACGGTGATCCGAGCCGCGTTATCTATAGCTTCACGCTTTATGAGCATACGGGCAATGCGAACCTCTTACGCATTCAGACGGACAACTTCAACCAGCCGTTCGATATCAACGAAGGGATGAAAATCGAGTTGGGGTCAACGGCAAAGCTTCGAACGCTCCTGACCTATCTGGAGATCATCTCCGGCCTGCATCAACGTTATGCGGGATCCTCGCCTGAAAAGCTGCGCTCCATCTATGTTGATAAAGGTGATCAGCTAACACAATGGGCTCTGGACTACTTGTCAACTTCAAGAGATCTGTCTCTTCGCACAATGCTGGATGCGGCCATGGAGCGCCGGTACTCGGCGAGTCCCGACGAAGCATTCTTCACGGGAGGAGGCCTACATACATTCCATAATTTCGAGGAGTCGGACAATACCAAGATCTTATCGGTTCGCGATGGGTTGCGGAACTCGGTCAATCTCGTTTTCATCAGGCTGATGCGCGATATCGTTCGCTATTACATGCATCAAGCGCCGGGGTCAACAGCCGGGATACTTGCAAATATGGAAGATCCAGCGAGGCGGGATTACCTTTCGCGCTTTGCCGATCGGGAAAGCCGCGTTTTTCTCAATCACTTCTATAGCAAGTATCATGCCAAGGAACCCCAGGGACAACTGCAACTTCTGCTCCAAAGCGTGCAGCCTTCGCCCAAGAGTTTGGCAGCAGCCTATCGAGCTATTGAACCGAACGCTGGCATTGGAGAATTCTCGGCGTTTCTGCGGTCGCGTATGCCTTCCCTAAGTCCATCGGAACAAGAAATCCAGAAGCTCTACGACGCCTACGGCCCAACAAGCTGGGACCTTCAGAACCGGGCGTATATTGCCGGCCTCCATCCGTTGGAGCTTTGGTTGGTAGCGTATCTTCGCCTTCATCCAAAGGCCAGCCGATCCGAGGTCATTCGCGCAAGCGCAAGAGAACGGCAGGAAGCCTATCGATGGCTCTTCAAGACACACCGAAAAAACGCCCAGGATATTAGGATTCGAAGCCTTTTGGAGCTGGAGGCGTTCATCGAAATTCATCGGGTGTGGAAGAGACTCGGCTATACCTTCGATTCTCTCGTCCCATCCTATGCTACGGCCATCGGGAGCTCGGCCGACCGGCCTGCATCCTTGGCAGAATTGGTTGGGATCATTCTAAACGACGGCATCCGTTATCCTGTGGTCCTGGTAGACGAGCTTCGGTTTGCTTCCGGGACTCCCTATGAAACTTTGCTGCGCCGGAAAGAATTTTCAGGACAGAGAGTCTTATTACCAGAAATTGCCGCCGTAGTGCGCCGTGCTTTAGTCGATGTAGCTGAACGAGGCTCCGCACAGCGGATCCGTGGAGCATTTCTACGAAGCAACAGAACCGGCATTATTGTGGGCGGCAAAACCGGAACAGGCGATAACCGGCATGACATTTATGGACGAGAAGGACAACGCATTGAATCGCGCGTAATCAACCGCGCTGCGGTGTTCGTGTTTTTTATAGGGGATCGCTTTTTCGGCACCATCACGGCCTACGTGCCGGGGCGGGAGGCTGCCGATTACGGGTTTACGAGTTCTTTACCCGTCCAAATTCTAAAGATCATGGCGCCTACGCTGAAGCCCATGATCGAGAAAGCGGAGAGTATCAATTCTCCCTCGAAAGATCAAGCCAATGCGCATTTGGACGCTCCCCGGGTTCAGGCAAACCTGCCGACGCCGTGGGCCATCGCCGGTCTCCTGCTATGGGTCGTGGTGCTGGCTATCGCTCTTCTACGCGTCCCAGGAGAACAACCCCAAGAGGGCCCCGATGGGAGAAGTAATTCTGGGTGAGTTGGGCCTGATTACCGGATTTGCGGTCTAACGAGTAGGTGGACCCCACGTAGCAGAACAGCGCGCCACACTGGTGACATCGCGTTATCATCTCTTTCAACCCGTAATCCTCGACTCCTGGGTTTGGCTGTAAGAATGACTTGCAGGTGTTATTCTCAACTTCTCTTCCGAGGACTACTTGCTGAATTAGTATTTGACAGCTTCTTCTTAATTGTGTAGATTTCAATTGCTAATCGATGGCGAGGCATATCCGAATTTGAGGAGGAAACTCTCAATGAAGCGCTCTCTTACCTATATTATTTTGTGTTTTCTTCTTTTAGGACTTTTACGCCCGGTCTCGGCCCAGCAACCGACTTCTCAGCAGGCACACCCACAGAAGCAGGAAGTCTTGCCAGTCTCCGTTCAGAATGTCAAGGGAAGTATTTATCAGGTCAAAGGGGGGATGGGCGCCAACACTGGCTTTTTTATCGGTGAAAAGCAGGTCCTGACCATCGATACCAAAATGACCGAAGATTCAGCAAAAGAGATGATTGCGGAAATCAAGAAGTTGACTCCCAATCCGATCAGCTACATCACTCTTACTCACAGTGATGGCGATCATGTCAACGGCTTGGTGGGTTTCCCGCAAAGGACAAATATTATTTCCCATGAAAAGACCCGTGTCCATATGGACCATGCCTTTCAGTCGACCCGGGAACGGGCGTATCTCCCGAACATTGCTTTCTCGGAGAGACTGAGCCTCTATCTTAGTAGCGTCCTGAGAAGCAAACGCGTCGATCTGCTTTATTTCGGCCCGGCGCACACGGACGGTGATGCTGTCGCGTATTTTTCTGATGAAAGGGTGGCTTTTATCGGTGACCTTATCTTTATCGGCCGAGATCCGCTGATCCACCGCCACAAAAACGGAAACTCGTTCGGTTTGGTTAAGGTCTTGAAGGCCATCCTGAACCTGGACGCCGAGATATTTGTCCACGGTCACGGCGACCTGGCTACAAAGAGAGAGATCCTGGGCGTCATTCAAGGCGTCGAAGAAAAACAGATCAGAATTCAGGCCTTGGTGAAAGAAGGAAAAACTCTCGATGAAGTCAAGAAGATCTTCAAAATCGAAGACGGGGCTGGAGGCATGCGCTGGATGAGCCTTGTTGAAGTCATCTATCTTGAGCTGACCGAGAAAAGATAACCTGAAAACAAACTTCCCAGGGGATGTCGTTAAGCTTGTCAAGTAAATGCGGTTTACATTTATTTCTGGATTTCATAACATAATTTAGAATACTTATACCCCCAAAGCCTTTTCAACCTTCCTTGAGGACTCCTTCCTGTAATATTGTTTTTGTATTTTTGTCCGGAGATACAAGGTTTCAAGTTGACCTTTCCCCGAAAAAGTGGACACATGATTAAGTTTCATGAGGGAGCTTTTCGTACTGCTCCGGGCTTCTGTACCCTAATGCCGAATGACTCC
>JAPVTA010000031.1:0-28703 GCA_047519465.1 Thermodesulfobacteriota bacterium | reverse complement strand
CCTCCCAGGAAGACAGCCGTAAAGGACATAAAAAAGGGATGGATCCCCATGGTCGGATAGGCCACGTTCTTGGCTGTAAAGAGAAACGACGCGGCCCCAAACAAACCGGATCCGATCGCAAAAACAAGCAGGTAGAGCCGATCGATATTTAAACCCAAATTTCTGGCCATTCCCACGTTGCTGCCCACTGCGCGGATCGCCTTCCCGTACCTTGATCTGGCCAGGAACAAGAGCAAAAATCCAATCATCGTCCAGCTCACGATGACCATGGTCAAATCAGCCACACTGAAAAATGCCTCGCCGATGGACAGCACCTTTGACGGAAACCCCTCGAGGCGCCGGGGGCTGGAGGTGAAAGCTAAGAGAAGGACGGCCACTCCTGCTGTTCCAAACCCCAGGGAGGCGAGGAACGTTGTGGCCTGAGTGGCTCCCGCCCTCCTCAATCCTCGATAAAGAAAGGCATCGATGCCACAGCCGAGGAACACGGCAACCGTCACTGCCGCACAAAACCCGAAGAAATAGCTTACATGGATCCGGGCCGTGAGCAGTACAGCCGCGTAACCGGCTACCGCAAAAACCAAATGATGAGCAAAATGGAAGATATGGGTTGTTCTGTAGATGACTCCCCAGGTCACAGCCACGAGGGCATAGAAGCTGGCGGTGATGAGGCCGTTAACCAATAATTGAACGATTAAAACACGCATCCACCCTCTCCCACAATTATTCTGTAAACTAATCGAACATCGATTGGATGTCAATGGGAAAGTAAATCCCAAATCCTTTACTCCACGAGAGTTGAGTTGACATGACCGAATCTACAAGTTATTAAACGGAGCATATTATAGTTTGCGTTAACCCAGTAGGTCATTGCGAGGAGTGCAACGACGAAGCAATCCCAAAGCGGGATTGCCACGCCCTTCGCCTTGAACATCATACGGTGCAGGGCTTCGGGCTCGCAATGACAACTTTTTGTCGTTCCTGACGTAAACTATTTTTTTTATGCTCTGAGCAATAAGTAGGATGAGAAGTCCGACAAAACGAGGTGCCTCGTGCTCAAAAATCTGTTCTCTCCCATCGAGATTGGAAAGGTAAGAATCTCAAACAGGCTCGTGGTGCCGGCCATGGTGATGAACTATTGCCGTGAAGATGGAACGGCCACTGAAAAGTATATTGCTTACCATGAGGCCAAAGCCAGGGGCGGCTGGGGGCTGATTCATTACTGAAGATTACGCAGTGGACCCCAAAGGCAAGGGTTTTTCAAACGTGCCAGGGTTATGGAATGACAAACAGGTCGAGAGCCACTCGAAATTGACAAAAAGGATTCATGATATTGGAAGCAAGATATTTGCCCAGATCTATCATGCCGGAAGACAAACCAGCAAAGCTCTCATCGCATGCCAGCCGGTCGCTCCTTCCCCCATCCCATGCCCGCGCCTTCAGGAAATCCCCCGTGCCCTTAAGCTGAACGAGATTCAGGAAATCGTGGAGGAGTTCGGGGACTGTGCGCTGCGGGCCAGGAAGGCTGGGTTTGATGGCATTGAAATTCACGGAGCCCATGGATATCTGATTGCCCAATTTATGTCTCTCTATTCCAATAAGAGAATCGATGACTATGGCGGAAACTTATTGAACAGGATGCGTTTCCCCTTGGAAATCTTATCGAATGTTAGATCGAAAGCAGGAAGTGATTTCCCGGTCCTTTTCAGGATATCGGGGGATGAGATGGTGCCAGGTGGAAGGACGATCGAAGATACCAAAACCATGGCGGCGATGCTCGAAAAAGCTGGGGTGGACGGACTCCACATTTCGGCCGGGGTCTACGGAAGTGCCTATGCGATCACGCCTCCGGCTGCCATTCGCCATGGATGGATTGTCCACTTTGCAGAAGAGGTTAAAAAAGTCGTCAATATTCCGGTGATCACCGTAGGAAGAATCAACGACCCTCTTCTTGCAGAAACGATCCTCGCCGGCAAGAAAGCGGATTTGGTAGCTATGGGTAGAGCCTCCCTGGCAGACCCCGAACTTCCGAAAAAGGCCGCTGCCGGAAGGTTTGCGGAGATCAACCACTGCATCGGTTGCCTCCAGGGCTGTATCGGAATGATCAGTCGAGGTCAACCCGCGACCTGTCTCGTTAATCCGACCCTGGGGAAGGAGGAGCTCAGAATAAAACCAGCAGACCGCAAAAAGAGAGTATTCATCGCAGGAGCCGGGCCCGCAGGCATGGAGGCCGCGATGGTGGCGGCAAAGAGGGGCCATGAGGTTCATCTTTTTGAAAAAGCCGACAGGCTAGGCGGGCAATTTTACACGGCTTCCATTCCGCCGTCAAAGGGTGAAATTGCCGGATTTATCACGTGGCAGAGAAAACAGCTTGAGGAGAACCATGTCTCCGTCCGTTTGAATACCGAGCTTACCGAAGAGATCATCAATGAACAGAAACCGGACGTTGTGGTGTTGGCTACCGGAAGTAAACCTTTGACTCCTAATCTGCTGGGTGTGAAAAGGGCAAATGTCGTTACGGCCCATGAGGTGCTGGACGGAAAAACAGAGGTCGGACGAACCGTAGCAATCATCGGCGGCGGCATGGTAGGATCCGAGACGGCAAGCCATCTGGCAAACCATGGTAAGGTAGTTTGCATCATCGAGATTCTTCCTGAAATTGCTTCAGACGTCAATGCTCGTTCTCGACCCTTCTTATTGAAAGATTTGGCGGAGCACAACGTCAGATTGTATTTGAACTCCACGGTCAAAGAGGTATTAGCGGATGGGTTGAGAATAGAAAGGGAAGGCACGGAAGAAAAAATCGGCCCCTTTGATACCGTTGTCCTCGCCGTTGGGCTTGAACCCTGTAACGATTTAAGATTTAAGCTTGAAGGAAAGGTCGTTCGATTCATCACTATCGGCGACGCCCTGACCCCCAGAAAAGCCCTGGAGGCCATCGCAGAAGGATATCACGCAGGGCTCGAAGTGTGAAGTGATGGCTACGTCGCATTTCTAAAGTTTCGAAAAGCTGCCTGTCCCTTTGGACTATGCGAGTCTTAAAATTTTCCTGGCATCAGACGGTGTCGCGATCTCCCGGCCGAATTCCTTGGCCATCCTCACCACTCTCTCGACGAGTTGAGCGCTGCTTTTGGCCAGCACCCCTTTCGAATAGTAGATACTGTCTTCCAACCCGACCCGTGCATGCCCTCCCATGATCATTGCCATCATGGCCATTGGAAGCTGGCCCGGGCCAACCCCAATCACAGACCAAGTCGAATCTTTAGGGATAATCTCACACAGGTGAAGGAGTGACTTTACTGTCGTCGGCATTCCATTAGGTGTCCCCAAGACAAATTGGAAGTGGAGCGGGGGCTTCAAAAGACCTTTTTCCAAATATCGAAGACAGGTATAAACCATTCCAGCCTCAAAAACTTCCAGCTCAGGTTTGATCCCCCTTGAGAGTGTCTCTTTGGCAAGCACCTCCAGAAATTCCTGTGGATTAAGAAAAACATTTTCTCCCATATTAATCGATCCTGCATCAAAAGAGACCAATTCTGGATCAAGGGCTAAGGGTTGGAGCCGATCGGCGATGGGAAGGTTTCTGCCCGGAATACCGCTCGTCGTCAAACAGAGAATCGCATCGGTCTCACTCCGGATGCGATCCACAACCTCTTTAAAAATCGCTATATCCTGCGTTCCAAGGCCTGTCTTTCGATCTCTCACATGAATATGAAGAATAGAGGCGCCAGCCCTCCAGGCTTCGATCCCTGCTTGAGCAATCTCTTCCGGAGTAATCGGAATATAGGGTGTCTGCTGTCGGGTGATTCGAGAACCAGTGACACCGACTGTAATGATTAATTTTTCCATCTTCCCCTCGATGGAGGCTCCACTACGGAACCTTCAAACCGTTCTTAGAATCCTGAGATCCGGGATGCCACCCTCCTCCTCATTCTTTTAAAAAACTATTGGCAATGATCAACTTTTGAATTTCGGATGTTCCCTCATAAATCCTGAGGGCCCTGATTTCACGGTAGAGGCGCTCCACCAGAGATCCTTGGATCACACCGATACCGCCGTGGATTTGAACCCCCTGGTCCACAGCACGAAATCCGATTTCCGTGGCGTAAAACTTTGCCATGGAGGCGAATCTGGAGACATTCGAATCCCCTCTATCCTTCAGGATAGCCGCTCGGTAAACAAGTGCTCTGGCCGCATCCAACTCCGTCGCCATTTCCGCCAATTTGAGTTGGATCGCCTGAAACCTCGCGATGGAACTTCCAAACTGCACCCTCTTTTTGGAATAGTCCAAAGCCGCGTCAAACGCGGCCTGGCCGATACCCACCGCTGCTGCGCCCACGGACATGCGAAATACATCCAGGGTCTTCATCGCAATCTTGAACCCTTCACCTACTTTGCCCAACAGGTTTTCTCTCGACACGAAGCAATGATCAAACTCCAGCTCCACAAGATCGTGCGGGGCCATTGCCTTGAGTCTCTTAGAGACTACAAGACCCGGTAATCCCTTTTCCAGAATAAAAGCGGACATCCCCATCGGATTTCCATCGAGGGGCGTCTTCGCAAAGGCAACCAGGATATCCGCCGCATACCCGTTTGAAATGAATCTCTTCGAACCATCCAGGACAAATCCCTCTGATTCTTCTTTTGCTTGGCTCTTCATCCCGTTTACGTCACTTCCTGCCTCCGGTTCGGTGAGGGCATAGGTGGTCAGCCATTCTCCGGACCCTATCTTGCTTAGAAACTTTTCTTTTTGATCTCTGCTTCCGGCCAGGAATATGGGATAACTGCCCAATCCCTGCATCGCCAGCGTGACATCCGCGGGACAGTAGACGCCGGCCAACTCCTCCCTCGCCAGGCAGATGGGTAACGCCCTGACACCCTTTCCCCCAAGATCTTCCGGGAGAAAGAGCTGGAATAACCCGGCCTTGGCCATGGCGGTCACCAATTCTTTCGGAATGTCATCCGTCTCCCCGTATTTATCAGCGATCGGGATCACTTTCTGTCTGGCGAACTTTCGGCAATATTCCTTAAAATCCTTCTCTTGAGCGGATAACATCAGATCCATCATTGACTCTCCTGTTGGTTCGTTCGCTCTCTTGGAAGCTCTTTTTTCATGATCTTGCCTGTGATGTTTTTGGGAAGTTCATCCACAAATCTAATTTTGGGAATCTTGTAAGGAGCCAGGTTCTTCCGGCAATAGTCGAGCAATTTCTCCTCTGTCACTCGAAAGCCCGATTTCAAAGCCACAAACGCCTTTGGGACTTCCCCCTTTATCGGGTCTGGGACGCCGATTACAGCCACTTCGTTTACGCCCGGAAAACCATGAAGCACTTCCTCTATCTCCCGTGGATAGATATTATAGCCTCCGGAAATAATCAGTTCTTTCTCTCTCCCCACGATATAGAAATACCCGTCTTCGTCCTTCCATGCATGGTCACCCGTATACACCCAGCCATCCCTAATCTTCTCGGCGGTCTCCTGAGGAAGCTTAAAATATCCCCTGGTGGCATTGGGCCCCTTAAAAATCAACTCGCCGATCCCTCCCGGAGGTAGCTCATTCCCTCCTTTGTCCACCACTTTTGCGGCAACCCCGGAAACCGCGATTCCAATGGATCCGGCCTTTCGGATCCCGTAAACCGGATTGGCTGTCACAAGACCGGTCGATTCTGTCAGTCCGTAAACCTCGATCACGATTGCCTTAAACTTTTCCTCCCATTCTTTCAAAACCTCCACCGGAAGCGAGGCTCCTCCTGACAGCCCCATCCTTAATGAGGATAAATCGTGTCTGTTTTCTGACAGCACGCTTAACAGGTAAATGAACATGGTTGGAACGCCGGGGAACCAGGTTACCTTATACTTGGCGATCGCCTCAAAGACCAGTTCTGTCTTAAACCGCTCGAGAACCACCACACTCCCCCCTGAGCTCAGACTCCCGAAAAAAGGACTGGCAACGCAGAAGACATGGACGAGAGGCAGAACGGCGACGGTGACATCTTCTTCTCTGAGCCCATAATTCTGGGCAACGTTGGGTCCGCCAAAACAGAAATTACGGTGGGTTAAAATGACCCCTTTTGGGGAACCCGTTGTGCCAGAGGTGTAAAACATGATCGCGGCATCATCGGGGTTGAGATCCGCCTCCTTAATCGCTGAAAGTGGACTCCTGACCGCTCTTTCGACAGCACCCTCCATCGTCTCGTGACTTTTTCTTACGACGATATTTTTTACTAAAGGTATTTCATCCCTTATTTCTTCAATCACGGGCGAGAAATCCTCACGGAGGATCAGCGCCTTCGCCTCGGAGTTATTCAGAATGAATCTTACTTCCCGTGGTGTGTATACGGTATTAATCGGGATAACCACGCCTCCTGCCTTGATAATTGAAAAATAGCTAAGAAGTGTTTGAACGCTATTCGGATGAAGAACGGCTACGTGGTCACCTCGTCCAATTCCTAACTTATTCAGACCGGAGGCGATGCGGTCCGTCAATCGATCAAAGGCCCGATAGCTTATCGATGTCTCTTCGCCGAATAGGAACGGCTTTTCGCCATATTTCTTAGCTTGGATTTTGAGGAATCTTATCAAGTCCATTCAGGATTCCGTATCCCCGTCAGAAGATGATTCTTCCACCATCGACATAAATGGCTTGCCCGGTAATAAAATTAGGGGCTTCGGAGGGCAGGGAAGCGACGATATCCACAAAATCTTCTGGCTCGCCTAGAATACTCTTACGGCAAGATCAAGGTCTTCACTGGCAATATCCAGATTCTTTTTGTAAACATTGAATACGGACATGCTGCTTCTTCATCTCTTTCTTTTATAGAATATCTATTTCATAGTGTTTCATTTTCGTAGTCATTCGCAATGCAGCACAGAAAAGTGGCATTCTTGGCGTCGCTCAGGTTTCTCATGCTGTGCGGCTTTCTTCCTTTCCAATATCATTCCTTTATGAATTGAGTTCCCAGGTAATCTCCTCGCCTTCGGGAACCAAGGCAATGGCCCGAATGGGAGATCCCGTCCCCTTCCTGATCTTCAAGGGAAGCATGATGAAGGTGAAACGCTTTCCGACCACTTTATCGAGGTTGCATAGGTTTTCAATGTGGGTCACTTTTCGTTCTGCGCAGACCCTGTGGCACGGCATCGTTTTGTCATACCACATGTCAGGACTTGCTGAATCAACTCCAAAGCTGATACATCCTTGATCAATGATGAACTCCGTTGCCTCCCGATCCAGGCCGGGATAGTCTGTCATGTACTCCGGTTTCCCATAATACCGATCATATTGAGCCGTGTAAAAAAGAATGGTATCTCCTTTCCGAATATCTAGTTTCCATCTTTTCAACTCGCCTTCGATCTTTTTCCGTCCAAATTGGGTCTTCTGAGGAATATCACTCACATCTAAACAAATAGCAGAGGTGATGAAGTCCAGAAGGGGAATCTGATCGACGGAGGGCGCATTGGGATCTCTTGAAAGATGACTCACGGAGTCAATGTGTGTTGGACCATGATCGCAAAGCATGATCCCACGGGTCTCATAAGAAGCCTCTGTCCCCAGTTGACGCTGACATTCTTCGTGAGATAGATGGGTCCAGATCACTGTTTTCAGGTGACCGGGATAGACAGGCATGCCCTGGTAAATCTCCTGAGTCAAGTCAATAATCCTAGCCTTAAATTTCATGAAATCTTCTCCTTTCAAAAAAGAGGGGGCTAAAGAAGAGCCTCGGCTCATCGTCCAAAGTACCTTTTCAACAAACCCTCAAGAGCTCTTGCATGGCGGGCTTCATCCCTTGCGGATTCCTCAAAAAAATCATGGGCTTCATCGATACCCGCCTCTTTGGCTTTCAGCGCTGCCTCGTGTTTGCTTCTGCTTGAATCTTGTTCACCCTTTGACCTTTTCTCGAGATTCTCCAAGGTGGACGCGCTGATCTTCCCGTTCAATTCAGCATATCGAGCAGCATGCCAAGCCTCCTCAAACGCTACGGATTTTAATACCTCAGCGATCTCAGGATAGCCTTCCCTTTCTGCCTGCCGAGCCATGGCCAGGTATAGGCCAAGCGTGGCTGCTTCCCCAGCGAAATTGGCTTCCACTACCTCTTCTATCGGAGTCCCTTTCGCAACCCCCAGTTTGTTCTCATATATTCTCTCGATCATAGTTCAACCCCTCTCCTATCATACAAATTTAGATTTTCCATGCAAAAAATCTTTTACAAAATGATCTTATGAGTCCCAGGAACTATGGGGGGAGATAAAGTAAGCCTCCCCCCTCGCGTATCAAGATTGATGATCAACTAAGGTTCACAAACTGTGATTTCATCGATAGGCCATTGGCTCATCACTTCCTCTGAATGAATGCACGGGGAAAAATATTCTTCTCTCCATTAAATTCCTAAGTCCACCATTTTATTATGAAACCTAAACCGTAAGGTAACGGCGCTGGATATCTTCATCGGCCAGGATATCCTTCGCAGTCCCGGAGGATTGGATTCTCCCTTCGTCAATGACATAGGCTCGGTGGGATATGCTCAGGGCCATCTCCACATTCTGCTCCACCAAAAGTACGGTAACTCCTGTCTTGTTGATGTCCTGGATGATCTCAGCAATCAACTCCACCAACAAGGGCATTAATCCTTCGGTAGGTTCGTCAACGAGCATGATATCAGGGCTCGTAATGAGGCCCCGGGCGATAGCCAGCATCTGCTGCTCTCCGCCACTCAGACTCGTCCCTTGTTGAGAGAGGCGTTCCCTTAGTCTCGGGAAATACCGGAGCACCCGGTCAATCATTTCGTCCTCTCGAAATCGATTCTTGCTTTTCAGCAGCGCCAACTTCAAATTTTCTCGCACGGTAAGCCCGGGGATAATCCGGCGTTCCTCTGGCACATAAGAGATCCCTCTTTGAATAATGACATGGGTGGGTAAAGCACTAATTTCCGCCTCACGTAACGAGATACGACCCGAGCGGATAGGGGTAATTCCGAGGATACTCTTGAGTGTTGTTGTCTTACCAGCTCCATTCCGGCCCACCAGCGTGACGATTTCTCCACTTTCCACTTCGAGAGATACGCCCTGGAGGACATGACTCAACCCGTAATAGGCTTCGATGTTTTCAATCCTAAGTAACATATATCTCTCCCTCCAAGCTCAGACCTTTACACCACCGAGATAGACCCGCTTTACCTCTTCGTTATTACGGATTTCATCCGGAGTACCCTGAGCGAGGAGTTTACCGTAGTGCAGCACTGTAATCTTGTCTGACACTTCCATCACTACTTTCATTTTGTGTTCCACCAGAATGATGGTCAGTTTCTGGGAGATCTTTTTGATAAGTTCGATGGTTTGCCTTGTCTCCGTTGGAGAGAGGCCGGCAGTAGGCTCGTCGAGAAGGAGCAGTTTCGGCTGTGTAGCAAGTGCAATGCCAATCTCTAGACGCTTTTGGTGGCCGTGGGATAAATTAGCTGCAATCTCGTCTCTAAAGTTCAACAGATCTATTTGCTCCAAGATGCCGAGTGTCGGTTCAATAAAATCCTTATGGGAGATCGCTTTAGACCAAAGATTGAAAGTTGTCTTTCGGGATTGGACTGCCACACGAACATTCTCGAAAACGGTTAACATAGGAAAAACATTGGTAATCTGATAAGCCACAGCGATTCCGAGATGCGATATCACAGTCTGAGGAAAGCCAGTAATGTCCTTATCAAAAAAGATAATCTGACCCTTAGTAGGCTCGATTTCTCCAGTAATGAGTTTAAAAAAAGTACTTTTGCCTGCCCCGTTAGGTCCGATGATGGATTGCAAATCGCCCTCTTCCACAACGAAGGTGACATCCTGTACGGCCGCAAGGCCGCCAAAGTTTTTCGTGAGATTTGTCGTCTTTAAGATTTCCCCCATCTTCCCCTCATTCTCTCTACTTCTTTTTTCGCATTGCCAGATATTTTATCGTCCCCCAGATCCCCTCGGGAAAAAAAAGCACACAAAGGACGAAGATAGGTCCTAAAAATATCATCCAGTTCGCGGTGATAGCGCTTAACGTATCCTCTATGTAGAGAAAAACCCCAGCCCCAATGAAGGGACCAATAAAGGTACCCATCCCTCCCAAGAGGGTCATCATGACCACTTGGCCGGAAGTCGTCCAGTAAAGGGATTCAATCCCAACAAAATGAAGGTATAGGGCGTAAAGTCCCCCAGCGAGCCCTGAGATCGCGCCAGAAATAACGAAGGCCAGCCAGCGAACATTCAGTGTTTCATAACCACAGCTTCTTGCTCGTTGCTCATTTTCCCGCACAGCCTGCAAGACATGCCCGAAAGGTGACTGCAAAATGCGATTAATCACCAAAAGAGACGAGGCAACAAATAGAAGGACAAAAAAGTAAAAAAGCAAAGGTGAATAAATGTCGATGGAAAACCCGGGCAAGGAGAGCGGTACAGCAGGAATATTTCTTAAGCCGTTATCTCCTCCCGTAAGGTCGACCCATTGAAAACCGATAAAATAGAGAAGCTGGGCGAAAGCCAGGGTGAGCATGGCGAAATAGATGCCCCGGCGTTTGATACACATATAGCCGAGAATGAAGGCTGTTATCCCACCCATCAACAATGCGCAAAGGAGAGAAAACCAGATGTTCTGCCATAATCGGATTAGAACAATCCCCGCCGTATAAGCCCCAATCCCGAAATAGGCCGCATGACCAAAGGAGAGCATTCCCGTGTAGCCAAGACAGACGTTATATCCCAATGCAAAAAGTCCCCAGATGATGATCTGGGTCGCAAGTGCTTTGTAAGGGACAACGAATGGAAAGATGATAAAGAAGATAAAGATGAAGACAAGGGGGTTTTGTGAAACGACCTCAACTAATCTTTGCCACCCCCATGTTTTGCCCACTCTTATTTCTCGGTTCCCAATCGCACCGGTTTCCTCCACTACCGTTTCTTTCATCGTTAATCTTCCCATCATTCCAGTAGGCCGGCTTTTCCAAAAAGGCCGCTGGGTCTTATTAACAGGACGATTGCCATTACAAGAAAAATGACGATATCAGCCATCTGGGGATAAAAAAGGGTAGTGACGGAACTCGCCTCTCCCATAATGATCCCCGAAAGGATGGCCCCCTTTAAGCTTCCCATTCCACCTACTACCACTACCACGAAACACTCAACCAACATGGCAACCCCCATCTCCGGGAAGACACTTCGAATAGGTGCTGCCAATATGCCGGCAATCCCTGCCAAGGCTGACCCGATACCGAAAACAAGCCACCAAATCCGGCGCATATCAATGCCCAGTGCACGCACCATAAGTGGATCCCGAGTCCCGGCTCTTATGACCAGCCCCAAGTTTGTCTTCTCCAAGAAGATCCATAGGACAATGCAGATCGTCGCTGTAATACAGATCAAGAACAGCCTATAAGAGGGAAAATAAAAGACGCCAAAAATCTCGAGAGGGTTACTCAGGGATGGAGGGGCACTAAACGGGTGGTCAGAGGTTCCCCAAAAAATCCGGATAATCTCGATCATGATGAACTGAAGGCCGAAGGTCAATAACAAAGGATAATTGATGTCCCGCCCGTAGAGAGGACGGATGAGTCCCCTCTCTACAATGAGCCCATACCCGCCAATAACGAGCGGAGAGACCAGGAGAGCGAGCCAGAAACTACCTGTGATAGAGATGGTTGCAACCCCAGCGAAAGCCCCCCACATATACATGGCCCCGTGAGCAAAGTTGACTACAGTCAGTAGTCCGAAGATGATAGAGAGACCCAAGGCCAATAGGACGTAGAGCATCCCCAATGAAAGCCCGGTAAAGAGTTGCATGACGATAGCTGTCCACTCCATAACTTTTTCAACCCCTTTTCAAATTATGGACCCCGCCCCCTTTCGGGGGCGGGTAAGAGAAGACCTTGTTATTTTTGTATTAAACCACTTCGGATGGGCGCGTTCGGGTTTTGACCCTCTTCGACGCAGGTCCTCAGGAGTCTTTCACCTTTGCCGGAAACGGTGGCAATGATCTCAAAGACATCATATTCAGCCTTAGCTTTCTTGGATTTGATAATGAAGACATCCTGCTGGGATTGATGGTCGCATGGCCGCCACCATTGCTCGCCTTTATAGTTGTCATAAGTCCGGCCCTCGATGGCAGTGGCAAGGGCCACGGGGTCGAGACTGCCTGCCCGTATGACGCCCGTAAGCAACTCCTTGATTCCACTGTACGCATAGCCAGCATAATCAATGGGGGGCCTTCCATGCATTTTTCTGAAAGCCTCAACAAACGCCTTGGCTGTGGGATGGTTCATCTCCCAGTAGAACGAGACCCCACCAATAACTCCATCAAAGGCCTCTTCGCCGCCTCCCAATCTCGAGGACATCAGCAAGATGGGACAGACGATCTGCATCTTCTTCTTGAGGCCGAACGAGGTCGCCTGCTTAACGGAATTAATCTGGTCTTTCCCAAAATTATCGAGGAAGAGCACGTCAGGCTTGGCAGCCAGGATGCGCGGCATATAAGCGGAGTAATCAGCAGTGCCCAAAGGATGTTTGGTTTCTCCGACATCAACAATTCTAAATTCTTTCCCTTTTCGCCGGAACCCATCGGTCATCTGCCAGCCGTAAGCATAATCTGAGGTCAGGAAGTACCAGCGCTTGCCATACTTCTTGCCTACATATTCACCCACAGCCTGGGTAGTCATGTGGGGATCCAATGCCTCGTGATAAGTGTAAACACTGTTATCAGGCCGCATGGTGATCTCGTTCGATTGACTGATAGACATGTAAGGTACGCCGTGGAGTTTGCACTGTTCATTAATAGATAACTGGTTCGCAGCAGAAAGTGCGCCCGCCATCAGCTCAACGTGTTCACTCTCTATCAGTTCCTTAGCCCGACGGGCCGCCTCATCAGCCTTCAGTTTGTCGTCACGAACAAGGAGCTCCACCTTACGTCCAAGAACGCCCCCCTTTCCATTAATCTCTGCAATCGCCAGTTCAGCCCCTGCCTGCTGGTCTTTTGCCTCTGTGCCGTAAGGTCCAGTAAGTGGGATGGGAAACCCAACCTTTAAAGGCTCCTTCGTTTGGGCAAAGGATTTCTTCGGGATGTAAATTCCCCCGAGAGCCACCATTCCTCCAATGGCTCCTGTCTTTTTCAAAAATTCCCTTCGAGTTACTCTTTTATTCGATGACATATCTCTCACCTCCTATTTAAATCAAATAAAACGGTGCACTTCCCCCCTCCAATTTATCCAATGCTCATCTTATGCTTATCTCAGCTATCTCTTTTTCCCTTCTGAATCACCCCCTCTCTGTCTTCTTCTTTAAAGCCATCCAAATTTTTTCAGAGGTGAGGGGTAGATCCGTTACCCAGACCCCTGCGGCATCATGGACGGCAGCCGAAATCGCTTCGGGAGTACCGATGGTGGCCATCTCACCCACCCCTTTTGCTCCGAATGGACCAATGGGATCCATTGACTCAACAATGACCGACTCGATGGGTGGCATGTCCAAGGGTGTTAGGATTTTGTAGTCTATGAGGTGATCATTGACCACCTTTCCCTTTTGATCGAGGACGATCTCTTCCGTCAGAGCATAGCCAAGTCCCATATGGACGGCCCCTTCAATTTGACAATTGATCCCAAGGGGATTGATCGCTGCGCCCACATCCTGAGCCGCCACAACCTTTAAGACATTCACCTTTCCAGTTCCTGGATCGACCTCGACCTCGATGGCCTTTGCACCAAAGGAGAAGGCGGATGAGAAGTTTCCCCTTCCTGTGACCTTATCTGCCAGTTCGCTGGGAGCATCCCAATGTGCCTCGGCCATGATGGCCTGTCCGTCCTTACGATAGCGATTAAACTTCACGACATCCGATATGCTCATCCCACGGCTTGGCGTTCCTTTGACATACACCATCCCTCTTTTAATATCGAGTTCCATATCGACATTATCGGGCGGAATCCCCATCTTCTCAGCCGCTGCTTTTAGAATCTGTCTTCTCGCATCCTCAGCCGCCAACTTGACGGCCATCCCACCCACGGCAGTGTTACGACTCGCTCTTGATCCCCATCCCATGGGGCAATTCTCAGTATCCCCAAAAACGACATTGATTTTATTTGGTTCGACGCCGAGGACCTCTGCAGCCATCTGGGCATACACTGTATTCGAGCCGCTACCGATCTCCGTGCAAGAGGTGGCGAGGTTTATGGATCCGTCATCATTCACAATGAGGGTCGCCCCGGCGAAGTCTGCATCGATCCCGGGCGAAAGGCGGACGCCTGTGAAGTGAACGCCACAGCCAATTCCGATCCCTCGGTTTGGTTTCGGATTTGCTCTCTTTGCTCGCCATCCGATCTTTTCCGAAACCGCTTCGAGACACTCGGTCAGACCACAGCTCTTGAGGATGGCGCCTGAAGCCGTCTCATCTCCAGTATGGACAGCATTCTTGAGCCTCATATCGAGGGGATCGATCCCCAGCCGGTCTGCGATCATGCTGATTTGGGTTTCCATCGCATAGTGGACATTCGGGTTTCCAAGGCCCCTCATGGCTCCGCCATAAGGCAGGTTGGTATACACGGAGTAGCCGTCAAACTTATAGTTCATAAACCGGTAAAGGCACCCGGCCATTGCCCCACCGACGTTCACATTGACGGGTCCATAGTCGCAGTAGGCACCTGTGTCACTGATGGTGGTGATCTGGCGGCCGAGGATCATTCCATCCTTTTTGACCCCGGTCTTGACGTCCATGATGAATCTGTTTCTGAATGTGGCATAGACAAACTCTTCATCCCGAGTGTATTCAATCTTTACCGGCCTGCCGGTCTTCTTGGCCAATACGATGGCGGCGAAGTCCATGCTGAACTTGCTCGTCGCTCGACTCCCAAAACCTCCGCCCACATTATGGGTGAAGACCCGGACCTTGCTCTCAGGAATCCCGAGGGCTTTTGCAAGTTGCATTCGCGTGAGATCTGGGGCCTGTGAACAGTAATAGAAAGTGAGCTTGCCGGAGGAATCCCACACAGCAATACAATTGTGCGGCTCGGGACAGACATGGGCCACCCGCTGCGTCTCGAAGTGATCCTCGAAGACATGGTCTGATTTTCGAAAGGCTTCCTCCACATCTCCCACATCGTAGGATGCATGGGCAGCGATATTTCGCTCCTTTCCCTCGTGGATGACCGGGGCTCCGGGTTTCATCGCCTCGACCGCATCGAAGACAGCGGGGAGTGGTTCGTAATCGACTCGGATGAGACGGAGCGCTTCCTCTGCAATATCCACATCAATCGCAGCCACCGCAGCCACGGCATCCCCGACATGACGCACCTTCTCCTTTTGGAGCGGGGTCTGGTCAAAGTGGGAGACACCGAAGACATAGGGTGTGTCCTTTCCCGTAATGACAGCCTTGACACCAGGAAGCCTCTCTGCCCTGCGGGTATCGATGCTGAGTATCTTTGCGTGCGCGAGCGGACTTCGCAGAAGTTTTGCGTGGAGCATGTTTGGGAAGGAGAGGTCCACAGTAAACTTGGCATTTCCCGTGGCCTTATCAATGGCATCCACCCTCGGTACATCTTTTCCAATAAAATCAAATTCCTTCATTGTTCTCACTCCTTAATCTCTCCGCGGCGGAGAGGATGGCGTTCACAATTCGAACATATCCTGTGCAACGACAAAAATTTCCTGAGATAGCCTTTTTCACTTCAAATTCAGTCGGGTTCGGATTCTGATCCAGAAGCGCTTTGGCGGACAGGATCATCCCGGGTGTGCAGAAGCCACATTGGATTGCACCTTTGGCTACGAATTCTTCTTGAATGGGATGGAGTTTTCCAATTTGGCTCAGGCTCTCAATCGTCGTGATCTCTTTCCCGTGGGCATCCACGGCAAGAACGATACAGGAGTTCACCACCATCCCATCCATGAGGACGGTACAGCTTCCACATTCCCCGGTATCACACATCTTCTTCGTTCCGGTGAGGTTTAAGTCTTCCCGTATCACCTCTAAAAGTGTCTTCTTGTTTGGAACAGTCAGTTCATGCCACTCGCCGTTGACTTTGATTTTGATTTGAGATTTGTTCATGGCTTACTCCAGCGTAGTATTTTTTGAAATGCTGAGCGCAATGGCTCGATAGGTCAACTCCTCAACCAGTCCCAGCCGATAATCCCGGGCGGCACGTACATCGGTGATCGGCCTGGACTCCTTCACTGCCTCTCCTGCCGCCTTGCGTACCGATTCATCGTTCACCGGCTTACCGCAAAGGAAACTTTCTGCTCTTCTCGCTCGGATGGGCGTTGGAGCCACAGCCCCCAGGGCAATCTTCACATCTTGAAAAATCCCATCCGATGCCCTGACCAGGACACCCACCCCTACGATGGGCAAGTCCATCGCTCTTCTGGGAGAGAATTTAAGGTAGCACCCATTCGATCCGGTAACTGGGGTGGGCAGACGAAGCCCCTTTAAGATTTCTCCCACCTTGAGCGAGATCTTTTGAACACCGGCAAAGATCTCTTCAATGGGGATCACCCGGTCTTTTCCAGGGCCAGCGATCATACATTGTGCGCCATATACCATAAGGGCTGGCGCAGAATCTGCAGAGGGAGATGCATGACAGATATTTCCGCCGATCGTCCCCAGATTCCTGATCTGAGGGCAACCAATGAGAGACGCAGCCTCCCGCAGAATGGGATAATATTGATGGATCGGTTTGGAAGAGAGGATATTTGTCCAGGTGACGAGAGAACCGATGCTCAATCCTTCTTTCTTGCTGTAGCTGATTTTGTCCAGCCCATTAATCTTTTTCAGATTGATCAGACACTTGGGTTTGACAAAACCATCCTTCATTCCGATCAAGAGATCCGTTCCACCTGCAAGGAGTTTTGCTCCTTTCTTATATTTGACAAGCAAGCGAACAGCCTCCTTCAGGGTCTTGGGCTCAAAATATTCGAAATTTTCCATATGTGATCTCCTCATCTCTCGTTCAGCTTCGACCGTTTATGAGAAATACGAACCCCCCACCTCGAAGGTACAACGACAACCTTTCGGTTTATCTAAAACTACTTACACCAATTATTAAAAGTTAGTCAAGACTTATTTCCCAAGGAATGTTTCATGACGGCTACGTCACCCTCGAACAATGAAAATTGTTTTGCCAGCCGTAGGGGCGGCTCTGTGTGGCCGCCTTATTGAGGAGCCCACAGGGGGGCTCCACTACGTCAATTCATTGGGATCGGTTTATTTTCTAACTAAAATTCACGGGTATTCCTTCTGGTCAAACACCTTCATCTCATGACCCGGAAGAACGAATTGGGCCCTCTCCTTGATCCTAAAAAAACTTTCCCAAGACTTCTGCAGATCAATGTATCTTCCATTCATCACGAAGGGAAGATGGTTCACAGGATCTCCCTCCCAGTTCTCCCAGGACATCACGGCATCTCCTGCGATCACATAAATCCCCTTTTTCGTCTTCACGGCTACGGATTGATGCCCAGGAGAATGCCCAGGCGTTGGAAAGACAGAAATGCCGTCAGAGATCTCTTCCTCCCCTTTCGTCAAAAGAAATGGGGTTTCTGAGAAGGGCGGAATAATTCCTAAATGGGGCGATTCATAAGACCGGTAATACGGAGGCAAAGGAGTGAATGCGAACTTGACTTCATCGATGTGGGCATAGAATTTGGCATTCTTAAAAAGGTGATGGTTATGACAGTGATCCCAGTGGAGATGGGTGAAGATCACCTTGCTGATCTCCTCTGGATCCACTCCTATCTTCTTCAAAGCCCGATCGATCCTCTGATCTTCGTCCTGATAGGAACCGGCATGGTGGTAACGATCCGCGCGGCCGGTCTCGCACATCCCAGTATCCACCATGACCTTCTCTCTCCCTCCGCAAATATACCAGGCTGTTGAAGGGATAAAGATTTTCTCTCCATACCCCCGGCCCTGTGTTAGGGTTCCCCCTTTGTCAACTCGAATAAACCCTGTGTCGACGGGAACAATCCGAAGGCCCGCGTCATTCAATTAATTCCCCTTTCCTGACGAACCCAGTTGTTCCAACTTTTCCTTAACCACCTCTTTGATCGCCTTCTGGGTCAGCGGAAGATAGAATTGGGGGTTGAATCCCTTCTTTTCCCATTCTTCTTCTTTTGGTCGAAGGCCATCAAAGAAGGCCTTGTGAAGATCCGTCCCAAATCTGAGATGGAGGATGCCCACCCTGATGCATTCCCCGATGGCCTCTCTCGATAACCCGGACGACCCGTGAAGCACAAGATGAACACCTGTTCGCCTCAGAATCTCTTCTGCCAAATTGTAATCGAGAATAGGCTCCTCTGCATAAAGACCCGATTCAGTGCCCATGGAGATGGCCAAGAGATCGACCTGAGTCTTCCGTACAAATTCTTGAGCTTCTAAAGGATCTGTCCGTCTACGCCCCGTTTCTTTCGCCCAACTCGAACCCACCTCTCCCACCTGGCCTTCTACGGCAACGCCAGAGGAATGGGCATACTCGACCACTCTTTTTGTTAAAACAATATTCTCCTCGAGAGAAAGATCTCCGCCATCAATCATGACGGATTGGTAGCCGAGGCGAACACAACGTGCACAGACCTCAAAAGTCTTACCATGGTCAAGATTGAGGGTCAAAGGAACCCGGCTCTCTTTTCCCAAAAATTGAATGAAGCTTTCCAACGCTCCTGAGGGAAACAATTTAAGAACCTTTTCCTGAATGTTGAAGACCACAGGAGAAGAAGACTCCTCTGCCGCTTCGAGGAGAGCTAGGGCGCTTTCCAGATTCCAGACATTGAAACCTCCAATCGCATACCCTCCCTCTTTGGCCTTCTTCAATAATTCGAGAGTCTCAACAAACACATCATCCCTCGGGCATTCATTCATTCTGAAAGAATTCCTTCAAGAGACTCTCCATGGTCTGAGCTGCCGCAACGGCAAACTCAGGGTCGTTGATGTGGGCATCGATCTCAATGACCTTGATCCCCCGAAGATTCTCCTTGAGGGTCTTTATGAAGACTTGATTTCCTGCCTCATCAAAAAGGGCTTCTCCCTTTCGGTTCGGATAGGAAAAGCCTCTTAATGGAATCATTACAATCGTGGGGCCCTTTGCCCCATTCAATTTAGAGGCCATGATCTTTCCAACATTCTCCATCTCATCAGGACTGGCTCTGACCAATGAGATGCTTGGATTGTGGGCGATATATTTTCGGTTTCGATATTCGGATGGAAGGGAGCTGATCGGTCCGGTGACGATGAAATCGATGCTTCCAGGAACAACCACTTGTGGAATCCCTTTCCTCCCTGCTGCCTCAAGGCGGTTCGAACCAGCCCGATGAAGGCCTCCCACCAGCTCATCGGTCAATTCATGGGTGGTCATATCGAGGACGCCGCTTAAGACACCCTCCTCCACCATCTCCTCCATTGCCCTTCCTCCAGTCCCATTGGGGTGAAAGGCCACCACCTCAAAACCTTTCTTCTCCAGGTAAGCCCTTGCCATCATGCAACCCGGAGTGGTTGTGCCATAGATCGTCATTCCGATCTGCTTCTGTTTTGGCTTCTCAATCTTTGTTCCTCTCTCCACCATGCCTATCATCGCGCCCGCCGCATTAGAGAAGATCGCTCTTGAAAAAACATTCAAGCCAAGTATATCCACGACCGAGTGCATCATCAATAGATCTTTCGTCCCTACATAAGGGCCGAATTGGGCATGACCTGAGGCCACCGTGGAGACCATCAGCTTCGGAAAACCGACGGGCAGGGCTCTCATGGCAAAGGTTCCGATCTCTGTCCCCTGAGCCCCTCCCAATCCGATGACCCCGGCAATTTTTCCTTCTCGATAAAGTTGTTGGGCGATCTTTTTCGAACCTTCTGCCATGGCCTGAATGGCTCTTCCCTTGTCCTGACTTCGAATGATCTCCTCAATAGGAATACCCGCAGCTTGGGCCACCTCCACTCGAGTGATATCATGCTGGAAAGGCGGGGCTTTTAAAATACCAGTATCCATCACTAAGGTCTTATGCCCCCCCTCCTCAATCAAACTTTTCAAATAGTTCACCTCATCGCCTTTGGTATCCAATGTGGCAATGATCAAGATCGATTTCGAATTTGCTCCCTTCATTACGAACTCATCTTTTAAAAAATCAATTTGCTATCTATTTTCAATCCTTACCTTATTGCTTCATTCAGATCCAAGAAATCTTCTTTCAAATGGAGATAGATCTTTTTATAAAGTTCAAAAATTCTCCCATACCTTTCATGAAACTCCTTTCGGGGTTCGTAGATTCTTTCGATCTTCACCACTCGATCAGCTGCCTCGACCATGTTGGGGTAGATGCCGACAGCAAAGCCAGCGAGGATGGCATTCCCCAATGCCTCACTCTCTTTCACTTTAACAACATGGACTGGTTTATTACACATGTCTGCATGGATCTGTGCCCAAAGCCCACTCTTTGCTCCTCCCCCGGAAAGAAAGAGCTGATCAATTTTCAGCCCCAATTCCTCTTCATAGATCCTGAGGTTGTGGAGAAAGGAATAACCCACTCCTTCTAATATGGCCCTGATGACATCACTTCGTGTGTGGGAGACAGAAAGGCCGAAAAGGACTCCCCGTGAGTAGGGATCCCAGATCGGGCTTCTTTCTCCGGTGAGATAGGGAAGATAGACGATTCCCTTCGCTCCCGGAGGGGATTGAGCGGCCTCCTCGTCAAATAGATCAAATGGACTTTTCCCCACATACTGGCCAAGGCTCACCTCTTGTTGACCGAACACATCACGAAACCATTTGATAGAGAGGCCGCTTGCGTCAGTCGCTCCTAATGTAAACCAACAGTTTGGGACACCATGACAGCAGTTGATAAACCTCGAATCGAAATTGGGCTTTTCCTGAACGACGCAGGGCCTTCCCACCGTTCCGATGACGTGGAATGTCCGGCCAGGGGCAACTGCCTTCGTTCCGATTCCTGCTGCCGGGGTATCCGCCATTCCTCCTGTTACGGGTGTATGAGGGGCAAGGCCCGTCACTCCGGAAGCCCACTCCGTCACCTCCCCAACCACTTCCCATGAAGGACAGAGTCTGGGTAATTTTTCAAGAGGGATGGACATGGCATTGCAAAGTTTCTCTGACCAGACCTGTTTCTCTTTGGTATCGAAGAGACAGGTCCAACTTGCCCTTGACCACTCCATCGTAAATTCGCCCGTCAATCTTTGAACGACAAAACCCCCTGGCCAGAGAAACTGGTAGGTCTTCTCAAATATTTCGGGCTCATTCTCCTTGATCCAAAGGATAATCGGCGCAGAAGTCCCGCCTGCCGCAGCTCGGTTTCCGTTAACCTCGAAGACCTCTTCGGCAAAATTTTCATTGATCCATTTGGCCTGATCCACGGTCCTTTTGTCGAGCTGCATGATGGCCTGGCGCAAGGGGTTGCCATTTCGATCAACCGGGACAAGGGCATTCGTGCAACTGATGGAGATGCCTGCAATCTCTTTGGGGTTAATCTCACTCTTCGACAATACTTCCTGGATAGTCTCTACCGTGGCCTTCCACCATCCCTCCTCAGGATCCTGTTCTACCCATGAGAGTCTTGGAAAAAGAAGTGGATACTCTCGATAGGCCTTGCTGACGGAGTCTCCCTCGATGCCGATCAACTCGGTTTTACATCCAGTCGTGCCGACATCGATCCCCAACAGGTAACGTTTATTCTCTTTCAACGCCATTGACAGCGATCCCCAACCTTTTCAAGACGACAGCCATCCGCCATCTACAGGAATGATCTGCCCGGTGATGTAGTCAGATGCCTCTGAGCTTAAGAAGACGACCGTTCCTGCCAAATCCTCAGGAAGCCCAGTCCGTCCCAGAGGAATCCGGCCGAGGACCCATTTGGCCCTTTCCTCATTTTTAAACAGATCCGCAGTTAACGCAGTCTTATAGTATCCAGGAAGCACGGCGTTCACATGGATACGATAAGGAGCCCACTCCACAGCCAAGGCCTTTGTCAATTGGGCGACTCCACCCTTGCTCGCCCCATAGATGGAGACGTTCGGTAACCCTATTACGCTGGTCAGGGAAGCGACATTGATGATCTTCCCCTTTCCCTGTTTGGCCATCTGCCTTCCTACTGCTTGGCAGGAGAAGAAGACGGATTTCAGGTTAACCGACATCAGGCTGTCCCAATCCGGCTCCGTCATCTCGAATGCTGGCTTCCGAACCTGAGTCCCCTGACTATTGACCAGGATATCGATCTTACCAAACGCCTGAATCACCCGGTTTACGACAACTTGAATCTCTGAAGGTTTAGAGATATCGTTAGGAAGGATGAGGCATTTCCGGTTTAATGCCTTCACTTCTTCAGCAAACTCTTCCAAGGGGAAAATGGTCCGTGCAACAAGGGCGAGATCCGCTCCGGCTTCGGCCAAGGCTTTGGCCATGCCCTGACCCAGTCCACGACTCGCTCCGATGACGATGGCTGTTTTCTCCGTCAATGAAAATTTTTCTAATACCATAACGACCTTCTATCGGGATGGATAAGGAGTAAATTTAGAACGGCCTGAAGCTTCTATTCACGTACTCCCTATTTTTGACGTCCACTTTGATCTTTTTCACTTCCTCCAAAAATTCCGCCATCAGTTTTGCTTTTGCATGAATGAGTCTTTTTCCTTTCTCCGCCGATGCCGTGAAAGGATTCCCCGGAAAGCCGATCAACCCAGTATCGCTATACTCCTGATGTTCCATCGGCACCCATGCCACATCCTTTCCGTTCATCGTCAGATAGGGGGACCCGTTCACCTTCGTAAACTTGTTGCTCACCTCCGAGACCCACTTGGGCGGATGCGTATACTCCTTCTGTGTCCGTTCCAGATGCACCAGCTTTTTTCCGTATAACGTCTCAAAATACAAACACTCCGATGACTCGACCTCACTTCCATGCCAACCAGGGGCCTCCAAAGGAGGATTCTCAATAATCCCCTGGTCTCCCAAAAGGGCTGGCACTGCCTCTGCATCATTCCGATAGCAACAGACAAAACAGTTTGTCTCGTAGCGCAATGCCCTGAGGGCTGGGTCCACTGCCTTCATATTCGACGTATGCCCTGTCGCAAATATCAATTTATTAAAACCGTTGTGGATGAGACATCGCCCAATCTCATAAAGCATATTCTGATACGTCGTGGCCGTGAACGTCACTGTGCCCGATCCTGTGTTCGACGGATGCAGATGTTGAGGCGAATAGCCAATGGGGATCAGCGGCAGATAGGGGACATTGGCCATCTCTGCTGCAATTTGGCAGGGGAGCTCTGTGGCAATGCCATCCGTGCAAACCGGGCAATGCCTCCCATGTTGCTCCATGCTCCCCAACGGGATAATCACCAGGTCCGTCTCCTTTAACCATTCTCTCACCTCCAGATAGCCGCACCGGTAAAGATTGTAGATTTTCCCTTCTTTGATTTCTTTTTTCTCTTCGTATTCCATATCGATCCTCCTTACTTAGTCTTCCACAACGGCCACCGCCCTCATCGGAGCCGCACTTGCAGCCACCAGCTTCAACGGAAGGCCGATAAATTTAAATCGGGGTCTTGGGATCCGATCGATATTCGTCATATTCTCGATATGATACCAATCGAGTGTTTTGGCCAAGGAATGGGCAGGATAGCTCGGATCGATATCAATGGTGATCTCATCAACCCCGATCACCCTCACACCTCTGCGATAAAGTTTTTGAACAGCATCCGCTTCGATGGGGACAATATGTTCAAAATACTTAGCTGTCCCCCAATGTTTCGAAGCACCTGTGTGCATCAATACTACATCTTTCCTCTTAATTTGCAATCTTTTTCTTTTCAATTCTTTTTCGATATCAGAAAAGGTAATGTATTCTTTCGGTTTCTTATAAGAAAAATCGAGAGCGATCCCCTCCGCATAACAATATTCAAGGGGGATTTGGTCTGCTGTCCCTTCCCTCTGACCAAAATGGACGATGGCGTCGATGTGGGTCGAAGCGTGGTCGCTCATAAAAATGGAGCAGGTGGTATAAAGCCTTTTCATCCGACCCCCTCCCTGAACGCGGGCCGTCTCCTCAAAGGTATTCCAAGTATTAACCAACGTCTTTGCCAGGCCTGGATAAACAGGTTGCCCCATCTCTATATTCTGACTGAGATCGATGATCTTCATCTCTTTACCCCCTCTCACCCTTTAAACCTTAATCTTGTTTTCTCCATAAAGATGGCACCTCTAGGACGGCTCCTCGGTCCACTGGCCCGACCAAGTATGGATAGACTTTTCCAAGGAACCCCTTCTCAAATTGAGGCCTACGGGGAGCCTTTGGTTTTCCGCGCCGCTCAATCTCCTTGCTTGTGACCTCGACGGATATCTCCTTCCGCGGAATGTTGTAACTGATGATGTCACCATCTTTGACCAATGCGATGAGGCCTCCGTTGGCCGCTTCGGGTGATACGTGCCCAATTGCCGGACCTCGGTTCCAACCAGAAAATCTTCCATCGGTCACCAAAGCAACAGAATGATCCAAGCCCATGCCGCAAAGGATCGTTTGGAACGTGTACATTTCCCGCATGCCCGGGCCTCCCTTGGGTCCCTCATACCGGATCACAACGATATCACCCGGTACGATCTTATGTTTCAATAAAGCCTTTTTGGCCTCATCCTCGCCGTCAAAGACCTTGGCCGGTCCCCGGTGTTTCAGCATCTTCTTAACTACGGCTGTCTGCTTGACCACCGCTCCATTTGGCGCAAGGTTTCCTTTCAGGATGGCAATCGCCCCCTTGGGAAAAACGGGATCGTCAAGAGGCCTAATCACTTTTTGATTCAAGTTTCTGCTGTCTCCAATATTCTCACCTAAGGTTTGGCCGGTGACCGTAAGAACATCTTTGTGAAGCAGATTTCCAAGCTCCTTCATCACCGCCGGGATACCTCCCGCCTCATCCAAATCCTGCATGGTAAAACTGGAACCAGCTGTAATGTTGGCAAGGTGAGGAACTTTATCAGAGATCTTGTTCCAACTCACTAAAGGCAACTCCAGACCTAATTCACCGGCTATGGCGGGAAGATGAATCACCGCATTGGTCGATCCTCCGATTGCTGAATGCACGGCCATTCCATTCTCAAAGGCCTGAAGGGTCATGATATCCTTAGGCCGAATATCTTCTGTCACCAGATCCACAATCTTACGCCCAGCCGCCTTGGCCACTCTCAAGAGGGATGAATGAACCGCGCACTGGGTGCCGTTTGTGGGAAGTGACATGCCTAAGGCTTCTGTAAGGCAACACATGGTATTCGCCGTTCCCATCGTGCAACAAGCACCAGAAGATGGGCAGGCGCCATCTTCGATCGCCTTAAAGGTCATGTCAGAAAGCATCCCATCTTTCCAGAGCGGATACTGTTCGTTAATGGATTGGGCCTCTATAGATTGGTTGTCGTATCGCCCCCGTAGCATATAACCTCCGGTGACCATGATGGAGGGCAGATTGATACGCGCTAAGGCCATCAACTGAGCAGGGACAATCTTATCACAGGTTGAGATAGCGACAATCCCATCGACCCTTTGTGCCTCCACCATCATTTCAATGGCCGCGGCAATAATATCCCTGCTTGCGAGAATCCAGTGCATCCCCAATGTCCCATCGGCTAACCCATCACAAGCCCCAATATGATTGAACTCGATCGGCATCCCCCCTGCCTGCCAGATACCAACCTTTATAGCCTCACTGATCGACCGTAAATGGTGATGTCCAGGTATAAATTCATTCCAAGAATTTGCGATGGCAATAAACGGTCGGTTTAAATCTTCATCATCAAAATGCATCGCCTTGAAAAGGGCCCTCCTTTCGTAAAAGGAGTCCTCTGGAACCTGGCGACTGTTCAGCTTCTTGAGATCAAACTTCTTCTTCATCCATGCTCCATCCCTATGTGAACAACCCGGGAACCCCACGGCAAAGGCCGTGGTCTTCTTTGCAGCCAAATCAATTCAGGCAGTATAGCCGCCATCCACCAGTATTGTCGTCCCAGAAACATAACTGGATGCGTCGGACGCCAGAAATACGGCTGCCCCGACTAAATCCTCAGGCTCGCTATGCCGACCGAGGGGAACTCCCTTTAGTTTAGGTTCATAAAACTCCTTTTTTTGAGCGAAGAGTGGCTGATTGAGTACAGTATTGACAAAACAGGGAGCTAGAGAGTTAACTCTAATTTTAAACTTCCCCCATTCCCTCGCTAAAACCTTGGTAATGCTATACAGGGCTGCCTTGCTTGGACAATAGGCTCCTATATTCACCTCGATTTTTTGGACGACTTCAGACGTTACATTGATAATACTCCCTCCCCATCCTTGCCTGATCATCACTTGGCCTACCTTTTGAGCGAGAAAGAATGCCCCTTTGGCATTCGTGTCCATGACCAAGTCCCAACTCTTTTCATCAACCTCCAGGGCCGGACCGACGAGAAGGGCACCCGCATTATTGACGAGAATGTCTATGCGCTTGAAAACTTTCTTCGTTTCTTTCACGAGACCGTCGAATTGGGAAATCTGGGTCATATCAAGAACGATCGGGAGGGCTTTTTGTCCTATTTTCCTGATCTTCCGAGCCACTTGTTCCAATTCCCCCTGGGAACGTGAGCATAGGACGACGTTTGCTCCGTATCGAGCAAGCCCGATTGCAATACTTTTGCCAATTCCCTTACCTCCACCTGTGACAATGGCGACCTTCCCTGTCAATTCGAACAACTTCTTTGACATGTTCTGACCCCTCCTTAAGAGATTTCAATCCGAGTAACGTCGGGGTAAATAAGTTTCATAATCCCAGTATTCTTGCAGCGTTTTCTCCCATGATTTTCAGGGTATTTTTTGACGATGCTGGCAACGATTCTATTCCCTTCATCTAGGGCATTGTGAGGCTGCCACCGAGAGACGCACCTTTTGTCTATGCCCCATTTGTCCATGGAAGCGAGATGATCTTCCACATGCACATTTTTCTTCCAGTAGGCATACCAAGGGTCACCGATATGGCTGTGAATGTCTATAATCATCTCTTCCTCCTGTTTAGACTGAAAGGGTTACGTTGGATTTGGCAAGACCAAATCAGAAGCTCCCCTGGCAGAACTTTTAAGGTCGGAAGCATGTTTATTCATGATCTCATACACAATTGAAGCCATTTTTACCTTCTCCTTCATAAATTCCCTGTGCCATGCTTCTGAAACCCATGGTTTGTAAATTTCTGCCTCTGACGTGCCAGGTTCAAACTTAAAGTAACAGGGTGAAGCAATACGCGCTATTTCAGGGGCTTCGTAGGCCCTGAACATTCCTCCAAAAGAGTCGACGACGATCATATAAATATCCAACGGCATCTTAACCGTCTTACGAATACTTGCCAAAATCGGGAGGGAGACATCGGATGAAGGATTCATCGTATTTGCGCCGAGGGATTCAATCAGCTTCGCTCCAGCTGCGCTGCAGTGACCACCGAAAACCGAAAATTTAAAAATCGTCTCTTTGGGGATAAAATTTTCTTCCCTCATTTTATTTAGAATGAGAAGCAAACCCTCGTCATAAACGAGAAAGCCCCTAAAACCGGCTTCAATCGTTCTCATCATATCAGCGATCCAATAGGAGACATTATCAGATCCCCTTAATCGAAACCCTTGCATGACCCCCTCGTGATGCGAGGCTTCTTTGGATCCCGGATCCCAAGCTTTGCGGTGGCCAACGCTAACAATGACTTCTATCTTTTCTTCATGAGCCATCTGGGCCATGGCCTTCAGTTCTTGAAAATCACAAAATGTTGATCCGCCGACCGTTGCGATCGCCCTGTGTATTTCGACACCCCTTTTTCTCGCTTCATTGATCATCCCCTCCAGGGTAGTGGCTCTTTCAACACCGGCAATCTCGATGCGATAGTTTGCCCCATCCGGAAATGTCTTATCAGAGGTGGGCAGATCATAGAGGTCACGTCCGGGGATACCCTGCCTTTCCATAAAATTGCGAATTTTTTCCATAACCTTGTCCATGAGAAACTGACCCTCGTTTACCCGGTTAGAAATGATAGACCGCCTGCTTTCGGGTCGTAACAGCTGGAATTTCTAACGGGTTTATTTTTTTCAGAACGGCTCTGGCATCCTGAATTAATTCATAGGCACTTTCAGCGGTACGCCCCTGAGCCTTGAATCCACCGATTTGGCCAGAGCCTTGGGGGGTTAATCCCCATGCAACCTTTTCACCTTCTTGCTTCATCTTTTGAAAATCCAAGACACTTTTCTTCATTCCTTCAGCCCTCTTTCCAAAGAGTTCTTAGACTCACCTCTATTTTCTTACGGAGCCGAGTAACCTCCATCGATAAACAGGATATGGCCGGTGACGAAGTCAGATTCTTCTGAGGCCAGATAAACGATCCCCCTTGCAATGTCCCGAACGTCTCCCAACCGTCCGAGCGGATAATATTTTTCGGCAAGAATGCGCTTGCCTTCCTCAACGTCCCCTTTGGGGGACATCGACTTGTAAAGGGGGATGTTAATAGGGGTGACGATATTCCCGGGAGCCACCGCATTCACTTTTATGTTATAGGGTGCTAATTCGATGGCAAGCATGCGCGTCAACCCATGAATTGCAATTTTTGATACTCCATACGCCAAGCATCCAGGAACCCCATTATGACCAAAGATTGAGCCGACGTTGATAATCTTTCCGTTCCTTTGCTTCATCATATAGGGTGCCACAGCCTTTGCACACAAAAATTGACCTTTCACATT
>JAPVTA010000030.1:0-37175 GCA_047519465.1 Thermodesulfobacteriota bacterium | reverse complement strand
TGAGGGCTGTTTCTTTCGTTTCCGCGGATAGATTAAGGACCCTCATGTGATTCTTGACCAGGTGCAGAATCCTATTTTTCATGAAGTTGGAGAAACGGAGCCTTTCCATAATCCTCTCTGCGGCTCGGACGGAGAACGCTTCGTGATAGTAGAAATGAACCCTCCCATTTTCATCCTTGGAATAAGTATCCTGTTTGCCGATATCGTGGAAGAGGGCGGCATAGTACAAAGAGGGCCGATCTTCTTGATTCAGCAGGATCTCCCGGCTGTTCCGGGCAACCCATTCAAAGGCCCATGATATTTTTTCAATGATGAGGATGGTGTGAGATAGAGCATCCAGATGGTGGTGTTCATTTTGACCAAGGCTTTCCAAACCCTTCAATTCCGGGAAAAGGGAAAAGAGCAAATTGGATTCATAAAAGGATTTTAGTCCAACGGCTGGCCTGGGTGAGAGAAGGATTTGATCCAGTTCCGTCCGAATCCGCTCTGCGGGAAGGCTGAGGATTTTCTCTCTTTTTAAGGAAATCTCTTCTTGCATTTTCTCGTGCAAGGTAAAACCTTCAAGGGTGCAGAGGTACCGGATCGCACGCAGCATCCTTAAGGGGTCGAGGTCGATGGAACGGTTTGAGACGGTGCGGATCAACTTTTTTCCAACATCTTCGAGGGCGCCTTCAACCCAATGGAAAGTCTCATTTTGAAGAGAGAAAGCGAGGGCGTTCATGGTGAAGTCTCTTCGTCGGAGGTCTTCTTCGATCGTTTCCCCTTGCAAAAAGGTGAGGTCGACCGACATGTTCTCTTTGATGATTCGATACGTGGCGGTACCCATCTCTTCCTTCCCCACCTTGAAGAAGTGAAGATGAAGCGCCCCCTCAATCGTTTCAATGAATGGAGAGGCATCCTTTGGCAAGGCGAAGTCGTAGTCCTTTCCCCGCACTCCGAGTAAGAGATCCCTGAGATACCCTCCCACCAGGTAGAGGGAAGTCTTCTTTTCCTTTGCCAGCCTCGACAGTTCAGAAAGGATTGGATCGTTGTGGATCTCTTCTCTCACCTGGTCCAAGTCCATCGTAATGCCTCATGTAGCTTTGATCGGATCGTGCCCCGCAAGCCCCCGCCCTGTGGACGGAGAGCTTCACCAGACCTTCCGATCGGGCAGGAACGTCTTTGAAAATTTTATGAATCGGATGATCTGAAATTGACTCTCGGCGACGGTGTGAGACAGTACGGTCCATTTTAGGTTCAGTTTGATAAAGCCTTTTTTTTGTGATAAGTTGGCTAATCATGAGCATATTCGATCAAATGGAGCCTGTCAATTGGCAAGAACAATTAGGGAGGAGTTAGAAGACCGGGAGAAGGAGATCCTTTCCCCTTTTGCGACGTTGAGCTCAAAGGCGAAGGGCCGTCAGATCCCTGAGGAAGAATGTCCGCTCCGACCGGCTTTTCAACATGACCGGGACCGGATCATCCATTCGAAGTCCTTTCGAAGATTGAAACATAAAACCCAGGTTTTTCTCGTTCCCACGGGTGACCATTATCGGACCCGATTGACTCATACGCTTGAGGTCTCTCAGATTGCAAGGACGATTGCCCGAGCCCTTCGCCTCAACGAAGACTTAACAGAGGCGATCTCGTTGGGACACGATCTGGGGCATACCCCATTTGGTCATGCCGGTGAGGATACCCTGAATGAGATCGTCCCAGGGGGATTTAATCATTCGGACCAAAGCCTGAGAGTCGTGGATATGTTGGAAAAAGACGGAAAAGGGTTGAATCTCACCTTTGAGGTGAGAGACGGCATTTTGAAGCACAGCAAAGGAAAGGGGGAGATCCTGTGTGAGGATCCCGAAGCCATGGCTTCCACTCTCGAAGGGCAAGTGGTGCGCATCGCGGATATCATTGCCTATATCAATCACGATATTGATGATGCCATTCGAGGAGGGGTTATTTCCCCCGACGAAATTCCCGAAAGCTGTCTGAAATGTTTGGGGGATACCCATTCCAAACGAATTAACACGATGGTCAACGACATCATCCAGGAGACCCTGCATTTCCCCGAGGGGAGGCTCTCTGTTTCAAAAAAGGTCCTCTCGTCAATTTTGGATCTTCGGGATTTTCTGTGGGAGCATGTTTATGAGAACGAGGCCGTTCATTCCGATTTTCATAAGGCGACAAAAATTTTGCGGGAGCTTTATCAATATCTGGTTGACCGTCCAGATTATTTTCTGACGCAGGCAAAAATGGAGTCGCTTCATGACTCTTTGGAACGATGCGTATGCGATTTCTTGGCGGGTATGACCGACCGTTATGCGTTCAATCTTTATGAAAAAGTCTTTCTTCCCCTTCCCTGGATCATTCTATGAAAAAGAAAAGTCCTGCAAATAAGTCGAAAAGCGGTCGTTTGAAGAAACCCGTCCGGGTGATCATCCTTGGGGCGGGTGGAAGGGATTTCCATAATTTCAACACCTACTTTAGAAATCGTCCGTCCTGCCGCGTTATAGCTTTCACCGCCACACAAATCCCTTTCATTGCCGATCGAATCTACCCCCGAAAGCTTGCAGGACCCCGTTATCCCAAAGGTATTCCCATCCACCCAGAAGAGGAGCTCCCTCAGTTACTTTCAGAAAATACGGTGGACCAGGCCATTTTTTCTTATAGTGATGTCTCCCACGCGGAAGTGATGGATAAGGCCTCTTTGGTGCTCTCAAAGGGTCAAGATTTCGTATTTCTCGGGCCAGAGGAGACGATGATTAAGAGTCGGCGGCCTGTGATTTCTGTGTGTGCGGTCAGGACAGGCTGCGGCAAGTCGGTCATTACTCGAAAGTTAGGCGCGTTGCTAAAAAAGAAAGGTGTTCAGATTTCGGTCATCCGTCATCCGATGGCTTATTGTAGCTTCAAACCGGTTTTCCGATTTTCCGACATGAGGGATGTGGAGGAGGAGACTTGCACCATCGAAGAGAGAGAGGAATTCGAACCTCTCGTTAAGATGGGAATTCCCGTCTATGCAGGCGTGGATTATGAGCAGGTGTTGAGAGTAGCCGAACGGGAATCTCAGGTGATTATCTGGGATGGAGGAAACAATGATTTCCCTTTTATCAGGCCGGACCTAGAAATTGTTCTCGTGGATGCCTTGAGGCCGGGCCACGAAAAACTTTACTATCCCGGAGAGGTAAACCTGAGACGGGCCGACGTTCTCATCATTACAAAAGTGAACGATGGGAGTGAGGAATCCTTAAGAAAGATTCGAAAAAATATTTCCATGATGAATCCTGGGGCCCAAGTCCTGGAGGCCTCCTCTGTCACCTCCCTCGATCACCCGGAAAGTATCGTGGGCAAAAGAGTGTTGGTTGTTGAGGATGGCCCCACCATCACGCACGGAGGGATGCCTGACGGAGCGGGTGCATCCGCTTCGAAGAAGTTGGTCGGAGAATTGGTCGATCCGAGACCCTACGCAGTAGGTTCCCTGAAGGAGGTCTATGAAAAGTATCCTCATATCGGTCGAGTGCTTCCAGCCATGGGTTACTCGGAGCAGCAGATTAAGGACCTCGAGGACACGATCCGACGCTGCGTTTGTGATGCGGTGGTCATCGGTACTCCGATGGACCTGAGAAGAAAGATCCGAATCGATCGGCCTACGGTGAGGGTCGACTATGATTTTAACGTCGATCTCCACCCCCTGATCGATCATTTCGTAGACAAAAGACTGCGATTTTCTTGACATTCCAAGCTCCTTGTGATAGAAAATTACAATCCAAGGAATTGTGATCCGTCCTCTCCGGCTGCAAACAGGAGACCCGAGGGTGGCAAAGGAAATTTTAATCGCAGATTCGGACAAGGCCGATCAGGAAGAGTTTCAAAGAATTTTTGGAACCACTGATTACCGCCTCGTGTTTTCGGAGAGCGGGGAGGATGCTCTTCTCCGTACAAAACTTTTTAAACCCGACATGATCATTGCCTCGGGCACGGGTCTTCGTGAGATGGGAGGGTTGGAACTATGCGGAGCCATCAAGGGCAATCCGGAGTTCAAGCACATCCCGTTCATTCTCGTCTCCGGTATTTTTGATGAGATTACGGATAAAGACCGGAAACGCTCGCAGGCAGACGGAGTGATCTCAAAGCCTCTCAACGAAATGGAGGTTCTTAATCTGGTGGACCACCTGGTGGAAGAGGAGGGGGTCGGAAAGAAGGCGAAGATGGCTTCTGAAAAGCCAGGGGACTTCTTGTTAGACGAAACAGGACAGGGGGAGGACGAGATCATCGAATTGGTCGATGTCGTGGGCGAACCCGAACCCAGGATGAGCATCGAAAACTTTGTCCCCCCAGAAAAAGAAAAATCCTTTGGTGAGACGCACCCTTTGGAGTCTTGGGAAAGACTGGAGTTTGAGCAAAAACCGATGGAGAGAGAGCGGTCCGTTCCTCCCTTGAAGGAAATCGGAGAGACAGACTTTCAGGTCGGGAGAAAGAGGCCTCCCGAAGAAGCCAGGCCCGATTCGGAGCTCTTTGAAAAGATCGAATTGGAAGAGATTCTCGAAAAGGTGGAACAACTCAGGCCCTCCTTGGAGCAGGAGTGGCCTTCTGAGAAAGAGGTGAGGTACATAGATGAGAGGCCTTTGAAGTCGGAGAAGCCTCCTGACACGTATCCGGACTTCCCCGAATTCGCGGGGCCCTCTCGAAAGGAGGCTCCAGCTGCGTTGCCGGAGGAAGAACGACGGTCTTTTTTTTCCGGGGAATTTAAGGAAAAGATTTTAGAGGAAGTCACCCCTATAGATGAGTCTCTGGAGGCGGAAGAGCTGCAGCCTGTTCCTGTGGAGGAACGTAAGAAGAAGGTCTCGGAAGAAGCCATCCCTCTCGGTGAGTCTATAGAAGAGGAAGAAGCACAGCCCTTTTTTGCGGAGAGACCTGAGAAAAGGATTTCGGAGAAGCTCATTCCTGTAGAGGCGTTAGTGGAGGAAGAGGAACTTAAAGAGCTGCCCGAAGAAGAATTTCTGGAGGAATTCTTGGAGGAGATGGTGAAAGAAGAGGAGATTGGCAGGATCGGAGAGCCGAAAGAGGTCAGACCGAAAGAGGCCGAAATCGAAGAGATTCAGCTCGAAGACCTCGAAACTCCGAGAATTTTTAAAGATGAGATCAGACCTTTGGTCAGTGAGATGAGCAAACGGATCGAGGAAGGGAGCCCTCTCGTGAAGGTGGTCGATAAACATCTGGAAGAGGTCATCGCAAAAGGGATTCAGGACATGGTAGGCGATTTCATTACGAAGGTCCTTCCAACCATGACCCAGCATATTATCGGTCTCACCGCGGAGCGGATTGAGAAGATGGTAAAAGAGATTGTTCCGGATCTGGCAGAAAGGGCGATACAAGAAGAGATCAAGCGGCTTCAGAAGGGAGAAAAGGAATAAGGAGGACGAAAGGTGCCTCAATGGCCTCAAAGATTTTGGACAAATCTTATGATCCCCACCAGGTGGAGGACAAATGGTACCGTTATTGGGAGGATCTCGGTTATTTCAGGGCCGATGAAGATTCAGACCGACAAGCATATTCTATTGTTATCCCGCCTCCGAATGTCACCGGTGTCCTTCATATCGGACATGCACTAAACAATACGCTTCAAGACATTCTAATTCGATTTAAGAGAATGGAGGGCTACAATGTCCTGTGGATGCCGGGGACGGACCACGCGGGCATTGCCACCCAGAACGTTGTGGAGAAGCAGCTCTTGGAGGAGGGGACCGACCGGCACACCCTGGGTAGAGAAAAATTTGTTGAGAGGGTTTGGGAGTGGAAGGAACAATCCGGGGGAACCATCATCGGCCAACTGAAGAAACTGGGGGCTTCCTGTGATTGGAGCCGTGAGCGATTCACAATGGATGAAGGCCTCTCAGAAGCGGTCAAAGAAGTCTTCGTTCGCCTCTATCAGGAAGGCCTGATCTACCGAAGTTATTACATCATCAATTGGTGCCCCCGTTGTCAAACCGCTTTGTCCGATCTCGAAGTGGAGCATCAAGAGGTCTTAGGAAAGCTCTATCACCTCAAGTATCTCTTCAAAGAGAATGATCGGTTTGTTGTTGTGGCAACCACACGGCCGGAGACGATGCTCGGGGATACGGCTGTCGCCGTCAACCCGGAAGATAAACGTTATCAGGAGGTGATCGGGAAGAAGGTCATCCTTCCGGTGGTCCATCGGGAAATTCCCATCATCGGGGACTCCTATGTCGATATCGAGTTTGGGACAGGCTGCCTGAAGATCACCCCGGCGCATGATTTCAACGATTTTGAAATCGGCTTGAAACACGGCCTGGAACAGATCAAAGTGATTGACGAAGCAGGCCGAATGAATCAAAATGCGGGCCCTTATCGAGGGATGGATCGTTTTGAGTGCCGAGAAAAGATCGTCGAAGATTTTGAACGGGATGGAGTTTTGTTAAAGACGGAAGACTACCGGCATGTGGTGGGCCATTGTTATCGCTGCAAGACGATCGTCGAGCCGAACCTTTCTCTTCAATGGTTTGTCAGGACGAAGCCTTTGGCCAAGACGGCCATCGAGGCGGTTCGAGATCACAGGACCCGAATTATTCCTGAAGTCTGGGAGAAGACCTATTTTGAGTGGATGGAGAATATACGGGATTGGTGCATCTCCCGGCAGATTTGGTGGGGGCATCGTATCCCAGCCTGGTATTGTGATCGATGCGGGGAAGTCATCGTGTCCAAGGAGACACCCGTCTCTTGCCATAAATGTGACGGCGATCACCTAACCCCTGAGTCGGACGTCTTAGATACCTGGTTTAGTTCTGCCCTCTGGCCCTTTTCTACTTTGGGATGGCCGAAACAGACGAAGTTGCTGAAGCGGTTCTATCCCACCTCTGTCCTGGTTACCGGATTCGACATCCTCTTCTTCTGGGTGGCCCGGATGATGATGATGGGCCTTAAGTTTATGGGTGACGTCCCTTTCAGGGACGTGTATATCCATGGTCTGGTCAGAGATGAGAGGGGCGAAAAATACTCGAAAACCCGTGGAAATGTGGTCGACCCCCTTGATCTTATAGATCGATTCGGGGCGGATGCCCTTCGTTTTACGCTTGCGGCGCTGACGATGCCCGGAAGTGATCTAAAGCTTTCAGAGTCGAGGACCGAAGGCTACCGCCACTTCGTCAATAAGATCTGGAATGCCTCACGTTTCGTCTTGATGAATCTTGGAACATTCGATAGTGATGAAGCAGTCGGGGAGATTCCTTGGGGTGAGTTCAGCCTTCCCGATCGCTGGATCCGGGGAAGGGTAAATCAGGTCATACGGGATGTCAGGGAAGCGCTGGGAAATTACAAGTTCAACGAGGCCTCGAATGTCCTCTACCAGTTTATTTGGCATGAGTTCTGCGACTGGTATCTCGAGCTGGCCAAACTCTCCCTGTATCAGGAAGGGGATCAGAAGAGACAGATGCTTACCAAACGGACGCTCTCAGAGGTCCTCGATGTTGTCCTCAGGTTGGTCCATCCCTTTATGCCGTTTATCACGGAAGAGATCTGGCAACAGCTTCCCCGGCGAAGAGAGAACGAATCGATCATGATTGCAGAATTCCCAAAACCGGATAAGGGATACGATGATGAATCCGCGGCCAATCAGATGGGACTGATCATTGAAGTGACCAATGCCCTTCGAAACATCCGGGGAGAGATGAACTTTCCGCCGGGAGAACGAATCAAGGTTCTCTTTCGCACAAAGAATGGGGAAGTGGAGAAAAGGCTCCGTGAAAATCAATCCTTTATTCAGTCGCTCGCTCTGGTCGAAGCGTTTGAATTCGGCCGAAATCTTGAGAAGCCACTCCACAGCGCTTTTGTGGCTGTTCGGGGAATTGAAGTCTTTGTCCCCATGGAAAGGTCTCGGATGGAAGAGGAGGCGAGAAGACTGCAGAAGGAGATCGCGAAGATTGATAAAGAGAGCACGTTCGTTTTGAAGAAGCTCTCCAACGAGCAGTTTCTTTCTAAGGCTCCCCCGGAGGTTGTTGAGGAAGTGAGAGAAAAAGCAACGGAATTCCGTAGCCAACGTGAGAAATTTGAAGAAAGCCTGAATAAAATAAAAGAGATGATAGGAGAACCTGCTTAGGGGGATACAAGAATGAAGATGGATATCGAAAAAGTCGCAAGGTTGGCTCGCCTTGAGTTGTCTGAAGAGGAGAAGCTGACTTTCGGGAACCAATTAGAGCAGATCCTCACCTACATGGAACAGTTGAATAGGCTTGATACCTCTGGCGTGGAGCCGACTTCCCATGCCATCCCCATCTACAATGTCTTCAGAGAGGATGAAGTCAAGCCTTCGCTTCCACAAGAAGAGGTGTTGGCCATCGCGCCCGATGAAGAAGACGGACATTTTAAGGTGCCAAGGATCATCGAGTGATCGTGCTTCGTGACCGTGTCTCGTGTCTGTGGATAGAACTTTTGGGAATAAGCGAATATGAATATTCATGAATTAACTATTCACGAGTTACATGACCTTTTGGTGAAAAAGAAGGTCACCTCCCGAGAGGCTACGGAGACCCTTTACCGGCGTATTCGGGAGGCGGACGGGAAGATCAAGGCCTACCTCTTATTGACGGAAGAAGAGGCTCTTCGGCAGGCTGAACAAGTGGATCTAAAGATCGCCAAGGGAGAAGAGATAGGAGACCTTACTGGCATCCCCCTGGGTCTCAAAGATATCCTTTGCACGAAAGGAATTCAAACCACCTGCGCTTCCAAGATTTTGGAAGGCTATGTTCCATTTTATGATGCGACCGTGATCAAAAAACTCAAAGAAAAGGACGCCGTCTTTCTGGGAAAGCTCAACATGGACGAGTTTGCCATGGGCTCCTCGACAGAGAATTCAGGGTTTCAAATCACCCGTAATCCCTGGGACCTCAAACGGATTCCGGGCGGGTCCAGTGGCGGTTCGGCAGCGGCTGTGGCCGGGGATGAATGTATGGCTGCCCTCGGTACGGATACAGGGGGCTCGATACGACAACCGGCTGCCTGTTGCGGAGTGGTCGGATTGAAGCCGACTTATGGCCGGGTTTCACGATATGGCTTGGTAGCCTTTGCTTCCTCTTTGGACCAGATCGGCCCCATCACAAAAGATGTGGAGGACTGCGCCATCGTTATGAATGCGATCAGCGGATACGATCCGTGTGACTCGACCTCTGTCAAACAGGAAGTCCCGGATTATAAGCAGTCGTTGAAAAAGGAGATCAAAGGAATTCGGATTGGCATTCCCAAGGAATATTTTATCGAGGGGATGGACCCGGAGGTGGAGAAAGCTGTCAAGGACGCGATTGATTCTTTTAGAAAATGGGGAGCAGAAATTCAAGAAATCTCCTTACCCCATACCGAGTATGCGGTGGCGATTTATTACATCATCGCCACCGCGGAGGCCAGTTCCAATCTGGCTCGATATGATGGGGTAAAGTATGGCTTTCGTTCGAGAGGGTATCAAGATCTGATGGAGATGTATACACAGACCCGTGCAAAGGGATTTGGAAAAGAGGTAAAACGACGGATCATTTTGGGTACGTATGTCTTATCCGCTGGATATTATGAGGCCTACTACCGTAAGGCTTCACAAGTAAGAACTCTTATGAGAATGGACTTTGATGACGCCTTTCGAAAGGTGGATGTTATTGTTTCTCCGACCGCGCCAACACCGGCCTTCCGAATCGGTGAGAAGACAGAAGACCCCCTCCAGATGTACCTATCCGATATCCATACCATTCCGGTGAACCTGGCAGGGATTCCTGCAATTTCTGTACCCTGCGGGTTCAGCCGTCAGGGGCTTCCAATTGGCCTTCAGGTGATGGGGAAGCACTTTGACGAGGGGATGCTCTTAAGGGTGGCCTACACGTTCGAACAGAACACGGACTTTCATCTTAGGAAACCAAAACTGTAACCCCCTCTATTCCTCCTTAACTTAAGCGTAATTTCCCTCTATCCCCCCCTTAATTTAAGGGGGAATAGAGGGGGGGTTATTATTTTGTATTTTCTCTAATCCAACCCAGATAAGCCGAAGAGCCTTCCACGATCGGAAGGCTGATGATTTCGGGAACGGAATAAGAGTGAAGAGCCTTCACTTTTCTCTCTAGCTCCTCAAACTTGTCTTTTTGCGTCTTAATGATCAACAGCCATTCCTTTTCGTCCCAGATCTTTCCCTCCCACCGATAGATGGAGCGAATGGGGGAAATAAGGTTGACGCAGGCGGCCAAACGCGCCTCCACCAGGGCATTCGCAATCTTCAGCCCTTCCTCTTCGGAACCGCAAGTAACGAAAACAACGATGGGGTCAAACATAGCTTCCCTAAAATTCGAAATCCGAATATCGAATTTCGAAACAAATCCAAAATTCAAATTTCCCAAAAGGAAAAAATTCTAGAATTTGGAGCATTTATATTTTGTACATTTGTGCTTGTTTCGAATTTCGGATTTCGAGTTTCGGATCTAAACTGTCAAGAGGGGATCATTGAAACCCGCAATCTTTTTCGCGTCCAGAAGTCCGTCCTTAGTCCAGCCTCTTTTCTGATAATAGATATCGAGGATCGCATCGTAATCTTCCCGCTTTAAGATCTTTCCTGCATGGGGCCCTTCCGTCATGGGTAAGTTGAAAACCCGTTCAGGAGGATAATCGTCCTTGCGGGAAATACCGAGCTTCACGTTGATGGCCCGGGTGAGGTCGTAAAGATCCGTGGACCGTTGGAGAAGTTCATTCAAGGATGTTTCGATGCCTGTGACGGATGAATAGAATTCCGCGTATCGATGTTCATCAAACCCCAACTCAATCCAGGGCAACCGGCAGACGCCAAGCATGTCAAAAAGGGGGCGAAGCGTCTGGTGGTAAATCACGAGATCGGCTTTCTTTTCCAATGGCCAGTCCATTCCCATCTCCAGCTCTTTGGCAATTGTCCAGGCGCGGGCGTGATGGGCTCCAATATCCGAAGTGGCATATCCTAAAGCCATCGAGATGGCAATGCGTGCGTCGTAGGCGGATTGCTCCAAGCCTTTCACCTGTGAGATGATGGGCCGGAGTTGGGGCCATTGTTTGATTACCCCGAAGCTCCCTTCAGCAAGGATATTCCCAATGCCCTTCCGGTGCGCAATCCGATGGACAGTATCTAAGATAACCTCCTCCGCTCCCCACTTGAGGCTGAGGCCGTCCAGGTCCTTTTCGGTGAGAAGACCCGTCTCCTGTGCCTCCATCAGGACGCCGATCAGGTTTCCGGCAGTAATCGTGTCGATTCCGAGTTCGTCACAGAGTTGGTTCGCTTTGAGGATGGCCGCAAAATTTTGGACTCCGATGTTGGGACCAAACATACAAGCCGTTTCATACTCCGGCCCTTCGACCACCGTCCCTCGATATTTTCCCTCTTTCACCAAGCAGACATTCCCGCAGGCCATTGGGCAGGCAAAGCAGGAGGTATCACCGATCTTGTATTTTGAGAGCATTTCATAGCCATTGATTTTCTTGGCATGCTCGAAAACACCTTCCCTGAAGTTATAGGTGGGCATGACGCCCGCTTCGTTTACATAATCGATGACAGACATGAGGCCCTGTTCCTGCCAAAACGTAAAATTCTTATTCCCCCTCAGACTCTGAAAGGCCGCCTCCGAAGCTTTTTGCAGTCTTTGAAGATCAAAAACAGGAAGGTCTTTAGAGCCTCGGACAGCGATGGCCTTCAGGTTTTTTGAACCCATGACCGCGCCGATCCCAGTCCTTCCGGAGTTTCTTCCCCAATCCGAAGTGACACAGGCGAATCGGACCCGGTTCTCTCCTGCGGGACCAATGGTAGCTACCTTAATATGTTCATCCTTCAGATCCTCTTTGATCATCCCTTCGCTCTCCAGACTTCCTTTCTCTTTCAACTTCTCGTTGGGAACTACTCTTACTTCTCCGTTGTCGATCCAGAGATAAGAGAGGGATCTCGCCTTTCCTATTACTGCCAGGGCATCGAAACCAGCCTGTCGGAGTTCCGCACCAAATGAACCTCCCATGCTCGAATCACCATAAATTCCCGTTTCGGGAGAGATGGAGATAAAGGATGTCTTACCGGATGCTGGGAGGTAAAGGCCTGCCAGAGGCCCGGGAGAAATCACCAGGAGATTTTCAGGACCGAGGGGATCGATGGTCTCCTTTTGGAGTCGGTCCCAGAGTAGCTTGGCTCCGAATCCTCTTCCGCCGATATATTTCGAGGCAAAGGCTTCGTCGAACTCCAGAGGCGTTGCCTCTCCACGATCGAGGTCGACCCAGAGGATCTTCCAGAAATATCCGCCCTTAATCTTCCGTTTTTCCCTTTTCGATGTCGGCATACCGCAAAACCTTCCTTTCGCCCTTTTCCACGTATTCCACTTCTTTCATGTGCACATATTTTAATATGCTGGTCATCCTTTGAGCCTGGCCTAATACATGTTCGGGTAGAAAGAGAAGCGCATTTTTGGGGCAGGCTTCCACACAGTGTGGATGTCCATTGCAGAGATTGCATTTAAAAGGCGTTTCGATCTCCTCGTGAAGAAAGACAGCACCAAAAGGGCAGGAGATCACGCACTGTTGGCAGGAGATGCACTTCTCACTGTCAATATCGTAGATGCCATCCTTGGTCGTGATGGCTCCGGTCGGACAATTTTCCATGCATTTGGCAACCTTGCATTGCCGGCAGACAATGGGCATTCGTATGATGGGGTGAGGGTAGACCACCATCACCCGGATGGCGCTCTTTTTCGGGTTGTTCACCCCAAAACGATTGATGGAGCAGACCAATTCGCAAATTTTACACCCCGAACATCGCTCAGGCACGACGGCCAACTTCCAAGACATGATTCCCTCCTTGCCCATCATCTCCCTCTCCCCTGGCGGGTGAGGGGGAGCACATCTTGTCCACCCCCACCTTGATCCTCCCCCGTCAAGGGGGAGGATGATGAGATCAGTTTTTATTGTTTGAGGATAGTGAACTTATTATATAATAGAAATTGTTTCGAATTCAGTGCTTCCTATCTTCCCTATGCTACTTCTTGCCTAATATCTTCTCAAAAGCCTTTAGTGCTTTCTCAATATCTTCTGCTGTAACGTCCAAATGGGTGACCAGACGGATTTGGGTCTTAGATATAGCATGGATAAGAATACCCTCCTTCTTCATGGCTTCAGCCACCTGGGGTGCCGTTATCTTGGTATCGGTTATACCAAAGATCACAATATTTGTTTCCACATGCCTCGGGTCAATAGAGATCCTTTTAAATTCTTTCAAACCAACAGCCAAGCGCTTTGCATTCTGGTGGTCCTCTTTCAGACGTTCAAGGTGGTGGTCTAATGCGTAAATTCCGGCAGCGGCAATGATTCCCACCTGGCGCATTCCACCCCCAAACATTTTTCGAAATCGGTGAACACGATCGATAAATAGTTTAGTGCCCGCAACCAAGGAGCCAATGGGGGCCCCCAATCCTTTGGATAGGCAGACCGATACAGAATCTGCCCATTGAGCATATTCGTGGGGTTTAATCCCTGTGGCTACGGATGCGTTCCATAGCCTGGCACCATCGAGATGGACAAGAAGATCTCTTGACTTGGCAAACGGGTAGATCTCGGCCATTTTTTCAACAGGGAAGATGGAACCGCCACCGCGGTTATGAGTGTTTTCGAGACAGACCAATCTTGTGATAGGGAAGTGGTGATCCGCGGGTCTGACGACCTCTTCGATCTGGGAAGCGTCAAGAATGCCTCGGACACCTTCGAGGCAGCGAAATTGAATTCCAGAGAGGGCGGCTCCGGCTCCCCCTTCAAAATTATAAGGATGCGAGGTGGATTCGACGATCACCTCGTCCCCGGGCTCTGTATGGGATTTGATAGACAACTGATTGGCCATTGTCCCTGATGGGACGAAGAGAGAAGCCTCTTTACCAAGTAACCTGGCTACCTTCTCCTGGAGGATGTTTACGGTAGGGTCTTCTCCAAAGACATCATCGCCCACCTCTGCCTCTGCCATCGCCTTCCTCATGGCAGGCGTGGGCTTGGTCACCGTATCGCTTCTGAGGTCGATGAACTTCTTCATTGTTCTTCCACGCTATTCCTAACCACATAAAGGAAATACAATTTTAAACAATAGGTGTCAAGGTTCGAGAGGGAAATCCCTTGCATTTCAGCGTCTGTTGCGTTATTTTGGTTTGCCAGGAGGTTAACTTTATTTCATGCTTGAGCGGGCGACTACGATTCTCGCCTTAGCCACCTGTTTTTTCGGTTGCGCCGCACAAGCCGCAACTCAATCCCCATCCGCTCCGCCTCACCTCCCCCTTCTCCCCGACCTCACGATTTCAGATATCCCTTTGAGCGAAGGGGAAAAGGACAATACCACCGACCTGGCCATTACCGATCTTTTTCTCGACGCCCACGGGAAATTGTCAGTGGCCCTTGCAAATATTGGAGAAAGCCAGATCCCCTTGAAAATTGTGAACCTGAAGATCCTTGTTGACGGGCTCCTTAAGGGGAGTTACCCATTGGAAACTTATTCTGGTCAACCTTTTCTTCCGGCAAAGGGAAACTTAACGTTCACCACTCCCTTAACCCTTACTGGACGCCATGAAATTCTTGCCCATGTCGAATTTACGAATGAGACGAAGGATTCTGATGAGGAGCGTCACAGCCTAAAGAAAACATTGGCAGGGCCTCCTGTCGGACCGGACATCACGGTGAAAGATTTGGACTTGACCGAGGATTTGGAACTGATGATCGTCCTCTCCAATGCCGGCGAAGCCGATCTCCGTAAAGGAGCTATCTTTCAGATTCAAGTTTTTGTGAACGATCAAAAGATTTCGGAATTTGACCATTTTATTTCTGAGGTAATAAAGGCCAATTTTGGGAGTCGTTACGTCCTTGCCCCTCCTTATCAGGTCGGAATTGTCGGAATCTCCAAAGTGAAGGTTTCTATCTTTCCGGAATTATCTTCCGATGATATCTGTTTAGAAAACAATACTCTGGAAAAGACCTTCGTTATCTTTCCCTTTAAGGTCGGGCCCCGGCGTGGAGAGGAATTCACTTTTCCCATCTCACCTCTACGCGTTCAGGGGGAGGGTCATTCAGAAAAGATGCGGGCAGAGGCCAGGATGGTAGGGGGGAGTTCGTCCGTCATGCTCTCCTTTAAAATATCGGGAAGCCTCAAGGGGGTTCTCACTTTCTCTGGGAGAAGTCCCCTCAAAGTTGAATTTCCCATCGCGTTTGAGGAACTTCAAAAAGAGACTGTGTGGAGTGTCACCGTTACGAACCTTGCTGGTAAGAAAGTGGAAGGATATCTCATCGTTCAACATCCGTGAGGGGGGGCGTCATCCTTAAGGAGCAGGAATGCAAGGGATCTATTTGCTTTTGGGTCTAATCGCGGCTTTGGTAGCGGTTCTCTTTTTCCTGATAGAACAGAGGTGGAGGAGGAGGCTCGAGGAGATTAAAACAGATTCATCTTCCCAACCCATGTGGACCTTGATGCAGCAGCAAATGGAGCAACTTAGAGGACAGATGGGCGACGGACTCAACAAAAATATTTCTCTCCTCACCGAGCAGTTGAGGGCCATTAATGAACAAGTGAATCGGCAGCTCCAGCTGGTGAACCAACAACTTCAGAACTCGAGCGGGCAGATTGGTCAACGGCTGGACAGCGCCAGAGAAGTGATCAGCAAGGTGAGCGAAAGGCTTGGAGAGCTCTCCAAGACCAGTGAACAGATACACGAAGTAGGAAAGAACATCGCTACGCTCCAGGAGATTCTTAGGCCTCCTAAATTGAGGGGAGGGTTGGGCGAGCAATTTTTGGGAGAATTGCTGTCCCAGATTCTTCCGCCCGAATTTTTCACCCTTCAGTACACGTTCTCGAGTGGGGAAAGGGTGGACGCGGTGGTGCGAATAGGTGAAAAACTTGTTCCCATCGATTCCAAGTTCCCCCTCGACAATTTCAAGCGAGTCGTCGAATGCAAGACCGACGAGGATAGGAAGACACACCAGAAGCTTTTTTACAGAGATGTGAAGAAACACATTGACGACATCGCCACTAAATATATCCTTCCTCAAGAAGGAACCTACGATTTCGCTCTGCTCTATATTCCCGCGGAAAATGTCTACTATGAAACAATCACCAAGGATGAGTCATTTGGGGAAGAGAAAGGGATCTTGAATTACGCACTGACCAAAAGGGTGATCCCGGTCTCTCCGAACTCCTTTTACGCTTACCTCCAGGTGATCATTCTTGGGCTAAAAGGATTACAGATCGAGAAGGATGCGCTGAAGATACAGGCCTTGCTCTCGGGTCTGAAAAAAGACATCGGAGGCTTTCAAGAGGATTTTCAATTAGTAGGGAAACACCTCGTCAACGCCATGAATAAGTTCGAGGAAGCCAGGAGACGATTGGATAAATTCAGTTTTAAGTTGGATCAGATCGAAAACCAGCCGTCGTTGCCTTTTAAAGAAAAGGAGGGAAGCCAGTAAATTCCTAACAGCTTACCGATGAGTCCATAATTGAGAAGACATAATTATACTACTCCGGCGAATCCCCATCCCCCTCCCGACCTCTCCCTTGAAAGGGGAGGAATGCGGGGATTTCCCTCCCCTTCAGGGAGAAGGAAAGAGTGGGGGTGGGGTTGATCAGAGGTCCATTCAACTAGGGCCCGATTCATAAGGTTGAGGTTTAGGTTAAGATTTAGAATAAGCGTGATGCAACGCTTTTGGATAGATTCGGGGTGAGAAGATGAGTGCTGAGAGTCCGGTTATCGAAGCCATCAGAGCGAGAAGGTCTGTCCGCCAGTTTACGAGGGAAACGGTTTCGGATGACGCGCTGAATCAGATTCTTGAATCGGCTGTGTGGGCTCCTTCCGGGAAAAACAATCAACCCTGGAAGTTTGCCGTCATTCGGGACCCGGTGTTGAAGGAGTCCTTAGCCCTTCTCACCCACTCTGGAGCCATCATCCGAGGGGCTCCGGTCTGCATCGGGGTTTTCTTGGATCATTCGAGAGTCTATGACAGAATAAAGGATGTTCAGGCAATAGGGGCCTGCATTCAAAATATGCTCCTCACCATTCACACCCTTGGGTTGGGAGGGGTATGGTTGGGAGAGATTTTAAAGAACAAAGAGAAGGCACGAGAGTTATTGGGAGCGGGTAGGGACTTAGAATTGATGGCCGTCGTGGCATTCGGCCACCCAACAAAAAGATCGGGCGGCGGAGAGAGAGACCCCCTGGAGAAAGCCGTTTTTTTGAGAAGGTAATCACGAGACTGCTCATGGAGATGATCCCCAACAGGGAAGAATGCCTGTGGCTGATGGAGCAATATGGGATGCCGGAGCATATTATTCACCACAGCCTCAAAGTAGCAAGAGTAGCTCTGTTTCTGTCCTCGGAATTGAATAAAAAGGGCCATATGATTGATCTCGGTTTAGTGGAAGCGGCCTCTTTATTGCATGACCTTGCCAAAACGGAGTGCCTTACAACAAAGGAGGATCACGCCCGGGCAGGCTCCCAGCTCTTAATGGGGATGGGATACAAAAGGGTAGGAGAGGTCGTGGCACAACATATCCGGTTAGAGAAAAAAGAAGATCCTTCGGCTGTCTGTGAGGAGGAAATCGTAAATTATGCGGACAAACGTGTCATGCATGATCGGATCGTTCCTTTGGAAGAGAGGTTTAATGATCTTGTAGAAAGATATGGCAAACATCCGAACGGCCGGGAATACTTAGAAGAACTGCAAAAAGAAATCTGCGGCATTGAGAGTAAAATCTTTATGATCTTACAGATCGACCCCAATGCATTGACCTCCCTAACGGAAAAAGAGATGCCAAAGTTTTAGATTCGATGCGTGAATGAAAATTGAATGAAATAGCGTCTTTCAAAAGATCCCTTTGATGACAAAGCTTCATTTTGAACAAGGTCCTATCCGTCCTCCGAGTGAGGCCCATAGCCTTCTACTTAGGGTAACAAAGAATTGTCCTTGGAACCGTTGCGAATTTTGCCACACCTACAAGAAAGAGAAATTCAGCTTCAGGACCGCGGAAGAGGTGAAGCAGGATGTTGACGTGGTTCAACAGATTGTCTCGGAAATAAGGATCCTGTCCTGGAAATATGGATTTGGAGGAGAGATCACCGCTCCTCTTGTTAATTTCATTTTGCAGGACTCCAAACACGACTCAGGCGGGTTTCACAGTGTGGCTTTATGGCTTTACAGCGGCGGGAAAAGCGTCTTTCTGCAAGATGGAGATAACCTGATTATAAAGGCCGCTGAATTAGTCGAGATATTGGGATATTTGAAAAAGGCCTTCCCTTCCGTCGAAAGGATTACCACTTACGCCAGGGCTAGAACGGTTTCGAGGAAGAAGGTTGGAGAGCTTCAGGATCTTCAGCGCGCCGGACTATCCAGAATCCATATCGGTTTGGAGACGGGATACGATCCTCTCCTTCAATTTGTCAAAAAGGGAGTGAGCGCTCAAGAACATATTGAGGCAGGAAGGAAAGTGAAGGAGTCTGGGATCTCCCTTTCAGAATATGTCATCCTCGGGTTGGGAGGGAAGGGGATGTGGCGAGAACACGCTGCGGAAACGGCAAAGGTTCTCAATCAGATCAACCCCGACTTTATTAGAGTCCGAACATTGAAGGTCCTAAGAACGATGCCCCTTTACCAGAAAATTGAGAAGGGTGAATTTGTTCTAATGAGCGATGATGAGATGATAGAGGAAGAAAGGCTTTTGATCGATCCGTTGCAGGGGATCACAAGTACCTTTGTCAGCGATCACATCATGAACGTCCTCCAGGAAGTGGAGGGAAAGCTTCCAGAAGAAAAGGAAAAGATGTTAAATCTGATTGACCGGTATCTTTCGCTTCCCAAGGAAGAAAGAGATAACTTTCGATTAGGGAGGAGGGCGGGAGTCTATCAGTCGGTCGAGGACCTTTTCAGACCGGAGCTTAGGAATCGGGTCGAAAAGGCTCTCCGAGAGATTGAATCAGAGAGGTCGGGGGGCCTCGAGGAAGTCCTCTCTGAATTGACGGAGTCGTTTATATAACGGGAGGCGTCATGGATAAGAGGATTAAATTTTTGAAAATAAAGGCTTGACTTTTAAAATATCGATGGGCTATGATGGGCATCGTTTTGATGAAGCTGAGACCATTTGATGATAGTTAGCATAAAGACTGGACCATTGGAGGAAAGAGAAGGAGGTGATTTGAATGACGAAGGCGGAGTTGATCGCCAGCATGGGGAAGGAGGCCAAAATCTCGAAAGCGGCAGCTGAAAAAGCCCTTAATGCATTTACTAATACGGTAACCAAGGCATTAAAAAAAGGAGACAAGTTGGCCCTGACAGGATTTGGAACCTTTTCTGTGGCGAGGAGGAGGGCAAGAGCAGGGAGAAATCCACAGACAGGAAAGGAAATTAAGATTCCTTCGACCAGGGTGGCAAAGTTCAAGGCAGGGAATCTACTGAAGAACGCAGTGAAGTAATCCCTTGTGAAGCAAATCTGGAATTCCGGGTCTTAAGAAAGAGGGGAGAAGGATCGTATTCTCCCCTCTTTTGCTATCTGAAAAGGACAAGCCAAGGCTGCCCCGAACCGGATAAATAAACAGGTTATGAACATCGAAGTTTTTCAAGATATCCCTTAGACCACAAGATGTTGTGTTTTGGCAGTTATGAACCACAAAAGCATAACCGATTGAAATTTTAAGGCATTTTTTTAAATCGATTTATCCCAAAAAATAATTATGTAAGGGAATTGAAGAGGTACATAACACGAAGGTACATCTTTCAACAGGATTTGAACATCGGAACAAGCCGCTCTTCTAAGCCTTGATTTTTCTGCATCCGAGGGCAACATTGCCCGCTTTTCCTTAATCTTAAGCCTATTGCTTGACCTATCATCAGGAGATAGCCATGAACTCGATAAGAGAAGGAGGCTCACATGGCTATTGCAGGAGAATTCTATTATGGAGAAAAGTATGTTATTCCCGTTCAATATATTCGGACTTCCCCGTGAAGGTCCTTCTTTCGACCCTTCTAAATGGCTTGTCTCTCTTGAGTCCCCATGATGATTGTGAGAAGAAATTGAATTGAAAGACAGAGAGCGTTTTGTTATGTTTAGTAGGCAAGTATTCTCCACAGGACTGGCTTATGAAACATGTCATTCTTGGGACTGCGGGGCACATCGACCACGGGAAAACTTCCCTTGTTAAGGCACTTACGGGTGTGGATACGGACAGACTCAAGGAAGAAAAGGAAAGAGGGATCACCATTGAGCTTGGGTTCACCTTCTTAGACCTACCCAGCGGAATACGCATGGGAATCATTGATGTCCCTGGCCACGAAAAGTTTGTGAAACACATGGTGGGGGGTGTTTGGGGGATCGACCTGGTTGCTTTAATCATCGCTGCGGACGAAGGAGTTATGCCCCAGACGAGAGAGCATTTGGATATTTGTAAACTCTTAAAAGTGAAAAAAGGGTTGGTCGTTCTAACCAAAGTCGACTTGGTTGACGGAGACCTATTAGAGTTAGTTAAAGAGGAAGTGTCTGAGATCGTCCAGCATACTTTTCTGAGAGACGCTCCGATCCTTTCTGTTTCCTCTGCGACAGGGGAAGGGATTCCTCAACTCCTTTCCACACTCGACGTCCTTTCACAAGAGATTGAAGGGAGACCGGACGATGGTTTATTCCGCCTGCCGATTGACCGCGTCTTTATTATGAAAGGTTTCGGAACCGTCGTGACAGGGACCATGATTTCTGGCAGCCTTTTTGTGGGCGAAACCGTCCAAATCCTTCCCTCAGGGTTGGAAGGAAAGGTCAGAAACCTCCAAGTCTATAATCGAAGTGTTGAAAGAGCCGTTGCAGGGGAGCGAACAGCCGTGAACCTTCAGGGGATAGAGACGTCGGCAATCGAAAGGGGTGATGTTCTGGTCCGTCCAAATACCCTCAGACCTACTCAAGTTGTCGATGCTTATCTCGAATATCTGCCCAATGCCCCTCGCCCCTTGAAACACCGCACCAAGACAAGATTCCATATTGGCACCACGCTCACCCATGCCTCCATCTTTCTGCTTGATCGAGAAGAGCTCCCGCCCGGCGAAGGAGGGTTTGTCCAGTTGAGATTGGAGCGCCCTGTGGTGGCCTTGCCCCAGGACCGCTTTGTCATCCGAGGTTCTGCAGCTATCCAAACCATTGGTGGAGGAACGATCCTCGACGGTCATCCGGATAAACATGGAAGGTATTCTTCGTCAGTGGTCGCGGATCTGGGCCTCCTCAAAGATGGGACAAACGAGCAAGCCCTCCGGCAGCATATTCGACATTCAGGGATGGGAGGGATCATCTTAGGGAATCTCCTGAACCGAGTCGAGATGTCGCCCGGCGAGGTCCAGGCGATCATCAAAAAGATGGCGGAAAAGGGAGACCTTCTCTTTATCGATCCCGAAAAATTAAAAGTAATCGAAAAGGGACAATACGAAGCGTTGAGGGAATTAGCGCTGTCACAGCTGGGAGAATTCCATCGGCAATTTCCGATGAAGTCTGGATTATCTAAAGAGGAACTCAGGACAAAACTCCCTGCGGGGGTGGATATTAAACTTTTTCAAATCCTCATCAACGAACTCATCCAGTCGAAAGAAGTGATGCTGGAAAAAGATAAGTTGAGGCTTTCCGGCCACCAGATCTCATCTGCCGATAAGAAAGGTTTGGTCAGCCGGGTGGAGGCATCTGTCCTGAGGGGAGGGCTTCAACCACCCTCTCCGAAAGAATTGTCGGACGAATGGGATGAAAATGAGGAAGCGGTCAAGGCTGTTTTCGAACACCTCGTCCACGAAGGGATATTGGTCAAGATTAAGGGCGAAATTTATGTCCATCGAGTCTCCTTCGAGAATTTGAAAGGGGAATTGGTCGCCTATTTAAAGAGCCATCAAGAGATCACGACCCCTCAATTTAAAGAGATGACCAAAGCCTCAAGAAAGTATGCCATCCCTTTGATTGAGTACTTTGACCAGAGCAAGCTGACACTTCGAGTCGGGGAGAAGAGAGTGCTGAGGGGCTCTTCTCAAAGTCCTGGAAAAAAGTTATGATGAGGCTGTAAGCGAAAGGTGGCTTGAGATGACGAGGACAAAAAAGATCATAAAGAAGAAGTTAAAAAAACCGGATGAATTCATCACACTTACAGAAAGAGCCTTCCATTTTGCCACCCGCCATTCCAAATCGATCGCAATAGGGACGGGCGTTGTGCTGATGCTTCTCTTATTTTTCTTTCTCTTCCAAAAGTGGGGCGAAAAGAACGAGGCGAATGCCTACCAGATGTTTCGTCTCGCCGAGGAAACTTACCGGACGGTTAGTTCTCCGTACCGAGAGGGGTCTCTTCAGGAATATAAGGCGGTCTTGGAGAAATTTGACGAAGTGATCACCAAATTCCCAGGAACTTCATACGGGAAAATCGCGATTTTGTATAAGGGAAATATCTATCTTCGATTGGGCGAGTTTGAAAACGCCATTGCAGCCTACGAAGGCTTTCTACGAAAAATAGGGAAGGGAAAGCTTTACCGGTCGTTTGCAATGAATGGTCTTGGCTACTCGTACGAAGGCAAAAAGGAATATGAAAAAGCAGCGAGGGCTTATCAAGAAGTCATTGCCTTGGGGGAGAGTTTCGAGTCAGCGGATGCGTACTTAGGGCTGGGCCGATGCTACGAAAAGTTGGGAAAAACCAAGGAGGCCGTCGAAAATTACAAGAATTTTATGAGAGTTGCCAAGAAATCTGAGATGACGAATATGGTATTGAGAAAAATCTCCGTCTTTGAAAAATGAGAAGGAATAAACTGGATAGATGGCTTGACAAAAGCTTGCGCTATGTATTAGGGGTATCGGCGGCAATAAAAAGGAATTCAATTTTAGACGAGACGAATAGGTGACGCATGAAGAAGATAATGAGTGGAAACGAAGCCATTGCGAGGGGAGCCTTTGAAGCGGGTGTGAAGGTAGCGGCTGCCTATCCTGGTACGCCCAGTACTGAAATTTTGGAGACCATCGCCAGGGAGTACAAGGAAATCTATGCGGAATGGTCTCCAAATGAAAAGGTGGCGTTGGAAGTCGCCTCTGGGGCGTCCCTGGCCGGTGCCAGAACAATTGCCTGCATGAAACATGTAGGGGTAAACGTAGCGGCTGATCCTTTTATGACGCTCTCCTATGTCGGTGTAAATGGGGGCTTAGTCCTCGTGACTTGCGATGACCCAGAGCTTTACAGTTCTCAGAACGAGCAGGATAATCGGCATTACGCCAGGTTTGCAAAGGTTCCTATGTTTGAACCGAGTGACAGCCAAGAAGCAAAGGATTTTATAAAACTGGGCTATGAAGTGAGTGAAAAATTTGATACTCCAGCCATGGTTAGAAGTGTCACCAGAATCTCACACGCGAAGGGCATTGTGGAGCTGCAGGATCCGATTGTCTCTCCAGTCCCTGTAGAAATCAAAAAAGACACCGCGAAATATACTATGCTCCCCTCCTTTGCACGAGTTCGACATGCCTTTATCGAGGAGCGTTTTCTCAAATTAAAGGAATTTGCTGAGCAATTTCCAGGAAATCGCATGGAGATCAACGACCCAACGACAGGGATCATTTCCGCCGGGGTCTCATATCAATATGCCAAGGAGGTTTTTCCAGATTATTCTTACCTCAAACTCGGGATGGTATGGCCTTTGCCAAAAAATTTGATCGGGCAATTCTTTCAGAGGGTGAAAAAGGTCTACATTGTCGAAGAGCTGGATCCTTTTCTGGAGGAAAATATTAGGGCCATGGGATTTAAACCCAAAGGAGGGAAGAACCTTTTCCCCATTTGTGGCGAGCTAAATCCATTTCTGATTGAAAAAGGGATGTTGGGAAGGAAATTCAAATCCCCGGCGCCTCTCTTCAGAGAAACCCTTCCCCCGAGACCGCCCAATCTGTGTCCGGGATGCCCTCACCGAGGTGTCTTTCATGCTTTGAGAAAGTTAAAGGTCTACACAGCAGGGGACATCGGATGCTATACCTTAGGTGCTTACCCACCATTAAATGTGATCAATAGCAATATCTGCATGGGTTCCAGCATAGGCAGCGCTCATGGCATGGCCAAGGCGTTGGGAGAAAAAGGGAAAGGAAAGATAGTTGGTGTCATTGGGGATTCCACTTTTCTACATGCGGGGGTCCATCCGTTGATGAACGTTGGTTACAATAAAAGCTACACGACCATTATCATATTAGATAACCGGACTACCGGGATGACAGGGCATCAAGAGCATCCTGCGACAGGGTATACCATTCGGGGTGAGAAAACCCATCGAATAGATTTCGCTGAGTTGGGGCGGGCCCTGGGGGTTGAAAACCCGAGGAAGGTGAACCCTTGGAATTTGGAGGAGACAGAAAGGGTGATCAAAGAAGAGCTCGAAAGGGATGACCCCTCTCTTGTCATCAGTGAAGGGCCCTGCGTGCTGCTTCGGAGGGCTTTCAAGAAGTATAACAGGCCTCTTCGGGTTGATCCGACCAAATGTATTGGCTGTAAGACCTGCGTCAACCTGGGTTGTCCTGCCATCTCTTATCAGACCGTGGAAGGGGAGATGACTATGACTGCAGACGGAAAGAAAAGAAAGGGGATCTCCCTTATCGACCCGACCCTATGTCCAGGATGCCATCTCTGCTATCAGGTTTGTAAATTTGGGGCTATCCAAAGCCAGGAGGAAACACCAGTATTCGGTTTTGAAACCATCTGAACATATTTGAACGGGGTGAGAGAATGGATCAAGTAACCACCAATATATTAGTTTCAGGCGTTGGGGGGCAAGGGGTTATCCTGGCGAGTGACATCATGTCTGAGGTTTTTATGGAGGCAGGCTACGATGTGAAGAAGAGCGAGGTCCACGGAATGGCGATGAGGGGGGGGATCGTTACCTCCCATTTCCGGTTTGGCAAAAAGGTTTATTCCCCGCTCATCAAGCAGGGCGAGGTGGATATCCTCTTCGCCTTTGAGCAACTGGAAGGACTCCGCTGGGTTAACCATCTAAGACCCAACGGGAAGATTGTGATGAACGATCATAAGATCAACCCTCCGGCGGTCAATTTGGGGGAGATGAAGTATCCCGAAGCCATCCCTGAAATCATTCGATCACGGATCGAGAATTTTTATTTGGTAAAGGGAACAGAGATTGCCCTCCAACTGGGAGATGTCCGGGCAGCCAATGTGGTGCTTCTGGGCGCCATCTCAAAATTCTTTGAGGTGAAAGAAGAGGTCTGGCTGAAGACCATTCTTAACTACCTTCCTCCTAAAGTCCATGAGCTGAACAGAAAAGCGTTTTCTGCCGGGAGAGACCAAGTCTCTCAAGCCTGATTGAATTAGAGTAAAATAATATCATTTGCAGGGGGCGAATCCGAATTAAGGACGGAGTTCGCCTTTGTTTTTTGAGCCTTTCCTCTTACTTTCGGTTGCACCCCGGTTGAGTGAAAAAGAATGACCGCACGACTCGGGATCGCCCATTTTTCGCTTGAACATACCTTAGAATGCGGACAATTTTTTCGATTTACCAAAGCCCCGGATGCTTACATCGTTCAATCCTCAGACCGGATTTTCTCTCTCTGGCAAAAGGGAGAATTCCTCTTCTATGAGGGGGTGGAAGAACCCTTTCTTATTCGATTTCTCAGACTGGATGATGATTTTGCTTCCATGGTAAAGGAAATCGACCGGGATCCGGTTATTCACCAGGCAATAGAAGAGTATCGAGGGATGAGACTGATCCGGCAGGATCCATGGGAATGTCTGATCTCTTTCCTATGCTCCTCTGCCAAGGCCATCTCTCACATACGCACCATGATCGAGATCCTCTGCAAATCCTCTGGGAGAAAGGTCCTTCGGGGGAACTACATGGGTTACGGTTTTCCAGAACCGCGCTGTATTGGAACTCCATTTCAATTGGAACCGGTCAGGGCAGGGTTTAGAACAGATTATCTGGTCAACGCGGGTCGATGTATAGATCGAAACCAGCTCCTATCCTTGAGAACGTTACCTTACAGGGAGGCGAGAGAACAATTGATGGGCCTTTCCGGTGTGGGAAAGAAGGTGGCCGATTGTGTTCTTCTTTACTCTTTAGATTTTCTTGAAGCCTTCCCCATAGATACCTGGATCAAAAAGGGATTACAAAAGACCTATTTTAAGGGGAAAAAGGCCGGAGAAAAAATCATGGAGGAATTTGTATCGGAACATTTTGGCCCTTTTGCGGGTTATGCACAGCTCTATCTTTACCACTTCTGGCGAAACCATCCGTTTTGATTAAGGCTACCGGCTGACCAGGATACCAGGGTGAAGGATATAAGGACATCAGAGTATCAGAAGTGGTTGCTGTGATATCCTGATATCCTGATGCCCACCTCCTGATGACCTGATTGCCTGATCACCTAAGTTATGCCTTCACAATCTTCTTCTTCCATTGTTTCATATTTTTCGTTACATTCCGGGTATCAATGATAAGGGGAGCGAGCCTGACAATCCGTTGATAATCAATGCTATGGTCGGTGACGACGACCGCGGCATCGATTCTTCGGAGCAGCTGCTCTGTGAGCGGGGAGGACTTCAACTTGAAAGAATATTTTCTAAAAGAAGGAAGAGACGGGATGTAAGGATCGTGGTAGAGGAGGGTTGCCCCTTTTTTCTTGAGGAGATTCATGATGGGCAGGGCAGGGGATTCCCTTGCGTCGTCTACATCTTTTTTATAGGCGACTCCCAGGATCAAAATTCTTGCCCCCCTTATACTTTTTCCCCTCGCGTTAAGGGCATCTTGAATCTTGGCGACAACATAATAAGGGACATGAACATTAATTTCTCCTGCCAGGAAAATAAATCTTGTTGTGAAATCGTATTCGCGGGCTTTCCACGAGAGATAAAAGGGATCGATAGGAATACAATGTCCCCCCATTCCCGGGCCCGGATAGAATGGGGAAAAACCAAAAGGCTTGGTACTGGCAGCTTCAATGACCTCCCAGATATCGATCCCCATTCGGTCTGTCAACATTTTCAATTCATTCACCAGGGCAATATTGACACTGCGATAGATATTTTCAAGAAGCTTGGTCAACTCCGCGACCCGAGGGGAAGATACGGGGACAACCTTCCGAATGATCTGGCAGTAAAGGGTGGTGAGAATTTTTTGGCAGGATGGGGTCACTCCGGCCACCACCTTTGGAATTTGATGGGTTGTAAATCGCTTATTTCCTGGGTCCTCTCTCTCCGGGGAGAAGCCGAGGAAGAAGTCTTTTCCGACCTTCAGGCCGCTTGATTCCAGGTGGGGAAGAATTAACTCTTCGGTCGTCCCGGGATAGGTCGTGCTTTCCAAGACAATCAGTTGGCCTTTTCTCAGGTTCTGCAGGATGGCTTCGGTTGTTTTTTCTATATATTGGAGATCCGGCTCCATTTTTTCGGTCAGGGGAGTGGGAACGCAAATGAGGATGCAATCGGGTTCATCAAGGCGTGTAAAATTATCGGTCACATCGAAGTGGCTGCTCCGTACGAATCGGGAAATGCGCGAGGAGGGAATGGATCTTAAATAGCTCCTTCCTCTCTTTAGGGTAACAACTTTTCTTGTATCCACATCGAACCCTAAGACTCTGAAATCTTCCTCACAAAACCTTAAAACCAGAGGCAGACCGACATATCCCATCCCGATGATTCCAATCAAGGCCTCTTTTTGACGGATCTTTTGGATGAGTTGCCTTTCCATGTTCCCTTTCATATGAAAACCTTCCACTTGGTTTTCCCTCTGCTGAGAGATTGTATTGCAATTGTAGGGGCTTGATTCATCAAGCCCGCCAATAGGGCTCAATGAATTGAGCCCCTACAGCATATTGTGCGTGTGCCTATTCAGTAAATCACGTTGCGACACAGCCTCCCGAGAGGAGAGGATGATATGGCACGGTTAGCGTTTGTAGAACGCCTTGATCCCGTCTACGACCGCCTTCTGATGATCTTCCGTCAACTCAGGATAGATAGGAAGAGCTAAAACCTCTTCCGAGGCCTTCTCTGAATTTGGAAGATCTCCCGGCTGATATTTCAAAAAGGAGTAGCATTCCTGCAGATGAAGGGGTACGGGATAATAGATGTCTGTGCCAATCCCGTCCTCTGCCAGGAATTTTCTCAGCCGATCTCTTTCCTTAACACGGATCACGTACTGATGGAAGATATGACGGTTCTGGTATTGAATGGCAGGGAGTTTAAGGCCTTTTACGGAAGTGAGAAGGGCTTGAAATAGCAGCTGATAGCGCTCGGCTTTCTTCTGTCTTTCTGCGGTCCACTTCTCCAAGTACTTAAATTTCACCAACAGGACGGCAGCTTGAATCGTGTCAAGACGGCTGTTGATTCCAATTGACTTATGGAAATATTTGGGTTGACTTCCATGGACTCTCAACAGCCTCACCTTTTCCGCCAGGGCAGAGTCATCCGTCACGACCATTCCCGCATCTCCGAAGGCACCGAGGTTCTTCGTAGGGTAGAAGGAAAAACAGCCAAGGTCGCCTATCTGCCCGGCCCGGCGCCCTTGGGATCCGGCGTTCGGCTTATACTCTGCCCCCAATGCCTGGGCAGCATCTTCGATGATAAAAAGACTCTTCTCTTTGGCTATCTTAAGAAGAGGATCCATATCCGCACATTGTCCAAAGAGATGAACAGGAATAATGGCCTTCGTTCTCGGTGTTATCTTTTCGGTGATATTAGATGGATCGATATTATAAGTTTGTTGGTCGATATCCACAAAGACAGGCGTGGCTCCAAGGCGAGAAACGGAACCTGCTGTTGCGAAGAAAGTGAAGGGAGGCAGAAGGACCTCATCGCCGGGGCCGATTCCCAAGGCCATAAGGGACAGAAGGAGCGCATCCGAGCCAGAGGCTACTCCGACAGCATACCGTGTCTGGCAATATTGGGCAATGGTTTCCTCCAATGCCTGCACTTTAGACCCCATGATAAACTGCTGGGATTGAAACACTTCATCCAGGGCGGCTCGGATTTCGCCCTCGATAGATTTGAATTGAACCGCCAAATCAAAAAAAGGGACCTTGGTTTTCATCAATGGTTTCTTCCCCTCACCCCGCCCTCTCCTCAGGGGGGGAGAGTGAAAGGGTGAGGGGTCTGTCCTCAATTACGGCTCCTTAGTAAGACAAAAAAAATTGATAGTCAAGGTGATCTTTCATCGCTATAATAAGGTGTATGAAGGGGAAGATCAATCCCGATTCCATCTCGATCATATTAGTCAGGCCCAAATTTCATGAAAATATTGGTTCCGTGGCCAGGGCGATGAAGAACATGGGCCTAAATCGGCTGATCCTGATTGACGGATCTTCTCCCCTCCATCCCAACGCGTATAAATTGGCCTCCGGAGCCGAAGATATTTTGGAGAGGGCAGAGGAGTTTCCAACTTTGAGAGAGGCCATCTCTGACTTGAAGTGTTTGGTTGGAATGACTTCTCGAGGAGGAAGAGACAGGTACCCGAACATGACACCAAGGGCCCTGACAAAGAAGATCGTTTCCCTCTCGCAGGAGAATTCGATTGGCTTGGCCTTCGGCTCAGAAAAAGAGGGATTGACCAATGAGGAATTGTCCCTTTGTCATTTCTGCGTCAGGATTCCTTCCATGGAGTCCTTTCCGTCCCTCAATCTTGCGCAGGCCGTGATGGTTGTCTGCTATGAGTTATTTCAGGCGTCAAGAGGGATTTCAGAAGCCCCGATCCGATTAGCACAGGCCGAGCAATTGGAGAGGATGTTTGAACATATGGAGAAGACGCTCATTCAAATCGGGTTCCTGGATTCCAACCATCCCAAGAGAACCATGCGAGCGCTGAGGCGTTTATTTGGAAGAAGCCAGATGGATGAAAGAGAAGTCCGGATCCTTCAGGGTATTTGGAGCCAAATGGATCACCACATAAGGAAGGGGAAGCATCTATAAAAGGGAGGGAAAAAATGTTTGAGAAATGGATAGGAATGATTCTATTTCTACTCGTGGTAGCAGGATTATTGGAGATCAAGAATGGTTATGCTTCAGTCTCCCTTCCTAAGCCTTCTTCGGATGGAAAGGTCTCTCTGGAGAAAGTCATCAAGGAGAGACGAACCACTCGGGACTTCAGAGAAAAAAGGACCCTCTCCCTTAATCATCTTTCGCAACTGCTTTGGGCTGCGCAGGGCATCACAGAGCCGACCATGGGAAGAAGATCTACACCTTCCGGAGGGGCTCTGTATCCTTTGGATATATACGTTCTCGTTGGAGAGAATGGCGTTGAAAAGATGGACGCAGGTGTTTATCATTATTCGCCAAAAGAGCATTCCATCTCAATGATATCGAAAGGGGATCGGCGAAGAGAGATTTCTACAGTGTCCTTATCTCAGATGTGGATGGCTAAGGCACCCGTCATCTTTATCATCACGGCGGAATATAAAAGGATCACTGGAAAGTATGGTGAAAGAGGCGTCCGTTATGCCCTGATCGAAGTGGGTCATGCGGGTCAGAATTTGTTTCTTGAAGCCGAAGCCTTGGGATTGGGGGCCGGGATCGTGGGAGCGTTTAATGACCTTGAGGTCTCTAAAGTGGCTGACCTCCCTTCCAAACACGAACCCATATTGTTGATGCCGGTTGGCTATAAGAAATAAAAAGTGCCCGTTCAATTTCCCCCGTTTATAACCCCCTTTGTCCCCTTTTAAATTAAGGGTAACCCCTCTTCGCCCCCACTTAACTTAACGGTACCCCCCCTTCATCCCCCTTTAGCTTAAGGGGGGAATAGAAGGGGGGTTATATGTTTATTTCTTTAAAAACGGCGTAAGAATATCGATCGGTACGGGGAAGATCGTGGTAGAATTCTTCTCCGTGGCAATCTCCGTTAAGGTCTGAAGGAACCTTAACTGGAGGGCTGCGGGATTAGCACTGATCACATTGGCAGCTTCGGCCAATTTTGCCGCAGCCTGAAATTCACCTTCTGCATGAATGACCTTAGCTCTTCTCTCTCTCTCTGCCTCGGCCTGGCGGGCAATTGCCCTTCTCATCTCATCAGGGAGATCCACCTGTTTGGTTTCAACCAAAGAAACCTTAATCCCCCAGGGTTCGGTGTGTTTGTCCAGAATATCCTGCAGAGTGATATTGATTTTGTCTCTTTGGGAAAGCAATTCGTCCAAATCCGCTTGACCTACAACGCTTCGAAGAGTTGTTTGGGCTAATTGGGAAGTGGCGTAAAGATAATTCTCCACCTCAACGACCGCCCTATTGGGATCCATGACGCGAAAGTAGACGACGGCATTCACCTTAATAGAGATGTTGTCGTGAGTGATCACATCCTGAGGAGGAATGTCGAGGGTCACTGTTCTCAGGCTGATCCTCAGCAATTTATCAACACCCGGAATGATAAAAATGATACCTGGACCCTTGGCGCCGATCAATCTTCCTAATCGGAAAATAACTCCTCGTTCGTATTCCCTGAGTATCTTGATGGCGGAGGCAGCTAAAATGATTACAAAGACGATAAGAAAAAAGAAACCCGACGATAGACCTGGTATACCCATACGATTCCCTCCTTATTCAATTTTCCTGACTTTTAATTTTAGATTCACCACCCCGACGACTTGGATCTTCCCTCCTTTTTCGATATTCTGGTCACTGACGACATTCCAGAACTCACCATGAATAGAAACTTTTCCTTCCGGGGCAATTGAGGTGGAGGCAACTCCCACTTCCCCGATGAGGCCCTCCATCCCCGTGGTTGGTTTCTTCAGGCGGGCATTGATGGCCCTGGTGACAGCAAAAATGAAGAATGCTGCGCTCACAATGACAGCGGGTATGATTACACTTAAAGAGACTCTCATATATTCCACCGGACTCTGGAATAGCATCATCGAACCCAGGAAAAGCGAGATGATGCCTCCAATGGCTAACAAACCGTGGCTCACGACTTTTATCTCGGCAATAAAGAGGATGATGGCAAAGAGGATTAGGGCTAAACCAGCGTAGTTGACGGGGAGCATCTGTAGTGCGTAGAAGGCAAGGATAAGGAAGATTCCACCCACCACCCCTGGCAGAATCGCTCCGGGACTTGAGAGTTCAAAAAAGATGCCGTAAATTCCCAGCATGAGAAGAATATAAGCGATCGTAGGGTTAGAGATAATGTCCAGAAGCCGGTCGCGCCAACTCATCTGGATGGGTTGGGGTTGGATTCCCCTGGTGTGAAGGGTTCGAGTCACTCCGTCGAACTTTATAACTCTTCCGTCAATCTTGTCGAGAAGGGATGGAATATCGGAGGCAATCAGGTCAACGACATTGAGTTTGACCGCCTCTTCCTCAGTGATGGAAACGCTTTTCACTACCGCCTTTTCAGCCCAATCTGTGTTTCTTCCTCGAGTCTTAGCGATATTCTTGATGAAGGCGACCGTGTCATTAACGATCTTTTCCGTCATTGTTTTGCTTTCTTTTCCTTCTCCACCCATTGTGACGGGATGGGCTGCTCCAATATGAGTGCCGGGAGCCATCGCAGCAATGTTGGCAGCCATTGTGACAAATACCCCAGCAGAGGCCGCTCGTGCTCCACCCGGAGCAATATAAACGATGATCGGGATGGTGGAGGCCAGTTCCTTTTTGACGATCAATCTTGTCGACTCCAATAACCCTCCGGGAGTGTCCAATTTGATGATTAGACATTGGGCATTTTGTTGAGTGGCTTCGTCTATTGAATCAAGAATGAATTTGGCCGTCGCAGGGTTGATGATCGCGTCTACCTCGATAGTAAAGACGGGTGCCTTCTCTTGGCTTGGCACATTGACAACAAACGCCAACAGGAAAAGGATGGGAAGGATTAATAAGACCTTGTTTCTTCTCAAGATTTTTTCTCCTAAACTTTCAATATCCCACAAAAAAGGTTGATTGTCAAATCAACGCGAGAAGTCTATAGCTTAATCCTCATGAGATCCTCTCCCATGATGATTTCACCCTGATAAACCTTCTTGCATTGGCCCACGATATCAAATTGGTCACAAACAGGATAGAGATGGGTGAGGAGGAGTTTTTTGCAACGTGATTCTGATGCAATTCTTCCAGCCAACGAAGGGGTAAGATGGCCTTCTACCTTCTTTCCGTCAGGAAAGGAGCACTCCAAAACAAGCAGATCCACTTCGAAGGCCAAATCAATAATATTTTGACAATAATCCGTGTCACCCGAGACAGCCATTGACTTATCATCTTCAAATTCGATTCGATAGCCTACGCTTTGAGAAATATGAGCCATAGGTTTTGAAATGACTTTAAGGCCGCGGTAGATAAGAGAGTCCTCAGAAATTTCTTTGACGGTCAAGTTGTAAGAATGCGGCTCAATCCAGGAACCATAAAGGTTCTTCAATCTCTCAAAATAAGACCTAAAACCAGGTCCTCCAACGCATAACAAATCCTTTTCACGGGGAAGATCTCCATATTTGGTCGCAAAAATAATGGGAACAAGATCGGAAACGTGATCCGGGTGGATGTGAGTGTAGAGGAGAAGGTCGATATCCCGGTAAGTCACGCCGACCTCCAACATCCTCCCCAATGTTCCGGACCCGCTGTCGACCAACGACATAGCACTATCTGAGAAAATGACCAGGCCCGGAGAGCCCCTTCTTAATGAAGGAATTCCCGTTCCCGAACCGATGACGATCAATTCAGCCAATTTGCTCCTCTGCTAGAAAAATTTTAATCAGGATACCACGGATTGGGCAAATTGTAACATACTTTCTCTCCTTCCTCCGCGTCCTTAGGGATTGACACTTCACCACCTTTTTAATAGGGTATAAGAGATGGTTGTTGCAGAACAAAAGCCTATTGAAATTGATGGGTCTTACGGGGAAGGTGGTGGGCAAATTCTAAGGACCGCTCTTGCCCTTTCAGCCATTTTGAAAAAACCTTTCTCCATCCATCACATTCGATCAAAGCGCAAGAACCCTGGTCTTCAGGCTCAACATCTGGAGGCTGTAAAGGCCTCGGCCCAAATTACCGACGCGGAAACAGAAGAAGTCAAGCTTAGGTCACAAAAAATCGTTTTTGAGCCTCAAAGAATCATTCCCGGAGATTATCGATTCGAAGTAAAAACGGCTGGGTCTGTCACGCTTCTCCTTCAGGCGATCTTCCCGCCACTCTGCCTATCCGGTGGAAGTTCAAACGTGACTCTAATTGGCGGGACCCATGTCCCGTGGAGTCCACCATTCCATTACCTCTCCGAAGTGCTCTTGCCTACCCTCCAATGGATGGGAATTTCCGCCAGAGCCGCCCTTGAAAAATGGGGATTCTATCCAAGGGGAGGAGGCAAGATTCAATTGAACATCGACCCTGTGGATCGATTGAAACCAATCTGTTTGACTGACCGGGGTTCATTGAAAAAGGTTCATGGCATCTCCGCTATCTCTAACCTTCCTAAACATGTTGCAGAGAGGCAGAGGGAGCAGGCCCTGAGAAGGATTCAAACGGAGCTAAAGATTGAAGCACAGATTACCAGTTCGTATGACGTCCCTTCAAATGGGCCGGGTTCTTTTCTGTTTCTGTTGGCTGAATACGAAAAGACATTCGCCGCATTTTCATCTTTGGGTGCAAGAGGAAAGCTTGCAGAGAAAGTGGCTGACGAGGCCGTAGATTCCTTGAAGGATTTTATCGAATCGGACGGTTGTGTCGATCCTCACCTGGCTGACCAGCTTGTTCCTTTCATGGCTATGGCAAAAGGGAGCTCTTGCTTTACCACCACCCAATTGACCGAGCATCTTTTCACGAATCTGTGGGTGACGGGTCATTTTCTTAATGTGAAAATTCTAAAGTGGGGAGAAACAGGAAACCCCGGTAGAGTCGAATTTCTCAATGAATAGAAAGACTTGACTTCACTCGCTCCACATATTAGAATTAGCGAAAAGGAGGAATAAATCAGCAAAGTATACGGCAACATCTTCGGATTAAAGCCGAGCCAGATCAGAAGAATCGAACGTATCTACAGAAGAAAAATCCCGCCTCAAAAGGTTATTACGCCTGAAATCGCTCGTTTTCTTAGCGAACTCTCAAATGAAATTCGACGCCAGATAGGCATTTTGGTCGGCCGTCGTGGGTCTATCGAATACGTCATTGTAGGAGATCAGAAAGGGATTACGATTCCTGACCTATCCCATTATCGATCAGGAATCCTCAGGCTGAGAGGTCTTCGTCTCATTCATACACACCTGCAAGGAGAGCCATTGACGGGAGAGGATCTGACGGATCTCGCTTTCCTGAGACTGGATATAATGGTTGCCCTCGATGTCAACGGGAGGGGCTTTTCAGGGGTGATTCATTCCGCACACCTTCTCCCTGACAATCCGAATAAAAAGGTCTGGGAAATTAGTCCTTCATCTTCTTTAAACCATTTCGATGTGGACTTTTTGAAATGGATCCAATCGCTTGAGGATGAGTTTCAAGGGGGACAAAAAACGATTCCGTTGAAAGGGGCAAGAGAGAAGGCCATCCTCATCAGCGTCAGTAAGGAAAATCGTGAATGCCTCGTCAATTCGATGGAAGAATTGAAAGAACTTGCGGAGTCGAGCGGGGTGTATGTCGTCGATTCAGTTATCCAACGCCCCCAAAATATGTCTCCCACGACCCTGATGGGGGAGGGGAAGCTGAAAGAGTTGTTGGTCAAATGCATGCAATCAGGAGTTGATCTGATCATCTTTGATCAAAATTTAACTCCGGGTCAAATGGCGACGATCTCTGATCTGACCGAACTGAGAGTCCTTGATCGTACACAGCTCATTTTAGACATTTTTGCCCAACGGGCGCGCACCCTGGACGGAAAGATTCAGGTGGAGCTGGCACAATTAAGATACCTCCTCCCTCGACTAGCCAGGAAGACATTGGCCCTTTCCCGATTGACGGGCGGAATTGGTGGGCGAGGCCCGGGAGAAACGAAATTGGAGATTGATCGTCGTCGGGTCGCGGATCGAATCCATCTCTTGGAGAAGGAAATAGAGAAATTGAGCAGGAGAAGGCAACAGAGAAGATCCCGAAGATCCAAAGCAGGGATCCCCATTCTTTCCATCGTTGGATACACGAATGCTGGAAAGTCTACTCTTTTCAACCTTCTGACCAGGAGTCAAGCTCAAGTGGAGGACAAAGTTTTTTCCACCCTCGATACGGCCACCCGGAGGCTGAGACTTCCTAATACCCATAGGGTTGTCGTTACCGATACCGTCGGGTTTATCGACGATTTGCCTAAGGACCTGATGGGGGCCTTCCATCCGACGTTTGATGAGTTAAGAGAATCTGATTTATTGGTCCATCTCATCGATGTCAGTCATCCTCTTTTTCCGGAGCATATGGAGTCCGTGGAAAAGACCCTTCGTGAGCTAGAGCTGGACCATATCCCCAGACTGAGGGTCTTTAATAAAGAGGACAAGCTCCGTCCGGGAGAAGGAGAGGCCATTTGCCAGAAGTACGGGGGAGTATCTATCTCTGCCCTCCACCCCGGAAGTCTCGAGAAGTTTTTCCTGGCGGTCAGCCGAAAATTATGGGAGGTCGATAGGACTCGAAACCAGGAACGTCATCCTATAGATGGCAAGGGTGGGGTTAGGTTGACAAACGGAGATTCGTTTGATATATCAAGTGAAAATTGGGTGATGGAAGAGAGGGGAAACGATGGGAAACCATCCTATAGAGATTGAAGAGCGTTTGACCTTTGACGATGTCCTGCTCGTTCCAGCTTTTTCCGAAGTGCTTCCTAAGGAGGTGGACGTCAGCAGCCAATTGACCCGGACGATTCGACTCAATATTCCGTTAGTGAGTGCTGCCATGGATACGGTTACCGAATCCAGGACGGCGATCTGCATGGCTCAGGAAGGAGGCATTGGCATTATCCATCGGAATATGTCCATCGCGAACCAAGCGGGTGAAGTGGATAAAGTGAAAAAATCTGAAAGCGGAATGATCCTCAATCCCATTACCATGAGCCCAGACCAAAAAATTTATGAAGCTTTGGAGGTTATGAAAAAATATAGAATTTCTGGGGTTCCGATTACAAAGAATGGAAAACTGGTTGGGATCCTGACCAACAGGGATTTAAGGTTTGAGAAACAACTGGATCAAAAAATCTCCTCGGTGATGACGAAGGACCATCTCATTACGGTCCCGGTGGGAACGACTCTCGAGGCGTCCAAGGAAATCCTTCACAAAAACAGAATTGAAAAATTA
>JAPVTA010000029.1:0-30360 GCA_047519465.1 Thermodesulfobacteriota bacterium | reverse complement strand
GGGATGATCATTGATTTTCGCTCGACGCCCATCAGAACCTTGTCCTTCGCCTGTTCAAATTCGGCCATCTCGACGCGCTCTTTTCCTAAGCGAGCGGCCAGCAAAGCGGCTTCGTTCACCAGGTTCTCCAGGTCGGCTCCGGTAAATCCAGGGGTTCCTCTGGACAGGACAGCGAGTTCGACATCGGCCCCTAAAGGGGTCTTGCTCGAATGGACCTTTAGAATTTCCTCCCTTCCCTTTACATCGGGGAGGGGCACCACCACCTGACGGTCAAAACGACCCGGCCTGAGCAAAGCAGGGTCCAAGACATCCGGCCGGTTTGTGGCTGCGATCAGGATGACCCCTTCATTCGATTCAAAACCATCCATTTCAACAAGCAGTTGATTCAGAGTCTGCTCTCGCTCATCGTGCCCACCCCCCAAACCGGCTCCTCGATGCCTTCCGACAGCGTCGATCTCATCGATGAAGATGATGCAGGGAGCGTTCCGTTTCCCCTGCAGGAAGAGGTCCCGAACCCTGGAAGCCCCCACGCCCACAAACATCTCCACGAAGTCAGAGCCACTGATGCTGAAGAAAGGAACGTCCGCTTCGCCTGCGATCGCTCGTGCAAGAAGTGTCTTCCCCGTCCCGGGGGCACCGATAAGAAGAACCCCTTTAGGAATCCTACCGCCAAGTTTCGTAAATTTTTTGGGGTCCCTGAGAAAATCGATGATCTCCTCGAGTTCGCCTTTGGCTTCCTCAATTCCAGCGACATTCTCAAATGTCACCTGGTGGAGCTCTTTCGTCAGAATTTTAGCTTTGCTCTTTCCAAAGGAAAGAGCCTTACCACCACCGATCTGCATCTGCCGCATGAAAAAGAGCCAGACACCGATCAGAAGTATCACCGGAAGTGAAGGGATGAATATGTTCCAGAGAGTGGACTCTTCCTCTTTCTTCGCATTGATAACAACGCCCTTATCCCTTAGAAATTTAATCATCTCCGGGTCTTCAGGGGCGTAGGTTTTGAATTGCTTTCCTTCTTTATCTCTCCACGTAATGTTTCTGCCTCGAATCTCTACCTCCTGAACTCGGTTATTCTCGACGGTGGCGATGAATTCAGAATAATTTTTTTCCAAGGCCGTTTGACGGGGTTTGCTGAAAAGCTGAAAAAGAAGAATCATGATAATGACGATGATCGCCCAGAAGAGCAGGTTTTTATAAAGGGAACTCAAAAATCTTCCTCCAATATTGAATATTTACCAAATCACATTAACACAGTTTGTCTTTTGTTTCAATATCATGGGTTTACTCGCAGATATATTCGGAAGCCCATAAAGTCCGTGAACCGGGGTTGCACAAGAATGTCTTAACTCTTTGAAATTATAGGTGAATGTACTCGATGAGGAGGAACTGCTTCCTTTTTTTTCTTGAAAAAAAGCCAAAAAAACTGTAGGGTTACGAATAGCTATCTAATGCCAAGTGTAATTTCTTCCCGGAGGAACCCGGGTTCAGGATGAATCATGAATCTTTCATGGTACTTGACAAAGTCCGAGCGGAGCAACAGGGCATACAGAGGACGATATGGCGATTGAGCTTCTAAGACAATGTCCCCTATTTGCGGGTTTGAAAGAAGAGGACCTCAAGAGGATCAAGGCCATCGCCTCACTCAAGCGTTTGGTAAAGAAAGAGATTCTCTTTTCAGAAGGGCAAGAGGCCAGGGGATTTTATGTGATCCTTTCGGGCAAGGTGAAACTCTATAAGGTTTCGCCAGAGGGCAAGGAGCAGATCCTCCATGTGGTTTCCGCACCGGACGCCTTTGCAGAGGCAGCTCTCTTTCTCGAAGGAAGTTACCCGGCCTTTGCCGAGGCCTTGACAGAGAGTCAACTCCTCTTTTTCCCCAAGAGGGATTTTATCCAGCTTATCGAGCGAAATCCCCAACTGAGCATCAACATGATCGTCTCGCTTTCACACTTTTTAAGAAAATTTGCCTCCCTGATCGAAGAGCTTTCCCTCAAAGAAGTTTCGTCGAGAGTCGCGAAATATCTAATCGATCTCTCTTTCAAATCAGCGAGAGTGGGAAAGAACCCCAAGGAGGTCGATCTGGATTTGAGTAAAACTCAACTGGCTTCAAAATTGGGGACAATCAGTGAGACCCTATCGAGGACTCTTGCAAAGATGAAAGCCAAGAGGATTATCGATGTGAGGAAGAATAGGATTCTTATCTTAAATCGAGAAGTCTTAGAAGAATTGGCCTCCGGTTTGAAAATTTGATTCACTAAAGTCCCACTTGAGGAAGAGTTACTTCTTCTACCGTCGAGGGCTGCCAGTGCGGCTGATCATCTTTGTCGAGGATGCGGGCGCGAATGCCTTCAAGATAATCCGGGTGTCTTATGATAAACCGGGCGGCCCAGGTCTCCGCTGCAAACACCTCCTCCAGAGGGCGTCTTTCATTGTGCCGCAACAGGGTCAGGGTAAGGACGAGGGCTGTGGGAGAGCGTTCCGACAGCCGATGATAGACATCCTGACATAGGCGGTCCTCCCGGCTGCACTGGGAAAGGGAATTCATGATTTCACGGATAGAGGTCTTTCCGGAGAAATGGGCCGCAACCCATGCATCCATTTCGGGATTGACCGGAATGTCTTCTTGGAAGAAAGAGGCAAGATAGGACTTAAGGTGCAGGATGGCGATTGTTTTTTCCTCTGTGAGCTTTCCCGGAAAACTTTGGAGGGCCTTTCTCAGTCTTGGCAGTTGCCCTCTCTTGGCCAATGAGTCTGCCAGTCCAAGGCGTGTGCATTCCGCTCCTTCCATTTCGTAACCTACAAGCCCCAGGTATTCCGGGTATCCTCTGGGACACTTTTTAAACATCCAACCCGTTGCACCGACATCGGGGAAAAAACCGATCCGGGTCTCAGGCATAGCCATGAGGGTCCGCTCTGTCGCGATAACAATACTTGCCCCGGCGGATAAGCCGAGGCCTCCTCCCATGGTGACGCCATCCGCGATCACGATCACCGGCTTTGGAAACCGGTGGATGGAAAAGTCTAAAGCATATTCCTCTTGAAAAAACTCATCCGCAACGCGAAAAGATTTCTCCTTCACGGCCTCTGCCAGTCTTTTGAGGTCCCCCCCTGCGCAAAGCCCTCTGTTCCCTGCTCCAAGGAACAGGACAAACTGATATCGATCCTTTTCCATGGCTTCGTCAAGGGCGTGGCGGATCTGCAGGATCATCTCGGTGGTGAGGGCATTGATGGCGGCGGGTCGGTTGAGAATAATCTCCATCATAGACGGGTAACGCTTTGCAATAACCTCGGGGTCTCTTCGATGTGAATAGGCTGCCATAAACAATTTCTTAGACAAACGACGCTAATCCGCAGTCCGCTCTTCGCTCTATGACAAGCAGCTTGTAGAGGACGGCTTCCTCATTTTCTTATACCTGTGCGACGAAGATAAATAGGGTGGAAGGAGTATTTTCTGGATTAAGAGACAGTATTTGAAACCCGCCTGACAATAGTTGTTTTTCCTCCGAGGCCCTGGGGCAAGCGTACAAGAGAGGAATGTTGGAAATACTCCGCCGACCGTATTCCCTCTCAGGAGAACAAGAGGAAGGATGAAATTGATAATTCGGGAAATTGTTGGTAAATTGGTCTCAGTCCCACGATGAAAATGAGAAGAAATGTATCAACGTCGTAAGTCGAGAAGGGAGCCCTCTGATGGAGATCCAAGAAGTGTGCGTTATTGGTATGGGAACGATGGGAAGCCAGATCGGGATTGTTTGTGCCAGGGGTGGTTTTCAAACCATCCTGGTGGATCTTTCCGAAGAGTTAACAAAAAAGGGCTTAAAATCTATCGAAGCCTTTTTGAGCAATCAGGTTAAAAAGGGGAAGATGAAGAGTGAGGAGATGGAAGGAGTTCTCTCCTTTACCACCACGACGACGGATTTGGCCAAAGCCCTTTCGGATGCCACATTGGTGATCGAGGCTGTTTTTGAGGATATTGATGTGAAGAAGGAGCTGTTCAAGAAAATGGACGGGACCTGTCCGAAAAAAGCCATTTTGGCCAGCAACACGTCGACGTTGAGCATTACGGAGATAGGAGCAGTGACCGCTCGACCGGAAAAATGCGTCGGAACACATTTCTTGATTCCAGCAGCCCTGACGCCACTCGTTGAACTGGTGCGTGGGTTAGAGACTTCGGATGAGACCCACAAGACCATCGTCGATTTTCTCACAAAGTGTGGAAAAGAGACCGCTACCGTCGTGGACTCTCCCGGTTTTGTGGTCAACCGCCTTTACCTTCCGATGGTGAACGAGGCCTTCTACGTGTTGGAAAACTCCCTTGCCAGTGCAGAAGTGATTGACAGGTGTTGCGTAAGAGGTCTCGGTTTTCCTTTAGGCCCCCTTGCCGCAGCGGATGCCTTCGGGCTGGACATTCTGCTGAGATGCATGGAAACATTTCACAAAGAGCTGGGTGAAAAATATCGGCCCGCACCCCTTCTCGCCAAATTGGTCAAAGCCGGGCGCCTTGGCCGGAAGAGCGGAAGAGGCGTCTATGATTATCGCTCCTCACCTTTTCCCCAGGGGACCGTGCCTTAATGGACAAGAAACCGCTCTCGCAGCAAGACAGAGTGACGCCTGACGGGGTCGGGTGACGAAGCTTTAGGGCGGAAACCTTTTATCGGTCAACTACTGGGCAGCGAGCCTATGGAAAGATTGCATTTGGAAGAAGCACGATTACCCATGCCTAAATGACCGCATCCTAAAGCTGAGGAGCCGGATCCCGCCAGAGCGGAGCTCCACTCCTATCTTCCCGGAAGGGAAACGGGTAAGGGCAAAATCAGATCCTTAAGGCAGGACGTGACAAGACTTTCCGCACTCATTGATAGAGAAGACGTTAAATCCTATATCTCCCGCAGCTGGTCCGTGAGCTGGCCGCTGACGTTGATTATGGTTTTTGAATTTTTGATCGGCCTTACAGATGTCTACATTGCGGGCAGGGTGGGCAAAGAGGTCCAGGCAGCCTACGGTTTTGTCATTCAACTCTATTTCATCCTTATTGTGATCGCCAACGCCCTTACCGTAGGCACAGTCTCTGTGGTTTCGAGATTATATACCTCAGGGGATAAAGGCGAGCTGGTCAAAAGCGTTTTTTCCTCCCTCGTCGCCGCGGCCGGAGCAGGGGCATTTCTTGCGGCCGGGGGCTTTCTTTTCAGCCCACATATCATTCATGTTCTTAATATTCCCCCGCAGCTCAAACCCTATGGCATTTCTCTTATTAGAATCTACGCGATGGGTTTGCTGTTTCACTACTTCCTCATCAATTCCAACGGTCTTTTGAGGTCCTCGGACAGGGCTAAGGAATCCCTAAAGACACAAGCCCTCGTATGTGTCCTCAACATCGGCCTCAATTTCCTCCTGGTTTTTCATACGCCACTTGGATTTAGAGGGGTTGCCGCCGCGACGGCCTCGAGTGTCTTCATCGGAAGCATGGTCAACCTGTGGAAGTTGAGAAGTTCGATGACCAAAGCAGGGAGATTTGCTATCGACCCCGTAAGAAAGATGATCCGCATCGGCTGGCCGATTGGAATGCTTCAGGTGCTGTGGCAGCTTTCTTCAATGACCCTCTTCTTGATTTTGAGCGCCTTGCCCGAACGTAGGGTTGAGATCCTCGCCGCCCTGACGACCGGTCTCAGAATCGAATCTGTCATCTATCTGCCAGTGTTCGGTTTCAACATGGCGAATGCGGTGATCGTCGGGAATCTATTGGGCGAAAAAAGAGAGAGAGATGCCTTTCAAAGCGGATTCATCACAGCAACGATTGGCGTCCTGATTGTTACGATCATGGTCATTGCGGTGATTTTGAATGCTCGATGGATCGCCTCGTTCCTGTCGAATAATGAGATTGTGATCAGGGAGAGCATGAAATACATCTACATCAGCATGATCAGTGAGCCTTTCATGGCGTGGGGCATTATTTTGGGCGGAGGTTTGAACGGAGCAGGGGACACCCGAAGCGTCATGATACGGGTTGCCCTGAGTGTATGGCTTGTTCGGATCCCGTTGAGCTATATGTTTGTCGTGCTCTTTGGGTTCGGGCCGGTTTCGGTCTGGTGGTCTATGAATATCTCCCAATTCGTCCAGGCGTACCTCATGTCCAAAAGATACTTCAATAGAGAATGGCTATCTCTAGGTAGATAACTCATTTAAGACAAGTTTCTTTTTCCTCGGCCAAGAATTCTTCTCGTACGATCTTGTAAAATTCAATTGTGAATTTAATTAGTTATGAGAATTCTTTTTATCTAGACCTATCTTGACTTAGGTCAAGGCATTTCTTTCATTCTGGAATTACAATTAATTTAAAAATGAGGAAGGGCGGGCGACTAAAATGAGTTTAAAAAAGATTGAGTTCTCAGAAAAGGAGAAGGATGATATTCGAACTTTGATGAAGTTTGTGGGGATCTATTGTCGAGAGAATCATAACGGAGAAAAAGTTCTTTTTTCATTCAAACTTTTCGATATCAAAGAAATCGAAAATAAGGAGATTTCGCTTTGTTCGGACTGCACACGACTTCTCACCTATGGCCTGACAATGAGGCTGAAGTGCCCTCATGATCCCAAGCCTATGTGCAAGAAATGTGAGACCCAATGCTACCATGGTGAATATAAATCGAAGATGCGCGAGGTCATGAAATTTTCCGGAATGTATATGGTGAAACATGGTCGGGTGGATATGCTCTATCATTACTTTATATGAAAATAAGATGAATGATAATTGAATTGCTTTCGGATACGGATCATCCTTGCCTGCCGGTAGGTAGGGGCACGGTCACGTTATTTATTCGATTTGACCTAAGTCAAGGCGCACATCAGGAAGGGACGTTAAATTAAGAGTAACGGAGATGAAAGATGGTCGATAAAAAAGAAATCACCTGTTTCCTTTGCCATAAGAAAGAGCACGAGGGGGTTTTGATCCCGTGTCGGAAAGGTGGGCAGGAGCTTTGGGTATGCACACGATGCCTGCCCATGTTGATTCACGGTGGTTAATTAAGAAGAGCCGAAGGGAGGTGAAACCATGAAAGAGAAGATTGAAGAGGCTTTGAAAACGATCAGGCCGGCACTCCAGGCGGATGGTGGCGATGTGGAATTGGTCGATGTGATCGATGGTATAGTAAAGGTGAGGTTGAAGGGCGCCTGTGGTGGGTGACCGATGTCACAGATGACTCTAACCCGTGGGGTTGAGGCAACGATCAAAAGGGCCGTGCCGGAGATTAAGCGCGTTGAGGCAGTTTAAGGGTTGAAGAGACTCGCAAAGAAAGGGCGAAGGGACTATGGAGCAATACCTGAACATGGCGGTTAAAGAGGTGATCACAAAATTTCCGGAAGTCGGGAGGATCCTGGAGGAGTATGAGATCGGATGTGTCCCATGTAGTGTCGGATCCTGCCTTTTAAAGGATGTTGTTGAAATACATAACTTGCCCGAAGAAGAGGAACAGGGCCTGATGGCAAGAATTTCAAGAGTGATCTATCCCAGTCGGGAAATGAAGGTGCCTCGGATGGAGCGAAAAGGGAAGAATAGGTCGAAGGAGTTGAAGTACTCGCCTCCCATGAAGAAACTGGTTGATGAACACGTCCTGATCAAGAAGTGGATTGCCCTGATCCCTCAGGTTCTAAAGGGATTTAATGTGGAATCTTCGGAGGACGCGCAGCTCGTCCTTGAAGGTGTGAACTTCATCCGTTCTTACGCAGACCGCTTTCATCATGCGAAGGAGGAGGATATCCTCTTTAAGTATTTTGATGAAAATTCAGAACTCGTCAAAACCATGCTGGAAGACCATGTGAAGGGCCGCGGTCATGCAAAGGCGATATCAGAAGCCCTCGGGAAGAAAGACAGAAAAGGAATCATCGAACATTTGATGGCCTACCGTGAGCTCCTGACGGAGCATATCAAGAAGGAGGACGAAATCCTCTATCCCTGGATGGACAGGAATCTTTCGGTGACGCAGGTCGGTGAGCTCTTTTCAAGATTTATCGAAGTTGATGAAGCGACCGACAGAAAAGGGATTGAAAGGTGCGAGTCGTTCGTCCTCGGGGTAGAAAAAAAATTTCAGAAGGAGGTAATAAAATGAACGAATTTGCAGGCTGTCCAGGTTCAAGAATGGTGGATTTCAGGAAAGGCGAAACTCGAGAGGAAACGCCCGTAGGAAAAGTTCAGTCTCAATTGCGGCAGTGGCCGGTTCAACTCCATCTGGTTTCGCCTACTGCTCCCTATTATCAGGGTGCGGACGTATTGCTCACAGCCGACTGTGTTGGTTATGCCTTGGGAAGCTTCCACACCGATTATTTGAAAGGGAAATCTCTTGCCATTGCTTGTCCCAAGCTCGATCAAGGCCAGGAAGTTTATACGGGGAAGATTAAATCCTGGTTCGAAGATGCTAAGATCAATACCCTTACCGTTTTAATCATGCAGGTCCCTTGTTGCATGGGGCTGGTTAATTTAGCCCAGCAGGCCTTGGCTGGTTCAAAGAGAAAAGTCCCTGTTAAAGCAGTGGTGGTGAGCCTGCAAGGGGAAATTCTATCAGAGGAGTGGGTTTAAACCAGTTTCTCTTTTATGTGTTGAGCAAGGGCGGTAAGAGGGGAGAAGGGGAAAAATGTGCCTGCCTCCTCCGAGAAGTTGAGGGAACCATGAGCGAGGATAAACGTGTCGTTAAAGCAAATGCTCTTAGCCTAAAGTCCTTTGATGAGAAGAAATTTAATCCGAAGGCCATTTACCAATCAGACCAGATCCGGGTTATCTTGGCCTACTTCAAAAAAGGGCAGTTTATTCCTGTCCATACGCCGAATATAGATGTGGTATTATGTATCCTTGAGGGGGAGGCGGAAGTGGTGGCTGGAGAGGAGAGGATCAAGACGAAGGTGAACGATCTGATTATTGTCCCGAAGGGTGTGAAGAGGGGCCTCCAGGCTTTGACCGACCTTACGGTTCTCCACATTGTTCAGCCGCCTCCTTCGGAAGAAGACCATAAGGAAGTGCATGAGAAAATGGCCTCGGGTAAGTTTGAGTGAGTGAAGGATTATTAATCATCATGATCTTTGATACTTCGGCATGTCCTGACCGGATAATTAATTGAAGGATAAAGATTGGAGCGGCATTTGAGTCTTTGAGGAGAGGTTTTATTCTTGATGGTGGCAAGGTAACGCATAGGGGTCAAGAACGAGCATGTCGGGCCGAAGAATTGAATAGTGAGAACAAGAAGAGGTTAAGAATTTAAGGAGAATTTTGTATGGATAAATATGCAAAGGCTTTTGTTAAAGCGAGTTTGATCTACTTCGGGATTGGCACCATTTTAGGTCTGCTCATGGTCTTTGTGCCCGGCGCTCGATTTACCCTCACACGGGTTCATGTCCATCTTCTTCTTCTGGGATTCATGGCCATGATGATCTACGGTGTCGGATACCATATTCTTCCACGATTTATGGGAAGACCCGTTTATAGTCATCGCCTCGGCAATATTCAGGCGTGGGTTGCTAACATTACGCTCGTCGGTCTTTCCACTTCTTGGATGGTCGAGGCGTCGCAGGGAGGAGTCTGGCACCTCTTGGCAATTGTATTTGGAATCGGTCAGGGGGTCGCTGTTTTTATGTTCATTTTCAACCTGTGGAAGAGCATGGCTCGTCAAGCCGCTGAATAATTCGGAGTTCAGAGTTTTGAGGTCGGAGTAAATTGATTAAATCTCCGGACCACGAACGAATTACTCCGAACTGACGAAGAAGGGAGGTTTTGATATGGCAGAGAAGAAGTTCAATAAGGATATGGTCATTGGAGATGTTTTGAAGGCGAACCCTGCCGCGATCAAAGTGATCGAAAAATATTTCGGGCAGGGCTGCTTCACCTGCCCCGGGATGAAGATGGAATCCATCTCTTTCGGAGCGATGATGCATAACATGGATCCAGAAGTCATCATTAAAGAGTTGAATGAAATGGAATAGGGGTAGGATGGAGCCTATTCATCTTTTTGAAAAAGCAGAGTTCTCCGACGAGAATTTCGTACCCAAGCAGCTGCATATCGGCGATGCAGGAGCGGCAGTGCTCATCTGCTTTGAACCGGGTCAAACCATGCCTCTTCACCCTCATCCGGGTGCTTTGGAAGTGATCCTCTATGGAGTTGAAGGGGAGGGGACCCTGGCGATTGGGGATGAAGAGAGACCCTTTAAGAAAGGCGATCTCGTCTTCTGTAAGGGGGAAGTTCCTGTGGGTCCCAAGAACACAGGCCGCGGAAGGCTCATGATCCTGGTCATTCTTGTCTTAAAACAGTTGGTTTCTAAAGGCTAAGCTTCTTATAGAGGAGCCCTTGTCTCAGTCCGTGGGAACTGATTAAGATAGAGGGGCAGTTGAGCTTCTCCATTGCCAGGTAAAGAATTGCCCCTCCAGCCAAGATCACATCTGCCCTGGCAACAGGAAGGCCGGGTATTTTCTTTCTCTCTTCGATCGTTTTGGATCGGTAAAGGAGAAGCTGGTTTCTCAGAGTTTCTTCCCTTAAGACGAAGTGGTGGATTTTTTCAGGGATGAAATCCTCCAAACCCTGTTCGACGGAGGCCAAGGTCGTTGCCGTTCCTCCCACCGCTACCGATGACGATGGTTTCTGTGACCGGGGGATTTCGACTAGAAGTTCTCGAATCTTTTTCTCCATCGCGTTCCATTCTTCTTCTCGAACAGGATCCGACGGGAGAAACTGCTCCGTGAAACGAACCGAACCGAGTGGAAGGCTTATCCACTGACCGATCCGATTGCCTCTGCCCAGGATGAACTCGGTGCTTCCTCCTCCCACATCTACCACAAGGATCTGTTCGTTTGTCTCCCCGAGGTCTTTTGCGACGGCCAAGAAGGAGAGTTGGGCCTCTTCTTCTCCCGAGATGACTTCAATGGTGAGATTCAGTTCTTCCCGGGCCAATCTTAGGAATTCCGCAGAGTTCTTGGCCTCTCTGAGCGCGCTCGTGCCGGCGGCAAAGATTTTTTGGACCTTCATCGCATGACATCGTTCTAAATATTGAGACAGCGTTTGAATGCCTCTGTGCATCGCCTCCGCCATAAGAGTTCCGTTTTTTTGGATACCTTCACCCAACCGAACGACCGTCTCCATCTCAAAAAGCGGGTCTATCTTATCTCCCCCTACCTGTGCGATGAGGAGAAGGATGGTGTTGGTCCCAATGTCAATAGAGGCGACCCTTCTAAGCGAAGTAGGGCTGGATTTCACGACAGAGTTCCTCGGGGATGATGTTGGATGTCAGTTCAGAGTGGAGGGTCTCAAAAGAAGTCCAGTCGTTCAAATAAGACAGTTGGAATGGGGTGCGAGAAATGATTCGGGTGAGAAGCTGGTAATGGGCTTCGCCGGAAATGGAGTAGACGGAAAAGTTGAAACTGTTGAGGCCTTTCTCATCAAAATACTTCAGGGTGGAGGTGATTCCCCTGGCCAGAGAAGCAATCTCTTCCTTCCCAAGCGTCGCCACGGATCCGTGTCCTTCCGCACTTGCGCACACTTCGTTGAATCCAATGGGTGCAAAAGAGACATACCAGTGGACTCTTCCGATACAACCGATATACCTTTTTCCAAGTTCCTTTTCGATCCGGATAAGATCGTTCCAGTAAAGGGTTCCGTTCTTCTGATAATAGGAGGAACTGGCATCTAATAACCACTCCATCTCATTCGTCGGAATGGGATCCCCAATGACCTGGAGATGGGGATGAAGGATGGTGCTTCCTCCGGGGAGAAGGAAATTTTGACTGACTTGCCAATAGCGGGTATCCGGATCAAACGCCGTTGTCCTTCGAATGATTTCGATAGCAGCCGTGAGACCCTCTTCGTAAATTTCGGGCGTGAATTGGTCAAGAGTGAGAAAATGATCACGACAGAGGACGACGACACTCCCGTAGGACCCGACAGGGTTGAGGTTCGGAAAACCGACCGCCCTTCCGATGCAAACCCTTCCTTCCGGAGCGATTTCTTTTATGAACTGAGGCGTCTTCTGAAAAATATTCTTAGGGCAGAAGAGGCATCCTCTCGATTCCTCGGCCATATTCGAAAAATCGAATTTTCTCGCAGAGGGAAGTCCCCAGGTGATAATGCGACTTCGCCGTCTTGTCAGGGGATCGATCCGGACCTCGGTTGGAACTGAGACCGTTTCAAATCCCTTGAGAGGAGAACGGAGGTCCGATTGGAGATGATATCGCTCGAACTTGATTTCCATTGTTCGAATAAAATGAAAAACGCCGATATCCCCTTTTAAAGGGGAACCCCCAGTTCCTCCCTTCATGAAAGGGAAGCTGGGAGGGATTTTCCAATCTGCAACTTGAGAGAACTTCTTTTCACGGGCTCACCTTGAAGAAGAGGGAGTGTTCCACCAATTCACAGAGGATGTGACCGATGAGAATATGCGCCTCTTGGATGCGAGGGGTGCTGGTGGAGGGAACAATAAGAGGGAAATCCGCCATTTTTGCAATGATACCGCCGTCATTTCCGGTGAGGGCAACCGTTTTCATCCCCATCTCTTTAGCCACTTCAAAAGCCTTGACGACATTCGGGGAGTTCCCGCTCGTCGTGATGCCGATGGCGACATCCTTTTCCTTACCGAGGGCCCTGATCTGTTTCGCAAAGATTTCGTTGAAAGCAAAGTCGTTGGAAACACTGGTCAGAATGGAGGCATCCGTGGTGAGGGCGATGGCGGGCAGGGGCGGACGGTCCATGACATAGCGATTGACGAATTCCGCAGCCAGGTGCTGGGCGTCAGCAGCGCTCCCCCCGTTTCCGAAGAAAAAAAGCTTGTTTCCCGCTTCGAAGGTGTGAGAAACCAATTTGATCACGTCAAGAAGCTTGGGGAGGTTTTCTCTGAGAAAACGATTCTTGACTTCGGAACTTTCTTTAAATCGCTTCAGAATGATATTTTCCATCGGAAAAAGATATTATACTTACTCGTTTCGCGTGTCAAGGAAACCTTTTTTGAGATCTCTGAGAACTCTACGGAAACAGCCCTTGGTTCTTTTCAGGGACTTTGATAAGGCGATTTCCAGCGCCGATTTAGCCATGGCCATTGGCTGGGATACTGTCGCACGATGTCCTCGATCACTCGTGTGAATTTAGCCGTTAACAGTTCCGTATCTTTCTTTCCATCCGATGTCCGTTCTATTTCCACGGGACTCCCGATCACCAAGGTTCTTGGAATTCCCGCTTCCCTGACGATGAACATAGGTAGAATAGGAGCACCTGTCTTCAGCGAGAAGATCGCCGGCCCAGGCGGGGTATAGGCGGTTTGGCCGAAGAATGGGACAGGAAGCCCTCCCAGGATCTGCTGTTCGTCGGCGACAAGATAGAGGATCTCGTTCCGGCGCAGGGCGTTAAGAGATTTCTTGACGGAAACGGAAGCTGGTTTTGGGGGGAATAGATTCTGGCCCAGGTTTCGTTGATAGTCGCTGAGCCTCTTCCACAGCTTTGGAAATTTTCCCTCATTGATGATGAGATTGAACGGGTAACCCTCCAAGGCAAGCCTTGCGCCTACGAGTGTGAAAGGTCCCAAATGAAGCCCGAGGCCGATGACCCCCCTTTTCTGAGCCAGGGCCTTTTCGAGGTGTTCCTTGCCTTGGATCTTGATTTTGAGGACGAATTGATCAAAAGGACGGACATAGGCATAAAGCGTTTCCGGAGGGGTCAACGAGAAGTTGAAAAAGACCTCCCTGGCAAGCTTCTTAATCTCCTCTGGGTCTTTTTCATCCTTGAAGGCTAAAGAGAGATTTCCGAGAACCCTGTTCCTGTATCTTTTGATGAGATAGAAAGCCATCACCCCCAAAATTCTTCCCATGAGAACCAGCGCTCCGGGGGGGAGTACCCTCAATACTCGGATTAATAAGGTCAATAAGAGATTGGCGGCGAAATCCTCGAGCCAATACTCTATTTTTTGGGGACGGATTTTATTCATGGAATATCCAAGGTAAGAAAGACGAATCGAATCGCATTAGGATAGATCATTTTAGGCCGGATTTCAATACATATCCTCGGACCGGGGAAGTACCGCATTCAAAGTGGGATTGACCTTTGGAGCTATATTGTTTATCATCATCTGGGGATTTCGGAAACCTTCCAAAAATAGGGCATCCACTCATTAAAGTTAAAACGTCTGCACCCAAAATGCTGTCAGCGGTCAAAATGAAAGCAAGAGATCTCTCGAGAGAATGCGCTGGTTTGATTACAAGTATTCTCTCCTCCAGCGAATCCTCCTTCGCCTTTTCTATTTGTCTTTTAGCGGTTGTCTTTGTTTACCGGATTCAACTCACGATAGGTTTATTTACCAACATCGTCAGACCCTTTGACTTTAACCCGGCACAACATCCGGTTTGGTTTACCCTTGCTTATCTACCCGGTGATTTCGCCCTTGTCTTTGTCTGTTTTTCTCTTTCTTGGCTATTATCTCGGGCGGCATCTTTCTTCAAAGAAAGTAAGATGCTTCCAATCTTGAGAGTTTCAGGACTTATCTTCTTGCATCTTATCTTAATGGTTCTGCTCCTCATCCACGGGATTCACGGCCGGCTGCTCTTCGATGTTCAGACAGGGTTTGACACTTCTGTGATAAAGGAGGCATTTTCAGGCATTTCGTTGATCGAGACCCTCAAGCTCGTCGAGTGGAGAGATTATCTATTTCTTCTTTTTCCCTTCGGACTTTTATGGGTGATGCTATTATCCTCCCTTCGTTTAAAGATTTGGATAGCCAGGGTTTCTGTGATGTTTGTGGTCTTTCTATTGTTGCTTTCCATACTGGTAACCGACGACAAGGCCAAAAAGGTTCCTGACGAGATACGTTTCAATCCCGCCATTTTTCTTTTATCCGATGTGGCAAGGAATACGTTCTTTACACATCCTATCGATGGCGTGGCCGTGAGTGTTTCCAGGGGAAAGGGATCGGGATCGGGTACCCAGCCCTCCCTGCCCATGGAAACGAAACCCACGGAGTCCGAGGCGTTTCTGCCGGCGAAGAACGACCGTCCGTGGAATCTTATCATTTTCATCATGGAGTCGGTGGGAACTCGGTACATCTTTGATACAAGCGGTGGAAATGCGATGCCCATGCCGTTCCTCTACGGGATTTCTCAAGAAGGCTGGTATCTGAAAAGACACTTCACGACATCGAACGTCAGTACCAAGGCGGTATTTTCGATATTTAGCGGGCTCTATGATTTTTTCAGTAAGCAGACGTTCGGCACACGTCCGGATGCTGACGTTCCTGCCGTCTATAATTGGGTGGGCCAGGGATACGACAGTTTTTTGGTAACCCCTTCCTCTATCTCGTGGTACTTTCCGACGAAGTTCGTCACCAACAACGGGCTGTCAGAAATCCATAGCTATGAAAATCTAAAATTTAAGATAAAGGAAGAGTTTCATTCTCTTGGCCATTATATTGCAAGAGACGAGGTTCAAACGACGGATTTCTTCATTCAGAGATTGCGAAAGGCGAAAGAGCCTTTTCTGGGCATCTACATCAGCTTTGCTGCCCACTTCCCCTATTTCGACTATGGGGAGCATTACCGCGTACGGAAGGACGACGGTCATCTGATCAGCCGGTATTATAATAATCTGAACCTTCTGGACCATATGATTAAGCGTATTGTAGACCACCTACGAGAACAAGGCCTACTGGAGCGTACCATTTTGGTCGTCCTTGGGGATCACGGTCAGGCTTTTGGTCAACACCATTCGAATAATTTTATGCACTATCGCTATAGCTATAATGAGAACCTGGAAACTCCGGCGGTCTTCTATCAACCGGCGATTTTCAAGCCGAAGGCATTTGGGTTTCCTACAAGCCACGTGGATATATTGCCGACCCTGCTCGACGCCATGAGGGTTCCATATCCCCCAACGGTCTTTGACGGGAGGTCTCTTTTTGGCCGCAAAGCGAGGCAAGCCCCTATCTTCTTTTATGGATATGAAGAATCCATTTCGTCGTTAGACAGTCAACTCATAAAGGTCCAGTATTCCTTGAAGAAGAATAACTGCTGGGCCTTTGATTTAAAGCTTGATCCGGAAGAGAGAAATCCGCTTGACTGCTCTTCATATCCCCTTCAAGTGGAGGGGCTTCACAAGTTCGTCGCCGAGCACGATGCGAATCTCCTTAAATACAACGCCAGTTTGAAGGAAAAGAATGGACGTCAAGCGCAGCCGCCTGCCCACCCATCCTTCTCCCCCAGCGGGAAGAGGGGAGGGTGAGGTGGCACATTTATGAAATGTGCTCAGGCTAGACGCCCGCAGGCTGCCAACGGCAGCACCACAAGTGAAGGACATATGACTCCATATGCGATAATTAACCTTGCGGGGACAGCAGAACTCACAAAAAAATATCCCTACGCAAGGGCAAAAGAGATTGTTGAGAAAGGATGGCGGTGACGAATGGGAGGGCGTCTACGTCCAAATTCCGGGGATAGGTTTTCCACAATGCCTGCACTTCCCGGCCCTGAGGTTGATTTCTCCTACCATGTATCCCGTCCGCTGGATGACCATTTTTTTGCACTTCGGGCAGAGGGTATTTTCACCCTCGTGACCTGGGACGTTCCCGATATAAACGTATTCAAGGCCCGCGGAATGAGCGACGGCCCGGGCTTTATCCAATGTCGAAACCGGAGTCGGTGGAAGGGTCCTCAGCTTGTACAAAGGATAAAAACGGGAGAAATGAATCGGCGTGTCTGCTCCCAACTCTCTTTTTATCCAGAGGCACATCTCTTTTACGACTGACATCTCATCGTTCTTTGTGGGGATGACGAGGTTTGTGATCTCCAGATGGACTTTTTCCCGCTTCAGCGTCTTCAATGTCTCGAGAACGGGGTGGAGCTCTCCGCCGGACACCTCACGATAAAAATTTTCTGTGAACCCCTTTAAATCGATGTTGGCCGCATCTAACACCTTGCACAGCTGTTTAAGAGGGGGCGGGTTGATAAAGCCGTTGGAGTGGTAAACGTTCAGAAGTCCTGACTGCCTGGCGACAGCACCGATGTCTATCATGTATTCATAGAAGATGGTCGGCTCTACATAAGTATAGGCAATGGAATGGGCTCGACTCTCTTTGGCTTCCTTGACCACCATCTCGGGTGAGAATTCTCTACTGTAAACATCCTCCGGGGCGGCCTGGGAGATTTCCCAGTTCTGGCAGAACTTGCACTGGAAATTGCATCCTGCCGTCGCGAGGGAAAAAGAACTTGTTCCGGGAAGAACATGAAAAAAAGGTTTCTTTTCAATCGGATCGAGATGAACCGCACAGGGGTTTCCGTAGACCAGACTGAAATATTTCCCATCCCGATTTTCTCGCACCCTGCAAATACCTCTCTTGCCCTTGGCCACGCGGCAACGGTGGGGGCAGAGCTCACACTGGATGTTTCCTCCGTCGAGTGAAGTGAAATACGGAGATAGTTTTGTCTTGATGAGTCCCCTCGTGGCCGTTTGGGCACGTGAGGTTTTGGGGAGACCGAAAAAATAGCCAGCGGACAGGAGGCAGAGGCTTGTTCCGCACAGCCGAAGAAACCCACGTTTTGAAAGTTGGAGATTGTACGCAGGTTGGTCCGACATGGAACTTTCCATCCTGAGAATCGGTTCACTCATAGTTTAGTCCCTTTCACGGGTCACTGGAGCAGATATAGTTTAAATTATTTACAACGGATTTGCCAGTCAATCCTTTTTTCAGGGCATCCCGAGGGAACCTAAATCTTCTGACCCTTCGTTTGCTCCTCCTCGTATCTTTGTTGAGATTCGATGATGACCTTTATGGCGGATTCACGGCCTTCCCAACCCTTCACACGGGTTTTCTTCATCTCCAGATCCTTATAGACCGAGAAGAAGTGCTGTATCTCTTTGAGCAAATGCGGCGGGACATCGGATAGGCTCTTGATGTAACTCCATAAGGGATCGGAGACGGGGACGCAGAGAATCTTTTCATCCATTCCCTTCTCATCCCACATCATGAAGACTCCCACAGGGTTTGCTTCAATGATGCACCCCGGGAAGGTTGGCTCCCAAACCAGTACAAGGGCGTCGAGAGCATCTCCGTCCTGCGCTAAGGTGTTTAGAATGAAACCGTAGTCGCTCGGATAATGGACCGCAGAAAAGAGCATTCTATCGAATTTGAGTCGTCCGCCTTTTTTATCGTACTCGTACTTGTTTCGACCTCCCTTGGGGATTTCAATCATAACGGTAACCGTCATAATCCCCTTGTAATCAGCTCTCGCGTTAGGTTTCATACCCCCATAGCCCGTTCGCTTGGAATTTCTCTATAACGCATTATACATCTCTTCGTGACCAACCTGCAAACTATTTGACACTTCTCCAAACAATTCATAAAATGAGTTTCGCTGAAAGGATGGGCAACAAAGGAGCCGGTCATGAGGCTTAGTCGCAGAGATTTCGTAAAAAGTTCTCTTTTCTTAGGCTGCTCCTTTCTCTTATCGCCGGGTTTCACTCTCGCTGGACAGAGGAAGGAAGAGAAATGGGTTCCAGCCTATGAGAAATTGGAGGCGGAAGGAAGGTTGGCTGAGAAGATTAGACAAGCCTATGCCATCTTCGAAAACTGTCAGCTCTGTCCCAGAAGGTGCGGTGTGAATCGAAAAAGAGGAGAGAGAGGATTCTGCCGAGCTCCGCTCAATCCTGTCATTTTCAGCTACCACCCCCATTTTGGGGAAGAGGTGTCAGTGGTGGGAGGAAGAGGGTCTGGCACCATCTTTTTTTCCAACTGCAATCTTCGCTGCGTATTCTGCCAAAACTGGCCTATTGCCCACGAAGGGAGAGGGAAGGAAGTTCAAGATGAAGACCTGGCGGACATGATGCTTCACCTTCAGAAGATTGGCTGCCATAACATCAACCTCGTCACACCCACACATGTCATGCCGAACATTCTGAATGCAACGCGCATCGCATTGAAGAAGGGGCTCCAGCTGCCCTTGTTTTACAATACCAGCGGCTATGAACGTAGGGAGGTGTTGAAGATATTGGATGGGGTTATAGATATCTATAAGCCAGATATGAAGTACATGGATCCTGAAAAAGCGGCGAAATTTTCACCTGGCGCTTCGGATTATCCAGAAGTGGCGAAGAAAGCAATTCTCGAAATGCACCGGCAGGTGGGAGTGCATAAGGTGGATCATCGAGGGATCGCCATACGTGGTCTGATGATCCGTCATTTAGTCATGCCTAACCGGGTCGCCGGCACAGAGAAATTCGTTAAATGGGTGGCTGAGGCCCTTCCTAAGAATACGTATATCAATATCATGGCGCAATATCGCGTTGAATATAAAGCCTATGATTATCCGGAGATCGCTCGTGGAATTACAGCACAGGAATTCTTGGAAGCAATGGACTCGGCTGAAAAATATGGATTAACCAACCTCGATCCTCAGTCCATAGCCCTCAGAAACTTTTATCGTCACCGCCGGTCAAACTGAATCCCTTTGAAGGTTAACGATTCTTCTTTAAAAATTTGTGAAAAGGAGACCTTCTCATTCCCTAATTCCGCCCACCCTCGATTCCTATATCTTAATACGAATCCATTGACAACACTGCTCTTTTTGCTATATTGAACCCCATTAGAAATTCCAGTGGGGTACCATTTCTAACGGGGTGAAGCCACTAGCTCAGAGGAATAAAATGGTTTCCTATGAGAGTTTTAAAGAACTTTCGAGCCGCGAAGTGGAAGGTCAAGATTATCGGATTAGGGTCGAATTGAGGGACCCACGGGTTTTGATCATCGCCCCGCATGGAGGAAAGATCGAACCCGCAACAGCAGAGGTCGCTGAGGCGATTGCAGGCACGGACTACTCCTTTTACAGTTTTGAGGGGTTAAAAGCTGACGGAAACGGCGTACTTCATATCGAGAGCCACCTTTTTGACGAGCCTCGCGCACTGGGGGCCGTTAAAAAGGCCAATATCATCATTACAGTACATGGGCAAATCGACCGGAAAGAGGAGTTTGTGATGGTGGGAGGTCTCGACGATGGTTTACGTTCAGAGATACAGCGCCAATTAGAAGCCGCAGGTTTTCAAACCCGACTTCCCTCAGAAGGACTGACGGGGACTGATCCGATGAACATTTGCAATCGGGGAAAATTGGGGCGGGGCGTTCAGTTGGAAATCAGTCGCAAGGTGCGTGACGGTCTCAGAACGAATCAGGACCGGCTCCAAGCCTTTGCCGACGCTGTGCGAAAGGGAATCCGATCCTATTTGACCAAGTAAGACGATGTAGATAGGTCTGAAAGGAGGAATAAGATGAACTTAAATATGTTTACACCGGAGGTTCAGATACTTGAGAAGATTGTGAGACCACTGATCGTCTATTTTTTTCTGCTCATCGCATTCCGGCTTGCAGGGAAACGCGAACTGGGCCAGATGACACCTTTTGATTTGATCGTTCTGCTCACGATCAGCAACGTCTTGCAGAATGCGATGATCGGCCCGGACAATTCTCTGACCGGAGGTCTCATCGGCGGGGTGGCGCTCTTTTGTGCGAATGGTTTGATCGGACGTCTAACCATTCATTTCCCGAGGATTGCGAGGCTACTTGAAGGCAAACCCACACCACTTATTGAAGACGGCAAGGTCCTCACAAGAAACCTGAGACGTGAGGTCATGACCAGAGCGGAATTGGAGCGTTCGATTCGTAAGCACGAGCTCGATCCAAACACCGACCTCCCTTTAATCAAGCGGGCATTGTTGGAGCAGGACGGGACGGTGACGATTTTGCACAAGAGTGAATCCGACCAGACCCACCACAGAAAAACGATCGGAAAATTGCCGGGGAAGGAATAAAGAAGGGGAATCTCATGGTCCTATTCCCTGTGAGCGAAGAGAAGAATAGATGGCTCAGGGAAAAAATGGAAGCCCTCGGTGTCGATGAGAAAGACATTGAAGAAAAATTCATTCGGTCTTCAGGTAGGGGAGGGCAGAAGGTAAACAAGACCTCCACTTGTGTCTATCTCAAGCACCTTCCGACAGGGATCGAAGTAAAATCGATGAGAGAGAGGAGTCAATCCCTCAATCGATTTCTTGCGAGGCGTGAACTTGTTATGAGGATCGAGAAGCTGTCAGGACAGGTGATGACTAAAGATACTGAAGGTAAAAAAGCGAGGCGGCAGAAGTTAAAAAGAAGAAAGAGGGCAAGGCTCAAGTACGGGAAAGACATATAGTCCTCGGGGCCGCTCTCAAAATAAGCCCTTCAAAAGAAATGGCCGCAGAGCGCGCCTTAAGACCGAAACCAAGGAATCTTAGCACGGCTCAAGAAAGATTTTTCTGGGAGAGAGGAAGGGAATGAAGCTCAACAATATTTTTTCAGAAATCCCATATTTTATGCAGGATGAAATCTCTGAGACGCTCCTAAAAACTAAGAATTTCAAACTGGAGCGAATCGTGTCGTCCGGGCAGGCGACGCTTCCTGGGGAATGGTATGATCAGGATACCAGTGAATGGGTCATCCTGTTGAGTGGCAGTGCCGGATTGCTTATTGAAGGTGAGACGGCCATATGCGCGATGCATCCTGGGGATTATATCCATATCCCTGCTCATCAGCGCCATCGGGTTGAATGGACGGATACGAAACAGAAAACGGTCTGGTTAGCATTACATTTCCTCGCCCCTCTCCCGCCAGAGACCGTGTCGTAATATGATTCACCGAATAGACACACACAAATATGTTGTAGGGGCTCAATTCATTGAGCCCTATCGGTGGGCTTGACCGGCGGGTATCCCACAAGCCCTGCCTTGAGGCGGGGTTGAGGGAGACAATAGAAATGTGACCTCGTTTCCGGGAAGCCCCCGCCCCCCTGGACGGGGAGATTCATAAATCAGGCCCCTACAATTGCGACACAGTCTCCCAGGAGAGAGGGGGATAGAAGGGATGTGTCATAATTGGTGAGGGAACTCTAAGGAGGGTTGGACAAAAAATGAACAAGAGACTGTTGGTGATCGGAGGCGTTGCTGCGGGACCGAAGGCGGCTGCCAAGGCCAGGCGATGTGATCCAGAGATGGAGATTGTCATCTACCAGGTGGAGGATGAAATTTCCTATGCGGGTTGTGGGCTTCCCTACTATATCAGCGGCGTCATCGAAGATCGGAAAGAGTTGATTTCCCGGACGCCTGGTAAGTTTGCCCAGGATGGTATCAAGATTCTGAAGAACCGCAAGATTGAAAAAATTGACCTCCAGAGCTCTACCGTTACTGGCAGGAGAGTTGGATCGGGAGAGACCTTTACGGATCATTTTGATCGACTGGTTATTGCGACAGGAGCCTACCCCATTCGGCCCAAGATCGAGGGTGTCGACTTGAGGAACGTCTTTTACCTCCGTTCTATCTTTGATGCCGACGCAATTCTAGAACAGATTAAATCAAAAGACATCCGAAATGTGGTCATTGTCGGGGGCGGCTATATTGGACTTGAAATGGCTGAATCTCTTGTCCATTTACGGAAAAATGTGACAATTGTGGAATTGGCTCCTCAAATCTTAACACTTTTCGATGAGGATTTTGCCGGAATCTTACGGCAATATCTGGAAAAGAAAGGGGTGAAAGTCTTCACCTCTGAAGGGATTCAAGCCTTAAAAGGAAGAAATGGGAAGATCAGCCATGTCCAGACCGCGGCTCGACAGTTAGAGGCAGATGCTGTGTTGATGAGCCTCGGCATTCGTCCTCAGGTTGAGCTGGCAAAGCAGGCAGGATTAAGGATCGGTGAGACCGGCGCCATCTGGGTCAACGAGAAGATGGAAACGAGCGTTAAAGGGGTTTATGCGGCGGGAGATTGCGCAGAGACAACCCATTTGATCACGGGGAAGAAAGTTTGGGTCCCCCTGGGGTCTACGGCCAATAAACAGGGCAGAGTGGTCGGGGTCAATGTCTGTGGCGGCAATGCAACCTTTCCGGGGATTATGGGAACAACGATCTTTAAGACCTTTGATTTCAATGTAGCCAAGACCGGATTAAACATGAGAGAGGCGGAGAAGGAAGGCTTCCATCCGGTACAAGCGATTGTGAGAGGATATGGCCGTGCCCATTATTATCCGGGTGGAAAGGAATCAACGCTAAAAGTAATTGCCGATAAGGAGACTGGTCGAATTTTGGGGGGAGAGGCCATAGGCGAAGGGCTTTCGGATAAGTTCATCGATATTCTGGCCATGGCTCTCCATAGCAAAATGACCTGTCAGCAACTCGCCTCTGTGGATCTGGCTTATGCCCCTCCGTTCAGTCCAGTGCTTTCGCCCATCATCGTGGCAGCGAATGTACTGATGAACAAACTGGAAGGAAAGATCGAAGGGATTCAAGCCTCTGAAGTTAGAGAGAAGCTCAAGATCTCAAAAGAAAATTTCCAGGTACTGGATGTCAGGGAAGAAGAAGAGGTGAAAGCAAAACGAATTTCCGGTACAACCTCGATTCCTTATGGGGAGTTAAAAAAACGCCTCGGTGAGCTCGACAAGCGAAAAGAGATTGCCGTTCACTGTGAATCAGGTCTCCGGTCATATAAGGCCTGCCTCAAGCTTCAACAGGAAGGTTTTGAAAATGTGAAGAATATTGACGGAGGGCTGCTCTGCTGGTGCTACGATGTTGAAACCAATCCTTGAGACTGTGACCTAAATACGATTTATGGGTACATACAAATATGTTGTAGGGGCTCAGTTTATTGAGCCCTATTGGTGGGCCTGATAAATCAGGCCCCTACATTCCGACACGGTCTCCGAAGGAGAAGGGATAAGGTGGGGTATGGCGGAAAACTATTTCTTGGTCGATTGCCATGCTCATTTGGAAGAGTTGAGCGATCTCTCTGAGTCGTTTCAAGAGGCCAGGGCAGCAGGCGTACGCGGAATCATTGCCTTAGGCATGGATATTGAGTCGAACAAAGGAGTCCTTCAAATCGCCGAAGCTAACAGTCAATTCGTCTATCCAGCTCTGGGTTATCACCCGTGGGTGATAAGGGAAGAGGAAATAGAGACAAACCTTTCTTTCGTTCGGAATCATGCCGGAAAGGGAGTGGCTCTGGGTGAGGTTGGACTGGATTATAAAATCAAAGTCAAAAGAGAGTTGCAGTGGGAGGTCTTCGGGGAACTTCTTGATATCGCTCTTGAGGCTGACAAACCTGTGATCGTTCACTGCCGATTTTCGCATCGTCGGGCCTTTGAGATGGTGAGAGAGAGGAAGATCAAGCGAGCCGTCTTTCATTGGTATTCCGGACCCCTTGGCCTCTTGGACGAAATCGTGGGAATGGGCTATTTCATCTCTGCCACTCCCGCTCTGGCGTACAGTTTTCCTCATCAGGAAGCAATCAAACGGGCACCCATAGAGAGGATTCTGCTGGAGACGGACACACCCGTAAGCTATCAGGGGAGGGAATCCAGGCCGAAGGATGTGCGGATTAGCTTGGAAGAGGTAACCCGGCTAAAGGGGCTGGATCCGTCGGTCGTATCGAAACAGACGACCGAAAATGCTTCCCGATTCTTCAAAATTCGTTTCTAATCTGCTGTTGACCCGTTCGGCGGCGCCAAGCCCCGCCTTTTAAGGCGGGGTTAAGAAGCGCTGCTTCCATCGACAAGCTCAGGACACTGATTTTACCGAAGTGCAGGGTCAACTCTGAGCAAGCCCAGGCCTTCAGGCCGGGGAGTCGAAGGGTTGACATATCGTGTGAGATTAGATTATCCTTTTGCGCAACCCATCTGACTTTTGTTCTATGGAAAAAGACTGTACTTTTTGTAAGATCATCAAAGGAGAAAAAGTAGCTGATTTCGTGTACCAGAACGAGTCACTGGTCGTATTTAAGGATATCCGGCCCCATGCCCCGGTTCATCTCCTCATCGTCCCCAGAGAACATATTCGAAGCCTCAACGATCTAGAAGAGAAGGACAGGGATATTGTTTTTAAGATGATCGTCAAGGCAAAGGAGATGGCAAAAGAGCATTCCATCGCGGAGTCGGGATATCGTTTGGTTTTTAATGTGGAGCGGGGCGGGGGCCAAGTGATTTTTCATCTCCATCTTCATTTGCTCGGAGGATGGTGATATGACGGATCTTTCCGAAGACCTGTAGGAATATGGAAATCACGCGATTCCGGATTTTCGCTTTCGCTCCATTACTCGTCCTCCTTTTAGGTTGTGCGCCATTTCTGGCCAAACTCATTCCCCTTTCTCTTGAGGAGCCCGAGCAGTGCCGGGAGTTTTTGAATCGGTTGGATGAAGTCGTCGAAGAAGCGGGTGTAAAGGATGCTTCAGGTGTGACGGTCCGCGGATTTCCTTATCTTCGGACGAATCGTTTCGTTGCTTCCTTGAAGAAAGACCTAAGGGACGACACGGAGAAGGAAGAGTGGTTCCGACGGATGCAGCAGTTGGATCTTCTGTCGAGGAAGAAAGAACTGAGTAACCTCCCCGATCAGGCCATTCTTTTCTCGAATTTTGCCGACGAGAGAAAAACAGATCGAGACTGGTTATATGCTCAGGTGAAGTCTTGTTCTTCTATGCTCTTGAGTCATGATCAAGCCCGATCGGATTTTTTCAGCACGCTCTTCTCACTTGTAAACGTCCCCGAAGAATATTCATGTTTCAGAAGAACGGTCGGTCTTTATCCTCTGGCAGCAATCCCCGTGGCTGTGCTTACAAAACGATCAGTAAACAGAGTGAGAAAAACGTTTGATACAGACCCGAAGGATCTCCCCGTTGATGGACAACTGAGGTCATTTATTCCAGAGAGCCGGGCATCTCTCTCTATAAAGGAGGTTCGAGAGATTATCGAAGATTCCAGGAAGAATCCCTTAGGCGTTCCCCTGCCAGATAAAGACCAAGAGGAGAAGCTGGCTTGGTCTTTTGCCCCTGTTCTTATTCAGGATATAGCGGCTCCCTATGATCGTCTGGGACAGGTTATATGGAAAAGCGATCGCGTGGACATCGACCCGGAAAGGCCTACCGTCTATTATTACACCTCCCATGGCTTTATGAAAGGAGAACCCGTCCTTCAGATCAACTATGTCATCTGGTATCCGGAACGAGCCGGAAAGAGGGCACCGTCTATCGAGAAGGGCCACCTGGACGGGTTGACCGCTCGGGTATCGCTTTCCGGGGAAGGAAAGGTCTTCATGGTGGACGTGGTGAGTGATTGCGGATGCTATCATTTCTTCTCACCCCAGAGAGAGCACGTTGAACGGCTTCGGTCCAGACCCTTGAGCTTTGACCCTTTCGTGCCCGAGTGGCTTCCGGTCATTTCATTCGGAGAGCGCCTTGGAATCCGGATCAACTCGGGTTGGCATCAAGTGCAGCGCCTCATACCAGTCGGAGAATTTTCCGACCCCATTCCTTACTCACTGGTGCGTTATGATGTCCTCGAAGCTCTTCCTCGTGAAAACGGAAGATGGGAGAGCATTTTTAGTTCAAGAGGAATCGTCAAAGGCTCGGAGAGGCCGGAGCGCTATATTCTGTTCTCGATGGGCATTCCGTCCGTTGGAAGCATGCGCCAACGCGGTCACCACGCCATCGAGTTGATCGGAAAGGACTATTTTGATAACCCATACCTGTTTGATGAAAATTTTGTCTTCAGATAGATTATTCAGGCTGGGCAGAATATGCTCCGCATCGGCTTTCTCGTTTCTTTTGCTGGTGAGCTTTCTGCCCTCATCAGAAGGCGCAGAAGAGAATCGGGTCCTGGCCGTCGTTCAAAAAATGGAGTCTGCGTTTAAGACGGTCGAAGATTATACCTGTGAGGTGGAGCAGATTTTTTATAAAGACGGGGAGAAGAGCGAGCGCTACCTGTTCAAATTTTATTTCAAAAAGGGGAAGAAGATACGGGTCGATTTTTCGCGCCCTTATTCATCCTTGACCATTTTCTATGCGGAAGGGAATAAGGAGGCAACGGTTCTACCTATCCGTTCAATACACGCCCTGAAATTTCGGCTTTCCATAGACAACCCCATTATCCGTACGCCTTCTGGGCAATGGATCAACCAGACGGACATGGACTATTTCATCGATTTTCTCTTCAAGAATCTCGAGAAGGTAAAGCAGAAGACGGATGAATTCTATGTAGATAAAAATCAAATAAGATTCTGGCTGTGGGCCCTGGACTATATCGAGGGGAAAAATCTCGAAAAATATCGCATCATCATATCGAAGCAATATTGGCTTCCCATCCGGATCGAGAGATATGATCTGGAGGGAAAGCCCCTTGAGGTTAGCATTATCGGAAACTATGCGATCAACAGTCATCTCGGCGATAAGCTTTTTGCTCCATAGAATTTGATACAGCATTAGTGGAGTGGGTCAAAAGTCCAATGACTTTGATTGTCATTCCGGGCTTGACTGAGCCTGCCCCGTGCTTGACACGAGGAGAATCCAGACGTCGTCCCGGCGAAAGCCGGGAACCATTTGTACGGCTCAAGAAGACGCAGTTCATTAGGAATCGGAGAAGGACAAGAGGAGTCGGATTGGTCTCGTTGACGATGAATATGCGATCGATCAGAAAAAGTTTCATGATTTTGGTGTACTCCTGCGTGCTTCTTAACGTTGGCTGCAGCTACATGGTGAAGAATGACAAACACCAAATTTATCTGAAGCCCAGATATGGTTCGGATAAGTTTATTTCCGTTCAAGGGTATAATCTTCACTATGTCGAGGCAGGGGAGGGGCAACCCATCCTTCTCATTCCCGGCGCGTTCAGCACATACAGGCACTGGAATAGAGTCATTCCATACCTTTCGGAGCATTATAAGCTGCTTTGTGTGGACTACCTCGGAGTAGGAGATTCAGACAAACCCAAGTCCGGGTTTGGCTATACGATAGAAGAGCAGGCCGATTTGATTGCAAAGATGATCGAAGCCTTGCATATCCGGAGAGCCCACATTTTGGGCGTCTCTTACGGGGGAGCCATTGCCTTGAATCTGGCCGCCCGGTACCCGGAAAAAGTGGACAGGATCATTTCGATTGAGGGAAACGGCATTAAACATCAGAATGTCCCTTATAGGCCGATGAAGGGCCTTTTGGGATGGCCTGTATTTGGAGAGCTTTCAGTTGGAGTGATTCGGTCGGGAATTGCTGATAGGCTCGTTGCGAAATCGGTGATGGGGAAGGCATGGGAGCAGATGAGCGAGGCAGAGAAAAAGGAAGTTGTTGAGATCATGGCTCAAAATAACAAAACGGCTTCACGGGTTTCGTGGCATTTGATTTCCCAGACCGTCGAGACCTCGAAAGATTTCTCGGACCAGACCAAGACCATCCGAACGCCTGTTCTTTATCTTTACGGGGCGAATTCCTACTACCATGGGATGGCTGAGACGAATGCAGAGTTTTTGAAAAACTATCTTCCCAATGTCGAAACTGTGCGGTTTAACGATGGCATCCACGACTTGGAGCTACAAAAACCGAAAGAGATAACAAGGCTGATTTTGGAGTTTCTGGCCGAGGATGGAACTCGAGAAGGGGTTGCCCTTGTTAGATGAATTGCGGATTGCAGATTGAGGAGTACGGAATAAAAGCTTTTGACCTCCACATTCCGAATTGGATTATGTTCGTTCGAATGGGTATTGATATTGTGAATATTGATCGGATCGAGCGACTCAGGCCACTGAGCCTACGGAAGTCGGTTCCCACGGCAATCCGCACAGCGCAGGCAGGCACCATGGGGGCCGGCAAGGGAGCCAAGCCCGCTGAACCCGTGATGCCACGACGGATGACTTTGTTAACGATGCGGAGCGGGGAGGAGTATAGTCTTGGCGTCAAGTCGGAGAAAGGCATTCTCGATGTGAGAAAGGCCGCAAAGACGCTCAAGAGCGAGGCGCCGATAACGATCGACGACCTCATCCGGCGGGGCGATAGGGGCTTGAGCGAACTTGTGGAGAGAGCTCTTTCGAATGGTAAGGGATTATTCGTGGAGGAGAGCCGGGTCGAGTTTGGCCCCTGCGTTACCAATCCCGAAAAGATCATTTGTGTTGGGCTCAACTACGCCAAACATGCCCGTGAGACTAATAACCCCATTCCTAAACTTCCGATCCTTTTCAACAAATATAACAATGCATTGAATCACCATCAGGGTACGATTCGAGTTTCCAGTATTCCCGGTCAGCAATTTGACTACGAGGCCGAGCTGGTGATCGTGATGGGCAGGCGCGCCGCAAACGTGAGCGAGGCCGAAGCGCTCTCCTACGTATTCGGCTACTGCAATGGCAACGACTTCAGTGTTCGCGACCTGCAGATGCGCAGCAGCCAGTGGATGATCGGCAAGACCTGCGACGGGTGTGCTCCCATCGGTCCTTATCTGGTGACAGCCGATCAAGTGCCCAACCCCAACAACCTTAAGATCGAGTGTACCGTGAATGGGGAGGTGCGTCAGTCATCTAACACGAACGACATGGTGTTCAACTGCGCCCAGCTCGTGAGCTATACTTCAAAGCTGATGACGCTGGAGCCCGGAGACATCATCTTCACCGGGACGCCGGAGGGCGTGATCATAGGCTATCCAAAGGAAAAGCAGGTATGGCTGAAGCCCGGCGACAACATCGCCATGGCGGTTGAGAAGCTGGGCGAGCTTAAGTTTAGTCTGACCTAATCAAAACGTTCTGAGAAGGCAGAGTCAAGAATGGCACTGCCTTGCTTATGCACAAGCCTACTGATTTTCTGCAAATTAAGAGACCACGATCTCCTCAATATATTTCACCCAGTCAGACCCGTAGGCATCTTCATAGACCAGTCTTAGAGGAAAGCCGTGTTTCCGAGGAAGAGTTTCGCCATTCACCTGATAGGCCAGAAAGATCCTTTTTCGATCGAGTTCTTTTATTGGGATTCTTGTACGCTTTTCACTATTTCCAACAACATCGACATATTGAGCCTCTTTTTTAATCTGCGCTTCTTGAAGCAAACTCTTCAAGGGCACTCCTGTCCAACGACCGTTATTGGAGAAAAAACCAGGGCAAATGAGTAGGACCGTCTCAGTCAATGAGGGATACTTGAGAATTTGATCGTAGCTGAGTGAGAGAGGGCGCTCAATTTTTCCAGTAACTTTGAGTCGATACTTCTTTGAATCGATCGCTACATCGGTGGGCCCCATGGTTCCAAACTGATTGAGGGGATCGACTTCGAGATTTCGATTATCAATCTCCGCCGGATTCATGTTTAGCAGTTGGTTCTTTGGAAACCCTTTGGGAAGGAGTTGCTTTGCTTTGGCCCAAACCTTAGCGACGAAGCCCCACCCCACCAAAAAGCTTCCAAGTCCAAATTTTAGAAATATTCTCCTCGTCCAATCCATTCCGCAATCCACCGCGGTACGAGCGGTCGTAATATCTTGACGCCTCTGTCCTTTTTTGATAATGTTCTATTCTAGGAACACTTGGGCTGGATGCCCCGGAGAACCTTCACCATCTG
>JAPVTA010000028.1:0-1564 GCA_047519465.1 Thermodesulfobacteriota bacterium | reverse complement strand
GAAGACCTGGATTTCGTTTCCAAGATGCCGTCCTCTGAGTTTAGAAAATTGCTCAATCACGCCCTGCCCCAAACACGCCATCTCGCCCTATCTCAATTCGGCATGGGAGCCTTCGAAGAAAAACCCCGTCACGGCTCTTTTGGATGCTTCCGTACCTTTATCCTCATCAGCCCCAGTATTCAACGAGAAAAGATCAATGTAAGGATTGAGGTCGAAGGGATTCAATCGAACCGATCTCCTGCCCAGCGAAAGATTCCAATGATGGATTGCCCTCAAGTGTTTAGTGTGATGAAGGAGGGAGTTCTTACCCTTCCCTTTTCGAGTAGCATCCTCGTTGTCGAAACACCCGAAGAGATCCTGACAGATAAACTCAGGGCGCTTCTCGAGCGGCCTTATTTGAAAGGTCGTGACCTCTATGATCTCTGGTTTCTCCGTTCCATGCTGGGTACAAAAACTCATCTTGAACAACTGGATCGGAAGTTTAAATCTTACGTTCGCCCCTTCCGCGTAGCCCGAAGAGCAACCTTCTTCCTGAAAAAAGAATCAAAGAAAGAATTACTACAGGCCCTCAACACAGATCTCGGACGTTTTCTCCCGTCCTCTGTTTATAAGGTCCTTGAAACTTCATCCTTCGCCCCGATCTTCCAATCTATTGAAGAAATTCTATCTCCTCTCATCGAAGAAGGATTGGAGGACTTACTGATTTCCTATGCCCAAACGGTCCGCAATCGAGATTCTTAAAGAATTGCCCGTCCTCTTTCGTAATACCGAAGCGGAAAAATGGACGAAGCATGCACCCATTTTTCTCAGCCGTGCTGTCAAAAAGGGGTTGATCCATCGTCTTTCAAGGGGTTATTATATCAATACTTTTCTCAAAGGCTGGCCCCTTGTGGAGGAGGTGGGTTGTTTCCTTCGAACTCCAGCCTATGTTTCTGGAGAATGGGCTCTCCATAAACATGGTCTTCTCCTCCAGGTCCCTCAAACCTGCACCATCCTCACCCTCCAGAGTTCTGTCGGACAAAGTCGTTCTTTAGAATACCAGGGGATTACCTTTGAATTTTCAAGAATCGCTCCGGCCCTCTTTTTTGGTTTCACAAGAAAGGAGCGTTATGACCTTGCCACACCTGAGAAGGCTCTCCTCGACATTCTCTACTTGCGAGGTCGAATCCCCTTTAGCGATGAGCTTGAACTTAGCGATGTAGATTTTGAGAGGCTCCACCAATTTTCCGAAAAATTTCCTAAGACTGTTCGAAAAAAGCTGGCCATGCTAAAACCCACCCACTCGTAATACATCAACAAAGATCCAAGACAATTTCAACTCTTCTCCAAAAAGCTATCCCCGAACGGATTTGGTGTATCGAGCCGACGCACTGCCTCTTGAAATGTCTTCCAAAAACCTTCTCTTTTGGCTTTATTCAAGGCTTGCTTAAATAACTCAGGTCGAGCCCTTGCTTTGCCGATCAGGCTTTTCTTCCTAAATCAACGATGGACCGTTCTGTACCCAAGCTGACTGCTGAGGCAACATTTCTCACGGAGACCCCTCCGGGCCTACAAACAGGGGTTG
>JAPVTA010000027.1:0-10006 GCA_047519465.1 Thermodesulfobacteriota bacterium | reverse complement strand
TTCTATTCTCAGGCAGCCGCCTCTGCTCCCGTTTCTCCTTCCCCTCCTTCTGGAACCTCTTCTTCAGTGTATCCCTCTACCCGCAGCTCTAACTGTCTGTACTTTGGAAGACCGGTTCCCGCAGGGATCAAGCGCCCCATGATCACATTCTCTTTCAAGCCTTTTAAATTGTCGACTTTCCCTGCGACGGCCGCCTGGGTAAGCACCTTGGTGGTTTCCTGGAAGGAAGCGGCGGAGATAAAGCTATCCGTAATGAGAGAGGCCTTCGTAATCCCCAGGAAGAGAGGTTCTCCGATAGCGGGTGTCCCTCCCTCGTTTATCACCCGGGCATTCTCTTCCTCGAAAACAAATTTTTCCACCTGGTCGTCCACTAGAAAGTGAGTATCTCCCACCTCTTTGATTTTCACCCTTTTGAGCATCTGGCGAACGATGACTTCAATATGCTTATCGTTGATCTTGACCCCCTGCAGCTTATATACCTCTTGAATTTCGTCGACCAGATATCGGGCCAAAGCCTTATCCCCCAACACTCTCAGAATATCATGGGGATTGGAGGGACCATCCATCAGGGCCTCCCCCGCTTTGACAAAATCGCCTTCATGGACGCTGACATGTTTCCCTCTGGGGATCATATACTCCTTGGACTCTCCCACATCGGGCCGAATAACCACCTTCCTTTTCCCTTTGAGATCCTTTCCAAATTCCACCATCCCATCGATATCGCTGATCAAAGCATACTCTTTCGGCTTTCTGGCTTCAAAGAGTTCAGCTACGCGAGGCAGCCCTCCTGTGATGTCCTTCGTCTTAGTTGTCTCCCGGGGAATCTTCACGATGACGTCCCCGGCTTCCACCATATCTCCTTCGGAGATAAAGATGTTCGCTCCGACCGGAAGGAGATACCGGGCTTGGGACGCAGAGCCGGGAAGATTCAACGTCCTGCCTTTCTCATCCTTGATGGAGATCCTCGGCCGAAGCTCTGCATCTTTCGACTCCGTGATCACCTTTCGGGAAAGGCCGGTAAACTCATCCACTTGCTCCTGCATCGTCACCCCTTCGATGATGTCCCCAAACTTCACCCTCCCTGAAATCTCTGTTAAGACAGGAATGGCGTAAGGATCCCACTCGGCCAGGATCTCTCCCTCCTTCACCTTCTGTCCATCCTTAACCCTCAGTTTTGCTCCATAGATCACGGAGTACCGTCTTCGCTCTCTTCCGTTTTCATCCAAGATGGCAATCTCCCCGTTGCGGTTCATGACGATGAGGTTGCCCTCACGGTTTTTAACGCTCTTGAGGTTGATAAATTTCACTCTCCCGTCAATTCGGCATTCCAGCGTGGTCTGTTCTGCTCGCCGGCTGGCGGTCCCGCCGATGTGAAAGGTCCTCATCGTGAGCTGCGTCCCCGGCTCGCCGATAGACTGGGCAGCGATAATGCCGATGGCCTCTCCCACATTGACCAGCCTCCCGCGAGCAAGATCCCTTCCGTAGCAGAGGGCGCAGACACCTTGTTTCGATTTGCAGGTCAGGACCGATCGAATCTTGACCTTATCAATTCCGATATCTTCAATGCGATCGGCCAGGGCCTCGTCAATTTCTTCATTTCCTTTGGCGATCACCTCATTAGAGAAAGGATCCCGGATTTCTTCCAAGGCCACACGGCCCAGAATTCTTTCTCTCATCGATTCGATAATCTCCCCTCCCTCGACGAGCGATTCGACTTCGATCCCATCCAGAGTGCCGCAGTCATTCTCCCGGATCACCACGTCCTGAGCAACATCTACGAGTCGACGGGTGAGGTATCCTGCATTGGCCGTTTTCAAAGCCGTATCGGCGAGCCCCTTTCGGGCCCCGTGGGTAGAGATAAAGTATTGCAGAACCGTCAGCCCTTCGCGAAAGTTCGCGGTGATGGGCGTTTCGATGATTTCTCCGGAAGGTTTGGCCATTAAACCCCGCATCCCGGCCAACTGCCGTACCTGTTGGGCGCTGCCCCGAGCTCCGGAGTCGGCCATGATGTAAATGGGGTTTAAGCTCTCCGTCGTCTGCCTCTCCCCTGAAGGACTGACCACCTCCTCACTTCCCAGTTCCTTCAGCATCACCCCGGCAATGTTTTCAGTCACCTGAGCCCAGATGTCGATGACCTTATTGTATCGCTCTCCGTCCGTAATCAGCCCGTCTGTATACTGCTCTTGAACCCTCTCGATCTCTTGCTGGGCTTCTTGAAGGAGTTTTCCCTTGTTGGAAGGAATTAGCATATCGTCGAGGGAGATGGAAATCCCCGCTAAGGTCGCATAGTAATAACCCAACCCCTTCAACCGGTCGGAGAGAAGGACCGTTTTCTTATCGCCACCGTAGCGGTAGCAGTAGTCGATGAGGTTGGCGAGCTCGCTCTTTTTCATCACCTTGTTGATCAGTCGGAATGGGATCTCCTCGGGGAGAATCTCTCTGAGGAGGATTCGGCCTACGGTGGTTTCGACGAGTTCTCCATCCAATCGGACCTTGATTCGGGCATGAAGGTCGACTTCTCTCGCATCATAGGCGATTCGGACCTCCTCTGCATTTGAAAACACTTTTCCCTCTCCCTTGACATACGGGCGCTCCCTGGTCATGTAATAAATTCCGAGGACGATGTCCTGGGTAGGGATGATGATGGGCTTCCCGTTCGCCGGGGAGAGGATGTTATTGGTGGACATCATCAGAATCCTCGCCTCCGACTGAGCTTCGATGGAGAGGGGGACATGGACAGCCATTTGGTCCCCGTCAAAATCGGCGTTGAAGGCAGCGCAGACCAACGGGTGAAGCTGGATGGCCTTGCCCTCTATCAATACGGGCTCAAAAGCCTGAATCCCCAGGCGGTGAAGGGTCGGGGCCCGATTGAGCATCACCGGATGTTCACGGATGACCTCATCCAGGACGTCCCAGACCTCAGGCCTCTCCTTCTCCAACATCTTCTTGGCGCTCTTGATCGTGGTTACTAACCCTTTCTCCTCCAACCGGTGGTAGATGAAAGGCTTGAACAGTTCAAGGGCCATCTTCTTGGGAAGGCCGCACTGATGCAGTTTCAGCTCGGGGCCCACAACGATCACGGAGCGGCCAGAATAGTCCACCCGTTTCCCCAAAAGATTCTGCCGGAAGCGGCCCTGCTTCCCCCTGAGCATATCGCTCAACGATTTCAGAGGTTTCTTATTCGCCCCTAAGATCGTCCTTCCCCTCTTCCCATTATCAAACAAGGCATCTACGGCCTCCTGGAGCATCCGCTTCTCGTTACGGATGATGATCTCCGGAGCGTTCAATTCAAGAAGCCTTTTGAGGCGATTGTTTCGATTGATCACTCTCCGGTAGAGGTCATTCAGGTCGGAGGTGGCAAACCGGCCTCCGTCCAAGGGCACGAGAGGGCGAAGGTCGGGCGGGATGACAGGAATGACTTCCAAAATCATCCACTCCGGTTTGTTCCCCGATTCCAAGAAAGACTCAATAATTTTTAATCGTTTGGCCAGCCTCTTTTTCTTCGCCTCCGAGGCCGTCTCCTTCATTTCGGTCCGAAGCTTCTGCGAAAGCTCTTTTACGTTCGTGTTTCTCATCAGTTCCCGAATGGCATCGGCACCTTGAGCGGCCACAAAATCATCACCGTATTTCTCCCTCCCTTCCCGGTATCGATCTTCAGAAAGAATCTCTCCCTTCTTTAGAGGCGTTTTCTTGCCGTCCAGGACGAGGTAGGCCTCAAAGTAAAGAATCCGTTCTAATTCTCTCAGCGTCATATCCGAGAGAATCCCGATTTTACTAGGGATGCTCTTGAGGAACCAGATATGAGCGACCGGGGTGGCCAATCGGATATGCCCCATCCTCTCCCTGCGCACCTTGGATTGGATGACTTCCACCCCGCACTTCTCGCAGACAATGCCTCGGTGCTTCATCCGTTTGTATTTACCGCAATTGCATTCATAGTCTTTGGTAGGGCCAAAGATCTTGGCACAGAAGAGTCCATCTTTTTCCGGTTTGAAAGTTCGGTAGTTAATCGTTTCCGGCTTCTTTACCTCTCCATGGGACCAGGATTCGATCTTTTCCGGAGAGGCGATCGAGATTCGGATGGCATTATAACTAATTGGACTTTTCCCCTTCTCAAAGAATGATAGATAATCTTCCAAGGTTTCCTCCTTTACCCTGCCTATCCAGGCAGGAAATGTCAAATTTCAAAACCCAAAGGCCAAAGGAATGACAAATTACAAAAAGGGATTCTGAAACGAGTTCAGAATGACATTCTTGTCATGCCGAACTTGTTTCGGCATCTCATTTGAACTTTGGAATTTGACATTTGAACTTTTCAAGTATTAAATCTCTTCCCTCTTTTCTTCGACCAATTCGGTATCTAAGCAAAGGCTCTGTAATTCTTTGACCAGAACGTTAAAGGACTCCGGCAATCCGGGTTCCAGTGTGTGTTCTCCTTTGACGATCGCCTCATAGACTCGGGTTCTTCCCGCGACATCATCCGACTTAACCGTCAAGAATTCCTGTAAGGAGTGGGCTGCCCCATAGGCCTCCAAGGCCCATACCTCCATCTCCCCAAGTCGTTGCCCTCCGAACTGAGCTTTTCCGCCCAGCGGTTGCTGGGTCACCAAAGAATAAGGGCCGATGGAACGGGCATGAATCTTGTCGTCTACGAGGTGGTGCAATTTGAGGAGGTACATATAGCCCACAGTCACCTTCTGGTGGAAAGGTTCCCCCGTCCTCCCGTCGTAGAGAATCGTTTGTCCAGTGGTCGGAAGCCCCGCTTTCTTCAAGAGATCTTTGATCTCTTCCTCCGAAGCTCCGTCGAACACAGGGACCGAGACGAAAATGCCCTCACCCAGCCTCCGGGCCAACTCGACAATCTCATCGTCGGTGGCTTGCTCCAAGTACTCATTCACCTCTCGTGAGGAGTAGATCTCTCTAATTCTTCTTCGAAGCAACTTGGGGTTGAAATGCTTCTGTAAATATTCTTCAATTTTCCACCCCAGGCCCTTGGCAGCCCATCCCAGATGGGTCTCGAGGATCTGGCCCACATTCATCCGCGATGGAACGCCTAATGGGTTGAGGATGATTTCAACCGGAGTCCCGTCTTCTAAATACGGCATATCTTCCTCGGGGAGAATCCTGGAGATAATTCCTTTGTTCCCGTGGCGTCCGGACATTTTATCCCCGACTGAAAGCTTCCGTTTCATGGCGATATAGACTTTGACCGTCTTGATGACCCCCGGAGCCAGTTCGTCTCCTCTCTTCAGTTTAGCCAATTTGTCTCCAAAAACTCCCTTGACCACGTTGATCTGGAGTTCTGCACGGTCGAGAAAACGTTGAACCTCAGGAAGAACTCTCTTCCCCTCGATCACGTCGATCTCCTTGAGCCGATCAAAGGGGATCGCAAAAAGATGCTCTTCCTTTATCCGCTCTTTCGCCTCCAGATAGACGCGGCCTTTCTTCTCATCCCCGATCTTATGGGCGGCCTTCTTACCGATGAGATATTTCGCGATCTTTCTCCGCGTGCTGTTCTGGATGATTCGGATCTCATCCGCCTGATTTTTCAGCAGCCTCGCCTTTTCTTGGTCCTCAATGGCCTTCGTCCTCTCATCCCTTTCCTGCCCCTTACGGGAAAAAACTTTGGCGTCGATGACGATTCCTTCGATCCCGTGAGGGACTCTCAATGAGGTATCTCGAACATCTCCTGCCTTCTCGCCAAAGATGGCTCGAAGGAGTTTTTCTTCCGGGGAAAGTTGGGTCTCCCCCTTCGGGGTCACTTTTCCGACCAGAATGTCACCGGGCTTCACTTCAGCTCCGACCCGAATGATTCCGCTCTCGTCGAGGTCTTTCAATGCCTCTTCCCCGGCATTAGGGATATCACAGGTAATTTCCTCTTTTCCCAGTTTTGTGTCCCGAGCCACGCATTCCATTTCTTCGATATGAATCGAGGTATAGGTATCTTCTTTCAATAGCTTCTCGCTGATGAGAATGGAGTCCTCAAAGTTATACCCTCCCCAAGGCATGAACCCGACCAGGACATTCTTCCCCAGGGCCAGTTCTCCCATTTGGGTTGCAGGGCCGTCGGCAATCACCTCACCCTTCTTTACCCGCTCGCCGATACGGACAATCGGTCTCTGATTAATACAGGTGTTCTGGTTGGACCGTTTGTATTTAATTAATGTATAAATGTCGACTCCCGGATCGTCCTCTTTTTGGCCGTCTTCATCGGCACGGATGACGATTCGAGAGGCATCCACATCTTCCACGACCCCATCCCTCTTGGCAACCACCGTCACCCCTGAATCTCTGGCCACAATCGCTTCCATCCCCGTCCCAATCAGCGGGGCATCGGCCTTGAGAAGGGGAACAGCCTGTCGTTGCATATTCGATCCCATGAGGGCCCGGTTGGCATCATCGTTCTCCAAGAAGGGAACCAGGGAAGTGGCCACACTCACCAACTGTTTTGGAGAAACATCCATGTACCGGATTTCCTCGGGTCTCACCATCACAAATTCGCCCCCTCTTCTGGCAGAAATGAGCGGGGCGGTAAACCTCCCTTCCCTATCCAATTGAGCATTGGCTTGAGCGATAGCGGGCTTCTGTCCGTCGATCTCTTCCTCCTCATCCAGGGCAAAAAGATATCGAATGTTATTCGTGACTTTTCCGTTCACCACTTCCCGATAGGGCGTTTCGATAAATCCGTAGTCGTTGACCCGAGCAAAGGTGCTGAGAGAAGTGATCAGGCCAATGTTCGGCCCCTCAGGAGTCTCGATGGGACAGATTCGGCCGTAGTGGGTCGGGTGGACGTCCCTGACCTCGAATCCCGCTCTTTCCCGGGTGAGCCCTCCGGGACCCAAGGCAGAGAGGCGACGCTTGTGAGTGATCTCTGAAAGAGGATTCGTCTGATCCATAAATTGGGAAAGTTGACTCGACCCGAAAAACTCCTTGATGACCGCCGACAGCGGTTTTGAGTTAATCAGATCATGGGGCATCAAGGTCTCAATATCTTGAAGGCTCATCCGCTCTTTGATCGCCCTTTCAATCCTCACCAGCCCGATGTGATATTGATTTTCTAAGAGCTCCCCAACCGTCCTCACTCGTCGGTTTCCCAGGTGGTCGATATCGTCGACAGCCCCCTGACCATCCTTGAGCTTGATTAAGTATTTGACGACTTCAAGAATATCTCTCCTTCTCAGGGTCGTTTTCTCATCTTCCAAGATCTTTCGAATTCTTCCTTGGATATCATCCGTGATCGTTCCCTCCTTCAGCGAAGGCATGAGTCCGATCGGGTGAAGGGTCTTGGCGACCCGTTGGATCTCCTCAGCCATCTCGGGAGTGGCAATCGCTTCGTCAAAATCAAGCCAACCTTCGGAGATGCGATCAATCAGCTCTCTTCCTCCTGCATAGGTCGCCCCCGCCGCTAACGCCTCTTTCTTCCATCTCTCGGTGAAGACCAACACTTTAGGAGGATTCCCTTTCAGACCGAGCTTATGGTTCAACTTCATCCTTCCCACTTTGGAGAGGTCGTAGCGCTCGAAGTTAAAGAAAAGGTTGTAAAAGAGGCCGATGGCTGTCTCAACGGTGGGAGGGTCCCCGGGGCGAAGCCTCTTGTAGATGTCGATGAGGGCTCTTTCGGACTCCTTCTCACGGAGGGATTTGCCGGGCTCGAGTCCGGGCAATTTCTCCCTTTCCTCTTGGGTCAACCCAATCTTATCCGCCACGAGCGTATCCCGCAACGAAGAGCTGACATTAATGTTATCAATGAACAGGATCTCGAAGGATTCGATCTTTTTTTCCTTCATTTCGTTGAGAAGCTTTTCCGTCACCTGGTCATTACATTCGGCAACGACTTCTCCCGTTTCAGGGTCAACGACATCTTTCGCCAGGTATCGACCGATCAGGTCTTGGACCTCTACCGAAATAGTATTGATTTTGGCCAATTCCAGTTTCTTGAAAGCGTCTTCCGTAATGCGGCGGTGTTTCTTGACGATAACCTTGTGGGTTTCCGGGTCTAAGATATCAGAGGTCGCCTTTTGCCCCACCAGCACATCTTTCGAAATCTCTTTTTGAAATTTTCCTCTCCGGATGAGAACTGTTTCCTTATGGTAGAAATAGTCCAGAAGCTCTTGCCCGCTGTATTTGAGGGCCCGAAGAAGGACGGTCACAGGAATCTTTCGACGTCGGTCGATCCGAACATGGAGAAGATCTTTCTGATCAAATTCGAAATCAATCCAAGACCCCCGGTAGGGGATGATACGCCCATAGTAGAAGACCTTCCCGCCGCCATGAGGTTTAATTTGATCCTGATCAAAGAAGACACCGGGGGAGCGATGAAGTTGGCTTACAATTACCCGTTCGGTCCCGTTCACAATAAACGTTCCATTTTCAGTCATGAGGGGGATCTCGCCGAAATAGACTTCTTGCTCTTTTACGGCTTTGATGCTCTTGGCCTTGGTCTCTTCGTTCACATCCCAGACCACTAAACGAACCGTCACCTTAACGGGTGCCGCATAGGTCATCCCTCTGAGCAGGCATTCCTCCACGTCGTATTTCGGCTCGGTGAGACGGTAGTTGACGAACTCAAGAGAAGCGGTTTCGTAAAAATCCTTGATCGGAAAGACGGTTCGAAAGACCGCTTGAAGTCCAACGGGCTCCCGCTTATCCGGATCCTCCTCGGCCTGTAGAAACTGTTCATAGGACCTTTTCTGAACTTCGATCAGATTGGAGATTTCCAATACTTCCTTAATTTTTGAAAAGTTCTTTCGATACCTTCGATAGACCGGGACAACGCTGGCCATAGTCACTCCTCTCCTTTAAGAGATCTCTCAAAAAGCATCCCACGCTCTCTTCGGGGATTTCTAGACTTTTCCAGGAATCCCCTTTAAACAGAAAATCTCCTCCCTCTCGGACTGCCACCCCACATTTGCTTTGTCCTCTCGGGAAGAGACCACATTATTCCTTGCCCCCGGCTTTTCCGGGGAACCCAAAACGGTTTGAAATCACAAATTGCAACAAATTCCAAATCTCTGATGAAATCCCAAATTCCAAGCAACAAATCACAAACAAATTCCAATCTCCATATTCTAAGGACCCGAACCGTTTTGAGTTTCGAAATTCGGTCATCGGTGCTTGTTTGGAATTTAGTGCTTCTTATTTGGTGCTTGTCATTTGGTGCTTTGGCTTCACACCGGAAACTTATTACTGCCAAATGGTAACATTCCTACTTCCAAGGGTCCGAATATTCCTCATTTTGTCCTACTTGACTTCAACCGCCCCCCCGGCCTCTTCAAGCTTTTTCTTCATCGTCGCGGCGTCTTCTTTCGACACCCCTTCTTTCACTGGCTTGGGGACACCTTCGACAAGGTCCTTGGCTTCCTTCAAGCCCAACCCGGTCAGCTCCCTGACGACCTTAATCACTTGGATCTTCTTGTCGCCAAAAGCCGTGAGGACGACATCAAATTCCGTCTTCTCTTCAGCCGCTGCCGCTTCTCCTCCCGCTGGAACTCCGGCCATCGGCATCGCCGCCACCGCCATCGGCGCGGCGGCTTTGATCCCCAATTTTTCCTCCAAGGCCTTCACCAAATCACGCGCTTCCAACAAGGTTAAACCACTGATCTCTTCGGCAATTTTTTGGATATCTGACATTTGCAACATCCTCCTATCTCAAAATTAGATCGCTACTTTCCACTTTCCGATTCGGCTAACTGATCGACACGGGCTTGAACGATTCCGAGCACCTGCTGGATTCCCCTGTAAAGGAGGGTGCCCAACTGACTCGCCGTCCCCTGGATCCCCCCCAGGAGCTGGGCAAAAAGCACCTCGCGGGAGGGCATCGTCGCCAGGGCTTTGACCTCTTCAGGGGATGCCACCCTTCCCTGAATCAGACCAATTTTAATCTCAAGGGTGGGCTGGGTCTTGATGAATTCCGATAAAATCCTTACCAGATGAACCGGATCCCCGTAAGAAATCGCCATGGCCGTTGGCCCTTCAAAGTAGTTGTCCAGTTTCTCCAGATCCGTCC
>JAPVTA010000026.1:0-2470 GCA_047519465.1 Thermodesulfobacteriota bacterium | reverse complement strand
CGATTCGCATCTTAATGGGCGGCATCCTCTTTTCACTCTTGAGTTGATCGCTGAATTTATTTATCTCACGGTGGATAGCTAATGCGGATCGAATAGCCCTCTGGGGTGCATCTTCCAGAGCAATGGGTGCTCCAAAAAGGGCCATGATCCCATCACCCGTGAGTTGGTTGACAGTTCCTTCATAGTCGTGAACCTTGTGGATGAGAATTTCATAGACCTCATCCATCAATGAGTAGATTTCCTCTGAGCCAATTTTTTCGGTAAGCGGGGCAAATCCCTCCATGTCGCAGAACATCACCGTGACCTGCTTTCGCTCACCTTCAATCCTATCTCTTTGTGCCAGGATCTTCTGGGTTAGGTCTTTAGGAAGGTATCTTTGAATCTTAGCGAGTTTTTCTTCAAAGGAAAGTTCTTTAGAAATTGGTTTTGAAGGAAGACCTAAATCATGACCGCACTCACCGCAGAATTGTCTGTCCGGAGGGATCTTAGCCCCACAAGCATGACAAACTAATTCCATTTTAAGTCCACATTTCTCACAGAACTTTATTCCATCACGATTTTCAAATTGGCATCTCGGGCATTTCATTCTTTCCCCCTGACATGTCTTGGGAGCATCCCCAAGGGGTCTGCCCAAGCATCCTAATTCCCACCGAGCCGAAGAAAGCCAATTCGCTATTTCCGAATACATACCACTTTGTGGTATTATCATACTCCACTGAGATCCTCTTGTAAATAGAAAAATAGCTTTGTGAAAATCATCTTTAGAGCTTAATTGCGTCATCCAGCTATGTTAGTATTAATTGAAATAATTGGTAGGAGATTACCAAATGGGGAAAAAGGAATTTTCAGAAATTCGTCGCCACTTGGGAAAAACCCAGAGCCAGCTGGCTCAACTATTGGGTACTTCGCTTAAAGCCATACAGAGTTTTGAACAGGGATGGAGGAAGGTTCCAGTGCATACTGAACGTCAGGTTCTATTTCTTCTGGGCCTGAAAAAGTCCCCTCGCCAGAAGAATAGACCTTGCTGGGTGATACGGGAGTGCCCTATGGAAATAAAGCGAAATTGCCCAGCATGGGAATTTCAAGTTGGGCATCTTTGCTGGTTTATCAACGGGACGATCTGCCAGGGTCGGGTCCAAGAAAACTGGCAGGAAAAGATGAAAATATGCTGGCAATGCAAAGTCTTCCGAACTATGTTGCCTATTTAAGATGTGGAGTCAGGGATGTGCTGCCTTTCTTATCTCAGTGATATCGTGGATTACCAGTAATCTTCATAGTGGCACCGAAATTTACTCTTGAGGAAGTACTCAACACAGCCTCCGGACCATTCATTAAGGCTGAGCAGGGTCAAATACTCATGGCCATCCGATTCGGTGGCTTGGAAGGCGTGTAGCCGTGGAGGTGGGAGATATCCGGAGAGGAAGACAGGGGGTAAGCTTCCAATGACTTATTGACAAAGGGGATGAGATTCTGAGGGGGTTAGAATACCCTCTGTAATCATTCGTGTATGCCCTTTGGCAATTCTCTCCATTTTCACCTTCATTCCATCCCATAGGAGTACGCTTTGAGACACCGATCCGGGGAGCCATTTCGACGCGAAGAGGGCATGTCCTGATTGGACATGCCCTCTTCTTGCCTTTCGGGAACCTCAAGGCCCTGAGTTTTATCGAAGGGCTCAAGGCCTCCCCGGTAAGGGCAAACACAAAGTCCTGAGTCCAGTCGAAGAACCGGGGTCTTCAACTGAGCAAGAAAGAGCGCGGAGAAATGGCCCTGAGCTCGCCCCGAGCATGCCTTGAGCTTGCCGAAAGGCCAGTCGAGGGGCTTGTCGAAGGGCCAGAAAATTACAAGATATGCCTGCATGGTTCTACGTCATCAGACTCCAGTCAGGTTCTCTCTATATCGGCAGCACAAGAGATCTTGATCAACGGTGTAAGGATCATTTCTCGGGGAAGCCTTGCAGGACCACGATGGTCGATCCTCCGGCGAAACTCGTCCACTCAGAGAGATTTGATACCTACACCAAGGCCCGCCTACGCGAAGTCCAGGTCAAGCACTGGTCTCGAGCCAAGAAAGAGGCTCTTGTCGAAGGTGATTTAGACACATTACGCACCCTAGCCAAATCGAAATAGATCGAACGTGCCGCGTCAGGAATCCGAAGGGGAGGTTACGCAGGAAGAAACAGAATGCCTCGACTGTAGTAACCAATTTATCCTGAGCCTGCTCCGAGCCTGGACTTGTCGAAGGAGTCCTGCCCGGGAAGCCAAAAAACCCTCTCGAGAATTGCCTCGAGTGCATTTAATAGCCCTGATTGATGGAATTCAGTTAGGGCTAAAGCGGCTGGAAACCTTTCCAGATCTCAGCAAATGATCCCTTCCGTGTCTAATTTTCTTGAAGCATAGGACACTAATTGGGGGAGGTCTGGGTCCATCATTGACTCGTAGACCAAGGGGACCCCAAAATGGACAAATCT
>JAPVTA010000025.1:0-2099 GCA_047519465.1 Thermodesulfobacteriota bacterium | reverse complement strand
GAAATCATCATGCCGGTCCCCGTGGCTATTTCAATATCTCCTCGTCATAGATCTTTTCAAATTTCAATTTATGCTTTGCTTCCTCCTCGGCCAGGACGGCGAAAACTTTCTTCAACTCTTCATCCTTGCATGAATCCCTCAGATCGTTATAAAGTTTGACGGAGTGTTCCTCGTTCTTCATTACCAGTCTGAGAATATCGGCATAAGAACTATCAGGCATACATTTTACTTCAATTAAATAGTCACTAATTTTCAGATCAGGAACTGGTTCAAGCTTCGCCTGGGCAACTTTTCCAGTTGAAAGATTTTCGAGTAATTTCCGGTGTCCGTCCTCTTCTCTGGCTAACTCATCGAAGAGTTCCCTCGCTCCCGAATACTTGGCTATATGACCGCACATGGTGTATAAATCATGAGTTCCGACCTCCTTCTCAATAGCAAACTGGATAATCTCTCGAAACGTTTTCTCCTCCATATTGCCTCTCTCCGGTTGCCGCTTCTCTTTTTGAGGACTTTTCCTATCTCAGCCTTGGTTATTTTTCCTGAAAGGGATGAGAGGGTATTTCGATACCTCGCCTCCCTACCCATTTCGCAGGATGCCTAAACCTTAATAAATATTTTCGTTGAGTGATCTACTGGAAGTCAATAAGGTGAATACCGTATTTAACGGAGGTAAGGGGAGTATTTTAGGTGGATTCTCCACGGCTTGATACGGGCGATTTGGGTTTGAAATGTTGTGCCGTGGAATGAAAATGCAAAAAGAATGTCTCAGTAAGGAAGTTTGCGGAGCACACAGGCCTTGAGGATGCGGAAAGGATTGACAATGACCCACCTTTATCATATTTCAGCAAAAAGAATAAAACGTTTGTTGTAAAGAAATCCCTCGATCATGACTTTTCTGGTCGGACCCTTTTCCCTTACGATCTTGATTCGCGACGTGTGAACAACCTCTCCCCTGCTCCTCTCCCGGATTTATCTGTTTAATTAAATTCCGCATTCTGCATAGGAAGTACCTTTTTGCTCAGATGTCTTCAATTTGCAATTTGAAATGTGACATTTGAAATTAACCAGGGCCAACTTTTTTATGGATGAGGACTGATCGTTAGAACCGTCAAGCACGCTCTGCACGAGCCTCCCCTAGGTTTTCTGTAAGCGTGTTACCGATGTGGGTGTGTGATTTCTTCGATTAGGTTGTCGATATGGACCAATTCAAGGTCGCGCCCACCTCTGTTTACTGGTAGCAGTCCACACCCTGGGTTGATTTCGTATGGTTTTTCTATTTCCATATCGATAATTTTCCCATCTTTGCCCGGTGAATAGGTAACACTGAGTCCGTTTGAGTATATCAGCGTTGCATACCTCGGGTTATGTTTTCTCCACGGCAATGTTTCTTCGCGGTTCTCCTCCTCGTAAACGCACTTAATTGGCTTGCCTAATAGTTTTAAAGCTTCGATCAACGTCATAGTTGGTCGTAATCCGTTCGCCAGTGCTCCGTCGTATGGCATATACCCACCGCCCCATGACCCATCGTAATACCCAAGGCCACTTACCACCGAAATACTGTCTACTTTGGATTCCCTTAGACTAACGATAATCCCCCTCGATATGTAGTGCAAGTCGTAAGAATTCTTCATGTATGTCTCACTTTTCTCACGTTTGTCGGGTTTACCCAACGATGAGTATACTTGTTTCTCTTCCATCCCTAAACGAATCGGCCCGACGCGCTGTCCTGGGACAATTAGATTTGGTGGGGAGATAGTAGCTGACCGGAGGGCTTCAGGCGTAAAATACTTCGAACAAAGCTGAGGGTCGAGGCGCCAGACTGTTCCGCTGGAGGTCGCCACTTTGACCGTGTAAGGTATCTGTTCCCTTTTTTTACAAACTGTTATTGTTGTGTCCTCATTATGATCAAACACTCGATATTGGTAATTGCCTCTATATTCATACCGATATACCGCTCGGGTTCCATGTTCCTGTCCATATTCAATGCATGCTCCATTCTTGAACTTAGTCTCTTCCTTGACGTCCTCGGCCTCCATAAGCACGATATCGCCACCTTTCCGCCCCGCTTCGCGGAGGAGTTCTGACCGAAGATCTTCTCT
>JAPVTA010000024.1:0-53579 GCA_047519465.1 Thermodesulfobacteriota bacterium | reverse complement strand
AGGTCCTTTCCCGCAGGATGCCTGTTCATGTGAAGGCCTTTGGCCCAGAGGGGGCTTTTTGTGACATCATAAACCTTCCCCTGAAAAGCGATATAGACGGGTTGACCCTCTTTTCCGTTAAAAGATAATAATTCTTCAGCGGTAAGTTGTTCCATTTCGTTCCTTTCGAGATGTGATACCTATCAGTCTATTCACCTTCCATCGACCTGTCAAGGGAACACCCCTTGGCGATATTGATGTTGATTTGGAACCCTATGGGATGATATTCTTGTAAACAGGAGGTAGGTATGATTTTAAGGATTCTCATTGGTGTGCTACTGGGCGGGGCTGCTGGTTTTGGTTTGAGTTATCTCAGCCGGGGAATCGGAAGTTCCTGAGCCCTTACCTGTAATCCCTACATCGCCATGCCGCTCGGCGCGGTGGTAGGATTACTTTTTGCCTTAGGCTAAGGCATTTATAATTCGGAATGCGCCTGCCTGCCCTGTACCATGCTAGGTTCAGGGCCTGCCGGTAGGCAGGGATTTCGGAGCGGAGAACCTGAAAGCGGTATGACGGAATGACGCCTTCATTCCGCAATCCGCATTCCGAATTCCGCAATTAGAGTGAGGTTCCTATGCCCCAATTGAGACAGGACCCTACGACGAAGGGATGGGTCATCATCGCATCAGAGCGTTCAAAAAGACCGCATGAGCTTAAGAGAGCTGAACCCTCGATCGCGAAACCTTCTTACAGAGAGGACTGTCCATTCTGCCCGGGCAATGAATACCTGACGCCTCATGAAACCCTCGCCTATCGAAGCAGTGGCCCGGCAGACGGCAAAGGATGGTGGGTAAGAGTGGTACCCAATAAATTTCCAGCTCTTTCTCCGGAAGGAAGCTTGGAAAGGAAAGAAGAGAAAGGGTTTTTTCGGATGATGGACGGGGTAGGCATCCACGAGGTGGTGATTGGAAGCCCTACTCATAATCAACTTTTCCCTCTGATGGATGACAAACAGGTGGAAGAGGTCCTCCTCGCTTATCGCGAGAGATATCTTGCCATCCGGGACGATCCGAGGATCAAATTGATCATCATCTTTAAGAATCATGGCCAGGCGGCTGGAACGTCGTTGGAGCATACCCATTCTCAAATCGCAGGAACGGCTGTCGTTCCGTCCAATATCCGGAGGAAATTAGACGAGGCGGCCCGCTATTATGACGACCACGGATGCTGCGTCTACTGCGATTTGGTCGAGGAAGAGCTAAACGCCGGGAAAAGGATCGTCCTCGAGACGGAGAAGTTTGTCGTCTTTCAGCCCTTTGCATCCCGGTTTCCCTTTGAGACATGGATCATTCCCAAGGCGCACCAGGCCTCCTTCGGGTTGATCTCGATGGAAGACTCAAAAAAATTTGCAAGAACCTTAAAGGAGACTTTATTCAAGCTCTATTCTAAATTGAACGATCCCCCCTATAACTACGTTATCCATACTGCTCCCATCAAAGATGAGATGGAAGATTACTATCATTGGCACCTTCAGATTATTCCGAGGCTGACCACCACCGCTGGATTTGAAATGGGATCCGGCATCTTTATCAACGTTGCCTTCCCCGAGGAGACGGCTCAATTTCTTAAAACAGCAATGACGGAAAGGATGGCCTAAACAGAAAAGGAGTCGAGGATGGATGCCGTTTTTCTCTCGCGAGTTCAGTTCGCTGTGACCACCATGTTCCACATCCTGTTTCCAGTGTTGACGATCGGCCTCGCCGTCTACCTGGTGGTCGTTGAACTCCTTTGGCTAATGACGAAGCAGGAGATCTATTACCGCATGTATCGTTTCTGGGTGAAGATCTTCGCCGTCAATTTCGGAGTGGGAGTGGTCTCCGGGGTCGTGTTGGAGTTTGAGTTCGGCACGAACTTCGCAAATTTTTCGCAGGCGGTGAGCAATGTCTTCTCACCCCTTCTGGCCTTCGAGGTGATGACCGCCTTCTTCCTGGAGGCCGGTTTCCTGGGCGTCATGCTTTTCGGATGGGAAAGGGTGAATCGGGGCATCCATTTTTTGGCGACGTGCCTGGTAACATCGGGAGCCATCCTCTCCGCCTTCTGGATTCTGGCTGCAAACTCATGGATGCAAACCCCTGCGGGCTACAGGCTCGTCGAAGGAAAATTTATGGTTACTGATTTTTCGGCCGCTATCTTCAATCCCTCCCTGTTCGCCCGAATGAGCCACATGACGATGGCTTCCTTTGAGACATCCGCCTTTGTCGTAGCCGGAATTAGCGCTTACTATCTTCTGAAGAACAGACAAACCCTCCTTTTCCGGCGCTCTTTAGGAATTTCCCTGCTCCTGGCTGCCCTTTTCGCACCCCTCCAGGTCTATTTTGGCGATGTCAGCGGTCGCCAAGTCTTCCGCCACCAGCCGATAAAACTGGCCGCTATGGAATCCCACTGGGAGACGAATACTACAGGCGGCGCCCCCTTCACGGTGATCGCTTTTCCAGACATGAGAGCGGAGAAGAATTTCTTTGCCATCGACATCCCTAACGGTCTCAGCCTGCTTGTTACACATACCTTTCAAGGCAAGGTCCAGGGACTTAAGGAATTCCCCAGGGAGGATCGCCCGGATGTCTTCATTCTCTTCTGGAGTTTCAGAATCATGGTGGCCATCGGCTTCATTCTTCTCATCGTCATGATTTGGGCCGGAGTGCTATGGTGGCAAGGGCATCTTTTTGAAAACCGCTCCTTCCTGAAAACCCTGTTGGTGATCCACCCACTCGGTTTTCTCGCCACTGAATTCGGTTGGATTACCAATGAGGTAGGGCGACAGCCATGGCTGGTGTATCATCTCGTTCGGACAAACGAAGGGGTTTCTCCAATCCCTGCAGGAAACGTCATTTGGTCACTGAGCCTCTTTCTCATCATCTTCCTCGTAGTGGGAACAAGCTATTTCTATTACGTCTTTAAGACCCTTAGAACAGGTCCCGATCTGGCCAGCCCTATCCCGCCGATTCAACGTCTGGCAGGCATGCGTGTTCTCAAGGAGACCTCTTCAGGGAAGGGCCGTTAAGTTGCAGCCGTCGGAGTTTGGAGTTCAGATGGATGTTCCGATATCGAACCCGGGCAGGAGTATTTCCAAACCCTTGCAATTGCGGATCTTTGAAAAATGGAGGGTTTCTGAGGATCCCACTTTATGCGATGTCTCGGTTTTGCCTGAAAAGGCATGGAACTACCTCTCAAAGGTGCCGCTGCAAGGCTTTGCAGTACCCCTGCCTGGGTTCGATATTGTTTTTGTGCAATCGGGATTTTTTTAGGGTTTAGATATTGGAATTTATAAGGAGGTGTAATGGATCTCGTCACGATCTGGTCTTGCCTAATCGGTCTGGCGATTATTCTCTACGTGATCCTGGATGGCTTCAGCCTTGGAGTTGCGCTCCTTTTTCGAAGCACGCGGAATGAAGAGGAACGGGATATTTTGATAGACAGCATTGCCCCGGTTTGGGATGCAAATCAAACCTGGCTGGTCTTCGGAGGCGGAGCCCTTCTTGTTGCCTTTCCTATGATCTATGGCGTTCTTTTCACTGGTCTTTACATCCCGCTCCTCACCTTCATTTTCGGTCTCATCTTCCGTGGTGTGACGTTTGAGTTCCGGGCGAATGCAACCCGAAAGGGACCTTGGAACATGGCTTTCTTTCTTGGAAGCCTGGTCGCTGTCGTCGCTCAAGGGTTCACCCTGGGTGGCATTCTTTCTGGAACCAAGGTGGTGGGAGACCACTTTGCAGGCAGCCCTTTCGACTGGCTGAACCCTTTTTCAATGACGGTCGCCATGGCGCTGATTGCTGGATATATTCTTCTCGGATCGACTTATCTTATCATCAAGACCACTGGGACGGTGCAGGAAGAGGCTTATCGGCGAGCCCGCCAGTCAGCTTTCATCGTTTTGGTATTTCAAATATTGATTACGATCTGGACACCATTCCACTACCCTTCCACTCTATCCAATTGGATCAGCCCGCCGAGGATTTATTTCATTTGGACTTTTCCCCTGGTCGGGTTGCTGGCCTTTTATGGAGTCATCAAGAATTTGAGGGCCCGCCGTGAGGTCCTCCCATTCGTTTTCAGCGTGGTCTTCTTCTTCGCCGGGTACCTTGGCTTGATCGCCTCCATTTATCCTTATGTCGTTCCCCCCAATATCACGTTTCAAGAAGCGGCCGCACAGCGCGAAACGTTGCGCTTCACCCTGTGGGGAGTGATCATCGTCTTGCCCTTGGTGTTAGGGTATACGGCCTATAGTTACGCAATTTTCAGAGGGAAAGTCGGAAAAGAGAGCCATCGCTACTAATTCCCCCTGATCGAACCACCTCTTATCACGTCTTGATTTCTAATGATTTCAATGCCATAATTGATCGATGTGTTCACTCAAAAAACCACTCTTTTTGCCTCTCATCTTCTGCTTTTTTCTTTTGAGCGTTTCGCCCTCGACTGCTGAACCCGCGTTGAGGATACCCCCTCAATATGGCAGGGTGATCTACCGGATTAACGAGAAAAGTCCAAATCAGCTTTTCATCATTGGCCTGAGCCATAGAGATACCTTAACCTGCCTGAACGGCGATAATACGTCAAAAGTTCAAGCCGAAGTTTATAAGATTGGGGATTGGTTGATCCACAGCCAGGGACTGGAGCTCCTCCTGCCCGAAGGCTTCTTTACAAGCGTATCAACAAAGATTAAGAAAAAGAATACCAGCGCTACTGACACACCCAACAGCTGCGCGCTATTGGATATAAAGGTCTTGGAAGAAAGGCTGTCCAATAACAAAGCATATGTCAATGCAGAGATGCTGTTGAAGGAGACCCATCTGCTGCGGTTGCGGCAAGTAGAGGATAAGAAGCTGTATGATGCGGTGAGGGATGATTTGGTCAAGCTGGTAAGCTGTAGAAACGGTTCGAGTGATTATGCCCTCTTGAAATCGAGGCTTGATTACCTGGAAGAGAAAAGAACTGCGGCGATGCTCCAGAAAATACCCGGAATCATAGAAGACGAGTTCCAGCAGGCAAGTATTAAAAACAGAAAGGCTATCCTTACTGTCGGGACGTACCATCTTCACGAAATTATCAGGTACTTGAATGAAAATAGAATCATTATTCATGCACCTCAGCCTGCCTCGAATGGGACAGAAGATTACAATAGCGAAGTGACGTTATTGAAAGAACATTTTGGTGTTTCGGTGATCCTACCCAAGACATTGGCTGATGATCAGAAGATTTTAGAAGACAATAAATTGGATCAAATAGTGAAAAAACAGAGCACGCCCCTGACCGCTCCTTAGGCCTTTATCGAAGGCCCGGTCGAGATACAGCATTTCCGCGTATAAAATAAGGAATTTACCCCATTTTATTCTTCTCCCTATTATAAGAGAATCCTAAGAAACCCCTCTCAATTTCCTGATGAACAAGCTCTTGGGGAGAGCGCGACCTTCTCCCCTGTTGAGACTGGGTAAAACGTATAAAGGTCGGTCCAAGACGAGACGGAAGAGACGGTCGGGGATGTTGGGCGGTTTGCCGGGAAGCGGCCCGTCATAAGGATAAACAAGACGCTTCCAAAAGCTTTGACCTGCCTCGCCTATTGGCTTCGGCAAGGCGGGGCAGCGACCTCTTACGTGTGGGATTCACACGCGGCACAGTCTCGTTCGCAAGGAGGCGAAATGAAAAGTAGATATTACCGATGGTTACCGTATCTCTCCTTCCTTGCCCTCGGTCTGATCGGAGGCGCCATCATTGGGTGTGGCATGTTAATCGCCTTTGCCCCAGACACTATCCCAGCCAGCGCAGAGTCTAATTTTCGCCTGATGGCGCAAGCATGGAACACGATCCAGCGGGTCTATGTGGACCGGAATGCGGTAAAGCCTCAGTCGATGACCTACGGTGCGATCACTGGGATGGTCGATGCCCTTGGCGATACCGGCCATAGCCGCTTTCTCACACCGGAAATGCTGAAACAGGAGCGTAATGCCACAAGGGGCAGGTTCGAAGGCATTGGGGCCGAAGTCCAGATGAAGAATGGTCAACTCGTCATCGTCGCGCCCATTGACGGCTCCCCTGCCCAGAAAGCAGGCCTCAAGCCCGGAGATATCATCCTGAAAGTGGACGATCAGGATATAAGCGGCCTTCCCCTTGATCAGGCCGTGGATCGAATTTTGGGCCCGGCAGGAACTCGGGTAAAACTCACTGTTCTCAATCTTACGACGGCCGCGACGAAGGATGTTCTTTTAACGCGTGCCTCCATCACCGTCCAAAATGTAACATGGCATCCATTGCCGGGCACTACGGCAACCCATTTGCGAATTGCCACCTTCAGCAAAGGAGTTGGAGAAAATCTTCGAAGGGCACTATTGACTGTCGAGAAAGAGGGGGCTGCAGGTCTCATCTTAGACCTGAGAAACAATCCGGGTGGTTTGTACGATGAGGCTGTATCCGCGGCCAGCCAGTTTCTGAGCGGCGGGAATGTGCTCCTGGAAAAGAATGCCCTCGGCAAGATCAAACCCGTACCTGTCCGGCAAGGGGGGGTGGCCACTTCGTTACCCTTAGTGGTGTTGATCAATGGTGGAACAAGTAGTGGAGCGGAGATTGTTGCAGGAGCATTGCAGGATGCCCGTCGCGCTAAGCTCGTAGGCGAAAGGACTTTTGGCACAGGGACTGTCCTTGAAACATTTTCCCTCTCCGACGGCTCAGCACTGATGCTGGCCATCGAAGAATGGCTGACCCCTGGTGGGCAAGTAATCTGGCACCACGGCATCTCTCCAGATCTCGTCGTCCCTCTGCCTGCGGAAGTGACCCCCCTCATCCCCGCAAACGAGAAGGGATTGACAGCAGAGGAGCTGCGGAATAGCAAAGATGTTCAACTACAACGGGCCTTGGATCTGCTCCTCCGGGAGAAGGGACACAGCACTAAAAAAGACCGACTGGAAAGGTTTGCCTATGATCTTCCCTTGGCTGAAGCGGATTAAGCGACGGTGGCTTGCCCGGGCTTTACTTGGCGCAGCCGAAGGGATACGATTATTTTTTGGATCCTTCTTCTCCATGATGGGCCGATTTCTTTTCGCCATTTTTCTCTTCTTGCCGGGTGTCGGATACGCTTTTCCGCATGCGAATGAGCGAGTCGTCGACTACACTCTTCAAGGCTCCTCCAACATCCAAGGCGCAAAAACAAATGAGGAACTACCTAAGTCTCCGATCGCTGTGGAGGTTTCTACCTTAAAAACCTTGCCCGATGTGATGGAGCGTGTAGCCGGAAAAAAAATCGTTTACGTTGGCGAAAAGCACAATCAGTATTCGCACCATGTGGTGGAGTTGGAAATCATAAAGGAACTGCATCGAAGAGGAAAAAAATTAGCCATCGGCATGGAGATGTTCCAGAGACCTTTCCAGAAATCGCTGGATGATTATATCGAAGGCAGAATGGAGGAACGGGAATTCCTAAAAAAGACCCAATACTTCAAGCGGTGGGGTTTTGACTATAACCTCTACAGGCCCATTTTGCTTTTTGCGAGATCAGAGAAAATTCCCGTGGTGGCACTCAATATGAGGCAGGAGATTGTGGACAAGGTTTTCCAGAGCGGCCTCGACTCTCTGTCGGAAGAAGAAAAGGCTTTGATTCCTTCCCGAATGGACTTCTCTGACGAGGCTTACAAAGCGCGCTTGGAGAAGGTGTTTCAGGAGCATGAGGACTTCGGGGCAAGAGATTTCAATTTCTTTTATCAGGCTCAAGTCTTATGGGATGAAACCATGTCAGAGTCGATCGACGAATTCCTAAAAGCCCATCCGAGCGATCACATGGTCGTTCTGGCGGGCAATGGACATCTTTCCTACGGCTATGGTATTCCAAAGAGGACAGCGAGGAGAAATGGATACGACTATGCAATTATCCTGAACGGTGCCGATCTCGAAAAAGATATTGCGGACTTCGTCCTTTTTCCAAAAGCCATGCCGGGCGCCACGTCTCCAAGACTGATGGTGATGCTCAACGAGAAGGGAGGAAAGGTGGAGATTGCCGGGTTCCCGCCGGAAAGCACCTCCGAAAAAGCGGGGATGAAGGTGGGAGACACGATTTTATCCATCAACCATACTCCTGTAAGAGATATCGATGATTTGAAGATCGATCTCCTTTTCAGAAAGAAGGGGGAGAAGGTCAAGGTAAGAATTTTGAGGAAAGGGTTCTTCGGTTCGCAAAAAATCGATTTTGAAGTGGGTCTTCAGTAAAGACGGAAGACCCGTTTACCTTAGGATGAAACAACCCTCCCATGCCTTTTGGAGTGTCACCGTCGCTGAAACCTTTAAGGAACTTCAAACCACGACTCAAGGTTTAAGCGAAGAAGAAGCTCAGGAGCGCCTTGCCCGGCATGGCTCCAATCTTCTCAAGCCCAAAAACAGGGCAGATGCCCTGACGCTTCTCCTCTCCCAATTCAAGAGCCCCATCATCTTAATTCTTCTTTTCGCAGTTGGAATCTCCTTCTTGCTTCACGATTCAGCGGATGCGCTCATCATTTTGATTATTGTCCTGGTCAGCGGTCTTCTCGGATTCTGGCAAGAAAGGGGGGCGGTCAATGCTGTCGAGAAGTTGCTGGCCATCGTCCAGATCAACGCCACAGTGATTCGTCGGGGAGATCCAATAGAGGTTCCTGTTGAAGAAATCGTTCCGGGAGACATCGTTATCCTAAATGCGGGAGATGTCATACCAGGTGACTGTCTTATTCTCGAATCGAAAGATCTTTTTGTCGATGAAGCCACCTTAACAGGAGAAACCTTTCCGGTAGAAAAAACGGCGGGAACTGTGCCAGAAGAAACGCCGCTGGGCCAACGGACGAACGCCCTTTTTATGGGTACCCATGTGGTGAGTGGTCATGCCAAGGCGGTGGTGGCTCACACGGGAAGAGAAACCGAGTTCGGAAAGGTTTCCGAACGACTGAAGTTCAGGCCACCGGAGACGGAGTTTGAGCGGGGCGTCAGACGATTTGGATATCTTCTCTTGGAGGTCACCCTCGTCCTGGTGATCGCCATCTTTGCGATCAACGTCTATTTCAAGCGCCCGGTCATGGAATCCTTCCTCTTTGCATTGGCCTTGGCCGTAGGGCTGACTCCCCAACTCCTGCCAGCGATCATCAGCATCAACCTTGCTCACGGGGCAAAACGGATGGCATCAAAAAAAGTCATTGTCAAGCGTCTCGCTTCTATCGAAAACTTCGGCAGTATGAACGTCCTCTGCTCCGATAAAACCGGAACGCTGACCGAAGGCATCGTGCAATTCCATTCGGCCATAGATGTGGAGGGCAGCGAAAGTGATAAGGTCTTTCTCTATGCCTATCTCAACGCCATCTATGAAACAGGCTTTGCAAACCCCATTGACGAGGCCATCCGAACCCACCGCCCGCTGGACCTGTCCGGCTACCAGAAGCTTGACGAAGTCCCCTACGACTTTGTTCGCAAACGTTTGAGCATCTTAGTTTCAAAAGATGGCGCCCATCAAGTCATCACAAAGGGTGCGCTGATGAATGTGCTTGAGGTCTGCTCGTCAGCGGAAATCGCGCCTCGTACGAGAGTCGATATGACGGAGGTCCAAAACCAGATCCGGCAGCGTTTCGAAGAGCTAAGCCAAAAGGGATTTCGGATATTGGGCATCGCTTACCGGGATGTAGGGTCTGTCTCCCTCATCACGAAGGAGCACGAAACCGGCATGACGTTTTTGGGCTTCCTGGTCTTCTTCGATCCTGCCAAAGACGGCATTGTCGAAACCATCGGCAAGCTGAGGCGCCTCGGGGTTTCACTGAAGATCATCACGGGAGACAACCACCTGGTTGCGGCCAATGTCAGCCACCAGGTGGGATTCTCAGATCCGAAAATTCTGACGGGCCGAAATCTTCATCAGATGAGCGATGAGGCACTGCTCAACCGGGTCAATGAGACAGATGTCTTTGCGGAGGTGGAGCCAAATCATAAAGAGGCGATCATCCACGCACTGAGAAAAGCCGGAAACGTGGTCGGCTATATGGGCGATGGGATCAACGACGCCTCGGCACTCCATTCTGCTGACGTGGGGATCTCGGTCGACAGCGCTGTGGACGTAGCCAAAGAGGCGGCTGATATCGTGCTCCTCGAAAAAGACTTGGATGTGCTGGTGGAAGGCGTCCGCGATGGGAGGAAGACCTTCGCCAACACGCTGAAGTATGTCTTTATGGCCACGAGCGCCAATTTCGGGAATATGTTCAGCATGGCCGGGGCATCCCTCTTCCTGCCCTTCCTCCCCATGTTGCCCTCGCAGATTCTGCTCACCAACTTGCTGACCGACTTCCCGGAGATGACGATTGCCACCGACCGTGTGGATCCGGAACTCGTTGAGAAACCCCGACGCTGGGATATCAAATTCATCCGCAACTTTATGATGACCTTTGGCCCGGTAAGCTCGATCTTCGACTTCCTCACCTTCGGCGTGCTGCTCTTCATTCTCCATGCTCAACCGAATTTATTCCGAACCGGCTGGTTTCTGGAATCGGTGATCTCCGCTTCTGTTATTGTTCTCGTGATTCGAACCCGCAGACCCTTTTATCAGAGCAGACCCGGCAAATATCTGCTGGCCGCCACTCTGCTCATAGCCGGAGTGACACTCGCTCTTCCTTTCACTCCTTTGGGAAGCCTTGTTAAGTTTCGTCCGTTGCCCGCTCCGTTCTTTGTTGCCCTGGGAGCGATTGTGGTTCTCTACATCGTTACAGCGGAGATAGCGAAGAGGCTTTTTTATAGGGAGATCAAACCTTAATCAACGCATTCTCGTTCTCTAATTTTTTTTCCCTACCACCGAGCGATTCCTTTTATCTGACATCATTAGGCATCACCATGGAACTCCATCGGGATTCGACAATCAGACAAAGTCCAAAATTTGATCTGGAAACCTACCTTGCCACCGAGCTCAGGCAGCCAATTTTCTTGACTCTTTTTCTTCCGCGAGCTTCGTTCTTCTCGTCCAAGCGACCAAGCTTTTGAGTAATTCCTTTATCTTTTTTCTCGTCTTTTCATCCGTCACCCTGCCGTTACTGTCCACCTTATCCTGTGCAAAAGGGACCATCACTTCCGGCTGATTCAACGGAAGCATATTCAAAAAGACGAAGCTTCGTCTCAAATCATACTGTGCCCTTGCCGTTCCCAATGTCCCAATGGATGCTCCCATGACGGCAACGGGCTTGCCGTCGAAAGCATTGTCCCCATAGGGCCTCGATGCCCAATCAATCGCGTTCTTGAGTACACCCGGAATTGAATAATTGTATTCCGGCGTAGCGATCAAGATCGCATCGGCTGCCCTGATCTTTGCCTTGAACTCTTTGACCCTATCCGGAGGTTGAAGTTCTTCGTCTTGATTAAAAGGCGGAATTCCTTCGAGGTCGAAAACTTCAAGGGATGCATCGCCAGGGACTGTCTCAACCGCTACGGCTAAGATGGCCTTGTTGTAAGATTGTTTTCTTAAACTGCCTGCGAATCCAAGGATATGTACTTTTTGATCCATTGACCTATTCCTCCTTTTTCATTAGAGAGATTCTTCAACAAAAACTTAATCATCCGTCCCTAAAATCGCAATGTCGTTCAATTTTGCACAGCCTCTTCGATATGAATCTGGAAAATGAACTTCCCTTCGACAAAATACAGCGCTTGCAATCCAAAAATACTTGCTTCATCTTATATATTTCTTGGGCAATTCCTCATATCCTAAGAGTCATTCCACCACCCCAAGAAAGGGGACCCTCATCCGTCCTATGTTCTCGAGCCACGTAGAAATTTCGATCAGGAGGTAAGAGACATGAAAAAGCAATTAGGGCTTGTGATCTTATTAAGCTTTGTCATTGGAATGATCGCTTCGTTCAGCTCTGCTCAAACGTCGGCAGATTTCCGTGAAGTGGAACAAGCTTTGGGTGCACCCGGACAGATGCAAGAAGGTGCATTGGTCGTGCCTTTTCCGCGAATCGACATCAGAGTGACCATTCACGGGGAGAGCGTTCCAACCGCCTTCGGCTTCGGTTCCTGGACAGCATGGAAAAACATGGGAAAGGAGACCATGGTGATGGGTGACCTTGTTCTGCTTGAGAAAGAAATTAATCCGGTGATCTCCGCGCTGGCCGAGGCTGACATTAATGTGAGCGCATTGCACAATCATTTCCTCGGTGAAAAACCACGGATCATGTACATGCACATTCATGGCATGGGACAGGTGGGAGCGCTTGCACGAGGTATTCGGAAGGCGCTGGATAAGACAGGAACACCGCGGTCACAGCCTGCGCCAAACAGTGCTTCCCCTCCTATCAGCACAAAGAGAATCGAACAGATCATCGGACATCCCGGCCATGCAGGAGGCGGCATCTTCAAGATCGTCGTGGGACGACAGGGCATAAAGACCCGTGGCGTGGAACTGACTTCAAGCATGGGATTGAACTCATGGGTCGCTTTCATCGGTACCGATGAACGGGCTCATGTAGCGGGCGACATCGCCATGACGGCTAACGAGGTCAATCCGGTCATCCGTACCCTTCGCAAACATGGGATAAAGATTTTAGCCGTCCATAATCATATGCTCGATGAGGAACCCCGTATCTTCTTTCTCCACTATTGGGGGACGGGCAAAGCTGAGAACCTGGCCCGGGCGTTTCACGATGCCTTAGCTCAGTTGAAGTAGGAATCCTTCGCGCTGGTAAAAGGACAAAGGGTTTTAGAGTTCCCTCCAACCTCGAAGGGTGACGACGTAGCATTCCTTGCTATCCGGAGCAATCGGCCTCGCTATTTTGCTGTTGAGAAAGGGTTAGCCGCACGCGGATATATCTCAAGGCCAAATCACTTTCATGATGGTGGCAATATTGCCCGTTGCGGCGGGACTAAACGATTCTTGACAATCCGTGTAACATGTGTTACATAAGTAACAGATGAACAAAAATATTTCAATGAACCGAAGATGGCTTCTCTTTTTTTACAGTATCCCATCAAGACCGGTGGGCTACAGGGTGAAGATATGGAGGAAATTAATTAAGGCTGGGGCTTTACCTTTTAAGGGTGCTGTGTACATCCTTCCCGATAACGAAGAGACTTTCGAATATTACCAGTGGTTGGTTTCGGAAGTTGTATCCATGGGGGGCGAAGGAGCTTTTGTTAAGGCGGAGAAAGTCGAAACCGCAAACAATAAAGAAATCATCCATTTGTTTAACGAGCAAAGGGAAAGAGAGTACCGCAGGGTTGAAAAAGCATTGGAGGACATTGAGAGAAGGCTGGCCGTCATTAAAAAAGGAGGGACCATCCCAAGTAAAAAGAGGTTGCTAAAGCAATTCACTTCCGTTATGCGGGAATTTGAGGAAATAAGGAAAATAGATTTCTTCTCTTCAAGAAGGGGAGAGGTCGTAAAAAGGAGAATGAAACTTATGGAATCGCAGATTAAAAGAACAGCTGGCCCCGAGACCAAGAAAGAGCAGGCTCTCATCGTTCCTAAGAGTGTCAAAGATTACAAGGGAAAAACATGGGTTACACGGAAAAATCCCTTTGTTGACAGAATGGCATCCGCGTGGCTGATCAAGAAGTTCATAGACAAAGAGGCGGTCTTTCAGTTTATGGAAGAAAAGGAGATGGCAAATCTGGATGAAAACATGATTCCCTTTGACGTCAGAGGCGGTGAATTTACCCATGTCGGAGATAAGTGCACCTTCGAGACCATTCTCAAAAGTTTCGGGTTGAAAGATAAAGGGCTGAAGAAGATTGCAGAAATAGTCCATGAACTTGACGTGAAAGATGATAGGTACAAAAGCTCCGGGGCAAATGGGGTAGAACAAATTCTCGCAGGGATAAGAAAAATGTCGAAGAACGATGCTGAAGCTCTTGAAAAAGGAATGAACGTCTTCGAGATGCTTTATGCGTCACAAGCTTAGCTCAGAAGGAGGAAATGAAAATGGTTAGAATAATGGTTGTCATCATCGGCGTGGTTCTGCTTGCGAGTGGGCTGGCCGCACAGAACCAGGGAAAAGCATGGAATTTTGATATCAGCAAACCGGGAAATCTTCCTGAAGGCTTTACCAACGAAGTGGGCGAATGGAAAGTGGTGGCTGATGAAACCGCTCCCTCCAAACCGAATGTACTGGCACAATTGGCTAAGAGTTCCGGACCAACATTTAACCTCACGTTGATCAGCGGCACCGACTACAAAGATGTGGACCTCTCCGTCAAGATGAAAGCCATCGCAGGTAAGGAAGATCAAGGGGGAGGCCTGGTCTGGCGTGCAAAGGACGCAAAGAACTATTATGTCGCCCGGTACAATCCTCTTGAGGATAATTATCGCCTTTACAAAGTTGAAAAGGGACGACGCAGTCAGTTGCAGAGTGCAAACATTAAACACGGCGAAGGATGGCACACGTTGCGTGTGATCATGCAGGGTGACCATATCCAGTGCTATTACGACGACAAGAAGTATCTGGATGCGAAGGACTCGACCTTTGCCGAGGCTGGTAAAATTGGTCTCTGGACAAAGTCGGATGCACAGAGTCATTTTGATGATCTAACAGTGAGCGGAAAATAGGCGATTCGTTTATTGTTTTCAGCAGGTAGGGAATTTCGATGATGAATGAGATTCTTTGGAGGAGCGCACGATGGGTCTCCGATTACTTTTTAAGATAGATCCAATCCAAGGTGGGAGATTATTTCTGATTCTAATCTCCATTTCTCTGTTTTTTTTCTCGGGTTGCAGCCGCAAAACTAACAACGTGGTCGTGGTCTACGTCTCGGAAGACCAGGTTTTCTCAGAACCGATACTGAAGGACTTTGAGAAGGAAACCGGCATAAAGGTGAAAGCCGTTTATGACACTGAAGAGTCAAAGAGCACAGGTCCTATGAACCGGCTTTTGGCTGAAAAGGACAATCCTCAAGCCGACGTCTATTGGGCCAATGAGCCGATTCGGGCCGAGATACTCAGGCAACGAGGCATATCCGATCCATACGTATCGCCCAACGCAGATGGGATTGCGGACAATTTTAAAAATACAAATGGATATTGGACAGGCTTCTCAGCAAGGGCCAGAATACTTCTGGTCAAAAAAAGTCTCGGTGACAAGCCGCGATCGATCCTGGCCTACGCCGAGCCCAAGTGGAAAGGCCGGGCCGTTATCGCTAATCCGTTGTTCGGGACCACAACGGCGGAAATCGCAGCCCTCTTTACGACCTGGGGAGACGACAAGGCGAAGGCATTTCTGGACGGAATGAAGCGCAATCAAACCAGGATTTCAACAAGCAACGGCGAAAGCGCCGATCTGGTGGCAAGGGGCGAGTTTGATTTTGCGCTTGTTGACAGCGATGACGGCGCAAGCCGTATGAAACAGGGGAAGCCCGTAGAGGTCGTTTTCCCCGATCAGGATAAGGGCGACACAGGTTGCTTTATCGTGCCCAATGCAGCACTGCTCATAAAGGGGGCGCCCCATCCCGACAACGCCAGAAAACTGATAGACTATCTTCTTTCAAAGGAAACGGAGCGGAAACTGGCGTTCGCGGAATGTGCACAGATTCCCCTGCATGCCGGCGTTGAAACTCCTCCGGTCGTAAAGCGCATCGAGACCATCAAGACGATGAAGGTCGATTATGGCGAGGTCGCCAGGAAGATGCAGGAAATCCAGCCGCTTCTCAAAAATTGGGCAGGTTACTGATGGCCAAACGTATTGTCATGTCCTCGGTGTTGGTAGTTTTGATCGTTGCAGGCCTGCTTCCCGTTGTTGCGATGGTCCTTAAAAGTATGACTGTAGACGGCCATTTGAGCCTTGAAAATTACAAGGGACTCCTCACGCTCGGACGGGCTCAGACCCTCATAGGCCATAGCTTTGCTTTGTCACTGCTAACAACGGTTTTCGCGACTGTCATCGGCCTCCCGCTGGGCATACTCCTGGGCAAGACCGATCTGCCTTTCGGGAAACTCCTGATGGTTCTCTTCTCCATCCCTTTGCTGATACCCCCTTATATCACAGCCATATCATGGTTCTATATACTTGGCAGGGAGGGCCTCATCAGCCGATTGCTCACCCCTTCTCTTGCGGAAGTTACTTCCACGTGGCTGTTCGGATTGCCGGGTTGTATCCTGATCCTCTTTTCGACATTTCTGCCTATTGTGATTCTTCTAACCGTTACATACCTGAAAACTATCAATCCCCGTCTTGAAGAGGCCGGAAAACTCGTATCGGAGTGGCCGGGCGTGCTGATGACCATTACCATCCCCCTGATCCTGCCCGGGGTTTTGCTGGCCGTGATGTTGGTATTCCTTCTCAGTTTCGGCGAGTTCAGCGTTCCGTCCTTTCTCAGATATAATGTATTTCCTGTTGAAAGCTTTACCCAGTTTTCGGCCTTCCTGAATTTCGGCGCTGCCACAGTAGCTGCAATCCCGCTCGCAATCGTCACATTCTTTGTCCTTGCCCTGGAATCGCATTTCCTTCGAGAAAAGACATATCAGGTACGCCCCGCCCACGGGACAACCTTTACGGAAAGGATCAAGCTGGGTGAAAATAGAAACTGGTTATTTGCATTAACGGCGATGATCTGCTTTGTCATCGTCATCCTGCCTTCCCTTGTATTGGTCGTACAGTCTTTCTCAGTCAATGCCTATTCCCTTGCCATGGCCAGGGCCGGGGACAGCTTGATCAGGAGCCTTATGTATGCCGCAATCGGAACTTCAGTATTGACCGTCATCGGGTTTGCTTTAGGCTATCTCGTCCAGACCAGGGCACTCCCTTTCTGGCGGACTGCTGATTCACTCAGTATTTTTCTTTTTGCCTTGCCGAGTACGGTTATTGGAATCGGCCTTATTAGCCTTTGGAACCGGCCGTGGACAAACTTCATTTATGCAACACCTCTCATCATTATCATCGGCTATATCGCCCAGTATGCAGCCATCTCCGGGCGCATCACATTCTCCATGCTGGCGCAAATCCCCCCGTCCATGGAAGAGGCTGCCCAGGTTGTGGGGTCGGGATGGTTTCGCCGGATCGGACTGATCGTCGCTCCCCTTGCGAAGCGGGGACTCATCGCTGCCTGGCTCGTCGGGTTTATCTTCTGCCTCCGCGATACGGGAATCAGCATGATCGTCTATCCCCCGGGGCTGGATACGCTGCCGGTCCGCACGTTTACGCTTATGGCCAATGCTCCTGCCGGCCTTACTTCGGCACTCTGTGTGATCATGATCCTTGCGGCCCTTCTTCCGGTTGGAATTTTGACGGCGGTTTTCAAAAAGAGGATGCTTTAACCATGAAATTTCTGGAAATTACGTCGGTAACCAAATCGTATAATGGACAACAGGTCCTGCACGATTTTTCACTTGAAGTTGAGCGTGGAGAGCTAATCGTCGTCCTCGGTCCTTCGGGCTGCGGGAAAACCACAGTATTGAGGCTCCTGGCCGGGTTCATGGCCCCCGATTCGGGAAGCATCAGCATTGGGGGCGAACTGGTCGCGGCTTACGGCAAAACGATAAAAGGTCCCGAAGCGAGAAATTTCGGAATGGTGTTTCAAGACCTTGCCCTTTGGCCCCATTTGTCCGTAAAAGGAAATCTCGAATTCGGGCTTAAAGCAAAAAAGATCGCCAAAGAAAGACGCGAGCGACTGATTTCCGAGATGTTGGCGCTCGTCCAAATGGAGGAATACATACATGCAAAACCGGGAGAGCTTTCCGGAGGACAACAGCAGCGCGTTGCGCTTGCGCGCGCTTTGGTGCTTCATCCAAAGGCGCTGCTCATGGACGAACCTCTTTCCAGCCTCGACATAGAGCTGAACCGACGTATTCGAAAGGAAATTCTGGGGCTTCATAAAACACTCGGTTTCACTCTCATCTATGTTACTCATGACCGGGAAGAGGCATTGGATATCGGCACGCGTGTTTTGATAATGGAAAATGGCAGAATTGAGCGAAGCGGGCCTGTGGAGGAGATCAGGCATTATTTTGAAAGGCAATGAATGAATTCTCGCCAGCACCTCTCCCCGATGCAGTTTCAACACGAAAAGAAGAGGTTTCGTGAAAAAGCATGAAACATCTGGCATCGTTATTGCTCTGGCATTCGCGTCGCCCTTGGTGATTGCAGGAATGGAAATGCTTAAATTAAGCACGAACCTGTTTATCGGAATGATAATCGGTTGGGTGTCGTTTGCGGCATGTGCGGTCTGGGCAGGTCCGCCTTTTCGCACGGATGACCCTGAAACACCGCAGTGGCATGGCTGGGAGATCAACATCCCATTCACGTCGGAACGTACGAAGGACAAATGGGCAGTGCAAATGCCCCTGTTCGACATCAACTATGGCGTTAGGCCAAACGTTCAGCTCAAACTGGAATTTCCACTTTTCTATGTCCATCCCATTGGCGACGGACATCAATTCGGATTGGGAGATACTCTGGTTGGAATCAAGTGGCGTTTCCTCGAAGAAAGAACAAGACGACCGCAACTGGCATTTTATCCTCAGGTGGTCCTTCCCACAGGTGATAGCAAACGGGGCCTAGGAGATGGTAAGCCTTCCTTTCTCATTCCTCTCGTGGGACAGAAGAGTTGGGACAACTGGACCCTGTATGGAAACTTGGGTTACACAGTTCAGACGGCTAAAGATAGCCGTAACTTTTGGTATTCAGGCTTTGTCCTCAGTCGGGATATCGGGGAACGGTTGAATTTGGCCACCGAATTATTCTGGAACACCAGAAAGGAGGCAGGAGGTCGTTCTGAATATGCCTTCAATTTTGGGGGGCAGTTGATGCTGACGGATCGATACTACCTGCTTTTCTCTGCAGGCCGCAGTTTTCTGGAAGGTCCTAGTTTTTTTTCATACTTAGGTATCCGGATTGTGACGAAAGGTATAGGGAAAAGACAGGGCGCCGAACAAAAGGATTCCGAGAAAAAATGACGTTAGGACAATCAGGATGGTTAACAAAGTAATTCGGGCGTTGCGGAAAGGCGGAATTAATCTAACCGCTGTTCATAACCATATGCTGGGCGAACAGCCACGCATCTTCTTCTTACACTACTGGGGCACAGGCCCCGCAGAAAAGTTGGCCCGGACTGTTCGGGAAGCGTTTGACCAAGCGAAAGGACCGGTGCGATGGGCTTTTTGTCACGACGATTCAGACCGAAGATTCACAGGATGAGTAAAAGAAGAAAGGATTGGATACCTTGTCCAAGCCGGTCCGTACAAATTCTGACTCCTTGACCAGGCCGGAAAGATCACCAGTCGGCTTATGGCCCTTCATGAAATACTTTTTGAAGCTGGGTGTGATCGGTTTCGGTGGACCAGTCGCCCTTGTGGGTTTCATGAACCGTGATCTTGTGGAGCGCCGTGGGTGGTTGAAGGAGGAGGTTTACCAGCTTGGCCTCGCTCTTGCTCAGATCATGCCCGGTCCGCTGGCAGCACAGCTCGCCATTGCCTTAGGTTATTTTGAACACGGTATCCTCGGTGCTACTCTCATAGGTTTTGTCTTCATATTCCCCTCGTTTCTGATGGTGGTAATCCTTTCAGTACTATATGTTGCCTATGGTGGACTTTGGTGGGTGCAGGCTCTCTTTTATGGAATTGGTGCTTCCGTTATTGCAGTCATCGTAATTGCTGCGTACAAACTCGCCCGGTCGACCAATAAAAGAGATCCATTGCACTGGAGCATCTTTGCAATTCTCATGATCATTACCATCTTTGCCCAGGCAGAGCTTGCTTGGCTGTTTATCCTCGCTGGGTTACTGGGAATCTTTATTCGCGCCCGACCAAAATGGTTGCGTATGAACAGCTTCATTTTAACCTCATGGCATTCCGCAATGCCTATTCTTCAAACTGTGCCGGTTACCGCCGGACCGGCTTCTAATGGTTTACTTCAGATCTTCTTGTTTTTTCTGAAATCGAGCGCCTTTGTCTTCGGAAGCGGGTTAGCTATCGTGCCTTTTCTTTATAAAGGCGTGATTCAACAGTTTGGTTGGCTGAATGAGCGTCAGTTTCTCGATGCCGTGGCAGTCGCAATGATCACCCCGGGACCTGTTGTGATTACGGTGGCTTTTATTGGCTATTTGGTCCACGGTCTGCTTGGGGCAACTATAGCTGCCACGGGAGTCTTTCTGCCGGTGTATCTACTGACTATTATTCCGGCCCCCTGGTTCAAGCGACACAGAGACAACGCTCAACTTAAGGCCTTTGTCCAGGGTGCAACTGCAGCCGCCACCGGTGCTCTTAGCGGTGCAGTAGTCATACTTGCCAAACGAGCTGTCTTCGATCTGCCAACTGCTGCAATTGGCATGATCAGTTTGATTCTTCTTTGGCGCTTCAAACTGCCGGAGCCAGTCGTTGTATTGTTATCTGGAGGGGTTGGTTTGGCTATCCTGTTCCTGAAAAAAGCATGACGAGAGGTTGTGAAAATACAGCCTTTCCACACAAAAAATACGGATTTTACCTTATTTATTCCTTAACAAATTCCTTAGTATTTATATCGAAGAACCATCGAGCGGTCTACTCCAGGCCTTAATAGACGATGGAAATTCACCTCTTCTCCTGGAAGGGGTACATCACATCCATTCCATGGCAAAGGGGGGGTGAGAAAGTATCTGGGTCCTGTGTTAGGTTCACTGGAAGGCGTTGAGCTGCGGTGAAAGCCTCGATCGCTGCCTTTCATGCCCTAGAAATGCTGAAAGAGGCGAAGATCCTATAATACTTCATACCAAACGCTTCGATTCATCAAAACTAAATCCTATGGCGATAACCTCTACGGCATAGCGAAGATCTTTTGAGAGTAACCAGTCCATGCTTTCAAGAATAACACGATGGATAAATGATCGCTGGCCCCTTAACGCTGTCATCCGTTGGAGCCTTGAAGAAGAGATGCCCGGCGGAGCCAGTTATGCTTACGTCTTCGGGAGTTGTGTGTTCTTGATCTTTCTCGTGCAGGTCATCACAGGTGTATGGCAATTGCTCTATTTCGTTCCCACCGTTGACCGTGGTTACAGCAGCCTCAATTATTTGCGTACGGAGATACCCTTCGGATGGCTGATCCACGGATTGCACTATTGGGGTGCGAGCGCCATGATCATTCTCGTAGGATTACATATCTCACAGGTCTATATCTGGGGGGCCTACAAAAACCCTCGCCAGTTGACGTGGTTGATCGGTGTGGGCAACTTGCTTCTCACCTTAGCTCTGGGATTTACTGGGCCGGTCTTACCGTGGGATGAGAGAGGTTATTGGGAAGCGGAGGTGGCCGTCAGCTCGGCTGGAACGATGCCAATCCTTGGAACCCTGGCAAGAAATCTTTTACAGGGCGGCTCCACTCTCGGCCAGCTGACCCTTTCCCGTTTCTTTTTCCTTCATGTCGCAATCCTACCGGGGATACTGATCATATTCGTCGTTCTCCATTTGGTAGCCTTCCGGAAGTTTGGCATTTCCGGTCCCTGGGATGAAGCCAAACGAAAACGGTCAGGGTTCTTCTGGCCTGATCAAGTCTTTAAGGATGCAGTGGTGGTTACATTCATTTTTGTTATTCTGGTGGGTCTGTCCGCTTATTTCCCTGCCCCCTATTCTGGTCCTTTGGACCTGATGCAAACTTTCTATGTCCCGAAACCTGAATGGTACTTCCTCTTCTTTTACCAGACGCTCAAGGCCTTTCATGGTGTGCTCGAACCAATCGGCACAATAGGGATTCCGCTTATTATCACTCTCCTTTTCCTATTCCTGCCTTTCTATGATCCGAGCCCTGAGCGAAATCCAGGCCGCCGCCCGCTTGCAGTGATTTGCTTCTTCATATTTATTGCCTGGGTGATTACGATGGCACTCGTTGGGTATTACAGTCACCCGGGGATTGCATCTGGAGGGACATCGAAAGTTAGCACAGCCAGTTTGCAAGCCTCGAAAGTATCATCGCGAGATCCCACTGCCCAAGTTTCAGCGAGTGTCAAGCAAGGCGAGAAGCTCTTCAACTCCCTCGGATGCATAGGGTGCCACACGATTAAGGGCAGAGGAGGCGTCTTAGGGCCCACACTCAATTTTGAATTGCTACAAGGCAAAACTCGCCAGTGGCTCACCACCCAGATTCGAAACCCAAGATCCCACAATCCCAGTACGATCATGCCGGCTTTCAGTTCTGCCACAGACCAGCAGGTCAATGATGTCGTCGATTTCCTATTAAGTGTGGCTCAAGGAAAACCCGCGATTCGTCGACCCGTAGCCAAAGCACCTCCTACAGCTAAGGTTCCTGTGCCACCCGCAGTCCCATCGACTGCGGAAGTGACCGGCCCTCACGGCCCTCCTGAGGCAGCCTCCTTCATCATTGGAAATGTTGAGCTTGGAGCCACCATCTTCCATCAGGACTGCGAACCCTGCCATGGTCCCCAAGGCAAGGACAAAGTTCCAAACCCTGGCTCAACCGACGGAACGGTTCCACCACTCAACCCTATTGATCCATCCTTATTCAACAAAAATGTGCAGACCTTCATTAATAACATCGATCCATATATTCAGCACGGCTCAATACCAGAGGGGCTAAACCCGGCACTGCGCATGCTTCCTTTCGGAGACAGCGAATCACTCACCCAACAGATGATCGCCAATGTGGAGGCCTATGTCTTGCGTTTGAACGGCGTAGACCGGGCCGAACCCGTTCATGCTGGACTCCAACCACACTTGTTTTTCTGGCTGGTGGTTATTGTGTTCGGGTTGGTGTTGGGCGGTTTCTCGATCTGGAAGGGCAGAAAATAGAAGAGAAGACGAAGAGGCTGTGGACAGGCAGATTACCCGAAGTATGGACATAGAGGGGTTTCGTCATGACAGATAATCTCTGCTTTGCCGAGCCTGCAACTTCGCGGCGAGGTTTTTTGAAGCGGATGATCGGCGTCTTAAGTGCTCTCGTAGCCGCGGCGACAGCCGTTCCGCTTGTGGCCGCCATCATTGGATCTTCCTTTCGTTTGAAAAAGCCCCGCTGGATCAAAGTAGGTGACATCAGCTCACTCCCTCTTGAGCAGCCGACCAATATGAAATTTGCTTACAAGACAGAAGATGCCTATCTTCGAGAAACGGTGATTCACGATATCTGGGTCACCAGGCATTCTTCGTCTGAAGTGACCGTGTTCTCTCCAATCTGTCCTCATCTGGGATGCCATTTCGCATGGCATCCTGAGACTCATGAATTTGCATGCCCCTGTCACGGGAGCATCTATTCGATCGCGGGCAAGGTGCTCGGAGGTCCTGCTCCTCGTCCCCTCGACACTCTACCCTGGAGGATGGAAAAAGAAGAACTTTCCGTTGAATGGGAGACATTTAAAGTTGGAATCCCTCAGAAGATCCGAACCTAGTAGACCGTTCTTTGTCTTCATGCTTCTTCCTGAAGACCGCCCTGGCAGAGAACATTTATGAGAGGCGCATTTCGGCGTGTCACAAGAGACTTTTAATAGGACGGCACAACCTATTACCCGATACAAGAAGGTACAAAAAATTCTCTTTGGGAAAAGAGAAAGACCTATTTCTCTTGGATTGACCCGGCAAGATGACTTTCAGTTGTAAAGGAACTTCAGTCACTATTTGAAGGTCACGCCACCGGGCTTTGCTCCTAATGCCTTTAAAATTTTTGCCAAAGGACAAAAACCTGTAAAGGCTGACTGGAGCAGATTAGCACCGACAAAGGTTGTGAACAATAGCCAGTATGGACTAAAAAGTTGCGATAGGATCAGGCTGATCAAAATAAAACTGCCGGCAAAAGCCAAAACTAAGCGTTCGGTGGACATTTTCACCACCTCCTTCACATTGTGCTTCTCTTATTTAATGATAAGCTTGATTCTCTTCGGAAGCAAGAATTCAATGAGCAGCTCAAGCATCGCCTTCTTAACGCAACTGGGGCTTGGAGAATTAACCCGGTGACAGACCTTTTCGATGCCGGAGGAGGGTACCATGGGAAACTATTGTTCTGTCTGGAAAACCCTGTTTTTCGTCCTGACCTTTCTCTACCTTCAGACGGGAGGACCACCTTTCTTCATCCCCCTGTCACATGCCGACGAACCAGAGACCCTAACGCTCCATTCGGCCGTTGCTATAGCACTGAAGAACAACCCCCTCATTCGCATCACTCTTTCTGGCCGAGAAATAGCGGATGCGCAGCTCCGAGAGGCGCGTGCCGGTTGGTTCCCACTCTTACAGTTCGGCGAAACGTTCACAAGGGGGAACAATCCTGTCTTTGTATTCGGCTCTCTCCTGGAGCAGGCACGATTCGGACCGCAGAACTTCCAGATTTCCGCATTGAATAATCCGGAACCTCTCAGTAACTTCCGGACGGCTGTTACCCTCAGACAGGCACTATTCGATCAGTTTCAGACATATACCCATGTCACACAAGCCCGCCTCGGACAGCAGCAAGCTGATCTGCAAAGGGCAATGGTTGAGCAGCAGGTCCGTTTCGAAGTCTTGCGTTCTTACTATGGTATTCTCGTTGCCCAGGCCAAAAAGGAGGTGGCGGAGGAAGCAGTGAAGATGGCCGAATCCGATATAAAGCAAATCCGGGACAGGTTTCAGCACGGGTTGGTGGTTCAATCGGATCTGCTGGCGGGGGAGGTCCAACTGGGAGAGTTTCGCCAGCAGCAGATCGAATCCAAAGGCGATGTGGGTGTGGCCTATGCAGCCCTTAACACGGTGATGGGGCTTCCTGTCGATACTTCCCAGAACGTTACGGGTGAATTGGTTGACAAACAGTTTGAGATTGGCCAAAAGGAGGAGTTGCTCCGACTGGCTCTGCTCAACCGACCAGACTACATCCGGGCTGGGTATGCTGTTCTTTCGAACAAGGAGGGAGTACGCGGAGCGAAGAGAGAATATCTGCCAAGATTAGACCTCGTTGGGAATTATGGTCTAAGCGGAAAGGATCTGTCGAGCGGAAGCTCAGACTACACCATTGGCGCGAGCGTCACATTCAACCTCTTTGACCCCAGCCGCAATGCAAGAATCAGCAAGGCCCGGGCGTCAGAGTCGATGGCCACCGCCGAGAAGGAACATCTTGCCAATCAGATCCGACTTGAAGTCGTCAGGGCCTACCAGCAGTATGTTTCAGCCCGTGAGCGCCTGGCCGTCGCGCGGGAGGTAATCGACCAGGCCACAGAAACACATCGGATCGTCCAAAACCGGTACCGGGAAGGCTTGACCACCATCACTGAAGTTTTAAGAGCGGAAACAGCCCTTGTGCGCGCACGTCTTCAACTGGTTGCCGCCCGCTATGACTATTATATGAGTTATGCTCAAGTACTCCTTTCCTGCGGAAGGCTGACTGACATTCAACCTTTCCTTTAGGGCGAAGCATGCTCGGATTGGATATAGAAAAATAACCCCTCCTACCCTCCCCTTAATTTAAGGGGGGGTAGGGTGGGGTTAAAATCGATGGAGGAATGGATGAAACGAAAATGGATCATCATCAGCTTGGTTTTCTTTGGTTTCGTGATAGCCTCTTGCGGAAGACAAAAAGAGGCGATTGAAAAACCAACGATTGTTCGGGGTGTGAAGATAGAAACGATCAAACTCTCTCCGGTTGAAGAGGATTACGAAGCGGTCGGGACCATCCGGTCAAAGACGACGAGTGTTCTCTCCTCCAAAATAGTAGGCAATATCCTGGCCGTCCATATTCGCGAAGGAGACCGTGTCCGTAGAGGCCAGTTGCTTATTGAAATTGATGATCGTGATAGCCGGGCCGGGCTTCAGAAGGCCCAGGCTGGACTTCGCGAGGTACAGGACGCCCAGGAGGAGATCGATCAGAACATTCGTGCCGCCGAATCTGCCAGGGATGCCGCGGAAGCCGGAAAGTCTCTCGCCCTGGCCACATTCATCCGTTATAAGGCCCTGCTTGATGAAAAATCGGTCAGCCAGCAGGAATTTGATGAGGTCCAGGCAAAACTCAAGGTCGCTGAGGCGGAACTCGAACGCGCAACAAGGATGCTCCAGGCTCTCATTGCCAAGAAGAATCAGGTGCTGGCTAAGACAGATCAGGTAAAAGCGGACATCATTAGCGCTCAAACCTATGTTGACTACAGTCGGATTCTTTCCCCGATCAACGGAATCGTTACTTCGAAACAAGCGGAGGTCGGACTTCTTGCCTCCCCAGGAGTTCCCCTACTTACCGTTGAGGACCACTCCCGTTACCGCCTTGAAGTTTCGGTCGAGGATTCGATGCTAAAAAGGATTCGCTCCGAGACTCCTGTTCAGATTTCCATCGACGCCCTCGGTACCCAAGAGTTCTCAAGCAGCGTGGCGGAGATCGTCCCTGCTTCGGATCCGGGAAGCCGGAGTTTCACTGTTAAGATCGATCTTTTTGATAAAAAGGGGAAGCCCATCGTCCCCTCCGTTTTGCGTTCCGGCCTCTTCGGGAAAGCCCGTTTCCCGGTTGGGAAGAAAGAGATTCTCAAGGTTCCCCAAACGGCCATTTTGCAGCGCGGGCAGTTGGTAGCTGTCTTCATTGTGGACTCATCCAACCTGCTCCATCTGAGGTTAATTAAAACCGGAAGACCCTATGGCGATCAGGTGGAAGTGCTATCAGGACTGAATGACGGAGACCGGATCGTGGTGGAAGGGGTAGAAAGAGCAAAGGAAGGGGACCGGATAAGATAACTTCGAAAAGGGTGATCGAAGATGAAGGAAAAACTTGGACTGGCAGGAAAAATTGCCCACTCCTTTATTGATTCAAAGCTTACCCCTCTTATCATTGCCGCCTCGATCCTTCTCGGACTGGGGGCTGTGCTCATGCTTCCGAGAGAGGAAGAACCCCAAATCATCGTGCCGATGATCGATATTTTCGTTCAGATGCCCGGAGCGTCGGCCAAAGAGGTGGAGGAGCGGGTCACAAGACCCATGGAACAACTCCTCTGGGAAATCCCCGGGGTGGAGTACATTTACTCTACCTCGTCCCCCGGCTTCGCCATGGCCGTCGTCCGGTTTAAGGTGGGTGAGGATGAGGAAAAGAGTATCGTAAAGCTCAATCAGAAGATGTTCGCCAATTTCGACCTGATTCCACCCGGCGCAAGTCAGCCTCTGATCAAACCCCGCTCCATTGACGATGTGCCCATCCTCGCGCTGACGCTCTCCAGTGGCAGCTATGATCACTTCATGATCCGGAGGATTGCCGCGCAGGTTTACGATCAAATCAAACAGGTGGTGGATGTCTCAGAGGTAAAAATCATCGGCGGCCAGCGCCGACAGGTCCGGGTTATTCTCAACCGTCCTAGGATGGCGGCTTATCATATTGCCCCTGCTGCTTTGCTCCCTGTTCTTGATCAGCAGAATCGGCAACTCGCCTCGGGTAGCTTTTCAAGTGATAACCGGGAGTTTCTGGTTGAAACCGGGGGTTTCCTGCACACGGCCGAAGAGGTCGGACGCGTTGTCGTGGGTGTTTTCAACCAGCGACCCATCTACCTGTGCGACATCGCCGAGATTGTCGACGGACCCGAAGAACCCGCCGACTATGTGCTGATGGGCTGGCGGACGGATGACCGGTCTAACGGTCGAGAAAACCTGTCCTCGCAGGACAAAAAGGCGGCGTCAGGCCCTTTGAACCTTTCGTTTCAATCTCCCATCCAGCCTGCCGTCACACTCACTGTGGCTAAAAGGAAAGGGACCAATGCCATTCAGGTGGCGGACAGGGTCATGGAGAAGGTGAACCTGCTTAAAGGGGTCCTGATTCCGAGTGATGTCACGGTCACCGTCACGCGAAACTACGGGGAAACGGCAAAGGAGAAATCGAATGAACTGCTCTTTCATATGCTGATCGCCATTGTTTCAGTATCCGTCCTCATCATGGTCACCCTGGGCCTTCGCGAATCGGGTATTGTCGCAATCGCCATTCCGGTGACATTGGCCCTTACCTTAGCCCTTCTTTATCTTTACGGCTATACCCTTAACCGTGTCACCCTGTTTGCCTTAATCTTCTCCATCGGGATTTTGGTGGACGATGCCATTGTTGTTGTTGAAAATATCGTCCGTCACTACCGCCTTCCTGAAAACCGGGACCGGTCGATTCTCGATGTGGCTGTGGAGGCGGTGGATGAAGTCGGGAATCCAACCATCCTGGCGACGTTTACGGTCATTGCCGCAATTATCCCCATGGCCTTTGTCAGGGGATTGATGGGCCCCTACATGCGGCCCATTCCTGTCGGGGCTTCTGCCGCCATGCTCTTTTCCTTGATCGTGGCCTTCATCGTCACCCCCTGGGCAAGCCTTCGCCTTCTCAAGAGAGAAGGAGGAAGAAGTCATGGAGCGGAAGGTTGGAGTACGAGGCTTTATCGAAGAATCATGACGCCCCTCATCCATACCCCCTTCTGGCGTCACGCGTTCCTGGCCTTGGTCGTTGTTCTGCTTCTCGCATCCCTTTCTCTCTTTGCCTTTAAATTTGTCCGTGTAAAAATGCTGCCCTTCGACAACAAGAGTGAATTTCAGATCATCATTGACATGCCCGCAGGGTCCACGCTGGAGCAAACAGCCGCCGTTACCCGCGAAATTGGCGATTATATACGCACCGTACCAGAAGTGACTCAGTACCAGATGTATGTTGGGACCGCCTCCCCTTACAATTTCAACGGTCTTGTCCGTCACTACTTTCTCAGGCGGGGCCCTCATGAGGCCGATATCCAAGTGAACCTGAAGCCCAAGGGAGAGAGAAGCGCCCAGAGTCACGACATTGCGAAGCGGGTGCGGCCAAGGATTGATGAGATCGCTCGGAAATACAACGCCCGGATGAAAGTGGCGGAAGTTCCTCCCGGACCTCCGGTTCTTCAGACCCTTGTGGCAGAAGTCTATGGTCCGAATTATCAACGCCAGATTGAGATCGCCCAACAGATTCGGGATATCTTTGACAAGACCCCAGGGGTCGTGGACGTGGACTGGTATGTGGAGGCAGACCATCCCAAATACCGATTTGTCGTGGACAAAGAAAAGGCTTCGCTCAACGGCGTCTCTGCCGAACATGTTTCGAACACTCTTCGCATGGCGGTCGAAGGAATGGGCGCGGGTCTTCTTCATCAGCCGATGGAGAAAGAAGACGTCGTGATCTTCCTCAGGCTACCGCGAGATCAGCGGTCGAGTGTGGAAGGCCTGAAACAGATCAAGGTGGCGGGTCAAAGGGGAAACCTTGTTCCGTTGGCAGAACTCATCCGTGTAGAAAAGATGCGAGTCGACAAAAGTATCTATCACAAAAACCTGATGCCCGTCGTATATGTAACGGGCGATGTCGCCGGGCAAGAGGAGAGCCCGCTCTATGCCATCCTGAAGATGAACCGGCAACTCAATCGATTGAACCTTCCCGAAGGCTACCGCCTCGAAAGGTTCGTCTCCCATCAACCCTTTTCCTCCCTGAAGTATGCGATGAAATGGGACGGCGAGTGGCACATCTCTTACGAGGTCTTCCGCGATCTCGGCCTGGCCTTCGGGGCGGTGCTGGTTCTGATCTACATTCTGGTCGTCGGCTGGTTCCAATCCTTCAAAACACCGGTCACGATCATGGCAGCGATTCCGTTTTCCCTGGTAGGGATCCTTCCTGCTCACGCACTCATGGGTGCCTTCTTTACAGCGACATCGATGATCGGTTTTATTGCAGGGGCAGGGATTGTTGTCCGCAATTCGATCATCCTGGTTGACTTTATTGAGCTAAGGATCCAACAGGGGATGCCCCTTGCCGATGCCGTGGTCGATGCAGGGGCAGTCCGTTTCCGTCCCATGATGCTGACGGCCGCCGCCGTCATTGTGGGATCCTCCGTGATTCTCTTCGACCCGATCTTTCAGGGGCTAGCTCTTTCTCTCATGGCTGGGGAGGTGGCCTCTCTCTTTCTCTCACGGATGACCGTGCCGATTCTCTTTTACTTGAGCGAACGGAGGAGGCATAAATGATTGGGATGTCTGCGGTTCGGGCCATAGACACCATGTTTCACTTATGAAAACCAGACTACCCTGAGGGGACGGTGCATGCTCGAGGAGCAAAGGAGAAAGTCATGGAGGCGTTTCACCCAAAAAGAATTCTTTGCGCAACAGACTTTAGTGAGCCCGCAACGTTGGCTCTTCATTATGGCAAAGACCTGTCCGGATGTTTCGATGCAGAGCTACTGGTCCTGTATGCAGAACCCTTGACTCCTCCGCCTTATTTCACCGCAAGACAAATGGGGAAAATGATGAAGGAGGCGGAACTTTCCAAGAAGAAGGCGCACAAAAGCTTGAAGACCTATGTCCGAGATCGTATTGGAGAAGCCGTACCGGCAGAAATCATCGTGACGGCGGACCAGCCTGTCTCGTCCATCCTTAGGGTAGCAAAGGAGAAGGAGGTGGGCCTGATTGTCATGGGTACCCATGGTCGCAGCGGTTTTAATCGGGTCATGCTCGGATCGGTCACCGAGAGAGTTCTCCATGACGTGGACCGTCCTGTACTCACCGCTCGCCTGAAGAGAGGAGAGGCGGATGTTCAGACCAGCTTTGTGAAAAGGATCCTTTGTCCGGTCAATATGACCGAGGTCGCTTATTTGGCTCTGGGACATGCTGTTTCGGTAGCCGAATGCTTCCGAGCGGATCTTCAGGTACTCCATGTGATCGAACGGAACATCGATGAAGTAGAAGAAAAAAAAGAAGCGGACCTGCTTTGTCAATGGATACCCGAGAGCGCAAGGTCGCGATGCAGTCTCAAGGAGTGGACTGACAAAGGGGATGCGGCTGAGCGAATCATTATGGCGGCTGCCACGCAAGGTTGTGATATGATCGTTCTCGGAGCACAGCACAAACGTTTCGTCGATACCACGATCATTGGAACAACGACGACCCGGGTGACGCGGCATGCTCCCTGCCCCGTTCTAACCGTTATTCGTAGATGAGGCTCTTCCACCCCTGTAACCCAATTCTAATCATCATCATAGCAAAGGCAGCCAGTAATAGGGATGAAACCTTTCCGATTCCTTTGGCCCCCCCTTCTTTCATGAGTCGCATGATCGAATGGGATTGGCCGAAGACTAACCAGACGACAAGAAGGTTGAGAATGAGGCAGAGGAGCGTAGAAATGTAGCCATAGGTATGAATCACGATCAGGAGCAGAGTAAGGACGGCTGGCCCAACAATTAAAGGAATACCAATGGGCACGATCCCCATGGTTTCTTTTGGAAAGGTTCGGGTCTTCTCTGGAAAAATCAAATCCACAATCGAAATGATAAAAAGCAGGATGCCTCCTGCAATCTGAAAATCAGAAACTGAGATCCCCAGGAGGGCGAAAACCGATTTCCCTGCTGCCAGAAACCCGATGCTTGCCAGAAAACCCGTCAGGAGAGATTGACGAATGACTCTTTTCCGTTCAGATGGCGCCATCTCCAATGTGAGGGAGACGAAAATGGGAAGAATCCCTAAGACATTAAATGCTACAAAAAGTGGAATAAAGGGCAAAAATATCTTTAAGGAGATCAATTGCTCCAAAATATGATCGAGCCATCCCATAATGATAGAATACACAAAACGATAGGCTTCAGCGAGACTGTTTCCTGACCCCTTGAACCATTCGACCCTGGCGCTGGTTCCAGATTCTTCACGGGACCGTAACAAGGCGAAGTCAAAAATACGGCATATCCTGGGATAAAATACGGGATTACCCTTATTTATTTTGTCGGCATATTTTTGGAAATTAGTTATTGATGGAACTGTATCATTACATCCTCCGACCTGGACCACCTAACTCTCAAGGAGGTTCAATATGCCCAGGATTAAACAGATCAAGAATTTCATGGTGATGCCCTTATTGATGGGCCTTGGATCGCTCATATGTCTTGCCGCAATGGGTCAAGACGTTCTGGCTCAGCCCACAATTCACATTGATATTCCTGTGACCCTGAAGCAGGCCAACGTCGTATTTAATATAAGTCATGTTGACTTTGTCGGGGATATTCCCGCAGGGATAAAGTATATGCACCTTTTAGCGAGCCGGTTCAAGGAAACAGAAGTGAAAGGAAAGATCATCGGCATCTTTCATGGTAACGCGGCTTATCTTACGTTGAACGACAGAGCCTACGGGGCCTATCGTCTTGTGGAAACGGGCAATTCTTACAAAAACCTTCTTACTTCGTTAATGGAACAAGGTGTACAGATTGAGGAGTGTGCGGTTTCGATGAAAAGCAATGGTTGGGGGAATCAGGATCTATTGCCAGGGGTAAAAGTGAACGCAGGAGCTATAGGGCGCTTAATCCAATTGGTCCAGCAGGGCTATATTCAGATCCAACCATAAAAGTATGAGGTACACAGAAGAAGGGAGCGTTCCTAGTTCGTGATCCCTCTGAAAGATACCATTCCACGCATCGGATTTTCGTTTATGACATGGATGCTTATCCTCTTAAATGCCATTGTTTTCGTGTTCGAAATATCCATCCCCAAAGATCTCTTACAGCAATTGTTCTATCTTTTCGGTCTTGTCCCGGCAAGATATACCTATCCAAGCTGGGCCCTGATCCATGGTCTTTCTCCGGGTAATTATTCACCCTTCTTAACAAACATGTTCTTGCATGCCGGGTGGCTCCACATCATTGGCAATATGTGGTTTCTCCACCTCTTTGGAAGTACAGTGGAAGATCGCATGGGCCATGTCAGATTTCTATTCTTTTATCTCCTTTCAGGACTCGCCGCAAATTTAATTTTTTTTATGGTCGATCCGCATTCCAAGATCCCTGAGTTCGGGGCATCCGGAGCCATCGCTGGGGTCATGGGCGCCTATATCGTGATGTTCCCGAAAGCGCAAATCCTAACCCTCATCCCGATCCTATTTATTCCTTTTTTGGTACACTTGCCGGCTTTCCTCTATTTGGGTTTTTGGTTTCTCATTCAGGTTTTCTCCGGTACGCTTTCTTTGGCCTCCCACGGAACAGCAGGCGGAGTGGCATGGTGGGCGCATATCGGCGGGTTTGCCACGGGGATGGTGCTTCTCCCATTCTTTAGAAACAGAAAGCTTTCCTATCGGAGACCTTTCGCGGACGAAGCCTACCATTACGTTCATCGCTAGCCAAGAGAATTTTAAAAGGAGGACAAAATGAAATTTGACATCTCCACTATATTCTGGCTGTTCTTCATCATTGCAGCACTTCAACCTCTCTTAAAGAAAAGGTTCCTTTTGGCGATGAGACAGAAGCTGATCGCCTCTTTTGAGAAAACGAGGGGTTCGAGGGTGATTGTTCTCATACACAGACAGGAAACCATGAGCCTCTTAGGTTTTCCCATATTCCGATACATCGATATCGATGACTCCGAGGAGGTCATCCGGGCGATTCACATGACAGACCCCGATATGCCTCTCGACCTCGTTCTCCACACCCCCGGAGGTCTGGTGCTTGCCTCTTACCAGATTGCTCATGCCATCCGATTGCATGAAGGCAAGGTGACTGTTTTCGTCCCCCATTACGCCATGTCAGGAGGAACAATGGTTGCCCTGGCAGCGGATGAGATCGTCATGGAGGAACATGCTGTCCTAGGTCCAGTCGATCCCCAGCTCGGCGAGTATCCTGCGGCATCGCTGGTGAGGCTGGCTGAGAGTAAGCCCATATCGGACATTGACGATAAATCATGGCTCCTTGCAGATGTCGGAAGAAAAGCGATTGAACAGATTAGGGTACAGGTAAGGAATCTTCTGGGAGGAAAATATTCAGCAGAAAAGGCTGAGGAGCTATCTCGAATTCTTACGGAAGGCAGTTGGACCCACGATTATCCGATCACCTTTGAGGAGGCTTCTGCTCTGGGTCTCCATGTCACAAAGGGCATTCCCCCGGAATTGTATCAACTGATGAGCCTTTATCCCCAGCCGATCAAGCACCAGCCGTCGGTCGAATATCTCCCGATCCCGAGATTTAAGGGGCCTGCTCATAAATCGCAGGAAGGATGAAATGGCATTTCACATCCTTTTTTTGGTCTCTGTCTTTGCCGGGTTTATCGGTGCCATGAGCGGGATGGGCGGTGGGGTGATTTTGATTCCAGTCCTCACCTTCTTTGGAATGGACATCAAACATGCCATCGCCGTGAGTATCGTCTCGGTCATCGCCACATCGAGCGGCTCGGCCTCGGCCTATGTGAGGGACCGCATTACGAATCTCAAGGTAGGCATGTTTCTCGAAATGTTTACGATCGTGGGGGCACTCGCAGGAGCTGCCATCACATTAGTTTCTGGAAGGAGGTTTCTCTTCGTCCTTTTTGGTGTCGTCCTCTTGTCTTCATGGGTCGCCCTGTTTCGACAGAGAAATGAGGGCTGGCGACCAGCCGCTCGCCAAGACGTCTTCTCCTGCTGGCTCGAGTTGGAAGGCAGTTATTATGACCGGTCTGTCCGGCAAGTGATCGCGTATCATGGGGCACGGGCCTATCTCGGTGGTCCCTTGATGTTTGGTGCAGGCCTGATTGCCGGGCTTTTGGGCATCGGGGCAGGAGCCCTTAAGGTGTTGATCCATGATCTTGTGATGGGACTCCCTCCCAAGGTGTCCACTACCACAAGCAATCTCATCATCGGTGTGACAGCCCTGGCTGGCACCAGTGTCTACCTCGCAGCGGGAATGATCGATCCGGGACTGGCCGCGCCGGTCATTCTCGGCGTTGTCTTGGGGGCTTTCATGGGCACACGCCTGCTCGTCCGATTGACCAATCAGACGGTACGCCACATCTTTTTAGGCGTGTTATTGGTTTTGGGATTCGAGATGATCGTCCGAGGTATCATGGGAGAGTAAAGGGTGAAATTGCAGGGACCAGCGAGTCATCCTGAGAAGGGACAGAGCAACGACCGTTTCGATATGGAGAGTCTGGTAGGGTATATCCTTTTAACAGGCGTTCTGCTGAGTGTGGCTCTGCTCGCAGTGGGTCTCGTCTGGCGCTGGGTGAGGGTGGGCAATCTGCGATTCGAACATTCGATCGTTGGAATGAACTTCTTCGAGTTCATCTCATCCACCCTCGGACGGATGGCTTCTCAGGCTTTCCGTCCTCGTCTCTTCCTCGACATGGGAATCGGCGTTTTGATGTTGACCCCTTTTGCGCGGGTTCTGGCTTCTGTCTTTTATTTCGCCTTCGTGGAACATAACTGGAAGTATACCCTTTTCACCAGCTTCGTCCTAAGCGTGCTCACTTATAGTCTCTTCCTCCGATGAGCCATTCTTATACAGGCTGCCCTTGATCGCATATCGTACCTGCCTGCCGCGCTTCCGGGTGACGAGAAATCCATCTTAAAAATACTGCCCTCCGGCCAACAAAATACAACATTCGCCTTATTCACTTCGAGGAAACTATTTGTTCTAATAGAGGTCGAATGACGGGTTTCAAAGGGGAAGGAGAATGGAAAAATCTTTTTTCCGGGGCAGCGGGTCTTTTTTTATCTTTGGCGTTCTCCTCATTGTTATTCTTCCGGGATGCCTCCCTATTTCAAAACAACTGAGAGCCGAGGCGGATAAGACGCTCACCTTCCAAAAGGTTTTTCAAGATCCAGAAGCCTATAAAAGGAGGATCGTCATCTGGGGCGGAGAGATCGTTGAAACCATCAATCAGAAAGACGACACAACGCTTATCGTTGTCTTGCAGCGCCCTCTTGACTGGACGGAAGAGCCCACGTTCAAACGCTCCGAAGGAAGATTCATCATCCTTGTTGAGGGGTATGTAGACCCGTATGTCTTCAGAAGAGGAAGGAGAATTACCGCTGCGGGTGAAATCCAGGGAAAGAAAGTCATGCGCCTTGGGGAATTGGAATATCCCTACCCTCTTCTTCTGAGCAAGCAGGTTTACCTCTGGGGAGAGTATTACTACTATCCGTACCCGTATCCCTATTATCCGTGGAGGTATTACGGATACTATGGCCCATGGTGGCCCTATCCTTACTGGTAGAATTTCTTTTCTATCGGAGGCAAATAAGCATGCTATCGAAAATCCCGATTGATATTGACAGAATAAAAAAGGAAGGCTTGGACAGAGAAATATTGAGAGCCGCCATCATTGCTGAACTGGATGCCATCAACCTCTATGAGCAAATGGCGGACATCACCCAAAACAAGAACGTCAGAAAATTACTGCTGGATGTGGCGAGAGAAGAAAAAACACACGTGGGAGAGTTCCAGGCCCTTCTTTTAAAGGAAGACCGTCAGCAGCAATATGAGTTGGAAGAAGGGAAAAAGGAAGTCAAACAGTTACTGCATGAGCGCTGAGCACCCATCTCATCGCTTTCATCCTCGATGGTTATTCCCCTTTGTCAAAAAGAACTCGGGTTAGCAAAATAACCGGTTTCACCTGGATGATCTCAGTCGATCATAGAATTCCTGCTGTTTTGGGCTGAGTTTCACCTTCTTCGGCTTTTCTGCCCTACGCTGTGCCATGGTTTGTTACCTCCAAGTTTCTTATCTCTAAAGTAATCACCGTCGGGGGATATGGCAAGGAAGGAGGGAACCAACTCTCAAGGAATTGCAAGAAAATACAGCATTCCCGCACGGAGAATACGGGATTTACCTTATTTATTTTTCTGACTTTTCGTAAGAATATACTCATGTACTGTTGTATCTAATCAAAACGAAAGGAGAATGATTATGCTTAGCTCAAAACGTCGTAGTCCTTTGTTTTTCGTCTTTCTTAACTTTTTTCTATTATCCATAATCTCAATCTGCCTCCATCCGGTCCCTCTCGAGGCTGCGGAGAGGACCAAACCAATCGATTTAAGCACCGCCATTATACAGGTGGCAAAGCAGAACCTCCCGGCGGTGGTCTACATCGAGGTGACTGAAAGCCGGGAGGTCACCAATCCCTTTTTGCCCTTTCAAAATGACCCATTCTTTAGACGTTTCTTTGGCGTTCCCAAAATGCCAAAGAAGTTCAAACAAGAAATGAAGGGGCTGGGATCAGGAATGATCATCGACCCGCAGGGTCATATCCTTACCAACTACCATGTGGCTGGAGGCGCCACCAAAATGGAAGTCACTCTGGCCGATGGAAGCAAACATCCTGCGAAACTCGTAGGAGGGGATCCGAAAACGGACTTGGCGGTGATCAGCATTTCAACAAAGGAACGTCTTCCTCATGTCACATTTGGCGATTCAGACAAAGCGGAGGTAGGAGAGTGGGTGGTTGCTATCGGAGCTCCCCGTGCCCTGGAGAAATCTGTCACGCAAGGGATTATCAGCGCCAAACATCGTCGGGGAATAACCGACCCGAACAGCTATCAGGATTTTCTTCAGACCGACGCAGCCATTAATCCAGGCAATAGCGGCGGCCCTCTCTTGAACCTTTACGGAGAGGTGATCGGGGTCAATGCCGCGATTGCGACAGAATCGGGCGGTTTTGAGGGAATCGGCTTCACCATTCCCAGCAATATGGCTCAATATATTGCCAAGACCCTAATTGCCCATGGGAAGGTGGAACGGGGCTGGCTGGGTGTGACCATTCGGGATCTCACCCCGGAACTGGCTAAGAGTGCTCATACAGAGAGTCTTAAGGGAGCTTTGATTGTCGATGTGGCGAAAGGAGGTCCCGCAGAGAAGGCGGGAATAAGGAAGAATGATGTGGTCATTGCTTACCGGGGCAAGGAGGTCCCGGATTCCAGCGCATTGCGAAATAATGTGGCGGAGACCCCCGTCGGCACCGAGGCAAAAATGACAGTTCTTCGTAGCGGCAAAAAAGAGGAGTTGACAGTGAAGATCGAAAGTTTGGAGGCTTCTACAAAAATCCTGGCTGCCGCAGTGAAGGATCGCTTAGGGGTGGAGGTGAGGTCTCCCAATTCGGGAGAGGTCAACAAGTACGGCATAAGCCCTAATGAGGGGGTGGTAATCATATGGGAGGATTCAAAAGGCCCTTTGAAGGAAGCCGGTTTTGAGATCGGAGACATGATTCTGGCCATCGATAACCAGCCCATCGACAGCATGGAGCGTTTTGTGGACCGGGTGAACATACTCCAACCGAAACAGAAGATTTCTATCTTAGCCCTCGACCACAGGACCGGAAATACCGGCACAGTCCAAGTGGTGGCGCGATAGAAGCGATGGGAAGGTGCAGATGTGAAATGAGAAAATCGCTCTGGCTCTCTGTGGTCTATTCCTTCTCATTGTTTCACGGGCGTGTGCATCCCTTCTTGCCTCTCCGTCCGATGGAAAACCCTCTATTCCCAAGAGGGGTTGACCCCTCAGGAATAAATCTTTTTGGAAAATAATTCTTATCTAAGACAGGAATAGACATGACTGCGATGATCGCATTATTTAGGGGTGCCTTTCAGCCACCGGGTTCGGGTGGGATGGGTCCCCAGATGTGGGGTTGGGAATATCACATGGGATTGTTTCCGATTCTCCTGATGGGTCTTTTTTGGATCGCTGTGATTGTGGCAATCCTTTTCTTAATCCGATGGCTGATTGTTTCGACACGTCACAGGAATCTTGAGGCCAGGCCAACGGATTCAGCCTTGGAAATCCTGACAATAAGGTACGCAAAAGGTGAGATCAACAAAGAAGAGTTTGAAGAAAAAAAGAAAGATTTGGGATATCCGTAATGCCTGCCTGACCGGAGGCTTGATTCAATAGGATTGGGATCCGTCCGAACCCTATTTTCTCGAGAAGGATGAGACCTGAAAAAATGGAAAAGAAAAAGTTTATCAAAGAGTATTTAGAGCCGTTCGTTGTTGCGGTCCTGATTGCCCTTTTTATCAGAGCCTTTGTGGTGCAGGCTTTTCAAATTCCGTCGAGTTCGATGGAACCCACGCTCCTGATAGGAGACTACTTATTGGTTAATAAATTTACTTACGGAATAAGAATCCCTTATATAAACATCAAGTTCTTTCAATTCAAGAAGCCTCAGCGAGGGGATGTCATCGTATTTATCTTCCCCCTCGACCCTTCGAAGGACTTCATTAAAAGGGTCATCGGAACAGAGGGGGAAAAAGTGGAGATCATTCATAATAAAATATATATCAATGACAGGTTGATCGATGATCCATGGGGACACTTTGTGACGAACCAAATTCCGAGAAGCTATCTCCAAAGGATGGAGAATTTCGGTCCGGTCGTTGTTCCGAAGGATTCCCTCTTCGTCATGGGCGATAACCGTGACAACAGTGAAGACAGCCGTTTCTGGGGATTCCTCAATGTTAATGCCGTGTTGGGAAAGGCTCTGGTCATGTATTTTTCATGGGATCGGAATGCTAAAGACCTATTCGACAAGGTCAGGTGGTCCAGGATAGGCAGCCAGATTCATTAGCAAACCGCACCGTCGATGACGAGAGCTGTCCCCTATTGGTGGAAGAATCCCCGTCCGATCTGTCATGTGTCCCCCTCTTCCGCCTCCGGGATAGCAAAAGAGTAAACCTAACAAACTTCACATGAATGATCCAAAAGGGTTAAGGCTGATCTTCCGGGCTCTCTATTCGAGAAATTATCGCCTGTTCTTCGGCGGCCAAGGTATCTCTTTGATCGGCACGTGGATGCAGCAGATTGCAATGAGCTGGTTGGTTTATCGGCTGACCAATTCAGCCTTCTTCCTGGGTCTCATTGGATTTTCAAGCCAGATTTGCAGTTTCATCTTCTCTCCCTTTGCAGGGGTCCTTTCAGACCGGTGGAACCGTCACCGGATCCTGATCGCCACCCAGTCCCTGGCCATGGTACAGGCCTTTATTTTGGCCGCCCTGACTCTCACAGACGTAATCGCCGTTCACCATCTTATCACTCTTGCATTTTTCCTCGGTTTTGTGAATGCCTTTGACATGCCCACTCGTCAGGCATTCGTAGTGGAGATGGTGGAAAAGAGAGAAGATCTGGGAAACGCCATCGCCCTGAACTCATTCCTTTTTAATGGCGCAAGACTGGTCGGACCCTCCGTCGCTGGCATCCTCATTTCCATTCTTGGAGAAGGGATGTGTTTTTTCTTCAACGGCCTCAGTTTTCTTGCTGTGATCGTTGCTCTATTGGCCATGAAGGTGCCCTTCCATCAAGAACAATCCGAGAACCACCACATTTTAAAGGAACTCAAAGAAGGCTTCACCTACGCCTTTGGCTTCCCGCCCACCCGGTCGATTCTTTTTTTTCTTGGATGGATTAGCATGGTGGGAATGGCGATTACAATCCTCATGCCAGTTTTTGCTAAAAACATCCTTCATGGCGGACCGCAGACCTACGGCTTTCTTATGGCCGCGATCGGTGTGGGCGCTGTCATTGGGGCCATTTTCCTCGCCTCGCGACGAAACGTGCTTGGATTAGGAAGAATCATCGTGATCGCTTCGGGTTTCTTTGGGGTTGGACTTATCTCCTTTTCCTTTTCTCAGGTCTTATGGCTCTCATTATTTCTCCTGTTGCTCGCTGGTTTCGGCATGATGGTTCACATGGCATCGAGTAACACAATCCTCCAAACCGTGGTGGACGAGGATAAGAGGGGCCGGATGATGAGCCTCTATGTAATGGCATTTATGGGGATGGCCCCTTTCGGAAGCTTAGCCGGAGGCAGTCTGGCCGGCAGAATCGGAGCCCCTAACACCTTAATCATCGGGGGAGCCTCATGTCTATTAGCTTCCTTCATCTTCGCTAAGAAACTTCCATCGATAAGGAAAATGGTTCGACCCATTTATGTAAGAAAGGGTATCCTCTCCGAAAAATCGGAAAGAAAAATAGAAACCGGCAGTCGAAAAGATGCAAAATCTCTTTCTTAACAAAATTAAATGATGTGTTCTCGGGAAAGGTTTAGTATAATGAAGATCATCCTGGGGCAACACTGACACTGCGGGGCGCAAATATAGTGTCTTTCTGGCTGTAAAATACAAACATTAACCCATTTATTTCTCTTAATCTCTCAGTGATCTTTGTATTAGGTTCTAGCACGTCTAAAGCTGAAGATTTGCCTCTAACATTTGCGATTGAGTTCCTCTCACCCCTCCCTCTCCCCTGGGGGAGAGGGAAAGGGTGAGGGGAGGAATGCCGTTCAAAAAATGGAGGTGGAGAAAATGAAAAGAATTTATTTCTTTCTTTCCTGGATGATTCTGATTGTCGTATTGCCCATATGGAGTTTGAACGCTGCTGAGAGAACCCCAGCAAAGGACTGGAGAAGTGGCTTTGTGGAGGTGGCCAAGAAAGTAAAGCCCTCGGTGGTTGCCATTCGGTCTGAGCGAACAGTGACGGTTGGAAAAGGGTTCGGAGAAGACTTCTTCAAGGGGACGCCTTTTGAAGACTTTTTCAAACAGCATGGCGGACCTCCTGCAAAACGAAAACAGATGGGGGAAGGGTCTGGAGTCATTGTGGACGGAAAGGGGTATATTCTTACGAACTATCACGTTGTTGCAGGGGCCGAAAAGATCACCATCCACCTTTTTGATGGCCGGGAGCTGAAAGGGACGGTTCGAGGGACGGATCCGAGAACAGATCTCGCGGTGGTCCATGTAGAGGCAGCCGATCTTCCTGTAGCCGTGCTGGGCGATTCGGATAAGATACAGGTGGGGGAGTGGGCAATTGCCGTCGGCTCCCCTTTTGGCCTCGAAGAGACTGTCACCGTAGGTGTGATTAGCGCAAAAGGCCGCTCGGGGCTTGGAACAGGGACTTACGAAGATTTCCTTCAGACCGATGCCTCGATCAATCCAGGGAACAGCGGAGGCCCTCTTGTGAACATTGACGGCGATGTCATCGGAATCAACGCGATGATCATCCAGCCAGGTCAGGGCATCGGGTTTGCCATTCCCATCAACCTTGCCAAGACGATCATGCTGGAATTGATCAAGACCGGCAAAGTCATTCGTCCGTGGGTGGGAATCGGTCTTCAGGATATCACCCCGGATCTTATGAAGTACTTCCATCTTAAGGAGAAGGAAGGGGCACTGATCAGCCAGGTATACAGCGGAAGCCCTGCTGAACAGGTCGGCCTCAAGGCAGGAGATGTCGTGACCGAAGTCGATGGGGTCGAGATCAAAAGTAGCCAGGACGTGGTCCGGGAAGTGCTCAAGAAAAAGGTGGGCCAGAAGGTCGCTTTTGTGGTCCTACGGGAAGGAAAGCGAACCCAAGTTTCTGTGACCACTGCCCAGATGCCAGAAAAGATAGGAGAGAGGGGACCCGCTAAGCCGGCAAGAGAATGGTTCGGTCTCCGGGTCTCGAATGTCACTCCTGATATTGCCAAACAGCTGGGCCTCGCCAAGACAGAGGGCGTAGTTGTTACTGGCGTGGAACCCAATTCCGTTGCCCAGGGTGCAGGCTTAAAGGCGGGAGATATCATCTTGGAAGTGAACCGCCAGAAAATTCTGAACGAGAGCGACTACCGAGGTGCCATGGAGAAAGCAAAACCAGACCAAGGAGTGCTGTTCCTGGTAGACAGGGAAGGCTCAACCTTCTTTGTCACGCTAACCGAAGAGAAATAATTTCCTCTTCCCCTCTCCCCTCGAGGGTCGTGTCGTAATATGGTTTACCGAATAGACAACACACACTATTATGTTGTAGGGACTCAATTCATTGAGCCCGATTGGTGGGCTTGATAAATCAAGCCCCTACAATTGTGATACAGCCCCCGGGGAGAGAGGGGTACAGGGGCAAGAAAGGAGGTCGAATTGAACTTTTCATGGAAATCTGGGGGGAGAGCTCTTTTGCTTCTGTTGCTCTCTTTCATTCTTTTTGTTCCCATCTCAGAAGCAGGGCTGAAAGAAAATGTCTTTGAGACTCTTCTGCCCAATGGCCTGAAGGTGATCCTTCTTGAAAATCATAAAGCACCCCTCGTCACCTTCCAGATCTGGTACCGTGTGGGCTCCCGGAACGAGGCGTGGGGAAAGACAGGCCTTTCCCACATGCTCGAACACATGATGTTCAAGGGGACCGGGAAGGTGGGTCCTGAGGACTTTTCAAGAATCATCCAAGAGAACGGGGGGAATGATAACGCCTTTACTTCCCGGGACTATACGGCCTACTTTGAAAATATCAGCGCAGACCGAGTCCAGGTTTCAATTGATCTGGAATCGGATAGGATGCAGAACCTTCTTCTTCGGGAGCAAGACTTTCGGACCGAGCGAATGGTGGTCATGGAAGAACGGAGGCTCCGCACAGAGGATAACCCCCAGGCCAACCTCCAGGAGCACATGGAGGCCACTGCCTTTCTGACCTCGCCCTATCATTGGCCCACGATTGGATGGAAAGAAGATATCGAGCGGTTTACACTGGATGACCTAAAAGCCCACTACAGAACTTATTACAACTCTGTCAATGCCATTCTCATTGTTGTCGGAGATTTCAGGAGAGAAGAACTCTTTCCGAGGATCGAAAGGGCATTCGGTTCCATACCAAGGGGGATCGCGCCGAACCAGGAAAGAGATGTCGATCCAAGACAGATCGGCGAGCGCAGAATCTTTGTAAAGAAGGAGGCACAGCTTCCCTACATCGTGATGGGATATCATGTCCCCAATCTTCGAGACCCCGACAGCTACGCCCTTGAAATGATCGCCACCCTTCTCTCAGCAGGTAAGAGTTCCAGGCTCTACCAGAGCCTCGTGCGCGAGAAACGGCTTGCCCTGAGTGCGGATGCGGATCACTCTCTCCTTTCCCGGGACCCAGGCCTCTTCTATCTTTCGGCAGAACTCCTCCCGGGCAAAGAGGTGGCCGAAGTAGAAAAGGCATTAGATCAGGAGGTGGAGCGACTGAAAAACGAATTAGTTGGAGCGCGTGAACTGGAGAAGGCAAAGAATCAAATCATAGCTTCCTTCGTATTTGGCCAGGATTCGCTATTCTCCCAAGGCTTGCTCCTCGCCCAGCACGAGATTGCCAACACATGGAGGGCGATTGATGACTACCTTCCTTCCGTTCGAAAAGTTTCGCCCGAAGACATCCAGCGGGTGGCAAAAAAATATCTGACGCCGGACAATCGAACGGTGGGCATTCTTATCCCTCTTCCGCCCAAAGAAGGCAAGCCCGCCCCAGCAGGTGGCGCCACAAAAGAACATGTGGTGAGATGAACGAACATATTTTAGATTTCAAATTTTAGATTTCAGATCGAAGAAAGGATTCTCGCTTTTAAATTTCGATCCCTGAAAGGATAAAGCTATGATTTTGAAGTATGGTTTATTCAATCTGCGATATGAAATCTGCAATTTGAAATTTAAGCAATTCCTCTTAATTCTCACATTCTCACTGATGTGGATGGAATTGTTAGAAGCAAGTCTTTATGCGATGCCTCCGGTTCAAAGGACCCTTCTTCCCAACGGGCTCGTCCTTCTTGTCAGCGAGGAACATTCTCTGCCGTTTGTTACACTACAACTCCTCATCGATTCTGGGTCCAGGAAAGACCCTTCCGGAGAAGAGGGTCTGGCATACCTTACTGCCAAAGGGCTTCTTCTCGGAACATCGGGGCGTACTGTCAATCAGATCCATGAGGAGCTCGATTTTATGGGGGCTTCTCTCAACTCTTCCTCCGGAAGGGACTACGCTACACTCAGCCTCCGGATTTTGAAAAAGGATCTGGACAAGGGACTCGATCTCTTCATGGAGGTCCTGACTCGACCCACTTTTCCTGAGGAGGAAATCCATAGGGAAGTTGAAAAGACGCTGGCAGCGATTCAATCGGAAGAAGATCAGCCCGAGGAGGTTGCTGAAAAAGCATTTTTGAGGGCCCTCTTCCTAGGTAGCCCTTATGGTCATCCTGTGGAAGGGACAAAGGAATCGGTTCCGAAACTCACCCGAATTTCCGTGGTGCGTTTTTATCGGTCCTATTACCATTCCAATAATGCGATTCTGACCGTTGTGGGAGATATGACCTATGAAGAGGTTAAAACAAGACTCGTCCCACGCCTTGAAAAATGGGCCGTCAGTGAGGTCCCCAAGCTGCCTTTCGCAGCCGCGTTTGAAAAAGGACCAAAGACGGTGAAGATCGACCGGCCGATCACTCAAGCCAACGTCATCCTTGGCAATGCTGGCGTGAGCCGGGAGAATCCTGATTTTTATGCCCTCACAGTCATGAACTATATTCTCGGAGGCGGAGGGTTTGCTTCCAGATTGACGGAGGAGATTCGAAACAAGAGGGGGCTTGCCTATTCTGTGGCAAGCTTTTTTGATCCGGGAAAATTTCCGGGTTCTTTCCAGATTGCCCTCCAGACGAAAAACTCTTCTGCAAAGGAGGCGATCGCACTTTCACTCCAACAAATGGAGCGCATCCAAAAAGAGCTCGTTTCAGAAAAAGAACTGGAGGGGGCAAAGAAATATCTCATCGGAAGCTTTCCGATGCGGCTTGATACTCAGGGAAAACTGGCTAATTTTCTCACCCAGGTGGAATACTACGGTCTGGGTCTCGATTACCCGGAGAAATATCCTTCCCTCATCCAATCCGTCAGCCGGGAGGACGTTCTCCGCGTGGCGAAAAAATATCTTCACCCGAAAAAATATGTCCTCGTGATCGTCGCCAACCTGAAAGAAGCAGGGATGGAATAATTTTTTTGTTGAATCCACGGACTTCTTAACGGACGGAACGAACGGGATAATATGAAAAAAGATCAAATATACTGAATTTAAGGGAGGAAAGATGATAAAAGAAAAAGACCGGCTGAATGCTCTGGAGGTGGCTCTCAATAACGAGACGAGGGAGCGAGAGTTCTATCTGAAGCATGCGAAAAGAACGAAAAATGCTCTTGGCAGGAGAATGTTCCAGCAGATCGGGGACGACGAACTGGAACATTATGAGCGGCTGAAGCAGCTCCATCAAAAGTGGGCCAAACAGGAGAAATGGCCCGAGACTGTCCCTCTCAAAGTAAGAGATACCATTGTGAAGGATATCCTGCTTGAATTCGTCAAGGAAGTGGATAAGACGGCCAAAGGAGATTCGGATGATCTGGAGGCGGTTCGGACGGCTCTCGATTTCGAAGCCAAGGGGGCGAAGTTTTATGCTGAGCTAAGGGACAGTGTCACGAACCCTAAAGAAAAGCAATTCTTTGATTTACTATCAAGGATGGAAAATGAACATTACGTCTCCCTCAAGGATACGGAAGAATACTTCATTGATCCCGCCTCCTGGTATCTAAAGGTTGAACACCATACGTTGGACGGAGAATAACCCTTTTTAAGAGTGGCCTCAGAACAAAACGCGACGATCTTCGAGCAAACTTACCAGGATTACCTGAGACAACTGCGCCAAATTGATCTTCAAGGGATAGCAGAAAGAATAGGAGTCGAAATGGAAGGAGACTCCATTCTGGTCCTCCTCTTCGGTCAACTTCGTAAAATTTCCTCCCGGGGGATTGCGGATCCTTCTGGAAAAGAACCAGTTCACTCCATCAAGGTGGTCTTGTGCCAATACCTTCTTCACGCGCCGGCCGTAGGACCGGAGGAAAAAGACTGGGTTTCCTATAAAGATTTCAAAGACGCCTCTCCTTTCGTAGGAGGGTTTCAAAACAACACAGAGAAGGCGATTGCAAAAAACTTCGCCGGAAGGCTTGAGACTCTCAGAAGAGCCTGCCTCCGGCTGGGCGGCAAGGACTCTGGGTTGGACTGGGGTTACCAGTTATCGATGAAATTCGATCCCCTCCCCCAAGTTCCCGTCCTGCTTCTTTTTAATGATACGGATGAGGAATTTTCGGCCCAATGCCTCTTGCTTTTTGACCGTCGGGCAGAAAAATATTTGGACATGGAATCCCTTGCCATTCTCGCCTGGCTGCTCACAGACTATTTGAGTCAATCTGAGGATGAAACGAAGACGACGGTCATGTAGGGTCCGAGCGGATCAGGAGGGTAAAAACCTGGACAATATCCAACTCACGATGCTGATCAAAATTGATCCCGACACCGCCCCCCAAAAACCGCTGACCTGAAATCCCCTCACCAGCGCTGAGACCAACCAGAGCATCAACCCGTTGACCACCAGTAAGAAAAGTCCCAGTGTTACCACTGTGAGGGGAAGCGTGAGCAGAATCAGGATGGGCCGGATGATTGCATTGACGACCCCGAGCAGGAAGGCGGCCACCAGAGCTGCTAAGAAACCATCTACCCGGATCATCCTTGGAAAAAGATAAGAGATGATCAGAATGGCTACCATATTAATGATTAAGCGAACAATGAAAAACATAGCTCCTCCTCCGGGAATGGATTCTCCCTAACCCTAGTATAGGGTACGCCGAGGACAAGATCAATCCTTTTCTTGCTTATGGAAACTCCAAGTGATGGGAGAGGGAACCACGGTACGGCTCGTTGCCATACTGCTACATAAAACCATCTCGTGGAGGTAGCCTCGTGGATCAACAGATCGAAACAGGCCTGCTTCGAGGGACTTTGAGCGAAAAATACCGTATTTTTCTCGGTAAAATACGACCTATACCCTATTCACTTTTCCTCAGCCTTTTATAAAATTATGTGCATGTTTCGGAAGGAATACAGGAGGCTCAAATGAAATGTCCCCGTTGCCACGGTGTCATGGTTTTTGAAAAATTTTACGGCACTCAAGAGCATTTCTTCGGTTGGAGATGCATCTACTGCGGAGAGGTTGTTGACCAGGTGATCCTTGAAAATCGAGCCTGGCAAAAATAGTCCTCGCAGTGTGCGCTCCCTCGATTGAAAGGGATGAGAATGACGAAACTATCGTGTGCACAATGGTGTCATATCCAAGAAATGCTGGCCAACCTGAAATGTCCAAATTGTTTCAGTGCAAAGGTGAAACTGTGCGAGGAAGAAAAAAAAGAGAACGCTCTTTGCACGGAGTGTGATTGTCGATTTGAATTCAATCCTGAATTAGCCGGAAGGTGGGATTAGAAATCGGATAGGTCATATATCTGTCCCCTTCTCTCACCCTTCACACCCCCTTTTGGAGACTTCCTCTTTCCGAAGGGCCTTTACCAGGCAGCCCTTCATCTTTTCATTTCTTTAGGCCGGAGCCATTTCTGGGATGAGGAAGGAAAAGAAGCCTTCCCTGGTGCTCTCCCGTTCGATTTTCCCAAAGGCGCATTCCACGGCCGATTTGACTTCGCCCAAATCAACCGGCTTCATCGCCTGATAGAAGATTCCCGCTCCCCGGAGACGCTTCACCAATCCTATCGATTCCTCTGACGAGATCACAATAATCTGAATTCTGGGGTTGATATGCTTCAACAAGGGAACCACATCACATGCCTTCACCCCCTCGATCTCATCGTCGATGAGGATCACATGAACATTCCCTTTTCGAATCCTTCGAATCATCTCACTCATCGCCCTGGCTGTTTCCACCTTGTATCCCATTCCGTGGAAGAAGGTACAGAGCGATCGGGTCCAAAGATCATCCTGATAGGCTATGAGTAACGTCTTCCATTTCATGGTCGTCTCCTCTGTATTCCATTTCTCCTACGTCGCACGGATAGGGATCTCAGACTTTCTCGTAGGAGAGACAGCGGCTCCAATAAAGGAGGAAATGAGGATGCCCGCGGGAATCAGTTGAGCCAGGACCACAATGATCCCGAAGGTGAAGAAGAACATGACTCCGACAAGTCCTATTCCCCTCACCCCTCCCTTGTAGGCAATCCCAAAAGAGAATACGGTGATCGACATGATCAGGACTAAGCTGAGGATGGTTAGAATCTTTTTCATGCTCTGAGACATGCTCATCATCTCCTTTTTTGGCTTCCTCTACTTCTTGACCGCAACGGGCTCAGCACCTGGAAGAACGACTTCCTCTTCAGCCTTCTTTTCTTTCTTCAACGCCGTGGCAGTGACCGTGCCGATGAAGCTGAAGAAGAGAATGGCCGCCGGAATCAATTGAAGAAGAACAACAACGGCTCCGGCAATGATGAAAATCCAGAGCATCGTCCCACCTTCTTTCAGGCTGATCGACCTTGCGAATGCGGGAGAAGCCATGAGTGTCATCAACCCGACCATTAACCCTGTCTTTAATCCTCTCATTGTTTTTTCCATCTTTCATTCCTCCTTTCCTTGGCGTTCAATCTGAATAATGCATTCGGCATGCCAAAAAATAATTCTATACTTAACTTATTGATATTGTTTGATATTTTGATGAATTAGGATCTGCGAGGAGGGGGAGGTTGACCTTGAATCGAATAATTTATGTATACATGTTGCTAAGGGCAAAGCTGTTCCGTTCCATAACGTATTGAAATAATTGATTTTATCTCTTTATATAAATTCTATACGCACAGCCGCTGGAAAATAAAAAAACCATACAGGTCGATACCCGAAACTACCCTCTACTCAATACCCCTATAATACGGTCCCGGTAATCCTGACTATTCTTATCGGCAGGGATCACCTCGATCTCTGAAGGAGATGATGCCCCCAATCCAAGCTCGACTGCCCTTGCGATCTGTTCTTGCTCAAATATCTTTGGCTTCATGATGCTTTCATTGCTTCCGAGAAGTTTCAAAATGGCCACTCCGACCGCATCGATGGCAACCCGATCGGTTGAGGCAAGGAAGACCTCTCCCTTTGCAGGTTTTCCAGTCATGGGGCCCCCATCCACAAAGGCATCGACCCCGTCAAGGACGATAAGAGCTGGTTTAAACGGTTCGTTAATCTCTGCAATCATCTTTCGTTGATTGGGAGAGCTGTGTAGTTCCTTCATGTATTCGTATCCGTGACGAAACGTCGGGACCACTCCGACATGGAGCTTCAACGATAGCGTGAAGATTCCTCCAAACTGATGGGTCTTCAGGCAGCAGGTAGAGATGAGGCATTCTGCGTCGAGGATGGGCCGTGCGACCCGAAACCCTTTCGGCCAGTGACTCTTTTTTGGTTTGAACAGCACCCAATCTTTTTCGTCAAGATGATCAAAGTCGATCACCTTAACATTCAATTTAGCCAGGACGGGCATGATGCCTTTTTTCTCCATCACCTCCTGGGTCAACGGATAGCTTCTCTCTCCAAGGCTGATCGATTTTGCGCCCATCGCCCAGATCTCTTCCGCCAATGCGACCAATGTATCGTTGTCCGTTGAGCCAGGCGTGTTATCTGCGGTGTTAAAATTAGGTTTAATCACGACATGTTTTCCTTTGACAGGGTTCATATTCAGCGTCTTCAAAGACATCTTCACTCCGTTCTTTCTATTATCCGTCTTCACCAACGCAACAGGACTCTTTGAACTGGACATCGCTATTCCTCCATTCAGGCCTGAAAATAAGGTTCCGCCCGCCACTCCTGTATATTTTAAGAAATCCCTTCGGCTAATTCCCTTCATCTGCTCAGATTGTTCCTCTATCCTTATCCCACATTAGAGCTCCAACAAATGTCCATTCTCTCTCAACCAGAATCTATGTTCTCTGTAATTCGGGAGTAAGGACTCTAAGGTAGCCCAGAACCTCTTAGAGTGATTCTTTTCTCTAATATGGACAAGTTCATGAATCAGGATGTAATCAATGACGGCCAAGGAGGCCATCATGATTCTCCAGCTAAAAGAGAGTCGGTTGTCTCGGGAGCAGGAGCCCCACCGGGATTTGGCGCTTGTTATTTTGATCCCTTTCGGCAACAGATGAACGCGATGTTTGTAATAATCGATTCTTTCGCCTATCTTCTCTTTGGCCTCTTTCTTATACCACTCAACAAAAAGATTCCTCGCCTCTTCCGTCTGATCCTTATGGAGGATGAAATTACCAAAAGACAATCTTAGGGGCGGTTCCTTATGATTAGACTCACGAATTTCTAAAGGATACCACTCTCCTAAATACAAGAATTTCTCTCCCGGGAAAAACATCTTTTTTGCTTCTTTTGCCTGCTTTTCTCTTTCAGATATTCTCTGGATAATCCAAGACCGCTTTCCCCGGATGAATCTCTCTATCTCCCATTTCGGCGTATGATAAGGAGCCATAATGACTATTTTCCCGTCTTGTTTGATCCGGAGGGAAACCGTTCTTCTCCTCTTCTTGCTTCTTATCAATTGGTAGCCAAGACGACTATTCATCCCTTTACCATTATTACCTGGATCAAGAACATAGGTTCCTGAGGTTGATGTGGCTATGTACAGATTCTTTTTTTTGATCACTGGCGATCGCGACAATATTCTCCCTGTCTAAGGCAGAGGCTGCATCGCGAATCAGAACACCATTGGCAAAACTTGCAGTCAGGACAACGATGCTTCTTGTCCTTGCTCTCTTTTAGACAACACAAAAGTCCGTAAGGCGTCACCTCAAAACGGACTCCTTCTTCATATATAAACTTCTTTTTTGTTTCGGCCACCCGCTAAACTTAGCACCTTTTTCACATTTAGTCCAAGAATTAGAAAGCCTTCTCTTCCATTTACCTATTTGTGCAAAGCTCTCCTTCAAGAAGAAAGGATTATTGTGAGACTCTAAGCTGAGACTCTAAGGGTGGCAACAAGATCCATTCTCCTTAGGTCGGCATCTTTCAGCGGAATTCTTATCCGCAGACCATCTTTCACACCGGAAGGGATAGTAAAGTGAATTCTTTTTTGAATCTTTTCGTTTCCATGACCCCGGCAAGATCCGCAGATCAACCCTTTCACATAACCTGTTCCCCGGCATCGTCTACAAGTACCCAAAAAAGGGATTTCTAAAGGGATCTTACATCCCTTTCTTGCTTCTAAAGGAGTCAGAGTGATTTCAACAGAAAGATGTATACGGCTTGGTTCCCTTTCGCCGAAAAAGTCGGGCCATCTATCCATCCAAAAATCCTCAAATGTCGAAAAGAACCGGTTGATCTCGTAGAACAGGCTTGACGGACGGGTCCTTAAAGGATGGGAATAGCCATAAGGACTGGGACGAAGCACTGATCTCCGTGATATTTCGAGGTCGTAAAGGCCTCTTTTTTCAGGGTCAGAGAGAGTTTCGTAAGCTTCTTGAATTTCTCTAAATTTTTCTTCATCTTTTGGCGAGATGTCCGGGTGATATTTTTTTGCAGCTTTTCGATAAGCCGTCTTAATTTTGGCGGAATCTGCCTTCTGATTAACTCCGAGGATGCTGTACAGGTCTTTCTTCCTGGCCAAGAGAAGCAGTCCTCCTTACCAAAGAGAGAATTGCAGGAGCAACCAGAAGGTCCTGGTTGCTTCCGTTCCTTATCAGCCTGCGACGACCTTGATCTTCTGGGGTTTCGCTTTTTCAACTTTTGGCAGGACGAGTCGGAGAACACCCTTTTCCATTTTGGCTGAGATCTTCCCCTGGTCAATCACGTTCGAAAGGGTGAACTGCCTGAAATAATCCCCCCAGTTAAATTCCTTATATAAGGATATCTCCTTTTCTCCCTCGGGGGCATCTACCTTGCCTGTAATCGTAAGTTGATTATCTTTTAAATCAATGGTCACACTTTTGCTTTCCACTCCGGGCATATCCGCAAGGACAATGATTTCGTTAGCATTCTCAAGAATATCCACGACGGGAATGAAAACCGGACCCGGTCTTGTCCCCTCCCCTGCCACCTTCTTAACCTCTTTCTTCTCCTTAAGTTCTATCTCTTTATCCTTCATCTCAGGCACCTCCCTTCTTTGTTAGGTCGTCTTAACGGTAATCTTCCGAGGTTTCGCCTCTTCAGCCCTTGGCAATGTCACGGTTAAAACTCCGTTTTTCATGCTGGCAGAGACTTTTCCCGAATCGACTCTTGTGGGCAATGTGATCGTCCTCCTGAAAAAACCCGACTCGCGCTCTCTACGGTGATATCCTGCCTTTTGCTCCTCCGGCTCGATTTTCCTTTCCCCTCGGATCAAAAGCTGACCTTCTACAACAGAAATATCCAGACTTTCCGTTTCGACTCCCGGAAGCTCTGCCCGGACGTAGAAATTATTCCCGTCGTCTGTGAGGTTCAGGGCAGGATAAACACGGCTCACAAACGGCTCCGTCCCGGGGGCAAAGACATTGAATAACCGATTTACCTCTTGGCGCAACCTATCAAAATCTGAAACTTCATCAGGATTTGACCCCCATCGAACAATAGCCATGAAAACCCCTCCTTTCTTGAGTTTTGGTTAGAAAATAATTATCACCCCGAAGAATTTCAAGGTCCTCTTGTCTTTTGCAGGCTATCTCGCCCTGGCGGAGACAGAAGAAATGCCTCTGATTACCGCAGACGAGGGCCTGTACAATGCAGTTAGAAAAGACCTGAAGTGGGTCAAATGGATCGGTGAGGTTTGCCCTCGCCCTTTAGGGCGGGGGCTTTACTCATAAGGACCCGTCCAGTTCATCGGCTACGGGTTTCTTGCAGGATCTGCAGCGTTGGGCGCCTCTGAAAAGAGATTTACCACATGAAGAACAGTGATAGCGCTCGCATTCTGCCCGTGCCCATTCGATGCTGCCCTTTTCATCCCCGTGTTCAGCGACTTTCGCTCGCCACAAAGGGATCGCCCTTTTCATCACTCTTACACCTGTACCGAAGCCGAAATTCTCTATTTTACTGCATGGCCATTCCTCACACTGATGGCAGGAGTAGTAGTCTTTCAATTTCACACAATTCCTTATCGGGCACCCTTTGCAATAACCATACAGCTTCTTCGGAGGATCGGGCTGCATGCAGCCAAGACATTCGGCTTCTTCTGGTTTTGTTCCGTAGAGGGTTCCCATCACAGCCCTGAATTTTTCATTCTTATCCCTTGTGGCAATGTAAACCCCGCAGGCACCACAATATAACCCGCAGGGCGCCATCAAATCCTTATTTCTAAATTCCTCCTCAGTCCATCCTTCCATATTCGTACCCCCTCTCTTTCCTTTTTCTTTCCCATTTTCTCAACCTGTCTCTCACTTGTACTCACCGTT
>JAPVTA010000023.1:0-5073 GCA_047519465.1 Thermodesulfobacteriota bacterium | reverse complement strand
TGGAGATGGAGTTTTGACCGAGTCCTAAATAAGGGGCTGATGCGTTCTATTTCTACCACCCCCAGCATAAATGCTGGGTTTTTCTAACTGGGTAAACAGGGGGTGAGAAAAGAAGAGTGGAAGTAGACGAGAAGAAAGATAACCAGGAAGTAGTGATTTCCGAAGAGGCCCTGAAAGAAGCCGAGAAGTATATCGAAGAGGAAGAAGGTCCTTCTCGGCGGCTTACCGGGAGGATGGATCGATTCATCACCGTGGTTGCTGTGGTGATGTCTCTGGTTCACCTCTACGCAGCCATCGGTATAATCATGACCCAGGTATTACGGGGAATCCATGTCATGTTCGTCCTTTTTCTCTCCTTCCTGGTTTTCCCGTCCTTCAAGCGGTTCAAGAATCGCATCCTCTGGTATGACTACATTCTTGCCCTTCTCGGCATCGCGGTCATACTCTATATGCTGGCCGACTTTGACCAATTTATTTACCGCTCGGTGGTTCCGAATTTCTGGGACTTATTCTTTGGGGTCACATTGATTGTCTTGGTCTTAGAAGCGACCCGGAGAACGACCGGGCTGATCATGCCCGGAGTCGTGCTCGCGTTTCTTGGTTATGCATTTGTCGGACCCTGGCTTCCTTCTCCGTGGACACATCGGGGATACGATATTGATCGCATCGTGGGGCATATGTATATGACCTTGGAGGGAATATTTGGTGTGCCAATCGATGTCTCTTCCACCTTCATCATCCTTTTCACGATTTGGGGTGCTTTCTTAGAATTCTCAGGGGCCGGTAAATTCTTCATTGACTTTTCTTTTGCAGCCATGGGCGGAAAGCCGACGAGTGCGGGTAGGACCGTAACGATGGCGTCTTTTCTCCTCGGAGGTCCCTCAGGAAGCGGAGTGGCTACTACCGTGACCTTGGGAGCGGTCGCTTATCCCATGCTGGCTAAGGCGGGCTATAGTAAGGATGCGGCAGGGGGCCTTCTTTCAGCGGGAGGAATCGGGGCCATCCTTTCGCCTCCTGTCCTGGGAGCAGCCGCGTTTCTGATCGCAGAATTCTTAAAAATTTCCTACTTGGATGTCATCGTCATGGCCTCCATTCCCACTTGTCTTTACTACTGGTCGATCTTTTTGATGGTGGAATTGGATGCAAAAAAGGCAGGGGTAAAAGAGGTCGCCTTTGATAAAACGTACAGCCTGTGGCAGCTCACCTACCTCTATGGATTTCACTTCACCTCTCTTGTGGCCATTGTGGTGATTATGGCCATTGGCTTTACGCCGATCATGGCTGTCTTCTGGTCAACGATCATTACCTTTGCAGTCAGCTTCATCAGGAGAGATACAGCCCTCACCCCCAGGAAATTAGTTAGGGCCTTGAGAGGAGGTTCGATTGGTGTACTGAGCGTGGCCGCTACGTGCGCGGCGGCTGGAATCATTGTCGGAGTCGTGACCTTGACCGGTCTTGGGTTGAAATTCAGTTCGATCATTATCGCCTATGCCGGCGGAAATCTTCTCTTGACGACGATCTACACGGCAATCATCGTTTGGATTATTGGACTGGCCGTCCCGGTGACGGCATCCTATATCATCGCCGTCGTCATTTGCGCACCTGCATTGACGCAACTTGGGGTCCCCGATTTTGCCGCTCATATGTTTGTTTTCTATTATGCCATTCTTTCAGAGGTTTCTCCTCCTACTGCTCTTTCGCCATTTGCTGCGGCAGCCCTGACCGGAGGAAATCCTTACAAGACAACGATGTATGCTTGGAAATATACGCTTCCCGCCTTTATCGTGCCTTTTATGTTCACCGTCGATCCTAAGGGCATTGGGATATTGCTAAAAGGGCCAGTGTTAGATGTCGTCTGGACAACCTTCACGGCATTTATTGGAATTGCCGCGCTAGCGGGTGGCGTGGAGAACTGGTTCCTTAAGAAGACGACCCTTTATGAGAGAATCATGCTCATCTTTGCAGGGCTTGCCTTGGTCTATCCTGAACCCTTGTACGATATCGTCGGGTTCGGGTTGATGGCAGCCGTGATCGTTTCTCAAAAATTAAGGAAGGATGAAAAAACTTTTCTCACAGGTGCACACTGAAATCCCCCACCCTGGGGTTAACTAACCGAGCGTAATCCTCATACTTGATCTTCAGGGTTTCCACGTGGCTTCCGGCCCGAAAAACAATCCTTTCGTCTTCGGCGAGAATCTGATCGACCCATACTTCTATATGGTAGAGGTTCCCAAAAGGAGGCATAGCCCCAACCTCACAGTGGGGGAGAGTTCCTCGAATTCCTTTTCTTTCGCGACACCTAATTTCTTGCATTTGAGAACTTTCTTTAGTTTCTTGGTTTCGACGCGATAACTGGCAGGTAGGACCAACATAACCATTTTCCCGTCCGCTTTCACCATGACCACCTTGACCAGCTCTTTTCCAGGGACATGCATGGCGGCTGCGGTCTCCTGAGAGGTGTAAACCCTTTCATGGTAGCCCGCCTCATATCGAACCTGATTCTTTTCTAAATAGTCTTTTAGCTTCGTCAAAACGGTCATCTTCATGGCCTCCCTTCCTCTCTTGGAACGACGAAAGTTGTCGAGAGAACGGAATAATATAACAGTATAGTCCAAATCCGGAGAGATGTGAAGAGAAGGGAAAAGAGGGTGGAAGCGTTTGATTCCCTTTGAAGAATATTGTAAGAAGAAGACATTGTGAAAACCTTGAGGCTTTTTTTATTGCTCGCCTTCGTGTCCGTTCCTTTGACAGGCTGCGGGAACCTTCTCTATCTCTCCAAGCTGGGATGGCATCAATCTTCGATCGTTATTCACAGTGTTCCGGTTCAAGAGGTTTTAGAGGATCCAAGGATGAGGGATGAAGCCAAAAGGAAGATCCTTCTCATCCGAGAAGCAAAACGCTACGGTGAAGAGGAATTGGGCCTCACCAGGACGAACAGTTATTCAAAATATTTCGAAGTCAAGGGCCCTGTTCTTTATGTCATCACGGCCTCTGAGAAGGATTGTCTCCGGCTTTATCATTGGAATTTCCCCATCACCGGCAAGGTAACCTATAAGAGCTTTTTCACGAAAGAAGATGTTCTCAAGGAGCAACGATTTCTCGAAGCGAGGGGGTACGACACGTTTATCCAGGAGGCCGGTGCTTATAGCACGCTCGGATGGCTGAAAGACCCCATCTTTTCGCCCATGCTTCAATGGGATGAGGCCACCCTCGCCAATCTCATCCTCCATGAGATGACCCATGCCACGATCTATTTTAAAGGCGAGACCGAATTCAACGAACGGATAGCCACTTTTGTGGGGAATCAGGGGGCCATCGATTTTTTATGCGGGAAGTACGGAAACGGATCTAAGGAAGTGGTCGAGGCCATCCACTGCCAAGAGGATGACCTGCTTTTTTCTAAATGGATCGACCAGGCCTGCCAGCAGCTATCCCTTTTTTACTCGAGAGCGATTTCAAGGGATGAGAAATTAAGAGAGAGGGAAGAGTTCTTTCAGCATTTGAAAGAAGAATTTATGGAAAAGATGGCATCCCTTAAGACGGATAGTTACAGGAATTTCGAAAAAGTGGACATCAATAATGCGGTGCTATTGGCCTATCGCCGATATTTCCATCGCCTCGAGAAATTTCAAATTCTTTATGATCAATTTGGAAGGGATACCCGAAAGGTTGTGGAGTATTTCAAGACTCTCCGGGCTACCGGGGATAAGGTAACGCTCAGTTCTTTTTTGGAGTGAGTTTCTAAACTCTGGACGCTAGACTTTAAACTTCTTCTGCTTACCGTTCTCGCTTCCCCTCGATGAATTCCTCCACCATCAGTTTGGCTTCGCTGTCGGGGATCTGGACAATCGGATGTTTCATCGCATAGGCCGAAATAGAAAGAAGAGGACCTCCGATTTCCCTTTCGCGGGCGAGTTGGCAACACCGGATGGCGTCAATCGCCATCCCGCCACTATTGGGAGAATCCTCTACGGAAAGTCTCAATTCGAGGTTGAGGGAAACCTCCCCGAACCCTCTTCCTTCCATTCGTAAGAAACAGACCTTGTTGTCGTTCTGCCAGGGGACATAATCGGAAGGGCCGATGTGGATATTTTCCGGTTCCAACGGAACGCCAAGTTGAGATTGAATCGCTTCGGTTTTGGAGATCCGCTTACTTTTCAAACGATCTCGATTGAGCATATTGAGGAAGTCGGTATTTCCGCCTGTGTTGATCTGGTAGGTTCGGTCCAAGCGTACCCCTCGATCTTCAAAGAGCTTCGCTAACGCCCGATGGATGATGGTGGCCCCCATTTGGGATTTGACATCGTCCCCAACGATGGGGATGCCTTTTTCTTCAAACCGTCTTGCCCATTCAGGATCGGAAGCAATGAAACTGGGCATGCAGTTGATTAAGCTGACCCCTGCCCTCAAGCAAGCCTCCGCATAGAACCGAGTGGCTTGATCCGAACCTACAGGAAGATAGTTGAGAAGGATCTGCACGCCGGAATCCCTGAGAACCTTCTCCACATTGGAAGGTTTTTCGTCAGCGACGAGGAAAACGCGGTCTTCGGGATAATCCTTCATATGCCCCGAAACTCCGTCCAGGACCTCTCCCATAGAGACCACCACGGCGGAATCGTTGAGGTTCGGATAAATCGTCTTGGTGCAGTTGGGTCTGCTAAAGAGGGCTTCCTTGAGAAGTTTTCCCACTTTTCTTCGGTCGATATCGAAGGCCGCACCCACCTCGATATCCCAGGGCTTGTAGCCACCGATATCGACGTGCATCAAGCCAAGGGGTTCCGATGGCAGATTCTTCCGGCCATATTCTCGATAAAATTCAATCCCCTGAATTAGGGCGCTGGCACAATTTCCGACACCCACGACAGCAATTCGGATCGGCTTTTTCTCCATACAAGGGCTCACCCTTCCTCCGTCTTGTCCTCATCCTTTCTCAAGCCCAACTAATTAGCGTATTTCATCCAAAATGTCAAGGTATTCTGCCCACAAGATGAATCATTTTCCTTGACTTCTCTTTTCTAATTTGATAATTTCCGCAAAAATTCATCTCTTCTGTGACGAATATGAAGAGAAAGA
>JAPVTA010000022.1:0-3714 GCA_047519465.1 Thermodesulfobacteriota bacterium | reverse complement strand
GCTGTTTTTCCCTTCGCTGTTTTTCCCTTCATCGTTTTTCCCTCCTGGGTTTAGTTAGTTTATTGGAGAAACCAAATCAGCTCTCGGCTGTCGGTCATGCATGGCCCGGGAATTTTTTACTTTGATTTTTCCGGAGCGGGTTTGCGATCCTGAATCCCGGCCAGCTTCTTTACCATCTTCTTCCTGCTATCGATGTCATACTGCGTCGTAATCGCAATGGCCTCCATGATCGGAGAGCCACCGCCATGATAGGCGCCGAGGAGATGGATTCCCCCAGTCGCCGAACAAATCACATCCCCGATATACCGCCACAACTGCGCCGCATCCTCAGGATGAATATCCGGGTTCCGGGTGATGTACTTGTACAAAAGGTCCTTCGTCTCGGGGTTCACAAAATCTCCCTCATAAGGAAACGTCGCCGGCATGCCTCCGGACACGTCACAGAGAATCTCCGCCTCGCGGAAGACTGCCTCCCCGGTCAAGCATCGTCCCACATTCGCATAGATCGAGTGAGGAATGTAACTTCCGGGCCCATACGGGCTAAATCCCATGCCGGGAATGTAGACCTCGGGTTTGCCCAACTCGGACGCCGTAAATCCCGCTGCATAGCCCAACTCCGACACCCGAATGATCTCTGCCAACTTGTCCCGCACATGCGACGCCTTGCCAATCCCGTTGTACTCCGCCGCTAAAGCCACTGTTCCCAGCATTAAATCCCCTAACGCAGGCTTACATCCCGAATAACTGTGGCGGTGAAAAAGGGCAAACAAAAGCGCACACACGCCGCCGTGAATTGTCTCCCCGCAAAGGAAGACCCGATCCCACGGAATAAACGCATTGTCAAATATCGTATACGAATCCGTTGCCCCAGGCGCAAAACCCCTCTTGAAATGCTTCCGATCCCGCAGGTTGTGCACCGTCACCACCTGCTTGACTCCTTCCCAATCCCCGGGAACCGCAAACGCCACCGCCCAATCCTTCTCCTCCGGCAAAAGCGCACGGGTGGGGAGCACCAGAATCTCATCGGCCACGGAAGCCTCCGAGTTGTGGACCTTAGAGCCCCGCACCACAATCCCGTCTTTCTTCCTCTCCACGACGCGCACATACAGATCCGGGTCCTTCTGCTGCGAAGGCCGCTTCATCCGGTCTCCCTTCACATCCGTCTGCGCACAACAGCCCACCAAATCCTCTTTCTGAAATCGTTCCAGCCACTTCTTGAAATTCTTGTGGTATTGGGTAGCCCCGTTGTTCAGCTTGTCCGCTTCGAAGGAGACGTTATAGATGGCGTTAGACCCGTCAATCCCCATGCAGCGCTGGATACATCCACCGGCCGCCTGGCAGAGCAGTCGAGTCATATCTTGCTTCTTGTGAAGGTCTTCTTTGCTGTGGTGGATATGACAGAAACGGTTGATCTTTTCGCCGCTCAGGTGTGATGTAGCTGTGCACAGGTCCTGGTGCTTAGGGTCTGCGGCGTAGTCGAAGGTCAACCCGATGGTGTTGATCGTCGCCATCTGAAGCTCATCATCACGGTCGATTTTTTCTCCATCGACGTAAATATTCCGACGCATCTTGCGCAACCCCTGGATAAACTGCTGTTTCGTCCTCATCTTTATTTCCTCCTTCTTTCTATTATGAATTGGGTTCGATCCAAAAGTCTCTTGCTAAATTGGATGAGCCGATGCTCGGCAAAATCCCTGTACCATTACAAGAAATCACTACAGATCATTTAACCTGAATTCCCTATGTTTTCAAGCCAAACCCTCATCAGGGAGTTGTGTCCCTTGGGCAGGATTTCAGGTTCATTCTTAGCGCTGAGGAGTTTCATGGGAACCTTAATATACGCCGCTAAAGAGCTCGTTTAAACCCATCCACGGGCAGCCCCCTCTATTCCTGGCCAGAGAAATCTCCCGGATCAAGGTCGCCATTTTCTGGCTCCTTCTTCTCCGATTCCAGAAGTGCCAGGATCTTCCTGTATTCCTCCCGGGAGAGTTTGCGGTAAAGATGGTAGAAGAAAATGCTCATGATCTCTCTGCCCTGGATAACCCTTTTCGAGAACTCCTCGGGGACGAGCTTTCCTAAGGCAACTTCGATGTAATGTTTGTGCGACGCAATGACGATCTCCCGGAACTTATCCCGGTAGCGCTTCAGGGCTTCTGGATCGAACCCCTCTACAGCACCCAGTCCGATGCTATCCATTTCTACGATCAATTTGCCAAGGGTAATATCATCTTGAGAATAAACCTTCTGAGCATTACGAACCTCCGGAGTGATAATCTCCCACTCCTCCATCTTAGCCAACCATTTTCTTCCCAAACCCGTCGCCTTCAGGAAAGGCTCTTCGCCTGCCACCTCGTTCGGCAAGAACTGGTCTATGGGCCTGAAGTACTCTCTTCGGAGGTTGAGGAGAGATTGCCACTCGGACGATTTTTGTTGCTTTTTCAGAATATTCTTGATCACGGCGAGAGGGAGGAAATGGCGATCCTGAAGTTCTTTGATGAAGCGGATCCTGTCGACGTAGCCGTCGTCATATTCCGCAATGTTTCTACCCCTCTTGCGGGGCTTGGGAAGGAGCCCTTCCCGGATGTAAAAATGAACGGTTTCCTTAGATACTCCGGTGTGCTGAACCAGATCTCGAATTTTCAAGAGTCCCCCTCTCCGGCCTACACAGGTTTGAAAGCAAGGGTTGCCTTGCAAGAAAAACCGCCATCGCCGGGCAACCAGGCAATTCGCTTCTTAAAGAGTATTACTAAATGCTATACATAAAAGTCAAGAAAAATCTTTTTAGTACCATTTTTCTCTTGACAAAAAGTTACAAATTTATTATCCATCATTTATTATAAAGGCGCAATAACGTAAGGCTACCGTGATCCCCTGGGGTGAACCCGTTAGAGATTCCAATGGGGCATCGAACCGCGCCGAAATTATTCTGAGCCCAACCCCGCCACAGGGCCCCATACCGCATGCATACAGGGCAGGGCAACGGGGTATTATTTGTAACCGGGTGAAGGCCAGCGCGCTTTGCGCTTATTCCAGCAGGAGGTAACGTGATGAAGACGGATTACAAGACTGTGAAAGTGGATGTAAAAGATGGCGTGGTTATTCTGGCTTTGAATAACCCTCCGGTGAACCAGCTTTCTGAGCATTTTGTGCGGGAGATGGCCGATGCGCTCCTCCAGGCCGGGTCGGACAAGGCCATCAAGGCTATCATCCTGACCGGCACTGGAAAAAACTTCATCGCAGGAGCTGACATTACCGAGGTTCAGAAAGTCAAGGATAGGGCCTATCTCGTCCCCCGGGTCGTGGAGAATAGTCGGTTCATCAACTCTATCGAGGAAGGGCCCAAGCCCGTCATTGCCGCCATCAACGGCAATTGCCTGGGAGGCGGGCTGGAAATCGCGATGGCTTGTCACTACAGAATTGCCGCCCCGGGTGTTCAGATCGGGCAGCCAGAAATGCAGATTGGCCTTATCCCGGGTGCAGGCGGGACCCAGCGGCTTGCCCGGCTGATTGGATTTGCCGACGCGTTGCAGATGATCACGACCGGTAATCCCATTTCAGCCGAAGAGGGCGTGAAAAAAGGAGCCCTCGATGAAGTGGTTCCGGCCGATCAGCTCCTGAACCAGGCTTTGAAGGTTGCCGGCCGTTTCATCTCGGGAGAACTGAACCACAAGGCCCGCCTCACCAAGAATAAGAAGGACAAGCTTCCGGGGCCGG
>JAPVTA010000021.1:0-13664 GCA_047519465.1 Thermodesulfobacteriota bacterium | reverse complement strand
ATCCGGCGGGGTTAGTCAGTCTTGGGATAATCTGAAGATGCCAGTGGTAGTAATCTTCCTGTTCATCCTTAATGGGAGCGGTATGGATGACAAAATTATAATCGGGATCGTTCAGTTTGGAATAGAGTTTAAATAAGGTTGTCTTTAAGACTTTTGCAAATCTTTTTGAATCCTCCATCGAGATTAAACCGAAAGAGGCCTGATGCTCTTTGGGAACGATCCAGGTTTCGAAGGGGGACCGGGATGCAAAGGATTGGAGGACGACAAATCTCTCGGTATCCATCACGATCCTCTTCCCGAACTTAAGTTCCTCCTTAATTGAATCACAATAGACACACCTCCCGTGGTCGTCGTAATATCGAGCCGCCTCTTCTAATTTCTTTCGAATATCGGAGGGGACGACGGAAGTCCCGACGAGCTGGGAATGGGTGTGATCCAGTGAGGTCCCGGCGGCCTCCCCATAGTTTTTAAAGACGATGATCAATTTGATCCTGGAATCCTCTCTTAAAGCAAGATACCTTTCCCGATAGGCAAGAAGGACCTCCTCCACCTGTGTATCCTCCATCAGGGGGAGGAGTTGGTTATGGATGGGGCTTTCGATCACCACTTCATGAATTCCCACTCCATCCATCATCCTGAAAAACCCCGTCTCTTCTCTCTCCAGGCTCCCCTCTGAAGAAAGGGCGGGAAATTTATTGGGAATGACCCTTACCCACCATCCTTTACTATCTGCCAGCCCCCCACTTCGATAGGCCAGGGACTCGTGAGGAGTGAGATGCTCATTGCCTTGACAGAAGGGGCAGTCTTCTTTATAGGGAGGCTTTTCGATCAACGTTTTAGTCTTTATAAAATCGTGGGGTCTCTTTGAACGCTCTGCAGCAATGATAACCCATTCTTTCGTTGTAGGATCTTGTCTTAATTGGGGCATAGGGTCCTCCTGCAAAACCTATTCGGTTCCATTTCCCCCATCCCTCTCCATGATGGAGGTCGGGGAAAGAGTTTCATTTGATATCATATCATATCAGCACAGGAGTTTATGAAAAAATTGTAACACTTTTGCGCTTTGTAAAATCGTCCCCATATTTATATTTTCTGAACTTGATGATCATGATATATTATCTTATAGCCTTCCCTAACGATGATGAGTGCTTGTCTGTTTTGAGATTTAAGCCTTCGCCTAAATGAGATGGCAATTTTAGCTACACGCTCACTGGATAAGGTATGAACCCCAACCAAACTCCTTTTTGGAGCGTCCCCTCTCTTGAATTGCTTCAACAGCTTCAAACCACCCCTCAGGGCTTGATGAGCGATGAGGCCCAGCAACGACTCTTACGCTATGGATCCAATCTCCTGAAGCCTAAGAAGAAATCGGACGCGCTGACGCTTCTGTTAGCTCAATTTAAGAGTCCGATTATTCTCATCCTTATTTTTGCAGCGGGATTATCCTTCTTCCTCCGGAATCCGATTGATGCCACGATCATCCTGGTGATTATTCTGGTCAGCGGTTTCCTTGGGTTCTGGCAGGAGCGGGGAGCGGTCAATGCGGTTGAGAAGCTGTACGCAATCGTGCAGATCAAAACGACGGTGGTTCGCAATGGAGACTCAAAAGAGGTTCCTATCGAAGAGGTTGTGCCGGGCGATATTGTGTTCATCAAAGCGAGCGATGTCATCCCTGGAGACTGTCTTCTTCTGGAATCCAAGGACCTGTTTATCGATGAAGCAGCCCTCACAGGTGAAACCTATCCTGTCGAAAAATCGATTGGCATTTTACCGCCCGAAGCACCGCTCAGCCAGCGGACAAACTCGCTCTTTATGGGAACCCATGTGGTCAGCGGGAGTGCCAGGGCCGTGGTCATCCGAACAGGGAAGGAGACCGAATTTGGAAAGGTTTCCGAACGGCTGAGACTCAGACCCCCCGAGACAGAGTTTGAGCATGGCGTCAAGCACTTTGGGTATCTCCTCATGGAGATCACGCTGGTGCTGGTGATCGCCGTCTTTGCCATCAATGTTTATTTTGCGCGACCGGTCTTAGAATCTTTTCTCTTTGCACTGGCGCTTGCCGTCGGACTGACTCCAACACTATTACCCGCGATCATCAGCATTAACCTTGCTCACGGCGCCAAGCGGATGGCCCTTGATAAGGTCATCGTAAAACGGCTGGCATCGATTGAAAACTTCGGCAGCATGAACGTGCTCTGTTCCGATAAAACCGGCACCCTGACCGAAGGAGTGGTGAAATTACACTCTGCCTTAAATGTGGACGGCCATGAGAGTGAAAAAGTCCTTCTCTATGCCTTTCTCAATGCTTCTTATGAAACAGGCTTCATGAATCCGATCGATGATGCAATCCGTAAATATCGCCAATTTGATCTGTCAGGCTTTAAGAAATTGGATGAGGTGCCTTACGACTTTATTCGCAAGCGATTGAGCATTTTGATTTCAAAAGATGACACGCATCTGATGGTAACGAAAGGAGCCCTGTCAAATGTGCTCGCTGTCTGCTCTTCCGCAGAAATTGCTGAAGGAAGGATTGCGGACATCGTTACCGTAAAGGAACGGGTCCAGCAGCACTTTGAAGAGTTCGGTCGTAAAGGCTTTCGCACCTTGGGAGTCGCTACCAAGGAAGTCGGCTCCAACACGGTCATCACCAGGGAGCAAGAAGCCGACATGACTTTTTTGGGATTTTTGATTCTTTTTGATCCCCCCAAGCCCGGGATCATCGAAACCATCAGAGAACTGAAACATCTCGGCGTTTCATTGAAGATCATTACCGGAGATAACCGGTTGCTTGCCGCCAATGTCAGTCAACAAGTGGAGTTATTGAATCCACACATCCTCACAGGTGGAGATCTTCACCGGATGAGTGATGAGGCGCTTCTCAAACGGGTCAATGAGGTGGATGTCTTCGCTGAGGTGGAGCCCAACCACAAAGAACGTATCATTCTCGCTTTGAAGAAAGCCGGCCATGTCGTCGGATACATGGGAGATGGTATCAATGACGCCTCGGCACTTCATACTGCCGATGTCGGCATCTCCGTGGATAGCGCGGTCGATGTTGCCAAAGAGGCGGCTGATATTGTGCTGCTCGAAAAAGATCTCGGCGTTCTGGTACAAGGCGTGCGCGAAGGGAGGAGAACCTTTGCCAACACCCTGAAGTATGTATTTATGGCGACCAGTGCCAATTTTGGGAATATGTTCAGCATGGCAGGAGCCTCCCTCTTTTTACCCTTTCTTCCTCTTCTGCCCAAACAGATTCTACTCACCAATTTGCTGACGGACTTTCCGGAGATGACCATTGCCACGGACAGTGTGGATCGTGAACTGGTTGAGAAACCTCGACGCTGGAATATCCAGTTCATACGAAACTTTATGCTGACCTTCGGCATTCTCAGCTCGGTATTTGATTATCTTACCTTTGGTGTGCTTCTCATGATCCTCCATGCCACAACGCATCAATTCAGAACAGGCTGGTTCTTGGAGTCTGTGATTTCAGCCTCGGTCATTGTCCTCGTTATTCGCACCCGGAGGTCTTTCTTCAGAAGTAAACCCGGGAAGTATCTGCTGATGGCCACTCTTCTGATCGTTGCTGTGACGATCCTATTTCCGTTCACGCCGCTTGCAGGACTTTTAGATTTTCAGCCGTTGCCCATGGCGATCCTTCTGGTTATCGGCATGATTGTGGTGCTCTATATTCTTGCAGCAGAAATAACAAAAAGGTCCTTTTACAAAAGGGTGAATTTTTAGAAAGGAGCAGCAGATTATAAGAAGGAGTATATTATAGTATGTATTAGCCGGGGCAGGTCATTGCGAGGAGCGATAGCGACGAAACAATCTCAAAACGAGATTGCCACGCCCTCTGGGCTCGCAATGACAACTTTTTATCGTTCCGAATGTAAACTATTTCATGCTCTCGGTAATAATTCATTTTATCCCATAGGGGGAGGGGCATAAATGGGTCGTGACAATAGAACACATCGAGCCGATCTCAAGGCCATTGCTCGCCGGGCGATGATCGACCGGGGCCTGCTGCCGGATTTCTCGGATGCAGTGAAGGGTGAAGTTGGGAGAATCAAATCCCATGCCATTGAAAACGATCCTGGAATTCGCGATCTGAGGGGTTTGCTTTGGGCCTCGATCGACAACGACGACTCTGAAGACCTGGATCAGCTTACAGTTGCGGAACCGCTGTCGGGAGGAGCGGTGAAAATATTGGTTGCGATCGCCGATGTTGACGCTATCGTAAAGAAAGAAACGGCGATCGACGGCCACGCTAAGTACAATACAACGTCTGTTTACACCGCTGCGCAAATCTTCTCGATGCTACCCGAGACGCTCTCCACCGATCTCACGTCTCTTCGTCAAGGCGAAGAACGTTTGGCAATGATCGTCGAGAGTGTCATTGATGACGGGTGCTCCATTGCCAAATGGGATCTCTACCGGGCCGTTGTTTGTAACCGTGCAAAGCTCACCTATCATGGTGTCGCCGCGTGGCTTGAGGGCAGAGGGCCTGCTCCGGAGCGGGTCGCGGCGCTGCCTGGTCTTGACCGACAGATCCGTATTCAGGATGAAGTTGCCCAGAGATTGAAGAATCTCCGAGTTCAGTGCGGCGCTCTCCAGCTCGAAACCATTGAACCGAAGCCAGTGTTTAAGGGAGACTCTCTATCCGATCTGGAAGTGGAGAGGACCAATCAGGCCAAGGAGTTGATAGAAAACTTCATGATCGTGGCCAATGAGGTGACGGCAAGATATCTCGAGGCCAAAAGGTTTCCGTCTCTTCGCCGCGTTCTCCGCTCTCCGGAGCGTTGGACTCGAATCGTCGAGCTGGCCTCAAGTCTGGGCGGGCATCTGCCCCCGGAGCCCGACTCGGGTGCACTGGAAGAGTTTCTGTCGAAGCAGAAGAAGGCCGACCCGCTTCGATTTCCTGATCTTTCCCTCAGCGTGGTCAAGCTGATGGGTTCAGGGGAATATATGGTTGATCTCCCCGGTGATACGTCCCCCGGCCACTTCGGGCTTGCGGTTAAGGATTATACCCATTCCACTGCCCCCAACCGGCGATTTCCAGATCTTATCACCCAGAGGCTTCTCAAGGCGGCCATGGCAGGGCAGCCGGTTCCTTACAGCAAGGATGAACTCACAGGGCTCGCACAACATTGTACCCAAAAGGAGGATGATGCCAACAAGGTTGAGCGGCTGGTGAGGAAATCGGCTGCCGCCTTGCTCCTGGAATCAAGCATCGGGCAGCGGTTCGATGGCATCGTTACGGGCGCCTCAGAAAAAGGAACCTGGGTTCGCCTGTTTCACCCGCCGGTGGAAGGAAAGCTGTTGCGAGGGTTTGAAGGTCTTGATGTCGGAGATCGAGTCCGCGTTCAGCTCATAGGGACTGATGTAGAACGAGGATTCATCGACTTTGCAAGAGTAGAATGAAAACACAACCCTGATTCTTCAGTTCTTCCTCCTCAACTGTGAAGTTTTAGAACCTACGTCCCCTTTTTTTACGATAAAGGTGATGATCTTCATCCTCCCCTGGCACTTCGGACACATCAGGGGGTCGACCTCATAGATTTTCTGAATCAGCCTGGAACTTTTTTCCAGATCCTCGTTCTTCCACTTCCGTGGCGGACGTGAGAAAAAAAATTTCCTCCCCCCTGCTCCCCATCATAGCCGACCTCCTCGGGAAGAATGGCTCCCACCCGAATTCCTCCTTTGTTATGTCTGAATCGAACTGGATGTCATCGAAAGCTTGACAAAAAGAAGAACAATCGCTAAAAAGAATGGGCCAACCTCGAAGGGAGACAGGCGTGAGGAGTTGCAAGAAGCGCGTGGTCATTACCGGAGTCGGTCCAGTCACTCCGGTTGGGATTGGGAAAGAGCCGTACTGGGAGAACTTGATTCAAGGTAAATCCTCTTTCAAAAGGGTCGAGTTTCCCAATCGGAACATGAGCCACTATCGATGTCAGATCTGCTCTCCTATTGACGGCTTTGACCTCCACCAGTATGTCGAGCGAACGAAACATTCCAAGTACCTCGGGAAAACGTCCAGGTATGCCATAGCTGCGACATGGCTTGCCCTAGAAGATGCAGGAATCGAATTCGAAAGAAATGAAGAGGGGGCGTCGGATAGAGCAGGACAGTGTCAGTTGAAGGGGATCGACCCTTTTCAGGCGGGAGTGATCCTGGGTGTCGGTGTGGAGGCGATGGAAATTCTGGAGCATTACTACGAGCGATTTCTTTCGAGAGGGCCGAGATCGGCTTCACCCTTCGGACTTCCTAATATCTACATGAGTGCCGTCACTTCCCATGTCGCCCAGCATTTCACCTTCCGAGGTAGTTCCTATGCCGTTTCGACTGCCTGCGCCTCAGCCACTCATGCGATGATCAATAGTTTCCTCCAGATCCAGAGGGGAACGGAGGATCTCATGGCCACGGGAGGGGCGGATGCCTGTATCACACCTTTAGTCTTCGGAGGCTTTGACGTTTTGAGAGCCATGTCGACACGAAACGATGCGCCACATAAGGCCTGCAGGCCCTTCGATCGGGAGAGAGACGGCTTTGTGATGGGAGAGGGAGCCGGGGTCCTGGTTTTCGAGGAGCTGGACCATGCCAGAAAGAGAGGGGCGCACATCTATGGAGAGGTGATCGGCTTCGGGATGACAGCGGACGCTCACCATATCACCGAGCCCGATCCCGATGGAAGGGCGTTGGGAAAAGCCATCCGAGCTGCCCTTCAAATGAGCGGGGTCGGCTTGGAAGAGATCGATTATATCAATCCTGATGGCACCTCCACTCCTCTCGGTGACAAGGTGGAGACAAAGGTGATCAAAGATATCTTCGGGAAACAGGCTTACAGCATCCCCATAAGTTCCACGAAATCGATCACAGGCCACCTGATAGGAGCCGCCGGAGGAGTAGAAGCCATTTCCGTTCTTTTGTCGATTGAAAGGGGGATGGTCCATCCCACGCTTAACTATGAATCCCCTGACCCTGATTGCGATTTAGATTACGTCCCAAAAGAGGCAAGAAAAAGAGATGTCAGGATCGCCCTTTCCATCTCTGTGGGTTTTGGGGGGATCAATAGTGTTATTCTCTTTAAGAGGTTTGAAGACAAATAACCCATCCTTTTCAAACGTAACCCAAATGTCAAGAAAAATCGTTAATCTTCAAATAATCCCTTAGAAGCAGCGAAAAAATTCTATTTAACACACCCGTAGCTTTTAAAACCAGGTTCTAATTTCAAAATCAATCAGTCGACGGTCCCGATGTTTGAACCATCTGCTCTCTCAAATCAATCCTTTCTCCCTTTTGCATAGAAGAGTAAAAATTGAAAAACAAGATTTTAGGAAGAAACACACATTTTGAAATGTCTTCTGGGTCAGGCTTAATTATTGAGATTTGTTCCTGCTCTCTTTAAGAACAAGATAACCTTCCGTTCTGTTCCTGAATGTCAACCTTTAACTCTGATCCCAGGCTTTTTCCCTTCAGAAGAAGGAACCCGGGTTCATCTCTTCCACCCGCCGGTGGAAAGAAAGCTGATGCGAGGGTTTGAAGGTCTTGATGTCGGAGATCGAGTTCACGTTCAGCTTGGGGACGGCTCTCATATTCTGAATCAATAACAATTAGATGCAAAATGTTTTATTTCTTCAGCCGGTCAATTTCTTTTTTTATTTCGGCAATTACTTCTTTGTTTCTAATCTCCTTTCTCTCTCCGACCGTGGATGAAAAAATATAGAAAACCTTACCGCCGTATTGTTTTGTGAATTTTTCATGGCTTTTGAGCTGTAGTTCCTTTTCTTTAAATATCTGTGATAGTTGTATTCCCTGATTTACCGGTTTTATTTGCAACCCGATATATCTATCTTTGATCCTTATGAAGAAATCGACGTTAAACAGTCTGTCCCATTCGTCGGGGGCGGGTTCAATCTTAACCTGGAGTTCCCTTTCCAGTTGTCCGTAGATGGTTTTGATCTCGGTCATGTAACCATCGAATGTCCGGTCAATGACCAGCTGAATCATATAGTCAATACAGTCTTGTTCCGTGATTTCCTCGACTTCGGCCTGAATGACTTCAGTTATCTTGACATAAAGCTTCCTGCCGAGTTCTTCTATATGCTCCCTTGGCCGAACGTTCTTAAAGTAATAATCACGCCATTGATCTACCGTCCTTGGGGCACACTGCCTGATGCTCTCACTTCCAAAGACTCTACAATCTACTAGACAAGCTCTGTTTTCCTTGCTAGCATGAAAAGATGAAATATTACATAGTTACTACAACAAAATTTGCCGAGCAATGCTTACAACATTTCACTTATGGTGCAACCCAATCCAATTGGCTTGCCAATGTAGACATTGGGGATATTGTTTTCCTCTCGCAATTTAATTATAAGGCGCAACAGATATTTGGCCCTTTTCAAGTAGTAAAAACAATGTCTTATGATAAATCTATAATCTATCTCACACAAAAATACTTCTACCGTATTCAATTTATCCCAGTAGATTCAATCTATGCAATAGAAGAAACAGATTTGTACCTTAATGGAATCCGGTGTGGGAATTCTGATTTTTATTATAAATTAATCAATCTTATTCAACAAAATAAACATTTACACTGTATTTCATTAACTGATAGAGAGGGAATGGCGATTTTTGACACCCTTCAAAAATTTGGAATTGCATATAATAATCATGATCAAAAAAAGTTAGACCATGAGATAGTGGAGGTCAGCCGCGAGTATATATGGCAGAAAAACAGACTGGACATAAAACATCAGTTCGCTTCGGAAAGTGACTTAGAAACATATTTACTTCTTTCATTAAAGAACAAAAATAGCTGTGAATATAAAACATTCGATGAAATAGTGGCCAGGTATTCTAGAAATAATTTAATCGATTCGATAATATATAATCAGTTTATATTTGGGAACGCTTACCCAGCAGACCTTGTTGTAGTATCTGATAGCAGTATAAATGTCTTCGAATTGAAAAGGGATCGTCTAACCAGCATAATTGTAAACCAAATTGGGAAAGAAATAAGAAAGCACCTGTACTATTCATTGCTTTCTGAAAGAGTTGTACAAGAAAATGTATCTAAGGTATTTAACTTTTATGTAGTGTGTTTGCATCGAGGCGACAAAAAGACTCAAGATTTAATATCAAATATATATGAATCCTTGCAAAGCAGGATACAATTCCCTCGAAAAAATAACTTAATTTTTCTGGAATACGAACTAAGAGATGGCACATTATTTTTGTTTCAAACCTGATCATAATTTTTCTTGTTCAATAATGTGTCATGCTCGTTGTCGAATTCTTTTGGGTATCTATTAGACAATCCACAGAAAGGGCAAAATTCAATTTCTGGCCATGTTCCTTTTTTTGTGTGTTCGCGGATTAAAATACTGGTTACTCCTGCACAGTGAATGCACTTGTATACTTCAATATGCTCTGCGCTTTCTGCCCTCTGTTTCATTAGCACATCACCTCACCAGTAGTATCGGATATTTTCACCTTTTGCCAGATGATCGCCCCCATGTAGTCAAACCCGATTGTCTCGCAGAATTTAATGATTTCGGTTCGAATCGGGATGACCTTGTACCGTCCGTAATAAACCGAGCGGGCGAACTGATCCCCGATGTTTATGCAAAGTCGGCAGCCTGAGTGCAAAACCCGATAGCATTCGTTCCAGACGAGACTCAGATTATTGATATAACTCTCATAAGTCTCATGGTATCCGATTTGATCGCTTGTTCCGTAATCTTTAAGTTGCCAGTATGGAGGTGAAGTAATAATCAAATGAACCGATTCGTCGGTCACCAGATTCATTTGTCTGGAATCGCCATGAATTATCTTGTGTACGGTTTTCATTCTTGTAGCTTATTGTAGCTTAAGTGGACCGAGAATGTAAATTGATTGTTATCGCTAACTTTTATATATTGATGCGTTGATGGAAACCCTCACACCGCCACCTGTGATTCCTGATGGGAATATATCTATTTTATGAAAATTGGTCAACCGAAACTTTCAGAAACTACGGGTCAAAAAAGTGGGCTGTTTGTTCCACCTACAAAGAGTGAAGATGGACTATCTCTATGATCTGATGATTTCCAATTGCAAGTATAACACGGAAGTCAGCGGCGGCTAACATTATTTTCGACTTTTTAGGCTACGCCTCAGTGCTAGTCTTCTGGGTCCTGGTTTCCTCCCTCCGTAGTACCGTTGTCGGCATTCGGGAGAACAAAATTCTTGGTTCTGAGTTCGAGGCCTAAAATAATCCTTACAACAAGGACATCTTCTCATAAGGTCAATCCTCCTTTACCTCTGGGAATAAATATCTATAAATCCAAACCCCTGCAAAGAAGATGGTTGGCAACCCGACTGCTGATGTTCCAGAAACAAAGAAGGCAATTCCCAAATTCCTCTCATTTTCCCAAGTATCCTCCTTATTCGATTAATTTTTCCATTCCAGTGGAGCAGACCCATGGTAGAGCATACGTATGCGTTGGCTGCGGTTTGGTACAAATTGCGGCCCAAAAAAGAGAGAAGATAGGAACATTTTGCCAGTTTAGTCTAACCTGTAATCGTTAGTTTGTTCTCGACCTGAGACACGCCGGGAGCTGACCAAGCAGCGAATTCAGCTTCCTCATGCTCTGCCCAGGAGCCAACGCTGCCACGGAGAATCACCTTGCTACCTGAACATTCCACCTGAACCTTTTGGGCCGCTAATAATAATCTGGCATTGCGCTTAAGTGCGTCTTCGATTCTGTTCTTCACCTCGAACGCTTTCACCTCCGGCACCGGCGGTTTGATAGTGATCGAGTTGATGACTCCCAATACCCCTACTAAGTGACGTACGGCATCCTCCGCGCGCTCTTTTTGGAAATACCAATCTACATCGCCGCTCAGAGTGATCTGACCGTCCTGCACCTTCACCTTGACGCGGTCACGCGGTATCCAAAGATTCCAGTCGAGAATGTTTGTCGCCGACTGGGCAATGTCCTTGTCGGCACGCTTATAATAGCTAGTCAGCTTGACCTTGATCTCTTCAATTACTGCCTTGACGCCAAAAACCCGCTTGGCAGCACGACCGGCAGCCCACTTCTTACCGTAGCTGTCAACGCTGCCGCTAAGAGTCACCACTCCATCCTTGACAGCAACACCAATCTCCGCCGCACGAATGGTCGGCTCCCACTTGAGCTCATCCATAACATGTTGTTGCAATTCTGCATCGGTCTTCATAGCAATTTCCTCCTTCTGGATTATTGGAGTTTCACTTCCTGCACCTTGAAATGTTAGGCCATCTTATCCCTAAACCCTAAATTTTCCATCCCCCATGAATGGCTAAATGATTATTAAATTAGTTATTCACCTCCTTTCCTTTAGTAACCTTTGCCGATTTATCATTACTTGATAAAAAAAGATATTTTCAAAATCTTTATTCTCCCCTATTATTTTTCTCCCTTTAATTTTTTCACCCAGGCCTCCACTTCCCTTCCAGCAATATCTTTCGAACCGATTCCAAAAGCGATCGCAGCCGCGACGGCGATGGACCCCAGGAGCAATCCAAAGGCCAAAGTGACGATCTCATCCGCAATGCCGAGACTCCGTAAGGCGATCGCCAAGGCAAATATAACAATGGCCGCCTTGGCAAGATTGGCTATAAAAGGTCTCTCTTTGGCCGCCCCCTGAGTTAATCGTTTCACCCAATTCCCAATTAAGATACCCGCTCCCAGGATAACAACGGCCAAGATCACCTTGAAAGCGAAGGCAATAAATTGACTACTTAGGTTGGAGAGCATTTGAAAATTTAAGACCTCCGCTGCTTCCATTACAGCAAGGAAGATGATGTAAATGAAGGCAATGATCCCCACCACCTGAGATGGAGTTTTTTGGCCTACCTGTTTAGCTCCCACCCCCTCTAAAAGCCTGTCAAAACCCAAACCAATAAGGATCTGTGTGAGTAAGGTTTGAATAATTTTCCCTATGACAATGGCAAGAATGATAATAATAGAGGCAGCAAAGATGGAAGGAAGTTTATTTAAAACAATGGCCAACATGTCTCTTCCAGGAGTGGAAACAGCAGGAATATTTAAAGCATCAAGGGCTGCAATCAATACAGGGATTAACACCAAAACATAAACGATGGTCCCGATCATACCAGACACCTTCAGTCTTCCCAAAGTCTTATCGATCCCGATCTTCTCGACCCCTCGATCAATCCCAAATCCTGCCAGAAGGTTAACAATAATTTCTCGAACAATCTTCGCAATAAGAAAACCAATAATCATGATGATGGCGGCAGCCAATAGGTTTGGAAAAATTCCTGTAAATTTGCCCCACATTTCACTCAGGGGGCTCGTCACCGAAGTGAGTTTTAAGGCTTCTAAGAATGGGGGGAGAGCGAAAAGTAATACAAGGTAAAAGGTGATCCCTGCAATAATCTCACTGGGCTTGCCCTTAAAATATTTAGATAGTTTCTCATCGAATTTTACAAGACCTAAACCTTTTAAAATGACCATTTTCAGTATTTTGGCGATGATCCAGGCGATGATGAGAATAATGGCCGCCCCACCCACTCTGGGGAGATACTCCATGACGGTGTTCACAAGCGTGCCGATCGGCCCTGCGATGATCGGTAGATTGAGAACATTGAAGAAGGCCAATAGGACAAAGAGCATGACGAGATAGAAAGTTAGTCTCCCTATAATGTAGACCGTACCCTCCTTTTCGGGAATCTTCAATTCTTCCACCTTGGCAAAAAGTTTGGTCGAAGTCAGTAATTTGATCACTAAGGCTTTTAGGATACGAGCGATGATGTAACCAATGACTAAAATGGCAATGGCTGCAGCGATATTGGGAATAACCAGCAGAAATTTTCTCACCACTTCCTCTAAGGACTTAACCCAAACATTCGGTTCCATATCCGTTTCCTCCTTTCTTTTTAAGAAACAGTATCTAACAAAATAAAAAAGCCGAACTTACCGGAGGTTCATCCTTCGGCAGCTCGGCCATCTTATCGAAAGACCCGCCGCTTTCCGCCCTCTTCTCATGAAGGGTTGAGCTTTATCGGGTGAGCCAGTTTAATTAATTTAATTAAGTATCAAAAAATGTTGAATTTGTCAATCTCAAAATAGACAGGATGCAATAGGGGACAGGATGCAACAGGGCACATGTTCAGAAGTCATGAATTTGTCTGATGTTTTTTCAGTGTCTCCCCGTGTTCGGGCACTTCCTGGTTCACAGAATACACCTCTCAGATTTCTATGTCAAACATAAGTTTCCATGGTTCCGAAGAAAGTCTGGGGATCAATTTACGTTAAGAGCTGTTGATCCGTTCGACGGCGCTAAGCCCCGCCTTTGAAGGCAGGGACGGAATGCGCCGCTCAGGGTCAATCCTGAGCCCTCGACCTGAGCTCGGGCCGAAGGGCAAAACCCAGGTTTTAGCCTGGGGAGAGTCGAAGGATTGATTTTAGATTGGGAGGGGGCGGAGGGGATATCTTTCAGGCCGTCTATGGTATTTTATTCTCCTTATTAAGATGCAGTTCATCGTTTTCATACGGGCTGCCCTCTTTTAAAACCTGAAACGGAAGAGGGGATTCAGGTAAGGAGAAGACGGTGCTCCCTTTTAAGACCTTGTCATCGGGCCGAATCTTCTGGAAATTCCACTTTTCGTT
>JAPVTA010000020.1:0-21499 GCA_047519465.1 Thermodesulfobacteriota bacterium | reverse complement strand
CATTCCCGAGAGGTACTCTGCCAGATAATTGTTAAGCTCCGAGTATTTCAATGTGTGCAACCCTAATGAGGCCGCCGTGATAGCAATCGCGATAAGCACGGTTCCCCGCATCACGCTTCCCGGATAAGACAGGACTCCGAAGCAGAGAAGGAGTGCAAAAAAAGGATAGAGGTTAAGCCTGTCCGTAATGAAAGAACCCTCAGATATGGCATTAGGGGCAAAAAAGTAAATCAGGACATAACCAAGAACAACGGCGAGAAGGCCATCCCAACGATCCGGCCGTCCCCGCCTTATTTTCGACGCCACCAGGTAAAACAGGAGGCCGGCAAAAAGAATTCCCAACCCGATAGAACACAAAGACTCTTCCTTCTGAAACGATACCAGCGATTCCATTTGTATCAAATCTTTGAGTAACCAATGAAAAGACCTCCTTATCCCTATCTCCGGAGATTCCACCCCCCGGCGGGAAAGAAACGCCGCAACGAGGATGACTGTCGGCAAAAATGCAAAGACGAGGGGGACAACTCGTCTCCCGAATGCCTTCCAGACTACTTGGAAGTCGAATCGCGACCCGGGCTTATCTTGGATCAGGTCGAACAAAATAAGCCATATGGTCAACAGGCCGATGCCCACATAGGCCATCACCAGCGATACAATATGGCAGAAGTAGAGCAATAACGAAAGGAAGGCCAGCTTTACCATCCTTTGCGGTGTAAAATGGTCGCAGTTTCTCATCCAGTAGCCCACCAAAAAGAAAAAGACTGACAAACTATAGGAGAACGAGTAGAAACCCATATGCAATGGGTAGTTATAGATAAACGGAAACATCAGGAAGGTGAGGAATCCCGAGCCGGGACAAATTCCTCTCAGCGCATAACGGATTGACAAAGGTAAGAGAATGATATAACAGCTTAGAAAAACCTTCTCTGCTGTGAAAATCGGCAGGAGATACATTAGACCTGCCAAGACAAAGTGCCCAAGCCAAGTGGGTTCGAGATGTCTATTGAGAACATAGTACTCCCGAAAAATGGCCCGATCAGGACGAAAGTAATCGAAAATAATATTGGCGTTTTCAATGTGAGCGGGCCCGTCTTGGGAAGGGAAATATGGGAATACCCAGATGGGCATTAAGTGGGCCAAAATGACGATAAGAAGAAGGAGGTTTTCACGATTTTTCAGCCAGGCATAGATGCGATTCCAGATTTTCATGTCGCTACTTTGGAAGGGTTAAGGTCGCGGATTTTTATTCCGTAAAATACAATAATCAAGTAACGAGGTCAAACGATATCTGTGAACGTGACAATTCTGGATGATTTGCGGAAGCTCAGTTGGAGTGTTAAACTTTTTTTGGAAATTTCCCGTAGAACGTGGAGGCAAAATATGGTCAAGAAAAGAGGCTTGTTTATTGTTCTAATTTTCGTTCTCCTGACGGGATGCAATAAATCTCCTGTCCGCGAGGAGGCCAAAGTTGACCGCAGCCTTCCGGTGGGTAAGATAGCAGGAAATCAATTTGTCGGGATCAGGTATCCGTTTAAAATCTCATCTCCTCCCCATTGGAAAATGACTACTGAAATTCCAGATTTTATGGAGGAACTCGGCTATGGAAGAGATGGATTGAAATCGTCGCAGCTCTTCCTTTTCAATCCTTCAACTCACTCGAACCTTCAGATTGATTTCCAACCCGCTGGCAGACACGCAAGGTTCAGCCAACCGATGATCGAGGCACTGACGAGCATGATGACGCAAGGAACGATTTCCGAATTTAAGGAAGAATACGGAAAGGATCTTCAGGTGGAGACCGATCCCACAGAACCCATCTTGTTGAAGGGTGTCCAGTATGCAGCGAAAAAATACGTCACCTTTCCCTTTAACGGGGTAAAGCGAGAACAGGGATGGATTTATGCCTTTACGGAGCCTTACCAGATCTTTATTCTTTACGTCATACTGGAGAAACAAGGGACAAACGACCGAGAAGATATAAAAAAGATCTTAGATTCCTTCGAAGTCATCCCCAAAAAATAGAAGAAGAGAGGCATAAGGTCGTTCACGGGAAGTTCACTATTGTGAACATGCCCAGAAGACCGATCTCCCCACACGGAAAATAAACCGGTATTTGACTAAGCCTTACTTCCCGCCGAAAATAACTATCCTTTCGGAGACCACCCAAACCTGTCCGGGCCACAAAAAATGCGACTTCGATATCAATATTTTATCATGGGTAATCCCTCGGTCTCTGGTGCAATGAGATCGAAGTCGTCTCCCCTCCAATAACTTGAAATTGCGGGTTATTTGAGAGAAAGCAACGGAGGCAGGTGCTGAAGAGGCCTTTCTAAGGACATCCACGCCCTTGCTTTTCACTGAAATGTGCCGATCCAAGTTTTCTCTGGAGAGACCCCTCCAATCCCGAAGATAGATCGATAACGGAGGGATTGCTATTATGTAAAGTTTATCCTTGACAAAGAAAACAATGTCGTTTAATAATTTAGTAACTGTTGGCGCTTTGGCATATCTTGGTAGTTCACTATTGTGAACACGAATTTTCGGGTTGGGGGTTTTAATCGGCATTCCTTTTTTAGCCTCAGGAAAGGAGGTTCTTATGGTTGACCAGAAAGAGGGACTTTCGACAGCTGAGAGCCTGCGTAAGACTCGTACCTACGGGCAGTTCAGGTGCCACAACCCCAGTTGCATGGGAAGGCTTCAGCCTCAAGCCGGTGTAAACCAGGTAAAATGCCCTGTTTGCGGTATGGAGTATCGAGTGGCTTGGGTCAAAAGTGGTTTCCCTCGCATCAGAGGTCCCGTGTGGGATGTGAACAAGAAATTAGCGGAGGAGGCGTTCGAAAGAAAAATGAAGGAGGAAAGGAAAGATGGCCTTAAATAGAAAGATAGCGTATATTGATCTCTCCACTGGCAAAATAGAAATTAGGCCTATCCCGGTCGAGGTGCGGAGAAAATTCCTGGGCGGTCGAGGACTGGATGCCTATTTGCTTTATAACCACACGAAGAAGGGATGCGACCCCCTCGGGCCTGACAATACGCTTATGGTCAGCGGTGGAGTCTTAACCGCCACCTTGGCTTCAGCAACCGCCAGGACCCATGTGATGGCTAAATCCCCGCTTGGAGGTTTGCTGGGAAGCTGTAACATGGGAGGCTTCTTTGCTCCCGAGCTGGCCTGGGCAGGCTTTCATCATCTTGTCATCAAGGGAAAGGCGGAAAAGCCGGTTTACTTGTGGATCCACAACGGCAAGATAGAGATCCGCGATGCCCGCAGCCTTTGGGGTAAGACCACCACCGAAACCCAATGGGCCATCCGCGAAGAACTGGGGGATGAGGATATTAAGTGTTTGGTCATCGGTCAAGCCGGCGAAAACAAAGTCCGGATTGCCAACGTGATGACTGGAATCAAGAATTCCGGCGGAAGAACTGGAATGGGAGCGGTCATGGGCTCAAAGAATTTGAAGGCCGTTGCCGCCCGGGGCACCATGGACATCAAAATCGCTTATCCGAAGGAAGCCCTCGACTATAACAAACGCTTTATTGATCAGATCACGAGCGCTAAGGTAAACCAGACTCAGGGAACCCTTGGCACCCCCTTTATCTGGGGAGCCACCAATTCCTGGGGGGGCGTCCGATGTAGAAACTTTCAGTACAACCAGGAACTTTATTGCGATGACATTGAGCCGGAAGCTCTCGACGAGGTTTGTAACGAAACGATGGGCCCCTACCACATGGCTGGCTGCTTCGGTTGTCAAGTCCACTGCCGGGCCAAATACAAGATTCCCACTGGACCCTATGCGGGAGTCTACGATGAGGGACCGGAGTATACATCCCAGGGCGCTTTTTGCGGAGAGCCGGATTGCCGCAGCATTGAAACCCTCCTGGTGGGTAATCACTTGGTAGACCAGTGGGGAATGGATAACCTCGAGACCGGAAGCCTGATTTCCTGGGCGATGGAACTCTATGAACTGGGAATCTTGACCAAGAAAGAGACCGACGGCCTGGAGCTAACCTTTAGCAATGATGAGGCGCTCCTGGAGATGACGAGACGAATTGCCTTCAGAGAGGGCTGGCTGGGGAATGCTTTGGCCGAGGGAGGAATCATCGCTTCCGAGATGATTGGAAAGAATTCGTTTGACTACCTGATCCAGGTAAAAGGCGTGAGCAATCTTCACTCGGATGAGCGAGCGACACCCGCCCTGGCGCTGAACATTGCAACCGCTTCTCGTGGCTCTGACCATTTAAGAAGCCGTCCGGCGATTGACCTGTACCATTTGCCGCAGGACGTGATGAGGAAGATTTACAGCAACCCGGTGCCTTACGATGGACCGTTGAGCTCAGAGCATACGGAGTATATCGGAAAGCCGTGGCAGGTCTTCTGGCACGAGAACTGTTATATGGCCGTCGATTGCCTCGGCATCTGCAAGTACCACACCGTATTCCTGGGGGCCACGCTTCCCAATTTTGAAGACTGGACGAAAGTGCTTCGGTACAATACAGGGCTGGAGTTTACGCCTCGGGAGATTTGGGACATTGCGGAGCGATGTAACATGATCGAGCGGCTGTTTAACCTCCGCGAAGGTTTACAAAGAGAGGACCTCAAAAAGGGAGACATGCTTAATCATCGTTATTTTGACGAGCCCTGCCGCCGCGGAGCACTCGATGTCGTCGGCAGAACGATCGATCGGGAAAAATTCAAGAAGATGGTGGACGAGTTCTACGAATACAAGGGCCTTGACAAGAACGGTGTCCCGAAGCCCGAAACGCTCAAGAGACTTGGCCTGGAAAACGAACCATCGCACCTGTTGTAGTACGATGGAGAATGACGCTGTCACCCACCCTCCCCTCAGGGGGGAGGCTAAGGGCTGGGGATAGATATTCGTCGTCAGTGAAAGGAGAGAGTGAATGGAACCCATGGGTAAAGTTCTCGCGATTAGCCCCGAGAAATGCACTGGCTGCAGGCTTTGTGAGGTCGTTTGTTCCGTTTTCCATGACGGCGTATCCAATGCCAATCGGAGCCGCATAAAAATTATGAAGTGGGAGTCAGAGGGGCTTTATATCCCAATGTCCTGCCAGCAGTGTCAGGATGCCCCCTGCATGATCGTCTGTCCCGTGAAGGCCATTACCCGAGATGAGAAACTCAGCCGGGTGATGGTGAATCACAATATATGCATTGGCTGCCGTTCCTGCGTAACCGCCTGCCCTTTTGGTGCAATGAATTTCAGCGCCATTGATCGAAAGAATTTTAAGTGCGATCTTTGTGACGGAGACCCGCAGTGCGTCCGTTTCTGTGAGGTAAAGGCCGTGGACTATGTGGAGGCCGACCGCGTGAGCGTCTTGAGGAAAAGGGCTGCCGCCGAGAAAATCACCGCGGCTCAGAGACAGGCTGCGGCCTTAGAGTTAGAACCCCGCTAAGGCTTCTCATCCTCCGGCAAGCATTACGACGAGGTGGATTTCATCGCCATCCTTGACGGGTTTGACAAGTTCATTAGGGTACGCACTGGCATCATTTACAAAAACTTCAACATTGTTTTGCAGTTTATCTTTTCTGGCAAACAGGGCTTTCTCCATTCCGGGAAACTGCTTGATGAGCTGACTCAGGCATTCACCCACCGTTCTTCCATCTACCGTTACCACTTCCAAGCCACTGGTGAATTGACGATGAGTCTTATGAATGTGGACGTTAACAGGCATCGTTACCTCATTGCTGCCGATTTAAGCCTTTCCTCTGCCCCTTTATTCCCCTTCTAAGTCTTTTTATCCCCTAAATTCACGGAGGGAGACTGGAATGTACCCCCCTTCGTCAAAAGCAGGGAGTCGAGGAGGGTTACAAGAGAAGGCGAAGGGAGTTATATTTGTTTATTTCGATTTTAAGAGCGTGTGGGCCACCACCATTCTTTGGATTTGATTGGTCCCTTCAAAAATCTGGATCACCTTCGCATCTCGCATCATTCGCTCAACAGGATGATTCTTGGTGAGGCCTTGCCATTGGAGAATCTGGACGGCCTCCGTTGTCACCTTCATGGCCACGTCAGAAGCGAAGTATTTGGACATGGCGGAGAACATCTGAACCGGAGTCCCCTTCACCTTTTCATCCATCATCTCCGCAGCCTTATAAACCAGGGCTCGAGCTGCCTCAATCTCGATAGCCATATCGGCCAGCCTCAACTGAACTCCGAAGCAATCTCCCCTTCCCTCTCCCAAGCCTTTTCCCTTCGCAAATCGAATGAGATAATCCAATGCACCTTGGGCCAAGCCTACCGCCTGTGCGCCGATGGCCGGTCTTGATCGATTGAGCGTCCTCATCATGAGCCACCAGGCTCCTCCTTCATCTCCAATCCTTTGGGTAATGGGAACCTTGACATCCTCCAAAATGACTTCTGTGGTATTGGAGCCTCGAATGCCCATCTTTTCTTCCGTTTTTCCTACGGAAAGCCCGGGGGTCCCTTTTTCCACTACAAAGCCTGTGATTCCTTCTATTCTTTTTCCGGGCTGCGTTGTGGCAAAGACGGTATAGAAATCAGCCACACCGCCGTTCGTAATGAAACACTTCCTGCCGTTGATAACATAATGGTCGCCTTGTAATACGGCTTTGGTCCGGACCGAGGCGGCGTCCGAACCCGACTCCGGTTCGGTCAGACAAAAACAGATCAGACCTTTCTCTTTGGCCAATCGCGTCAACACTCTTCCCTTCAGTTCATTGGCCCCTCCCAAAACCACGGGCATTGTCCCTACGGCTTGAACGATCACGAGGAGGGCGGAAGAGGCACAGACATTCGCAATCTCTTCGGCGACCAAGCAAAAGGAAGTGATATCGGTATCCATCCCTCCGTACTCTTTAGGAATGAGGAGGCTTAAAAAACCATGCTTGGAATACGCCTCGGCAAGGTCCCAAGCAAACTCGCCCTCGGCATCGATCTCCGCAGCCCGCGGGGCCACAATCGTTGTCGCTACCTCCCTGGCTTTTCTTCTCCAACTTTCTCTCGCTTGCTCGATATCGCTCATCCGTCTATTCTCCTCAATGCCCTACATATTCGATCCGCCGGAGACATCCACGGCAGCTCCGGTCATAAAACTCGCCTCATCCGATGCCAGGAAGGCTACAACATTGGCAACTTCCTCGGGTTGTCCGATCCGTCCCAGAGGAGTATGGTCGAGGATCAGATTCTTGTATTTCTCGGGCATTTTGGCAATGGTGGGGGTCAAAATTAATCCCGGCACCACCACGTTGACATTGATCTGGTAACGCCCGAGCTCCTTGGCGACACTCTTCGTCAGACCCATGATCCCCGCTTTCGCAGCACTGTAACTGATCGCCGCTATTCCCCCGCTTTTCCCGTAAATGGAAGAGATATTTACGATCTTGCCGTAGCGGTTCTCGATCATATGAGGAGCAACGGCCAAAATACAGTTCAAGGCTCCCTTTAAGTGGACGCCCAATACCGCATCCCAATCTTCCTCTTTCACTTTCAGAAGCGTCGCTCCCCGGTCGAATCCGGCATTGTTGACCAAGATATCGATTCTCTTCCACGCACCCAATACCCGATTCACCATGGTCAGAACCGCTTTTTGATTTGCTACATCCACAGAAACAAACATCGCCTTTTTACCCAGCGCCTCAACCTCTCCCGCCGTTCGAGCACCGGTATCCGGATTTCTCTCAGCGATGACCACGTCCGCTCCTTCTTGGGCCATCTTCAACGCAATGGTGCGGCCGATTCCTTGCCCTGCTCCGGTGACAATTGCTTTCTTGTCCTTGAGTCTCATCTCTTTGAACCCACACGACGTCATTTCCGCCCCGTATCCGGTACGGGGCGGGAATCCAGAGAATCGCGTTTTCAGGTAGTCCGGAAATAAGAAAGAAACTGGATTCCCGTTTTCACAAGAATGACAAGCTGCTATTTGACCCGTTTTGTTAAAATTGCAAAAATTCTAACAGATGGACTATTGCCCGTCAATCTGTTTGTTGAAGAGCGAGTTGGCCGGGGAGGATGAGGAAGAACTGGGGAGGCCAAAGAAGGCCTCCCCTGGAAATCAGCTGTTTTTCCAGGCAGGTTTTCGCTTATCCAAGAAGGCTTTCAGTCCTTCGATGGCATCGTTCGTCTTCATTAAACGATCCAAATAGATTTTCTCAATGACTTGGAGTCCCCTGTCAGCATCGTCATTGAGCCCGGCAAGGGTGGCCTCTTTCGTCAATTTCAAAACAATCCCGCTCAACTTCTTAAACTTCTCAACAAACTTGCTCACTTCTTCAGCGAGGGTGGCTTCGGGGACGATTTTATTGATCATCCCAAGGGCCAATGCTTCTTGAGCACCGATCACATCGCCGGAGAGAATCAGTTCAAGGGCCTTCTTTCGCCCTATCATCCTGGGGAAGGCCAGAGCGGCAATGGGGGGAAAGACCCCAACCTGGATCTCAGGTTGTCCGAATTTTGCCTTCTCCGTTGCTATAACCATGTCGCAATATACCGCCAATTCACACCCCCCCCCGAGGGCTGAACCGTTCACCACCGAAATGGAAGGGACCTTCAGGGCGTCCATCAGCCGGAACATTTTATGGAAGACTTCGATCATCTTATAAACCAGGTCGCCGAGATGTTCTCCGACATCCACGCCAGCGGAAAATGCCTTCCCAGCGGCCTGAATGACCAGAAGATTCAGAGTCCTCTCGTTCAAGAGGCTCTCAAAGTAGGTATCGATCTCCTCCATCATCTCGATATTGAGGACATTGAGGGGAGGCCGGTTCAGCGTAAGCGTAGCCACTCCTTCTTTGAGCTCTGTCTGAATATGTTTATATGCCATTGGAATCACCTCCTTCTGTTAAATTCCAAATGTCGAAATGACCAGACGATTTTCATTTGGTTTTGAATTTTGAAATTGGAACTTATTTGTTATTTGATGCTTGTGATTTGGAGCTTATTTCATCTGACCCCGTCAAAAAACGGGATACCCTTGGGGTGAAAACCCAACGGTATCCCGTTCCCAACTACTCAATGACTCTACTTGGTTCACACATCTATTTGTTCTGCGGTTTGCCTAACACTTCCTCAAAGAACTTTTCATCCAGGATCTTGCCCTCTGCAATATTCTGGCGGTACTTGATGAAGTCGATGACATCCTGGCCGGTGATCTTCTTGGTATTGAAGGCCCCGAACCCGAGGAATGCCTCGCCCATCATGTTAGCCGCAAGCCAGTGCCTGTTGTAATTCTTCGAGTAATCCCAGAAAAATTTCTTCTTGGCCCGGACCGAGTCAATCGACTTAATCAGACAGCCGGGGAACAGATTGGTGAACGTCCAAACGATCTTATCCACCTCGGCGTCGAGCAAAGAGAAATCATAGTCGTTGTTTTTCAGTTTGTTATTCACCCATTCTCTTGCTTTTTTGAATTCCTCACCCGCCTTAAATTCCCCGTAGACAATCTCGCCGTTCTCAACGTATTTATCGGTGATGACCTGCGGGTTGCGCACCCAATTCCCTTTCTCGTCTTTGAGGACAGGAACGCACTTGGAGATGAGGGTCTTCATCTTCATCTTGTAAGCACTCCACATCTCACAGCTGACACAGTTCCACATGGCGTCCTCCATTCCCAGGAACCACGGCAGAAAGTCGGAAGAACCGCCATCCGGAGCAGAGCCATGCCGCGGCCCCGCCTGTCCGAAGATGGCCAGATCCGAGGCAATCGCCAGGTCACAGGCCATCCCGATCTCCTGGCCCCCTGCCACCCTCATCCCGTTTACCCGGCAGATGACCGGCTTCTTACACATCAGGATGGCATCTACCATGTTGTTAAACAGCTCCATGTAGGCCCCGTACTCCTCCGGACGCCTGCTGTAATATTCGGAGTACTCCTTCGTGTTCCCACCCGTGCAGAACGCATTGGGACCAACTCCGGTAAAGATGGTACAAACAACGGAGCGGTCTGTTGAGGAATTCTCCATGCCGGCTATGACGCCCTTCACCATCTCCGTGGTATACGAGTTATACTGTGCGGGATTGTTCAGCGTCACCCATGCGACGTACAAGCCGGGGATTACGTTCCCCTTTGGATCTTTTAAAGGTCTCTTCTCGTAGATCGTCGAGGGAGCCTTTGTTCCCCAGTGTTCCGAGCCATATCGATCATGATTCTTCTCCTCACTCTCTCTTGGAACCCAATCTATTGACATACACAAACCCCCTTTCTTTTTATTGTATCGTTTCTATTCAGGTCGTGATCTCTTCTATGCATTTCCCCCTCACCCCCGCCCCTGCCTACCGGCAGGCCCTGAACCTAGCATGGTACAGGGCAGGCAGGCTCTCCCCTTAGGGGAGAGGGAAGGGGATTTCCCCTAAAAGTCGGGCGTCAGAACAATTCTTTTTTCCGGAGAGCCCGCCTTGTGAACCTCCTCGAACACGGACTGGATCTGGCTCATCGGTCTTGTCTCGACAAAGGGACCAATGTCGATCTTTTTCGAGAGGACCATATCCAGGACGATCGGATAGTATTCCGGCAGACATCCCCAGGTCCCGATAATCTCCGCGTCAAAGGCCATCAACCGGGAGATACTGTATTCATTCTTAGCCATCCCAAATCCGACCACGATCAGCTTTCCCGTGAAGGAAAGGAGTTCCAGAGCGATCTCCTGCCCTCCCTTGGTGCCGGTCACCTCAAAGATCTTCCAGCCAAACCCCGCTTCCAGGCCATTCTTCTTGCAGATTTCTCGGAATTCGTTCCGGATATCCTTGATAGCCTTGTCTTGGGAGCTGATCACAAAGTCTCCCCCGTATTTTAGCGCCCTCTGTAGCTTCTGAGGATTCCTTGCAATGCCGATCACCGTCTTTGCTCCGAGGGCTTTCGCTGTCTGGGCCATATACACACCGACCCCGCCTGTGACGCCGATGATAATGGCATTGTCCCCGGGCTGGAGGTCCGCTCTTTTCGATGCTTGATACGGAGTGGTGGCCGCATCGGCGACAACGGCCAATTGCTCCAAGGGAATACTCCCGCGGTTTCTCACCTCGCAGAGATCGATAGAGGGAGCAGGGATATGACTCGAAAATCCTCCATAAACTCCCAGACTGTTTCCGGGCATCTTCTGGGCTAAACAACGATTCCCTCTACCGGTTTTGCAAAGGAGACACTGTCGGCAGGGCATGACAGCAGGTATGATTACTTCTTTCCCAATCCATTTCTCATCTCCTGCAACGACTGTTCCGCTGATCTCATGGCCAAGGGTCAAAGGTGGTTTCTGGACGTTTGGCACGCCATCATAAAAGAAGCCTAGATCAGTATGACAAACACCGCATCCCGCCACCTTGACCAGTACTTCTCCGGGTGCCAAGGTTGGGACTGGAATGGCAATCTTTGCTAACTTACCAGGTATGACCTCTCCTGTGTCTTTATTTTTTGCTGTAGGCTGAACCATCTGCCAAGTGTCAATCTTATCAGGTATTGTTGCCATTTATGTCACCCCTTTCTTTCCCCCCTCACCCTTCCCCTCTCCCAAACGGGGAGAGGGCGGGGTGGTGAGGGGAAATTTCAATTTCGTGTTTCGCGCTTTAAACTCATCCCTCCTTTCCCGATGTATCATTGAAGATAAACTTCGAATTCTGAACCTTGCCTGAATTAGGTCATGCCGAGGCCGCCATCCACACAGAAAAGTTGACCCGTAATGTAGTTCGATTCGTCCGAAGCCAAGAAGACGAAGGTTGGAGCAACCTCATCCGGCTCGGCAAATCGGCCCAGGAGAATCCGGCCCGTATAAATCCCCAGCAGCTTTGGGTCCGCCTTCACCTTTTCAAACATCTCCGTACTCACGTATCCCGGCTGGACCACATTCACGGTAATCCCGTAACCGGCCAGTTCTCGTGCAGCCGACTTAGTCAAAGCGACGATCCCTCCTTTTGCCGAACTGTAGTTGATCTGCCCTTTCGTTCCCCACAACCCGGCTGAGGAAGTCATGTTGATAATCTTCCCGTATTTCTTCTCCATCATATATTTTGATGCTGCCTGGATACACAAGAAGGGTCCTTTGAGGTGAATATCGAGCACCTCATCCCACTGTTCCTCCGTCATTTTATAGAGCATGTTTGGTTTCGATACGCCTGCATTGTTCACCAGGATGTCAATCTTTCCGAAGCCGTCAATCGCCGTCTGGATAATCCTTTCTGAATCGGCTTTCACCGCCACATTTGCCTTGACGGCAATAGCCTTCCTCCCCATCTTCTTGATCAATTCAACAACCTCTTGAGCCGGTTGATCTTTGCTCGCATAATTGACAACGACATCGGCACCTTCCTTCGCATAGGCAAGGCAGACCGCCCTGCCAATACCTCTTCCTCCACCTGTGACCACTGCAACTTTACCTTCAAGCCTCCCCATCAGATCCTCCTTCTTCCGTACGGATGTTTTCCTTCACTCCTGTCTTCCTTTTGCCTTATATCCCTTTAATCCCTTGCATAGAACACCGATGATAATTCGCGATAGCTCTTTGGGAGCCATGGATCCTTTCGGATCATACCAGAAATAGATTCCATTACACGTTCCAAACAGAATAAAGGTGAGCACTTTTAACTCGTCCTCCGAGATCCCTCCGCCGAAGTAGTCTGAAAGGACGTCGCTAACGATCCGATAGTATTGCATCTGTTGTTCGCCGATGACCTTAAAATACACCGACGGAAGCAGGTGCCCTTCGTGAATCGTTGTTTTAGCTTCGGCAATATACTTCGTATAGAACTCGATATGGCGGGAGATGATATATTGAATTTTCGCATAATTCTCCCGGATCTTCTCCAGTTCCTGCTCCAGGCCGTTCAAGAGGAGCCCCATGAAATTGGAACAAATGAAATACAGCATCTCATTTTTGCTCGAAAAATAATGGTAAATGCCCCCCTTGCTCAATTTGGCTGCCCCTGAAATATCGTCCATGCTCGTCTCCAAAAAGCCTTTTTCATTGAATAGCTTGGCAGCGGCCTTGGCGATGCTCGTCATTTTGCGTAATTCTTTCTCTCTTAATTGGTCCAGGTGTTTAACCATAGGGGGCGCTCTGAAAAGTCAGCCGAAATAAAAACCGACTGTTTGGTTTAAATCCGACCAGTCGGTCGAAAAATAACATAGCCACCCCCCCCTGTCAAGAAAAAAGTTCTCGAAAAAAGGTCTGGGTCTGTAAGGTATGAATGCGGTCGGGAGGAACCTGAGAAAGGACGCAGGGAAAAAGCTGAGGCCGAAACAGGACAGAAAAAGGAAGGGTTGAAGGATACCCTCTACCGATCGTTCGAGAACGGCCGGATATCCGCCGGTGGGCCAGTTATTCAAGTTTCATTTCTAAGTTGATCATATCCTCTCCCCGTGTGAATCCCATTGCACGGTAGAATCTGAGCAAATCCCAATCGCTCCAATTCACCAAGGTATAAACGACCTTCACCCCCATCGCTTTGAAATTTTGGATAAATTCTTGACTCAATTTTCGGGCAACGCCTCTATGCTGGAAATCCGGATCGACTCCGATCGTGCTGATCCATCCCACGGTCTCCGGAACGCCAAACTCCCAACCGCTCACTTCGCCTAATATAAACCCGATCACCTTCCCCTCGAGTTCGGCAGCGAGACCCGACCTGGGATAAGGGGGGGCGGGAAACTTCATCTCCGTTCTCCAATAATCCCGCCTGGCTTGACCTAAGACCTTACGATCGATCTCAACAATCGCGTCCAGATCTTCAACGGTCAGGGGTCGTATGTCCAGCTTAGCTAAGAAATCCTCTTCCATCGGCTCCCCCTCCCCTTTATTCTCTCACTATTCAATCACAGCGATTACTGCCTCCGCCTCGACCTCCTGGCCCGGAGTCACGCGAATCTCCTTCACTGTTCCGGAGACTGGCGCGGCAATAGGCATCTCCATTTTCATCGCCTCCAACACGGCGACTTGATCATCCTCCTTAATCTTATCCCCCACTTTTACTGAAACGGAAACAATCTTGCCTACCATTGGCACAGTCACTGGTGTCCCCATGACCTTCTCCTCCTTCCAAAAATCAAATTTTTACTTAAGGCCTAACGCATTTCTCGCAATGATCATCTTTTGAATGTTGGACGTCCCTTCTACGATCTGATAAGATTTTGCGTCCCGATAAAATCTCTCGACGGGATACTCCCTCGAAAAACCGTACGATCCGAAAATCTTCACCGCCTGATTCGCCGCTCTGACAGCCACCTCCGCCGCATAATACTTTGCGCAGGAAACCTCGACAGTGTTCCGCTGCCCCAGGTCTCTGTTGCAGGCCGCTCGATAAACTAATAGTCGGGCCGCCTGTTCTTCCACGTACATTTCGGCGATCTGCTCCTGGATCATTTGAAAATTGGCAATGGATTGTCCAAACTGCTCGCGTTCATTGGCGTATCGAACTGAATGTTCGAGGCACGCCCTGGCGACGCCAACAGCTCTTGCAGCGGAGGAGAGCCGGGTATTATCCAACATGGCCATGCAAATTTTAAAACCATCTCCTTTTTGGCCCACCAGGCCGTCCTTCGGCACCTTCACTTCTTCGAAAACAATTTCTCCGGTCGGGGCGCAGAAAAGACCCAATTTCGAATCAATCGCCTTCTGGGTGACGCCCGGGGCATGCATGTCGACGATGAAGGCTGACATGCCGCGATGCTTGGCAGCCTTATCCGTATAGACATAAACGATACCGAGGTCGGCCACGGGCACCCCTGAAATCCACATCTTTGTCCCGTTGAGGACGAATCCTCCCTCCGTCTCTGCAGCCGTTGACTTCATCGATGCCACATCCGAGCCGGTGTTAGGTTCCGTGATGGCAAAGCAGCCCAGCAGGTCGGCGTTGATCAGTTTGGGAATCCAACGTTCCCTTTGCTCCTCGGTCCCAAAATTGAGAAGGACGGATTGGATCGAATTCATCTGTAGGTTGAAGGGAAGTCCCCACGACGGCGAAATTCTTGCAATCTCTTCTGTCATCACAGAGGCCGCAAGATAACCGCTCTCATTTCCCCCGTATTTCTCCGGGGCAATGCATCCAAAAAAACCGAGCCTGGCCATTTCCTTTACAATTTCTCGACGAAAACGATGCTCTTTCTCATCTTCTTCCATGGTGGGAGCTATTTTCTTCTCGGCGAAATTCTTAGCCATCTCCCGCATGGCTTCTTGCTCTTCATTCAACTTAAAATCCATAAATCTCCTCCTGCGGACTGAATTGTGCAATCTATAACAAAGGACATCTTTTTTGTCAAGATATTTTTGCGTGACCATATAATTCCAACTTATTGTATTTATTAATATTATGATAGCCTTGATCAAGACTGTAAATATTCATAAGAAGCCAATGGGATGGGAACCTTGACAAGACTAAGCAAATGGGGAATAAGGTGTTGATGAGAACAATGGGATTGGATATTGGCACCCGTACTATCGGAATAGCGATTAGCGATGAGCTTGGAATAACGGCTCAGGGCCTTAAAACCCTCAGAAGAAAATCGACGGAAGAGGATTTGAGAGAAATCGCCACGATCGTTGGTCAATTTGAAATTGGAAAAATTGTGGTGGGACTTCCAAAAAACATGAACGGAACCTTTGGGGAACAAGCGAAGATTGTCCTCAAGTGGACGGAGGTTCTAAGGGACGAGCTTCAACTTCCGGTGGTCACCTGGGACGAACGCCTTTCAACCGTTGGAGCTTCCAAGGTTTTATTGGAAGCAGATCTCTCGAGAAGAAAGAGGAAGAAGGTCATCGACAAGGTGGCCGCCGTCCTTATTCTCCAGGGATACTTAGATCAGAGCAGGAGAACGAACCATGCGACACCTTGCAAGGAGTAAATGGTTTTTCCTCTCGGTGGGGTTCCTTCTTCTTTTTCTTGTTTTCGCTGTCTATTGCCTTATTGGCCCCCCGTCCTCTAAGACAGCGGCCACCAAGGTGATCTTCATAAAGAAAGGAACTCCTTTCAAGAAAGTGTCGGAGATGCTTGTACAGGAGGGGATCGTCAGGGACAGACATTTTTTCTATCTCCTCACCGCGATTCTCGGGAAAAAAACCAAGGTCAAAGCAGGAGAATATGAATTTCATAATCAAATGTCCGCCCTTGAGGTATTAGATGCTCTGGTTAAGGGTCAAGTGAAGCGTCACTTGGTGACCATTCCCGAGGGCTATACCGTTTCTCAAATCGGCCAGTTACTGGAGGATCTAAATCTCATAGGGAAAAAGGAGTTCTTGCAGAAGGTGTCTTCTCCCGCTCTTATCAACGCGCTTGGCCTTTCTCAATTGGCAGGGCCGACCCTGGAAGGCTACCTTTTCCCCGACACCTATCACCTGGTCAGGGAGATGGACCCGGAGGAGGTCATCCAGATGATGGTCAGCCAATTTAAGAAAATCATCGGACCCGACCTTTCTCAACGGGCTTCTGAATCGGGGATCTCTGAGAGGGAAGCGGTTATCTTGGCCTCCATCATCGAGAAAGAGACTTCGCTGCCGGAGGAGAAGCCCTTGATCTCCGCCGTTTTTCACAATCGTCTGAGAAGGAAGATCCCCCTTCAAAGTGACCCCACCGTGATCTATGGAATCAAGAATTTCAACGGGAACTTAACAAAAGAAGACCTGACGAGATTCACTCCTTATAACACCTATCGCGTTGCAGGACTTCCTCCCACTCCCATCTGTAACCCCGGCAAAGACTCCCTTCTAGCCGCCGTCCGTCCCGCTCCCGTTCCTTATCTTTATTTCGTTTCCAAAAACGACGGGTCCCACTACTTTTCTTGCGACCTCGAAGAACACAATCGAGCTGTCTGGAAATACCAAAAATATCCAAGAAAAAACGATTTGACAAAAAAATGAAGTCTCATTTATCTTTATTCGGCATCCGTCAAAGAAAAAATTTTTCGCCCGTCCCCAGCCCCCTTAGGCCAGCCTGATAAGCAGGTAGGGGAAAAAGTGTGGTCGAGGATAAAAGAGAGGTTGGTTATGAAAAAAGATGTAGCGGTCATTGGTGTGGGTCAGAGTAGCTTCGTGAGAGGTTACGATGGGTCGATCCGGGAGCTGGCCTTCGAGGCCTTTAGGGAAGCGATGCAGGATGCAGGGATCACCCAGAAAGATGTGGATGCTTCTGTTTTCTGCTCGGCCCCTGAGTATGACAAACAACGCTCCCCTGCGGGCGTCCTTGCGGAGTACTTAGGGCTTATTCCTCAGCCGACGTTTTATGTGGAGTCCGTCTGTTCTTCGAGCAGCACGGGTGTCAAGGTGGGATACAGCATGATTAAGTCAGGCCTCCATGATGTCGTCGTCGTCCTCGGGTTCCAGAAGATGTCCGAGATCACTTCCGCGGAATCCCAGGAGAGAATGGGCAGGGGCGCTGACATCCAGTGGGAGGCACCCTTTGGAACCATGATGCCCGCCTATTACGCTCTTTATGCGCAGACCTACATGGCGAAGCATGGTTTAACCCACGATGACCTGATGAGTGTTCGGCTCAAATCGTCCACCTATGGCGTGGTCAACGAGAGGGCGGTTTACAGAAAAGCGGTAAAAGCGGAAGACTTTAAGCAGGGGGACCCGGAAGCGAAGTTAGCAGGCCCCGTCGCCTGGCCTCTCAGGGTGGGTGACTGTTGCGCCAATGCGGACGGCAGCTCCTGTATCATTCTTGCCAATGCAAAAAAAGCAAAGGCTTTTTCCAAGAAACCCGTCTGGATTTTAGGGATTGGGGCGGCCTCCGAGGCAGTCAATATGGCAGCGAGGCCAGATTTTGCGAAGGGTCTGAGCGTGGGCTATGGAGCAGCCGCCCAAGCGTACAAGATGGCTGGCATCACTTCGAAAGATATCAAGGTGGCCGAAGTGCACGACTGCTTCACCATCGCAGAGATCATGGCGTATGAGGGCCTCGGGTTCGTTCCGGTGGGTGAGGGAAAACAGCTCATTCGTGAAAAAGCGACGTATAAAGAGGGGAAAATCCCTGTGAACGTTGATGGCGGGCTCCTCTCAAAAGGCCACCCCATTGGGGCAACGGGTGGATCCCAGATCCGCACAATCGTTCTGCAGCTTCGCGGTGAGGCGGGTCCCATGCAGGTGCCGGGCGAGCCGGACATTGGCCTGGTCCACAACATCGGGGGCGTGGGACTTTACGGGAACGTGACCATCTTTGGTAGGGGCTAAACGGAAATCCAAATGTCAAAATCCAAATATCAAATGAATGTCAAAACCCAAAGTGAATAAATTCAAGGATTTTGAATTGTGTGACTCAAATTTTAAGTTCTGATATCTTCCAAGACCAAAGCCTTGAGCTCACAATATTTGACATTTGAAATTTGATTTGATATTTGAGCTTTGTCATTTGACATTGCTTTAAGGAGGCAAAAATGGGCTTCGAGAAATTTGGAAGAAAAAGCTTCACAGCCGTGACCAAGACGGCAAGGTTTGTCGATTTCCTGGCAGATGGCAAGGTTGAAGGGACCGTTTGTAAGGATTGCGGCGCAAAGTTCTTCCCTCCAAGAGCCGACTGCGCCAAATGTTTTTCAAAGACCATGGACTGGTTTGAGATGCCCAAGAAAGGCAAGCTGGAAACATTTACCACCGCCTATTATGCGCCGTTCGGCTTCGAGGCCGATCCTCCTTACACAATGGGTGTTGTGGACTTTGGCGGCGGCCTGAAGTTGTTTGCCCGGTTAGCAAAGGAGATAAAGCCTGAAGAAGTAAAAATGGGCATGGATGTGATCGTCAGACCTTTTAAATACGAAGACAATCAGCTTTCCTTCGAGATTGCAAAATCCTAAGAGATCGATCTCTTAAAGCAAGGCCCTGTAATCCCTCAGTTGTGAAGCTTTCCCTGGGATCGGAGGGATCTCTCCGGAGAAAACTTGAAGCGGCACATTTTAGCGATAAGCCAAGGCGTAGATATCCCTCCCAAGGTCTCTTCAGCACCAACCTCCCGTTGCCTTCTCTCCCATGACCCGCAATTTCAAGTTTTTGGAGGAGAGACCACTTCGATCCCACTGGCCCGAGACTGAGGGATTACAAAGTCCCGGCTCTTACGCGTCAGGGTCTCCGATACAATTCCTTTGCGGCCAGGTTCTCAGGAGTAACCTCGGTTGTTGAAAGATCGACAATCCATGTCCTGATCAATGGAGGACCCGCCCCTTCCCCGGAAGATTGCGTCACCCGATACTTGTATTTACCAATTTCCTTCGCTTCATACCTCCATTTTAGATTTGGAAAGGACCGCACTTTCTCTTCGACCATCGCCGTCTCGACAGACCTCTTCTTGCCTGTCGTGGGATCCGTCAGAGTCGGATGGTTTCTTACTAACTCCACGGCCTGTGAGGCACGGGCCTTCGATTGTCCCAAACTTCTCCTGCTTGAGGTTGCCCTCTTTGGAACGGAAATGAGACTCCCTTCCTTAATCTTTATTTCCAGATTGTTTCCATCCGCGCCTAAATAGCCGGTTTCTCCCGAATCAAATTTTACCCGATAGAAATTCATCGTCCCTAAACGATTCTGGACCACATCTTCGATAACGAGACCTTCTTTCTCTCTTTTCACTCTCATCCTTTTTTCCAGATGGTCCGGGGATTCATAGAACTCGGCGGGATTGATGGTGGGAGCGGTGATCAATCGTCTGCCAACGTTTTTTTTCAATTTGGCAAGCTTCTCTTTTTCATAGTCCTCGATGACCTTGAGAGGAATCACCTTTGAATCCTCTTTAGGAGAAGCCCCTTCCTCATTCTTCGCCAACAGGGATAGAGAATCTCCAAGAGAATGCCGGGCGAGGCACGGGTGGGCTTGGACGAGGAAGAAAGAGAGAAAAGCGACGGATACGATCGAAATAGGCAGGCGGGCATGCATGGGTTAATCCTCCCATTGAACGATCGCATGCAAATACGATGCCCTTTTCGAAAAATTGCAACCCATTGAAATTCTTAAAATCATGGACAAAATACCTCAAAGGAGCTTGATCCGAAACATGCCCTTTGTCCAATTTTGTCAATACCATATCGTTAGGAACAACACACGAAACCCAGTGAGTTTAAAGAAGAGATAGCAGAAAGGGCTCAATAAATTGAGCGCCTACAACACATGCGGCGCTTATCTAGTGAATCATGTTACGACACGGTCTCTCAAGGGAGAGAGGAATTGGGTCGAGTCGACGTCCATTCCAGGGTTGAATCTACAAGACGGGAATCAATGTAAAACCGAGCGAAGGTTGCTTGTTCCTATACGGCGCAGGGAGCGGCGCGACCGGGCAGAAGTTCCATACGGTATTTTCTGACGGGGAGGTTTGCAGACACGAGGAGCTCTCTGATTTTCGAGAGGGGCAAAATCTCCAAATCCATGCCACGAATGGTTTCACAGATCTCCACAAAATATCTGCTCCAGGCTCCGCCTTCCACCTCGGCATGCACAGGGAGGACGTGAATTCCACCGTCCTTTAGAATTTGAAGAATCGTTGGAACACCCCGAGGGACACCAACTTCTTCCAAGCAAGGAAGATCCGAAGGAATTTCCATCAGACCCGATATTTCATGAATAAAAGGTTCCTTCGCCCGCGTGCAACTCAGATATCGAAAGGAGTACCTTTGCAGTACCTCCAGCACCCTGTCGTCGATCAGCCAAGCGGGCGCTCCAAAAGAGGAAGGTTCCTGTCGAACCATTTTCCTATAAGCGCTGACGCCCTTCTCAAACCAATCTTCAATCCATTCAGAAGATCGTCTATGGAGTTCATCCTGCCATCGCCTGTGATCCCAAGCATGAAACTCCACTTCGTGCCCTGCTGAAAGGATCTGCTCAACGAGGTCCGGAAAGGAAAGGGCAATCAAGGGTGAGGGAAGGAGCGTACCATACAAAGCGGTCTTCATCCCATAGAGACGACCTGCGTTCGTCCTTAACATTTTCTTAAGAAAGCGCGGGTTTTTTACCAGTTGAAGGATGGCCCTTCCTGAGGCATCGGGTCCCATACTGAGATAAAACGTGGCTTGGATTCCAAAACGGCTTAAGATGGAGAGGAGGCGGGGCACACCTTGCTTCATGCCGATATAAGTGTCGACGTCGATCTTAAGGCCCAGGATGTTTTTTCTATTCGTTGCCCCCGACAAGGCCTTCATTCTCTTCTAAGAAAGCATCGAGCGTGTTTTTGAGCGATTCTTCAAGCCCGATCCTCGGTGTCCATCCGAGAAGCGCTTTGGCTTTTTCGATGTTGGGTTTTCGGGTGTAGATGTCCTGGTAGCCTTTGCCATAATAGACGTCTGAAGAGGTCTCAACAATTTCGGAAAACACCTTATCGTCCTTGTGCTTGGGATGGCCCATAAAGATTCGTTTCAACAGATGGGCAAGTTCCCTCACGGAACATTCATTGTCGGGGTTGCCGATATTGATGATCTGGTTCCCGCAGCGACCATCCTTGTTTTCCAGGATTTTCATCAGGGCGCCGATTCCGTCGTCCACATGCGTAAAACATCGCTTTTGATGGCCGCCGTCCACCAGGGAGAGGGGCCTTTTCATCAGCAGTTCCGCGATGAACTGTGTCACCACCCTCGAACT
>JAPVTA010000019.1:0-9457 GCA_047519465.1 Thermodesulfobacteriota bacterium | reverse complement strand
CCTAGAGAAACGAAGGCAATAGGGGCTCAGGCGCGAAAGCGCTGAAGCCGCCAACACCCCGCTGTACGCGGCTTGACATTAGTAAAAATTGAAAAGAAGTAAACTTATGAGGCCCGATATCCCGGCACCTCCAATAAATATAAATGAATGAATATTATGAAAAACATTTGATTTCCATTTTGTTGCAATCAGGTGAATGATCAAATGAAAAACCAAAAATGCGTTCCAAATTATCCACAAAGTGAAATTATTAAATTTGATTACAGTCCATAAATAATAGACTAAAAAGAATGTCAAAGGTATATGAATATATAGGAATATAAGATATTGCTTTTCCTCCTTAATCTTTCTTAAGAATTTAAACATTCTCCATTCTTCCCGATAGCAAGCATCAAATTCGTGCATAAAAACAAACAGGACATTAACTACAGATAATGCAATTATCAGTTCTTTCATAAGATATACGTCCTCTTATGAAATTTCATTACTCTGTCCTAAATTAATCTTGTCAAATTGCGTACAACGTTTTGCGGGTAAAAGAAGTTGCCAACGGCAATTTGAGGAGATCAAAGATTTACCTTTATCCGATGTTATACGCCCTAGGAACGTCTTGTCAATTTCCTTTGGCCTCGTCCCATTATTTTAGCAAATCTCCAAATATGGTTTTGCCATGCTCCAAAGCTTCGTTAAGCGAATAAATCTCGCCATTTCCACATTCAGGATTTTTCTCCCCCCATTCTTTCAGATGTCCTTTGGAGCAGAAGAAGTTGATAGAATATCCGCCTTTTGAAGTTTCTCGATAGTCTGGTTGACTATGCCTAGAGACGCCAGTCTCAATCCTTCCAAGATCTCTCCAGAGGTGGGAGGTCTCCCATTTCTCCAAACTCCCTTAGTATGTATTTTTGGGTATCTTCCTCTAAAGAACTTAGTTTTGCCTCTGCGATCCGCCCTTTCACGGTTTTTCCAATCCGTTCCGTTAGTCTTTTCATGATATCACCTCAAGTTCAACGGTTGTTTTATTTATCAAAGAAAAACCCATAATCCCGATAGCATTTGCCGTCGGTGTGCATCATACATCCTGTTATTTTTGGTTTGACTTCATATTGAATGCCCAAGGCGTCGAGCCATGTTTCGATCCGCAGCATGATGCCGCATTCGTACCGGTCGATGACTCCCAGCGCTTTCACCCCCTCATAAGCGAAGCATGATCCCAGCCATTCACTATGCATCCTATTTCTTGAAGGCATGCGATACGTGAATTCCATAAATTCGCCTTTTACGATCTGCATGGTTATTTCAAAAAAACGTTTGAATTCATCAAACGTCTCAAGTTTCCCCGCGGCCACGGCCTTTTGGATGCGTTTGATCTCTATCGCTGACATGGCCCTGATCGCAGCCTTGTTGATCCGATTCGTCCTCTCAATCCCGCATTCCTGCAGGCAGTGGTAAAACCACATGCCATCGTGGGTCATCCAGCCTTTGATGAGAAGCTCCTTCAACTCATCTTTTTCAGGCAACTTCATATTCTAGATCCTTCCCATGCGTTTTTAGACCTCATTTCAACCTCGCTGGTCGTCTCTGCAAAAAGATCCTTTGCTCGCGGTTCACCATTGATTGCGAAAACATTTTTCTTTGCTGTCCTGTACAGTCGGATACGAGAAGCCGTTTGGGCAGCGAAGTTTGCTGCGTTCAATCTCCTGAAAAGCATCCCGTAGGTCAGGGAACTGCAGGAACATATACACTCTCTGACAAAAATCAGCCTGTACGTATTTTATGAATATCTCTTCCTCTTTCTTCATGGCAATTTCCCTCCCTTCCGTCTATCTCTTCTAGGTTCAATCCAAGTCTTTAGACCACAAAAGTTCACAAAGTGTGACCATTGTCATTGATCGCTGAATATCTGCCATTGGGCATGGAACTCATATTCTTTCACTCGTTCGTCTTCTTGCGTTCTTCTACCCTGATCTGCATAACAACACGCCCCCATCCCCCACATTGCAACCCCACATCGAAGCAGCCTACCCTCTTAAATCGCATCTCGTTCGGGTCAACACCGGCATAAAAGAGTTCATGTGCCATCGAAATCAACGGCGGCATTGAACTCAATGCCCCGAAACAGACTCTTTTGGGGCAAAGCTTGGTTAAAAGATTGCCTGACCCATCGAAATAGAATTTATCGCCCACCTTATGTTGACTATTGCATCCATGCGAATCCACGACTTCTACCACAATCGTCTTATTCATTAATGCGGGTGCCTTGGTAATGACATCTTCATTTCTTGGATTTTGCCTGAATTTCCTCATCTCGTCATCGGTATAGCCTAAACGCTCTTGGTATAACTTCCATACATCCTCTGATATCTTCATTTCTTACCTCCTTTAAATTGGTTTTCTTATTAAAATGCAGTGGCTATGCTTTGTTATTTGCAGCACCGCGGCCCACCGAGAGGGCTGCCGGAGCCGCGTATGGCCAAGGCAGATTATGAAAATGACTTTATTTAATACTGAGCAATGATTGGAACGGAATGTCATGCTCATTAATAAATGACTCCTCAAAACCAAGGCCTGTATCCTTAATCATATATTTTTTCACCGTCATTAATGTCGCCATTGGCGCTTCTAAAAGAGTTTTGGCTATCTGACTTGCACGCTCGAGTAAAATATCGTCTTTAACAATTTCACTGACTAACCCAAGTCGATAAGCCTCTTGAGATCCGATTGTTCTTCCGGTTAAACATAGATCACGGGCCATCCCATTCCCAATAATCCATCGTAACGGTGTGAATAATGTGGGTGCTCCAAATTTTATTTCTGGATGGCCAAAAAGTGTATTGTCTGAGCATATTCGAATGTCAGAGAGCGTTGCCAGATCGAAACCACCGCCAAAACAATGATTTTGAGCTGCAACGATGATTGGTTTAGGGAAATACCATACATCCCGATGATACTGTGAAGATGACTTATACAGTTCTTCAAAGAGTTTTGTTTGTCCAAACTCTTTCAGGTCAAAACCAGCAGAAAATGTTCCGCCAGCTCCATTAATAATGACGACACCCACGTCCGGCGAATCACGCCAGTCTTTTAAACAAGACGATATTTCATAGCGCATTGCAACGGAAAGGGCATTCTTTTTTTCAGGACGATTGAGAGTAAGAAGAGCGACTTTTTCTGCAATTAGCTCAGTGCGTATATTTTGAAATACCATAAATACCTCCTGTTATTTCCATTTAGATGACTTTCCTACTTTCTGAGAACCTCAAGAAAAGATGACAGCTTCGCATTGGTTTGCTCGGGAAAATAGTTCCGTTCATCGGTCATGTCTCCATCTAAATTCAGGAAAGCTATCCCCTCATCTCTCAGAGCATCTCTGATAAGACGAGTTGAACCGTTCTCATGACGACAGGCTGGCGTTGAGAAATGAATCACTCCGTCAACATCATATTGCTTCGCAAGCTCAAGGATCGCCTCCACCCTTTTATCTACTTTACCCAGATAGGGATCTTGGAGAGCTTTAAGGGCAAGTCCTTCAAAAGGATTGCTTTCGTCAACCTCCGACCAATACACCCTGGCCGCTTCTACCATAACCACATTCATTTTGTTTTTTTTCAGCGTTGTGAAGATATTCGTCTGCTGGACTGGCACCCAAGGGAACCAGAGAATTCTGTAGCTTTCAGGAAATACTTTTCCACTATCGATCCTTTCCTTCATCTCACGGATGAGCATCTGATTGACTTCGTCTCGGACTGGAGAACCCCAAAACAGGCAGCCACTGATCCCCAGCAAACAAGCTTTATACCCGTCCCAAGGACACGGCTTTGTCTTCATCAATTGATTTACTTCCAGATAGGACGACCTTGCCCGATTGGACCATCGGATCGCATCCCTCAGTCTATCTAGATCCAACTTTTTCTCAGTTAGACTCTCTAGCCTGGCTGCAATATCTTTCAACTGGGAAGTTACATATTTTATGGACGAGTTACTGATTTCGTTAGGCACGTCAAAGAGGATACTTTCCTTCCCTTGAAAGCTTGCAAGGATTTCGTTCGTTTTTGCTTTTCCATTGCAATAATTACTCGAAGTCAGAAAAAGATCTCCTTTCGGCAGCATCCCTTGAAGGTGTGCCCCCAACACCAATCTGTAAAAGGAACAGATGTCCCTCGAATATCCCTCCTTTTCAGCACTGACCATGATCGATGATCCATTCCCGCCAACAGCTGAGGGAAGAAGGTTGCAGGCAATTTCAAAATCAAAGGGGATGACGTCAAATGCCCATAGGAGTTCCATCGGGAAAGTATAGCACGACACCCATACGACCTTCGAACCCTCATCAAATGCATGCAGGAATGTGGATATCATTTCTTTTGAAAACATGTCCCAACCACTCGACCTTTGCGCTAATCTCATTTCCAAGAATGCCTGCATCGTTTGAAAACTGCTTTTCATTTTCCCCTCCCTCTTCGTTTGAAAGAGTCTATCGTTGATGGTTCAACTCAAATCACCTTTTATCATTTCCACAAAGGCTTCTACTCTCGTCTTCAAGCGTCCTTCATCCCCCCAAACGTAATCATTCTCAAGAAACAAAAACGGAAACTGGCGACTTTGTAGCCTTCTTTCAATTACGGGTAACTCAAACATTCCATAATCACAGAACTTCATGGAGCTATATATAATCCCATCAACTAAATAATCCCGAATGAGCTCCTCCACACGCTCCATTCTCTCATTAAACCCTGGCATCCGAGGGCATGAAGGCTTGAGCAAGTATCTCCGAGCGATACTTTCAATGAGATCCTGGCCTTCTTCAACAGCACCAGAGTAATGTCTCAGCCCTACACAGGTGTCAAAAGCGACGACCGATGCCCCAGCAGCTTCCACCATTTGAAACAGGTTCAATTTGTCAATCACACTTCCTATCACTAAGATGCGTGGAGACTTATCTCCCAAGGACTTAGGAGTTTCCACCTGCTTTAAAAATTTATTGATCTTCTCAGCTGCCCCATGTTTTGGAAGAGTCATCTCTTCCAAACATAAGGCTAAAAGTTCGCTCCCTTTATGAGGGGATGGTAACTCTTTTTGCTTTTCAAAAAGCTTTGTAATCATTTTCCTATGTTCATTCATAAGGGCAATTGCTTTTCCCAAACTGTTGTCCGTTATATTGACTTCAAAAGCTTTCTCGAGTTTTGTCTTAAGGCCATAAAGCTGCTCTGAAAAGTACTGTATTGCTTTTTCATCCTTGTTCTTAGGAATCTCCAGCATAAATGAGAGAGGAGTCGGAACATGATGAGTCCATATATCATACAAGCGGCGCATCCCATCGCATGAGCTGGTAAAGATGATCCCTTCCATGTTCTTGAATTTGCTTTGCAGACCAGAATCCAGAATGTTTTTCAGGTATGGACAGGTATTAAGAGATATATATGAATCAGCCTCCTTGACCATTTTCACCTGCCCTTGAATCCTCACGGGTTCTAGTCCTGCCGCAATGATTAGTTCCTCCGGAACGTAAGAACAGAGCCACCCTATTCTCTTTCTTCTGAAATTATCATTGAATCCGCTCATGATTCCGTCCTCCAGATTTCCCTCCTTGTCGTCGTTCAAAATTGCCCTTCCCAAAGTCCTTTTGTCGTCCAATTACAAAACAAATTGTTGTGCATACGATCTATACAACGATTTGTAATATTTGTCAAGACAAAATGTTGTAAAATTCAGAGAAGTATGCTATTAACAACTAATTGTTATTCTTTCCGATAGATTGAAGAACTATGATTTATAAAGATATTGGCAAGAAAATTCAGAAGGCAAGGGAGGAGGCAGGCCTATCTCAAGAGGAATTGGCCTCCCGACTTGGGTATACGCAGGCCGCTCTTTCCAATTATGAATTGGGAAAGAGGCGTCTTTATCTTGCCAACATCGAACAGATAGCAAAGGAACTCAATAAACCCCTAAGTTATTTTCTCGAAGAATCCGCCGTGTCGGCAAATGAAGAGCAGGGGGAGCCCTTGGATGAAATAATGTCCGAAATCATCAAGTTGTTATCCGAATTGCCTACGGAGGAGAGGCAATATCTCCTTGAATACGTCAAGTGGAGGAGGGATCGTCTGCGATGATCGGATTCGACCTCAATGAAGAGCAATTGCGCTACCAAGAAATGGCGAAAGCTTTTGCTGAAAAAGAGATGAAGCCCTATGCGGCCGAGCTCGACAGACGCCAGGGAAAAACGTTCGACTGGGGAATCGTCCGAAGATTTGCAAGGGCTAATCTGCTGGGATTGGATGTTCCTAAGGAGTACGGCGGGCTCGGAGTCGACCATCTCACCGTGGCTGTTGTCACCGAAGAATTGGGCGCGGCGTGCCTGGGGATAAGCGGACCAGCCGGCGGTACCTGGCTAGCAACCACTTGTCTTGCTCTCGTCGGAAACGAAGATCAGAAAAAGCGCTATCTTCCCCTGGTCTGCGGCGAGAATGCTACACTCGCGGGGCTGGCGGTCACGGAACCCGAGGCGGGTTCGGATATGGCCGGTATCCGAACTCTGGCAACCAGAAAAGGAGATCATTATATTCTCAACGGGACCAAAGCATTCATCACCAATGCGGGTCTGGCGAGCTTCTACATCGTCTTCGCTACGACCGATCCTCGGAAGCGTGACGGTGGTCTCAATGCCTTCGTGGTGGATGGCGATGCCAAAGGTCTGACACTCGGTGCGATAGAGGAAACGATGGGACTACGGGCTTCGCAAACCGGCGAGTTAATCTTCAATAACGTCGAAGTCCCCACGGAGAACTTGCTCGGTGCTGAAAATACTGGATTTCTGATAGCCATGCAGACCCTGGATATGTCAAGGCCATGCATGGGAGCCGCTGCTGTCGGGGTAGCGAGGTCGGCTTTCGAGGTGGCCCTCGCCTATGCCCGTGAGCGCAAACAGTATGGCCGTCCGATTATCGAGAACCAGGCCATTTCCTTCATGTTATCCGATATGGCTACAGAGATTGACGCAGCAAGACTTCTAACCTGGCGAGCCTGTTGGTTGATCGATCAGGGAATGGATTCGACGATAGCCTCCTCCATGTGCAAGATATTTTCAACAGAGATGGCAGAAAGGGTTTGCAGTAACGCCATTCAGATTCTTGGCGGACAAGGATATACCCGCAAATGGCCGTTAGAGAAATACTTAAGGGATGTAAAAGCCCTTCAGATTTACGAGGGCACAAATCAGATTCAGAGAATCCTCGTCAGTTCTATGCTTTAAAATTGAATAGCCTTATTTAGCCTCGACATTTTCCGGGACTCTGCGGGTTAGGATATCCATCGCCTCCTCACTCCACCCCATTTTAGCATGAACGGCGCACGCTCCGGTCACGACTGGCTACAATTGTGATAGACAGGCCTATACGTCCAGGATATCCGGCCCGGTGGGCCACACAGAGCCAGGCTCCTTATCTTACTCTTCTTTTTTTTGGACCACAAAGAGGCTTAGCTGGCTGGGAAAAGCGTTGTCAGGCGCTGGGCCAGCATAATGTCCCCCGAGGTCTTGAGCTTGCCCGTCATGAAGGCAGTCATGCCATTGAGTTGGCCGTTGCACATGGCAATCCAGTCCTTATCTGCCATTTTCATCGTCAGGGTCGGGCTGGAATGCACTCCCTCGGAAACGGTGCAGGTCTGATCTTTGATGACCACATACCAGTCTCCGCCGTCCGCACCCTCGATGTTATACTGGATCACTGCATTCAGCCCGGCGGCTGCCTTGGGGTTGAAGACTCCGGCCATCCCCGCAAAAATCTCTTTTACTGAACTGTATACCCTCGCCATCTTCCTCCTCCTTTCTTGTCTGAATAAGTTCCTCAAGAGAAATGCATAGACACTTACGAGTGACCGTCACATTTCGTCCTTGAACTTTTGTTTATACCTTATAAAACGTTTTCCCTTTGTCCGCCATTTCTTTGAGAAGGCTGCAGGGCTTCAATCTCACCCCGAGCTCTTTCTCAAGTTTTAATAGGTGCTGATACACATTACCAACTCCCCAAGCGTCAGCATAGCGGAGAATCCCACCTCGGTACGGAGGAAATCCCGTCCCATAAATCATCGCCAGGTCCATATCCTGAGGCCGGTCGCAGATCCCATCCTGAATTATGTAGGCCGCTTCGTTGACGGCTCGAGCCATCATACGGTCCATAATTTCCTTAGGCGTCATGGATTTTGGCTTCACCCCTTTTTCTTTCAGATCATTCTGGATAACTTCCATCACCTTTGGATTCGGTACAGGTTTTTCTCCACTGTAGTCGTACCATCCGGAGCCAGTTTTTCGGCCGTAGCATCCTGTTTGGTAAATACGTTCAAAAAGGAGAGACATCTTCAATCGTTCTCCGAAGGCCTTTTCAAAGTTCTTTCCCACATGATAACTGATGTCGATTCCCGTGAGGTCGTTCAGGGTGGCAGGACCCATGGGGAGTCCGAAATCTACGACGGCCTCTTCTATCTTGGCCAGTTCAACCCCCTCCGAAATCATGAACGTAGATTCTCCCATGAGCGCCCCGAGCTGTCTGGAGACATAGAACCCAGGCCCATCGTTCACCACGATGGGGACCTTGCGAATGGCCCGGCCAAAGGCCACGCTTGTAGAGAGGGTTTGATCTGAGGTCTTCTTGCCGCAGATGATCTCCAGCAGTTGCATCCGCTCCGCGGGGTTGAAAAAGTGGAGTCCGATCATGCGGCCGGCGTCCGAAAGGACAGAGGCGATCTCCGTGATAGGCAGTGCCGAGGTATTGGTTCCGAAGAGCACATCCGGCCGGCAGATCCCCTCGAGGCGCTTCCAGATATCCTGCTTGATTTTCATATCCTCCAAAACGGCTTCGATCACTAGATCTACGTCCTTCAGAGTTTCCAGTGAGGTGGTGGTGACGAGGCGCTCGTTTATCAGTTTGTCCAGCCCCTCTTGAGTCATCTTTCCCTTTTTGATGGGGTAGGCAAAGGTTTTACGAACGGCCTCCAGGCCCTTCCGAATGGCCTCATCGTTGATGTCCCAGAGAACGGCATCAAACCCGTTGTTCAAAAGCAGGTTGACAATCCCCGACCCCATCACGCCGCCGCCGAGCATGCCCGCTTTCTTGATTTTCTTTGGCTCAATCTTTTCGATACGGGGCAGCCTTCCCGCCGCCCGGGTATTCAGGAAGATACCGATGAGGTTCTTGGCTACGTCCGAGACGGCACAATCGGCAAAAAGTTCCGCTTCGATTCTTAGGTCGGCTTCGAAATTATCCGTGAGTCCCCGCTCCATGGCTTCAATCGCCTTAAACGGAGCGATGTACCCCTTGGCTTGTTTGGCAGCCATTCCCTTTGCAAAAGCGATGATCCCCGCCTTCTCTTCCGGCCCCGGAAGCTTGTCCTTCTTATTCTTGGTGAGGCGGGCCTTGTGGTTCAGTTCTCCCGAGATGAAACGGCCGGCAACCTTCAAAGCCTGGTT
>JAPVTA010000018.1:0-36975 GCA_047519465.1 Thermodesulfobacteriota bacterium | reverse complement strand
GGCAGGCAGGCTAACCCTCCCCCATCAAGGGGGAGGGGAATTAGTGGTATTTATTTCTTCATTACTTCTTCCGGATGGCAGATTCTCCCTTTGATAGCGCTGGCGGCGGCCACTGCAGGGCTTGCCAGATAGACCTCACTCTGAGCATGACCCATTCTTCCCCGAAAATTGCGGTTCGTCGTGGCCAGTGACCTCTCTCCTTCCGCTAAAACACCCATATAGCCCCCGAGACAAGGACCACACGTGGGCGGACTGATCACTGCCCCGGCTGAAAGAAATATCTCAAACAGTCCTTCCTTCAAAGCCTGACGGTAAATCTCCTGAGTAGCGGGGATGATAATTACCCTCAGCGAAGGAGCAATTTTTTTCCCCTTTAAAATCCTGGCTGCCACGCGGAGGTCTTCAAGACGACCGTTGGTGCAGGAGCCGATGACCACCTGGTCGATTTCAATCTTTCCAACCTCCCTCACATCCCTGGCGTTCGAAGGAATGTGAGGAAGAGAGACTTGTGGATAGATCTTTGAGACATCATATTCCTTCACATCCTTATACTGCGCTTCCAGGTCACTATGGTAGAGCTTATAAGGCCTCGTCGCCCTCTTCTTGATGTAGTGGAGAGTAATTTGATCGGGATCAAAAATGCCGCTTTTCCCGCCAGCTTCAATTGCCATATTCGCCATGGTGAATCGGCCTTCCATGGGCAATGTCCTAATTGTTTCTCCGGTGAATTCCATTGCCTGATAGAGCGCTCCGTCGACGCCGATTTGCCCGATAATGAAGAGAATGAGATCCTTTCCAGAAACCCAGGGGTTGAGCTTTCCGTAGAAAATGAACTTGATACTCTCTGGAACTTTAAACCAAAGCCTCCCTGTCGCCATCACGGCCGCAAGGTCTGTACTGCCCACGCCGGTTGAAAAGGCCCCGAGGCCACCGTAGGTACAGGTGTGACTGTCGGCGCCGATCACCACATCTCCTGGCAGGACTAGTCCTTTCTCTGGGAGAAGAGCATGCTCTATCCCCATCTCTCCAATCTCAAAATAATTCGTGAGGCGATGGGCCTTTGCAAAATTCCTGAGAACTTTGCATTGTTCGGCAGAGAGAATGTCCTTGGCAGGCGCAAAGTGATCAGGGACCAGGACAACACGGTCCCGATGGAACACTTTTTTGGCGCCCATTTCCTTAAAAGCCTGAATGGCAAGGGGCGCGGTGATGTCATTGCCGAGGGCCAAATCGACTCGAGCATCGACCAGATCGCCAGGAAAGACCTCTTTTTTCCCGGCATGGGAGGCCAGTATCTTTTCTGTAATCGTCATCGGACGAGTTTCGGCCATTACAGCAGTCCTACTAACTTCTGTTTCTTGAATTCAATCTTGTTTAGAGCATTGATGTAAGCTTTGGCACTGGCTACAATCACGTCGGTATCTGCACCCTGGCCGATCACGGTTTGGCCCTTCTCCTCCAGCCTCACGGTCACTTCTCCCTGAGCCTCTGTCCCACCCGTGATGGCGTTGATGGCGAACTGAAGCAGTTTTGACTTTGTGCGCGTGATCTTTTTGATCGTCTTGAAGACGGCGTCCACCGGCCCATCGCCAAATCCCGCCTCCTGGATCAGTTTTCCGTCTACCTCCATCTTAACTGTGGCGGTCGGAATGGTGATATTTCCGGCGATGACATTCAGATAAATAAGTTTGAAACGATGGGGCATCCGGAGGATCTCTTCCACGACGATCGACTCAAGGTCCTCATCGTAGATCTCGCGCTTCTTGTCTGCCAGCTCCTTGAATCGGGTGAAGGCCAGTTGAAAATCCTTCTCTGAAAGCCGGATCCCCAGATCCTTCAACCTATCTTTAAAGGCGTGACGCCCGGAGAGTTTCCCCAGGACGAGGGAGGATTTGGGGATTCCCACGGATTCGGGTGTCATAATCTCATACGTCTGTTTTTTCTTGAGGACACCATCCTGATGAATTCCGGACTCATGGGCGAAGGCATTCGAACCGACGACGGCTTTGTTGGGCTGAACAACCATACCGGTGATCTTTGAAACCAAACGGCTGGTGGCAAAGATATGCTTGGGAATGACCTGCGTATAGAAGGGGAACAGATCTTTTCGGGTCCGGATCGCCATCACCACTTCTTCGAGAGAGGTATTTCCTGCCCTCTCGCCGATGCCGTTGATCGTGCACTCCACCTGCCTGACACCGTTCTGGATCGCAACGAGGGAATTGGCAACGGCCAGGCCGAGATCGTTGTGACAATGGACGCTGAGCGTGACCTTTTCTATCCCTTTTACCGTTTGCCGGAGGGTCCGAATCAATTTTCCAAACTCAGAGGGAATGGCATAGCCCACCGTATCGGGAATATTGATCGTAACGGCCCCGGATCGGATGGCCGCTTCAATCACCGCCGCGAGAAACCTCACATCGCTTCGGGTCGCGTCCATTGCTGAGAATTCGACATTCGGGGTAAACCGCTTTGCCCTCGCCACAGATTGGGTAGCCACCCGGATGACCTCTTCCTTGGTCATCTTCAGCTGGTGCCTGAGATGGATGTCAGAGGTGGAGATGAATGTATGGAGGAGGGGAAATTCAGCCCCTTTGACCGCCTCCCAGGCCCGGTCAATGTCTTGAGGATTCGCCCTGGCCAGAGCCGCTACCTGCGAATGCGTGACCACTCTGGAAATCGCCTTGACTGCATCGAAGTCTCCTTGCGATGAAATGGGAAAACCGGCCTCAATGATATCAACGCCTAATTTCTCCAATTGTTGGGCGATCCTTACCTTTTCCGCCACATTCATCGTCGCTCCGGGGGATTGCTCCCCGTCGCGTAACGTCGTATCGAATATCTTGACAATCTCCCTCATCCTTTTGAATCTCCTCTCGATCCCCCGACCTCCCTTTAACAAAGGGGGGCAGAGGGGATTTTCAAAAAATTTCCGTCATCCTCTTAAAGAACTCTTCCTCCTCCCGGATTTTCATTTCGATGCGAAGGGCCCGAATAGGGAGACGACTAAATTTCAATTTTTTTAATTTTACCATATCCTTCTCCGTTGTGACAATGCAATCGACTCTTTCACCTTTCTCTTCTACGGAAGATAAATCTTTGGCCGTATAAACGTGGTGATCCGGAAAGATCGCTTCACTAACCACTTTCATTCCACATTTCCTCAACAGGGAAGAAAAGGAGTTGGGGTCGGCGACTCCGGAAAGAGCGAGTACGTTTCTTCCCTCAAAAGTATCGAGTTCTTCTTGCTCCTCCTCGGGTCCCGTTAGATCCACCGGTTCGTAATCGCTATGAAAGACCCGTGTCCTGGGACATATCTCATGAATTTTTTTCTCCAAAGGCTGATAGGTCTCAGAGTCTTCCGCTTTAGTAAGCAAGAAGAGATTCGCCCTACAAAGGTGCGATAAGGGTTCCCTCAGAATTCCTCTCGGCAGAAGGTGACCGTCTCCAAAGCCGATCCGAGAGTCGACGAGCAAGATATTGATATCTCGATGGAGGGGAAGATACTGGTAGCCATCGTCCAGCAACAGGCCTTTCACGCCAAATCGTTCAAGAGCGATCGCACCGTTTAAGAATCGATCTTTCCCAACCAGGACAGGGATACCCTTACAAGCCTTGGCCATCAGGAAGGGCTCGTCCCCTGACTCTTCGGGTGAAAGAAGGATCATCTTGCCATCGCTCACTACAGGTTCAGGGGTCTTCGTTCTTTTATACCCTCTGCTGAGAATGGCTACGGGAATTCCCTTGGCCGTCAACCTTTTTGCGAGTGCCATCACCAAAGGGGTCTTACCTGTTCCGCCCACCGTGATGTTCCCGACGCTGATGACGGGGCATGAAAGACTTTTTGTTTTCAACCATCGTAGCGAATAGAGAAGAGATCTTGTTCGAACAACCCCTCCGTAAGGGAGGGAAAGGAGATAAAGGGGGAAAAGAAGCGCTCGTTTCCTAAAGGACTTCTCTTTTTGATAAAGGAATTGGTCGATGCGACGCATATTACCCAAAAGATAGTTCGGAGTAGTTAGTTCGGTGTTCGGAGAAATTGTTTCTAATGCTCCGAACTCTTAACTTCCACGAGAAAGGAAGGGTCGAATTTCCTCGAACATTCTTTCTGTCGCCCCCCGATGTTTTTGAAGAAATTGATAGCCTTTCTCCCCTGTCTCTTTGCGTGCTGTTTCATCAATAAGGAGGCGTTTCAATTGAGAAAAGAGTTCTTTTTTTCCAGAAACCTGGATCGCCCCTCCTGTCTCAATCAAGCGGCCGGAGATTTCCAAGAAATGGAACATATAAGGACCGAAGAGGACACACTTTCTGAAAAACAAAGGCTCGAGTGGGTTGTGACCGCCTATTCGGACAAGGCTTCCACCGACAAAAACCAAAGTCCCAAGACTGTAGATGGCCATTAGCTCCCCCATCGTGTCGAGGAGAAGCACTTCAGGGCTCTCTTGATCGGACCGTCCTGGACCCCTCGGGAGGGAAGTTTTCCTCAGCCAGGATATCGCCTCTTTTTTCAGGAGTTTCTCCACCTCCTCAATACGTTCGAGGTGTCGCGGGGCAAGAATCAGGACAAGATGGGGCTCTATCCTCTTCAATTCTTTGTAAAGGCTGACCAGGATCTCCTCCTCTCCGGGATGAGTAGACCCTGCGATGAGGATCTTCTCCTGCCCACGGAACCCGAAGACTTCGGCTATTCCATCCGTGGCCTTCTGAGGGAAGGATGGCAAGGCCTGATCGAATTTCAAGTTTCCCTCCACCTTTGTCTTTTGACTTTCCACCCCCATCTCGACGACTCGCTCCTGGTCTTCTTCCGTCTGCATCAGGAAGAGGGAGATGTATTTCAGACATTCTTTGAAAAAGAATTTGAAGAGGAGGTAGCGCCGGAATGACTTTTCGGAGACCCTTCCGTTGAAGAGAATGATCGGAATCCCCCTTTTTCCGCAGGAACGGAGCAGGTTGGGCCAGAACTCCGTCTCAGCGATGAGAAGGAGGCTGGGTTGGATTTTCTTGACAGTTCTGCGGATGATGAAGGGATGGTCGACCGGCACAAAAAGGATTTGATTCGCTTCAGAGAGGTGGCATTTGGCGGTCTCGTTCCCGGTGGAGGTCATCGTGGTTAGAACGATCTCGGCATGGGGAAGTTCTTTTTTGATCTTTTTCAGAAGAGGAATTGAACAGATTACCTCTCCGACCGATGCCGCATGGACCCAAATCGGTCTTTTGAAAGATGGGCTTTGAAAAAACCCCAATCGTTGAAGCAATGCCCTCCGGAACCGCGTGGAGATCAGGCTCCGCAGAAGAAAGTAGGGAGCAGAGAGGAGGAGCAAAATGGTGAGAAGAATATTATAAAGGTAGTAGATCATCGAACCATCGAGAGATTAAAATAATTAGTGGCAAAGTTCGCGCGAAGCGATGAGCCGAAGGTGAATCAATGTCAAGTCAATTCCAAGCCCAAATGCGGTGCCGAGACCACTTCGGCATGATCAAAATGTCATCCTGAACTCGTCTCAGAATCTTGTTTTGAGCTTTAACATTCATTTGACATTTGAAATTTAGCATTTGGCATTGCCTTTATCAAAAAAGTGGTCTGCCTTCTCCGTCAGCTCATTAAGACGATTTTCCAGGAGAATTCTTTTCTCCTCGAGATGGGCCCGATCCCCATTTTGATCCACCTCAACCGGTTCTCCCCAGATGAATACGCCTTTGGAGAAAGGATAGGGGAGGAGGAAATGATCCCAGGTCTTGAAGATCTTCCTTCTTGAGGCGCTGAAGGTTAATGGAATGATAGCTCTCCCAGTCAGTCTGGCCAACTCGATCACCCCAATCTGGACTTGGTAACGAGGTCCCCTCGGCCCGTCCGGGACAATGGCGATATCGGACCCCTGAGCCTTGACCATCTGTTTGAAACCAGAGAAACCCTTTCGCCTGGTCGAGCCCAGGATGGGATGGAAACCGAACCGTGTTAGGGCCTTTCCCACTACTTGGCCATCCCGATGCGGAGAAACGAGAAAACTCAACTTTCTTCCTTTGTAGACGAGGGGCATCATGAATAGCCTTCCATGCCAGAAGGCCCCGATGGCGGGAACCCCTTTCTCCCAGAACCGTCTCGGGATCTCCGGATGGATCACTTCAAACTGCATCGTCCGGGCCCAAATCTTGATGATCCAGTAGGCGCACCAGGGTCCCCACCAGGCCACCAACCTCTTCTTTAGAGTTTTAAGAACCATCTTAGGCAGAAAGGAAATTTCAAATGTGAAGCTCCCCGCCCACAGGCGGGGCTTCCCGGAAAGGAAATTTCGTTCATATTGTGCCCCCCGTGGTCGGGTCTAATCGACCTGACCCCGCCTATCCCGCTTTGGCGGGACGGGGCACGTTCCGGTCAAAGTTCAAATTAATGTCAAATTTCAAATCCTGAAGTTTTTTCCTCTTGAGTTTTGACATTTGGACTCTTAAATTTCATTTGGCATTAACTTTTGATGTTATTAGTAGACCTTCTGTGTTTTGGACACGGTTTGAATTCTCGTTCCATCGTCTTTGAACTGAAGGTCGTAGAGACGGCGATATTCGCCGTTGGAGAGCATCAATTCCTCATGCGTTCCTTGTTCCACAATCCGACCTTCGGAAAGAACGACGATGCGGTGGGCGTTCCGGATGGTTGAGAGTCGATGGGCGATGACGAAGACCGTTCTCCCTCTCATCAGCTCTTCCAATGCCTTTTGGACTTCTATTTCGGAATCGGAATCCAGAGAAGAGGTGGCTTCGTCCAAAATCAGAATAGGAGCGTTCTTCAGGAGGGCTCTCGCGATGGAGATGCGCTGACGCTCCCCTCCGGAGAGCTTAACGCCCTGCTCACCGATGTTCGTATCGTACCCTTGGGGCAATCTCTGGATGAAGTCATGGGCGCTGGCTGCCTTGGCGGCTTGGATGATCTCTTGTTCTGAACATTTCAGATTTCCGTAGGCGATATTATTTCGAGCCGTATCATTAAAGAGGATGGTCTGTTGCGTGACCAAACCGATCTGGTCCCGGAGGGATTTCAAAGTGACGTTTCGAATATCACAACCGTCGATAAGGATCGTTCCCTGTTCCACATCATAAAAACGTGGCAAAAGGTTTACTAAAGAAGTTTTTCCTGCTCCGCTCATTCCCACCAAAGCGACTGCCTCTCCTACTTTTACATGGAGGGATATGTTTTTAAGCACAACCTCATCTTCGTATTTGAAAGTGACTCTTTGAAAATCTATTCCCTGTGTGATCGGAAGGAGTGGCACTGCTTCCTTTGCATCTTTCACATCGGCGGTGGTATCGAGGAGTTCAAAAACCCTGCTTGCCCCTGCCAGCCCTTCTTGGATCTCAAGGTTGATCTTGCTTAAATCCCGGATTGGACGGTAACACAAGAAAACGGAGACCAAAAAGGACGCAAAAGCACCCGGGGTTATCTCCCCTCGGGTGATCATGTACCCCCCTATCAGGAGGATGATTGCTGCCGCGATAGCTCCGAGCAATTCCATCAGAGGGGAATTGAGCGCTCTTATTCTAATCCTTTTAACGAATGTTTTGAATAACCGGTCATTCTCTGCGGTGAAACGCCGTTTTTCATACTCTTCCATGTTAAATGCCTTAACAATCCGGTTTCCGGTAATCGTCTCATGAAGAAAGGTTGTAAGAAGGCCCAATCGCTGCTGTCCCTTCCGGGCGAATTTTCGCATTTTCTTTCCAAATGTTCTAATTGGAATGAGAGCCATAGGAAAAATAATATACGCGATGATCGCCAATTTCCAGCTTTGGAGAAAGGCAACAGTCACCAGGCCGAAGAACGTAAAGATATCTTTGAAAACGCCCGCCGTAGCGCTGGACACCGCTCCTTGAATCAACGTCACATCATTGGTGATCCGGGAGATAATAATGCCGGTGGATGTTTTTGTGAAGAAGGAAAGAGAAAGCGTCTGGAGATGATAGTAAAGCTTCTCTCTGATATCCGCAATAACCCTCAGCCCCACAAAATTCATGTAGTAAACCCCACCATAGACGAAGATAGTTCTTGCCAGGTAGAGGATGATAAGAGTAGCAGCAAGTAGCCGAAACGTTTCTGCATCCCTCTTGAGTAAGAGATCTCCGAGGTGAAGTTGCATGATCAAGTTGTTTATGAACGGTGGAATCTTCAAAGGTGCCACTTTCCCTAAGTCATTGATGAAGGGTTTTACAAGATAGGCGATGATGGAGTACAAAAGAGAGTCGGCGATCATGCAGATGACGGCAAGGATCAACTTGAACCAATAGGGTTTTACAAATTCAAGGAGCCTTCGGTAGAGAGACATACCTATTAACCCGGTCCTGAGGAATCGTTACCTGATGCGGCAAATTCCAATCCGCCCAAGGGCGGGATCAAATCCCAAATTTCAAACAATGACCAAATTCCAATCACCAAATCATAATCAATGATTCAAACGTCTTTCAATAGGGAGAGGGTGATGTGAGCCGCTCGCTCGGATGCTCCGGGCACTCCGAGCTTCTGACGTACCTCATTCATGGATTCGACCATTTTTCGACTCAGGAGAGGATCCCTTAGAATACGCAAGGCTTCGTCGGAAATCCTTTGGGGATTAACATCCCTTTGAAGCAATTCCGGGGCGATTTCTTTCTCGGCCACCAAATTGACGAGGCCGATGTGATCCAATCGAACCAACGCCCTTGCAACCCAAGAGGAGGGAAGAGAGACTTTGTAGATGATGATCATGGGTTTCCCAAGAATCGCTCCTTCCAACGTGACCGTCCCGGATGCGGCGATGAGAAGTTCGGAGAGGTTCATCACATCGTAGGTGAATCCCTCCACGACTTTCACGGGTCCAGAAATATTTTTCATCCAGGGAGTCAACAACGTTTTAGGAAGACCGGGGGCAAGAGGAATGACGAACTGGAGGTCCGGGATCTCTTTTTGGAGCAGATGGGCTGAGGCCAAAAGGGGAGGAAGCAATCTCTCCACCTCATGGATTCGGCTTCCGGGGAGTAAGCCAATGGTTCTTCGGTTCGGGTCCAGACCAAATTGTTGGAAGGCCTTTTCCTTGGAGAGCGTCGGCTTCACGATGTCGAGAAGCGGATGGCCTACCCACTCCACATCGACCCCGGCTGCCTCATACAGAGGGACCTCGAAAGGGAAGAGGACGATCATTTTCGTCACCAGCCGGCCGATCAAGTTTATCCTCTTGGGTCTCCAGGCCCATACCTGAGGACTGATATAGTAGAGAATTGGGATTCCCCTTTGGTGGGCGATCTTTGCCAGCCGAAGATTGAAATCTGGAAAGTCAATGAGGATGACGAGATCCGGCCTTTCCCGCTCCATCGATTCTTTCAAGCCCTGAAGCGCTCTCAGGATTGCCCTTAGCTTGAAAAAAACCTCTGTAATCCCAACAACAGAAAGAGATTGGGAAGGGAAAAGAAGTTTCATTCCCACTTTTTTCAACCCCTCTCCTCCGACGCCGAAAAACTGGACTTCCGGGTCAACGGATTGAATCGCCTCCACCAGGTGAGAACCGTGAAGGTCTCCCGAAGCTTCCCCGGCAACCAGCAGAATCTTCTTCGATTTCATCCGTCTCGGTCAGCCCCCGCTCTCTTTTTTCCTGTTGAGGTCTCAATCTTCTGGATGATCTGAAGCGCCAACTCCAATGCCCGCCTCCCATCCACTCCGGAGACCCGAGGACTATTTCGATCCCTCACACTCTTGAGAAAAGATCGAATTTCAGCCTCCAGGAGATCAGTCTTCTGGACCGGGATCTCCTCGGTTACCATTCCGGGGATCTTTTCCCCCTCGGAGGGGATGCCCCTCTTAAAAGAAAAAAGTTTTTGAGAGAGGTAGTCGATGGAGAGGATTCCATCCGGCTGGAAGATCCGGGTTTTCCGAACCTTGTCCGCGCACACACGGCTAGCCGTCAAACTCGCTATGCACCCGTTTTCGAATTCGATGCGGGCATTCGCCATGTCCGGGTATTGGGTGAGGATCGGAATGCCGACGGCCTGAAGGTCTTTCACCTTTGAGTTCACCAGGCTCAATATGATATCGATATCGTGAATCATTAAATCTAACACGACATCGACTTCCGCCCCCCTCCCTGTGAAGGGACCCAGCCGATGGGATTCGATGAACCCTGGATGCCGGGCCTTTCCTTCTATACCGAACAAAGCTCCGTTGAATCGCTCCAGATGGCCTACCTGAAAGATCAAATCCCTTGATTTAGCCAATGAGATCAATTCATCGGCCTCCTCAAGCGTGCTCGAGATGGGCTTTTCTAAAAGGACGTCGATTCGTTGCAGGAAAAAATCTTTTGCCATGGAATAATGAAAAGGGGTGGGAACAGCAATGCTGACCGCCTGGACTTTCTTGAAGAGATCGGTGTAATGCTCGAGAGGTCGGGTTCCGTATCGTTTAGCGATTTCCCCGGCACGGCAGGGATCGGCGTCCACGACACCCACCAACTCCACCTCTTTCATTTTTGCATATTTCTCTGCATGGAATTGGCCAAAGTATCCGACACCGACGACACCGACCTTGAGGGTTTCCACTTAACGTGCAATCCCCCTCTTCGAATGCTGAATGAAATGGAGGAGATGTTGGATCTCAGGGATGTGAGAGATTTCTTCCTCTCCCACCCTCTTGATCGCTTTTTCCAATGTCAACCCAGAGCGAAAGATAATTCGGTAGGCCTTCTTCAAGGCCTTCAGGGTCTCCTCTGAAAAGTTAGCGCGTTTGAGACCGACGGTGTTGAGCCCGAAGAGTTTCACGTGGCTTCCGGAAGCCAACATATAAGGAGGAATATCGAGAGTGACGCCGGAGACACCGCCGATAAAGGCGTGGGTACCGACCCGACAGAACTGGTGGATGGCGACGATCCCTCCGATAACGGCCCAGTCTTCGATCACAATATGCCCGGCCAGTGTGGCGGCGTTAGACATGATGACTTCGTTTCCAATTTGACAATCGTGAGCCACATGGGAGTAGGCCATGAAAAAATTCTTATTTCCAATAATGGTCTTCCCACCTCCCTTGACCGTACCCCGATGGAGGGTGACAAACTCCCGAATGATATTCTCATCCCCAATCCGAAGGAAGGTCTTCTCTCCCTTGTATCCTAAGAACTGGGGCGCTTCTCCGATAGAGGCAAATTGAAAGATCTGGCACCGTTTCCCAATATGAGTCCCCTCCCGGATGATCACATGGGGCCCGACCTTCGTCTCGTGCTCAATCAGGACGCCCTTTTCAATCACACAGTAGGGACCGATATCAACTCCCTCACCGATTTCAGCTTTGGGATCGATGATGGCAGTAGGATGAATCATTTTTCTTCTCCTAACATGGCCAGGAGATCTGCTTCGGCCACCAATTTTCCATCGACCAAGGCCTTTCCCTTAAACCCCCAGATGGATTGCCGATGCTTCGTCATCTCGATCTCGAGACGGAGTTGGTCTCCCGGGATGACCGGTTTTCTGAACTTGACGTTGTCCATGCCCAAAAAGAAGACCGGTTTCTTGTGGCTTTCCTCGGGCGTCGATTTAAAAACGAGCATCCCAGCCGTCTGGGCCATGGCCTCCACAATCAGGACGCCCGGCATAATGGGCCGGCCTGGAAAATGACCGGGGAAAAAAGGTTCGTTATAGGTGACGTTTTTGATCCCGACGATCCGCTTTCCAATCTCCACTTCCACAATCCGGTCCACCAACAGAAAAGGATAAGCGTGGGGGAGGATGCTCATGATGTCTTTAATCTCAATCATCTACTTCTCCTTCCCTCTCGACATGAGGGTTTCTTCGATTCCTTTTAAGCGTTTTTCAATTTCGATTAGGGCTTTTCTGATCTCCGGCAGTTTTGGAAAGACGGTGATCGCCCGGAGAAATTCACGATGGGGCAAGGCGGGGCTTCCGACGTACCCCTGGTTTGCGGGAAGATCGTGGGTCACTCCAGCTTGGGCCCCCACAATGACATTGTCTCCAATCTCAACGTGATCCACCACTCCCACCTGTCCGGCCAGGGTGACATTGCTTCCGATCTTTGTGGAGCCTGAAATCCCAACCTGGGCGCAGAGGATCGAGTCCTCGCCGATCACGACATTGTGGGCAACCTGAACAAGGTTATCGATTTTTGTCCCTCTTCGGATGATCGTCTTCCCCAACGCGGCTCGGTCGACCGTTGTATTTGCCCCGAGTTCGACGTCGTCCTCGATTTCCACTCTCCCCACTTGGGGAATTTTCACATTCTTCTTTCCTTCTTTCACATACCCAAATCCATCACTTCCGACCACTACTCCGCTGTGAAGAATAACCCGTTTTCCTACCACAGCCCCAGGATAGATGGAGACATTGGAGTAAAGGATCGAGTCTTCTCCGATGGCAGAGTCCTCACCCACATAGACTCCGGGATAAAGCGTGACTCGATCCCCGATCGAGCAGCGATCACCAACATAGACGAAGGGATGAAGCGTCAGATCCTTTCCTAATTTTGCTGTAGGGCTAATCCAGGCATGGGAATCGATCCCTTTGGGTTCGTAAGGTTTGTCCGAAAAGAAGGTGAGGATTTTGGCAAAGGCTAAATGGGGATTGCTCACACAGAGAAGAGGTTTGTCCGCCTGGCTCACCTCTTTCGATACGATGATCGCCGAGGCCTTTGTTCCTTTGAGCTTCGGAAGGTATTTCGGGCTGGCAATGAAAGCAATCTCTCCCACTCGGGCGTCTTCGATGGATGCCACTCCGGAGATTTCCATCTCCCCGTCTCCGACCACTGTTCCGTCCACCCACTGGGCCAATTCCTTGAGCTTCTTTTTCATCGTTTCGTCTAATCTCAGTTGATTCAGGTTGCAGATTTCGGAACGGCAGATTCAAGATTTTTCAATTTGCAATCTACAATCTCCAATTTGAAATGTTACTTCTTCTGAGCATCAAACGCCTTGATCACCCGATCGGTCACGTCGATCGCCTTCGACGCATAGAGCACGATGGTCTCATTCTTTTCCAGAATGAAGGTGTAACCCTCGTCTGTCCCTATTTTTTGAATCACCTTGATGAGGCCGCTGGAGATGTTTCGTTCCATCTCCATCTGTTTCTGTCTCATCTCATTCTGGGTATCGTCCGCCCACCTCTGGAGGTCGCGAAGCTTGGTCTGGTATTCTTTTTCTTTATTGGCCCTGGCCTCCGGAGTCAGCATCATGATCTGCTTCTCAAGGGATTCTTTCATGGCTTGAAGCTCTTTCTGTTTGTCGGCGCCAAGGCGTTGAATTTTTTCCACATCCTTAGTGATCACCTTTTTCGCCTCCTTGCCGGCGTTACACTCATTGATTGCCCTCTGGATATCGACATAAGCCACTTTTAGATCCGCAGCCCAGACCGATCCAAACCATCCCAGCAGAATCATTCCCGTGACAACACCTAACTTTTTTCCGACCATCTTCATTTCTCCTCTCTAATAAATTTAGCATCTTCATGAATTTTTTAAAAAACAGATCCTCCTGAAAATTCGATTACATGCGCTTTCTCCCCTCTTTTGCGATTGAGGTTAAACCCCAGATCGATATGGATGGGACCAAACGGAGAGAACCATCGAATTCCGGGCCCCGCCCCAAATCTCAACGGAGTGATATCGCTAAATTTGTCAAACCCCTTCCCGATATCGAAGAACAAGGCTCCTTGCAAGCCGATCTCGCGGGAGAGAGGGAAGATCCATTCGGCATTGAAGACCACCATTTTTTTTGAACCAAGCGGATCTCCGGTTGTGGGATCGACCGGCCCCGCCTTTCCGTACTCGAAGCCTCGTACGGTGCTGATCCCTCCCACATAGAATTTTTCGTAGAGGGGTAATGTTTTTCCACCGTAAGGTGTAATGATCCCCGCCTCGCCCCGAAGATTGAGGGTTGTTCTCAAAGGTAATGGAAAAAACCAACTGGTCTGCCCAACTACCTTGACGAAATAGTCATTCCCTCCTAAAATTCCTCCTGCATATTGAATAAAAAGGCTGTGTCGACCGCCCCGTCGGGGGTTGAAATAGTCGTCACGGGTGTCGATGGAAGGGGTTAAGGAAATGGCGCTCGTCGTCCTCTTCCCCTGCTGTTCTACGATAAAGATCGAGGCATCACTCGCCACGTTATAGACATCGACATTCTCCAATTTATACATCGCATCAATACGAAGGATATCGGTCAGTTCCTTTCCGATATGGATATCTCCTCCTGTAATTTTATAACTGTAAGTCGTGAAGATCTCCACCTTTTCGTGATAGAGGTCAATACCCACTGCATAAGGATATCCCAAAAAATAGGGGTCTGTAAGGCTCAGTTTAAAATTTTGGGTTTTAAATCCCAGGCTGAACTTCAACACTCCGGAATAGCCCAAACCGAAGAGATTGCGGTCGGAGATCGAGGCAGATCCAACGACGCTTTCGATCGTACTATACCCGACCCCGAAACTGATCGCCCCTGTCGGAGCTTCCTCCACTTTGACATCAAGGTTGATTTTCTCCTCCGTGCTCCCGGGGCTGGTGGCCAGATCCACCTCTTTGAAGTACCCTGTCCTCTTCAGTCGGTCGCGGCTATAATTCATATTGGTGGAGTTGTAAAGTTCCCCCTCGGCCACCCTGAGCTCCCTGCGAATCACCTTGTCACGGGTCTTCGTATTGCCGACGACCTGAATCTTTTCATAATAGACGCGTTTCTTCTTTTCAATTTCAAAGGTGACGTGGACCAAAAGATTTTTGTTGTCCACGGAAGTTTCAGGGTTGATTTCTACATAAGCATAACCCTGACTGGCAAACTTTTCCGTGAGGGCATTGACCTCCCTTCGAATCGCCGTATTGCTATAGTCATCCCCCCGCTTGATCTTGAGAACTCCGAAGAGGGCTTCTTTATTGGTGAGAACATCTCCTTTGAAGTCGATATTCCCGACATGATATTGTGGCCCTTCCACGACATCAATCTCAATCGAAATCTTTTTTGGGTTGGAGAGATCGATTTTCGGTTCCGAGAGCTTCGCTTCGAGGTAACCATGGTCGAAGTAGTAAGCGGTCAGGAGTTGAAGGTCATTTTTCAGGACGTCTTCATCGAGGGTTCCGGTCTTGGTAATAATAGAAAGGATATTCCTCTGCTTGGTGGTCATCACCTTCTTCAATTCGGAGCTTTTGATTTTTTTGTTCCCCTTGAAGATTATTTTTTGGATATGTCCCTTAGGGCCCTCGGAGATCGTAAAGGTGACGATGGCTTCGTTCGTTTCCAGATAGTCGACCTTGTATTCCACCTTGACTCCGTAATAACCTTTCGAGAAGTAGAGTTTTCGGATCTGTTCCGAATTTTCTTTTACCTTCTCGAGGTTGAGGATGGAACGCGGCGTAAGGGTCATCTTCTCCTTGATATCATCCAGCTTCACCTTGTCGTTTCCTTTGACCAAGACTTCTTTGATCGAAGGCTTTTCCACGACAATGAAGATGACTTCTTTGCCGTGAGGGGTCGATTTGATGTCCACCTGCACGTCGGTGAAGGAACCCAAATCAAAGATAGATCGTAGATCCTCGCGGATCTTGTCGACCGAGAAGGGACCCCCCTCTCGGCTCTTGATCGCTCCTCGAATGACGCCTTCTTCAACCTTCACATTCCCAAGGATCGTGATCTTATCGATGTTTTCCTCAGCGCCAGCACATATCCCGACGAGGAGAGAGAAGATCAGGAGGAGGGGTCCGATTTGCCTCACGATCATGTTTGGGTTCCTTTCCATTCCTTGGAATCTGATCGCGACCCTCTGCGCCGATTTTCGGATGGGAACGGAGGGGCGAGAAAATTTTCATCTTCATATCAAATCTTCATTTTCTTGTAAAGGGACATTGCCTATCCGAATGCTCTCCCGTCGACCAATTGGATCTGACGGGACAGTTTTTCAGCCAATCTTAGGTTGTGCGTCACGACAATCAGGGTAACCCCTTTGATCCGGTTCATCTCCTGAAGAAGATCAAAGACGGACTCCCCTGTCTTCCCATCCAGGTTCCCGGTCGGTTCATCGGCCAGCAAGACTCTCGGTTCTAAAACGAGAGCCCTCGCTACCGCCACGCGCTGTTGTTCTCCCCCCGAAAGTTCCCCCGGTTTATGAGAGAGACGCTCTTTGAGCCCCACCAGCGTTAGAATCGCCTCTGCCCGAGAGACGGACTCCTTTTTAGGAATCCCTTGGATCAAACATGGCATCATCGTGTTTTCCAAGGCATTGAATTCGGGAAGGAGATGATGAAATTGAAAGACGAATCCAATTTCACGATTTCGGAAAAGGGTAAGATCCTTTTCATTTAATGTAAAAATGTCTTTCCCTTCATAGAGGATCTTTCCAGCCGTCGGCCGGTCAAGCGTGCCTAAGACGTGGAGAAGAGTGGTCTTCCCGACACCCGAGGCGCCGACAACGGAAGCCTTCTCCCCCTGAGAAAATGTGAGATCCACCCCCTTGAGAACCTCTACCCTTTTGGATCTGTTTCCGTAGGACTTAAAAAGCCTTTGTACTTGGATCAACTCTTTCAAACCATCGCCTCCTTAGCCTTTTGAATGGCCTCTTGGGAGAGAAGTTCGTTCGTCCGGCACAGGCGATTCAGAGAGATCTCTTTCAGTTTCGTCCGGAGGTTAGGGAATCGGCGGAGGCAGGTGTTGAAGTCTTCCTTTGTCATCTCCATTAATTCGGTAGGGCGGGTGGTCCTAGCGTTCGCCGTGCGGGGTCGATCGAGAAGTGGGCCGATCTCACCAAAAAAGTTTCCGCTTTCTAAGATGGCCAATAACACTTTTTTCCCGCGCCGGTTTTGAGTGAATATTTCCACCTCGCCGCTTCTCACCATATAGAGGGAGGCTGGAGGGTCCCCGCCTTTGAAAAGAAGGGTTCCTTCAGGGACCTTGCGAAGGAGAAACCGTTTCAGGATCTCCTCTCTCTCCTTGGAGGTGAGGGATGAAAAGATGGGAGAGAGAGCGAAAAAATTATCCAAAATTCGCTCCCTGAAAAGGTTCTGGAGCACCTCGGTTAGCCGAGGATGGGTCTCGATCATCTTGTTTAACGCCTGTCTGGAAATTTCCAGAACCTCACATTCGATGACCGCTTTGACTGTGGCGTGCCTTTTTTGGTCAATAAAATAACCAAACTCGCCAAAGAAATTCCCCTCCCTGAGGTTACAAACAGACACCTCCCTCCCCTCCGGCGTTCGCTTGGTAACGGACACCTCCCCACGGCTGATGACAAAGAGGGAATCCCCCCTTTCTCCCTCCCGGCAGATCAAGGATCCCTTGAGAAAGGTCTTGCTTTGGATGTGCGGGAGCAAAGATTCAAGCTCCCGTTCATCCAAGTCGGAAAAGAGAGGGACGTACGGAAAGGTCCGAAAGGGTGTCACCTCTCGGGTTTTCTCTGCGTAGAGCTGTGCCAACCGCTGATGAACGTCCTGGGAAGAAGGATCGACCCTTAAGATCATCTTGTTGACGGAAATGGCTTGAAGCAGAAAGCCGTCGTGCGCATAAGCTTCCGCCACCTTTCGATACATCTGGGTGGCCTCGTTCTTTTGACCCAAACGCTCCAGCAACTCGGCTACCTTCAGCTGGGATCGGAGGTCGCCCGGCTCCTGAGCGCAATGATTTTGAAAGCATTCGAGCGCCTTCCTCCATTCTCCACGGAAAAGGGCTTGCTGGGCCTCTTCTTTAGAAGACAGCTTCTCCTTATTCATATCGCAATGCCTCAGCAGGATCGAGTCTCGACGCCCTCCAGGAGGGATAAAGAGTGGCCAGGAGACTGATGAGGATCGCTGTCACCACAATCAACCCGACGTCGACGGGGTTGACCTGGGAAGGGAGTTTGTCGATATAGTAGACATCGCTCGCCATAATTTTGAAACCCAGCAACCTTTCCAGAAGTCCCTGGATCTCGCTCAGATTTAAGGCAACAACAAGGCCCGAGATGGTTCCCAAAATCGTTCCCACGACCCCAACGACCAATCCTTCGATGACAAAAATCTTTAAAATTCCCCTAGAAGGAGCGCCCATCGATTTCAGAATGGCGATATCCTTATATTTCTCCATCACTACCATAATGAGCGTGGAGATGATATTGAAGGCAGCCACTAAAACAATCAAGACAAGAATGATAAACATCATGATTCTCTCCAACTTGAGGGCTGAGAAGAGATTTCTATTCATCTCCATCCAATCTCTCGTCCAGAACGGGAATCCCAGCTTTTGCCGGATCTCTTTGCCGATCGTCTTGACCTTATAGACGTCGTCCGTTTTGATTTCGATTCCTGTCACGCGAGAATCCATATTGAGGAATTTTTGTGCACTGGTGATAGAGATGTACGCAAGGGTGTTGTCGAATTCGTACATCCCGGAATAAAAGATACCCATGACACGAAATCGCTTCATTTTCGGCATCATGCCCATGGGCGTCATGGTTCCGAGAGGAGAGATGACCTGGATCGCATCGTTAAGCGAAACACCGAGACGCTTGGCCAATTCAACTCCGAGGATGATGCCCGGAGATTCGCCCTCTGCCTTCAGGTCCTGAAGACGTCCGGCCTTCATATTCCGGGCCAATTCGAGCACATTGCCGACGCGGTCCGGGTCGATTCCGTTGAGAACCACACCGAACACGTTTGACTCGGAGGAGAGCATCACCTGACTCAAGATAAACGGAGTAGCCGAGACCACCCCCTTCACTTGCTCCACCTCCTTGACCACTCCCTCATAGTGATCCATGCCCTCCTGGCTGGTTTTTAGGACAACGAGATGGGCTTGGGTGCCCAGGATTTTTTCCTTGATCGTCTTTTCAAAACCGCTCATCACGGACAGGACAACGATCATCGTCATCACTCCAAGCCAGACCCCAACAATGGAAATCACCGTGATGATCGAGATGAAGGTCTGTTTCCGTTTGGCTTTGAGGTATCTCAGGCCGATAAACCACTCATATCTCATAAACTATCTCACAGGATATCAGGTTGTAGACATCCGGATACCAGATTATCAGGTTAATCAAATTAATTTTTTCCCCACTGGTCCCCCGATGCCCTGACCTCCACTCCCTGGTCCCCTGATAGCCTCATACCCTTCTTCATCGGATTACTTCTCCATTCGAAGCAAGGGAAAGAAGACGACGTCTCGGATGGAAGGGGCGTCCGTGAGGAGCATGACCCAACGATCGATCCCGATTCCTTCGCCGGCCGTCGGAGGCATTCCGAGTTCGAGGGCCCGAAGAAAATCCTCATCCAGGGTGATCACGGCATCAGCCTCATCGGCCCTCTCCTTCAACTGTCGGACAAAACGTTCCCGCTGATCCACGGGATCATTCAATTCCGAGAACCCATTGGCGATCTCCCGGCCGGCGATGAAGAGCTCAAATCGATCGACCACGTCGGGGTTCTTAGCGTTCCGACGAGAGAGCGGGGAGACCTCAGTGGGATAATGCGTGACAAATGTCGGTTGAACCAGATGAGGTTCAACGAGTTCCTTAAAGAGGTCGTCAAGAACCTTCCCATGGGAGGTTCCCCTTCTTAGTTCGAGACCGAGACGCTTGGCCAATTCGATCGCACGGGACGGGTCTGTCATGACCGCCGGGTCAATCTTTCCGTATTCCAAGAGAGATTCCGTGTAGAAGACCCTTTTCCAGGGGGGCGTGAAATCGATCTCTTTCCCCTGATAACTGAGGCGGAGCTTGCCATGAATCTCCTTGACGATAGAGGAGAGAAGCTCCTCGGTTATCTTGATCATCTCTTCATAGGTCGCATAACTCTGGTAGAACTCGAGCATGGTGAATTCGGGGTTGTGCAGGGTGGAGATCCCTTCGTTTCGAAAACAGCGATTAATCTCGAAGATCCTTTCGAGTCCTCCGATCACCAGCCGCTTCAGGTAGAGCTCGGGCGCCACCCGCATATAGAGCTCCATGTCCAGGGCGTTATGATGGGTCCTGAAGGGTTTGGCTGTCGCGCCCCCCGGGATAGGGTGAAGCATAGGCGTTTCCACCTCTAAGAAGTCGAGGCGGGTGAAAAAATCCCGGATCATCTGAATCGCTTTGATTCGTGTGAGGAAGATCTCTTTGACCCTTGGGTTGACAATGAGGTCTAAATAACGCTGGCGGTAGCGGGCCTCGATGTCGGTGAGGCCATGCCACTTCTCCGGCAGGGGCCGGAGAGACTTCACAAGAAGGCGAAAGCCCTGAATCTGGAGCGTGAGTTCGCCAGTTTTGGTTCGAAAGATTTTTCCCTCCAATCCGACGAAGTCTCCGATATCACAGGCCTTGAAGACCTGGAGGGCAGCGTCGCCGACGATATCTCTTCGTAGGTAAGCCTGGATTCTTCCCTTTCGATCCTGGACGTGGATGAAGCTGGCTTTCCCGAAGTCCCGGATAGCGATGATCCGGCCCGCAAGGCGGTATGTGTCTCCAACCGATTTCAATTCTTCATCCGAGAAGGAACCGAAGCTTTCATGGAGTTCTCCAGAGGTATGTGTCACCCTGAAATCGTTCGGGTAAGGATCGATCCCGTTTTTTCTTAAAGCATCCAGTTTCTTGATCCTTTGTTGAACCAGCTCACCCGCTTCGTCCATCTCTTTTGCTCCGAGTGATCACCTTCTCGTATAGTATGAATCTCATTGGGATTTAAGAAAGTTTTAAGACTTTTCAAACTAACCCATTTTCCCATATCCGTCAAGGAAAAAGACAAGTTGAGAACCTATTTCGGGTGAAAAATCGAAGATTTAGATTGAAGGCTGGTTTGAGGACGACCCTGTGGCGTCCTCGTTTCGTCTTCAGGTCTCTGCCCAAGGGACGCAAGTGAAGGATAATGGCGATTTTCATCTTTAGAGCTTCACGCCGGCAGGAGAGTTCTAAGAGAGGATTCTCTCAATTCGGGCGACAAGGTCATAAGGAAGGGCTTGAGTAATTCGAGCTTCTACCCAATCGCCAGGCTGGGCCTTTCCGTCCAGGAAGACGGAGCCGTCGATCTCAGGGGCTTGTGTCTGGAGCCTCCCCCGTAGGACGCCTTGACCACGTCGGGGTCCTTCGACGAGAACCACCTTCCTCTTTCCCACCATTTCTTGATACTTTTTCAAAGAGATCTTTTTCTGAATCTCCATCAGGACTCTCAGCCGTTCCCTCTTAACCTTCTCCGGGACGGGGTGAGAGAGTTTGGAAGCGGGCGTTCCCTCTTCAGGAGAGTATTTAAAGGCACCGAGGTGATCGAACTGAACCTCCTCCACGAAATGGAGCATTGCTTTGAATTGGCTTTCCTTTTCCCCAGGGAAGCCAACGATCAAGGAGGTGCGCAGGCTGACCTCCGGGAGAAAGGCCCTAATCTTTTTCAAGAGGCTTCGAGTTTCTGCACCCTTCAGTCTTCGGCCCATGCGTCTGAGGATCTCATCGTCGATGTGCTGGATGGGCAGATCGAGATAGGGGCAGATCTTATTTTCTTGAGCCATCAGTTCAAGAAGCCTATCGGTGAAATGGTTGGCCCTGGGGTAGGAATAGAGGATCCGGATCCAGCGAAGCCCATCTACCTTTACCAGGCTTCTCAGAAGTTTCTCTAAGTTGGTTTCATCCGGAAGGTCTCTTCCATAAGCGGTCGTGTCTTGAGCCACAAGAATAAGTTCCTGAACCCCCTGATCCGCGAGCCTCCGGGCTTCTTTTAGGACGGACCGAGGTTTTCTACTTCGGTAACAACCTCTGATCTTCGGAACCGTGCAAAAGCTGCAGGCATTGGAGCAACCCTCTGCAATCTTCAGGTATGCGATGAAAGGAGGAGTGGAGAGAATTCGAGGTGTTTTTTCGTTGTAAAGAAAGGTGCATTTGGGAAGAAAGCTCTTTCGCTTCAGTTTCTGAGAGAGCAACTGGGGAAGCTTTTGAAACGCCCCAGTGCCGACAAAGAGGTCCACCTCTGGAAATTCCTTTTCCAGGGCTTCTCCGTACCGTTGGGGGAGACATCCCGCAACGACGAGGAGTCGACAGCGCCCTTCTTTCTTGAGGCCAGACAGCCGGAGAACCGTTTCTACGGCCTCCTTCGTCGCGTCCTCAATAAAGGAGCAAGTGTTGACGATGAGGACATCTGCCCTTGAAGGATCGGTCGTTAGAAGATATCCTTCTCTTGAAAGGAGGCCCAGGATCACTTCCGAATCGACTAAGTTCTTCGGACATCCCAGACTGACAAGGCAAGCCGTTTCTTCCATTCCTTAAAAATTATAGCTAACTGATCGCCATTTTCCAACCCTAAGAAGCCGCCCGAGTCGTGATTCAAGAAATTGCCGTTGCGAGTGAAACGAAGCAATCTCGTTTTTTCCAATGAGATTGCATGCACCTTTCAGGGGCTCGCAATGACTGGACGGGAAAAGCGTTTCATTCTCTGAATCGGAATTTGGGAGCATAGAAGGTGAAACCCTGAGCCTTAGATCGTTTAGAAACCTGTTTGATCGGCCATAAAAATAATTCAAACGATGCGAAGGATTATGTTATAAATCTCTTTGTTGAATTCATTTCTGGAAGGGAATCGTCTATGGATGTGGCTGTCATCGGCGGAGGCATTGTCGGATGTCATATTGCCTATCGTTTAGCGAAGAGGGGAGAGGACGTTTTTCTCCTGGAGAAAGAGCGGACCTTGGGGGAGCACACGAGCACACGAAATAGCGGCGTGGTTCACGCAGGGATTTACTATCCGCCGGGATCCCTCAAAGCCAGATTATGTGTTCGGGGTCGCCACTTGACCTATGAATTTCTGCGAGCCCATGACATTCCCCACTGGAAATGCGGGAAGATGATTGTGGCCCTGTTGAATGAGGAGAGGAAAGCGCTGGAAGAGCTAAAAAAACGGGGTGAGGATAACGGCGTGGAGGGCCTAAAACTACTCGACGAGTCCGAGGCCCGAAAGATTGAGCCCCGAGTCAGGAGCCTAGGAGCGCTCCACTCTCCTGAAACAGGGATTCTCGACATGGCCGTCTATATGAGAGTCGTCGAGAGGATGCTTAAAGGGCTAGGCGTATCGGTTGTGAAGCCATGCAAGGTTCTATCCGTCGACGATCATAATACTCTAAGGACGACACGGGGGGAAATGAAGGCTGAGATGGTCGTCAACGCGGCAGGGCTTCATAGTGACAGCATTGCAAAGATGTGTGGCATCGAGGGGTACGAAATCATTCCTCACAAGGGTGATTATTATAATACGACCGAAGAGGTCGTCAGAGGGTTAGTCTATCCTGTTCCCGACTCCCCCCACTCCCTGGGAATTCATCTGACCCGGACACTCGGAGAAGAAACTCTGATCGGTCCTTCCGCTGTCCAAGGATTTGACAAAGAGGATTACGAGATTAAGACACCCCGTGAAGAATTTGAGAAAGGGACCCTTGCGATGGTCCCCGACTTTAATGTCCATAAAATTTATCCGGGCTATTCGGGCAATCGCCCCAAGGTTTATTACCACGGCGCCTTGCAGACAGATTTTGTGATATTGAGGCAAGAAAGGGGAAGGGTTCATCTTCTGGGAATGGAATCCCCCGGTCTGACGGCCGCCCCTGCCATCGCCGAATATGTCGCTACGGTCATGAAATGAACATCCCCCATACCCCTTCTCGTTGCGGGGGTGTCGTGTCATTTTTTATTGCGGGCGAAGTCGGTCTCCCTATAAACAATTGTCCTCCATCCTGATCTTGTCTTGCGAGTCAAATTTCTATTTTTTTCTTTTTCGTATCTATTGACAAATCCAAGTTTCGTGGTAATTCTTCTAAATGAATTCAGGATAGGGGCCATGCATTGGGACTATGACGTGATTGTGGTGGGTGGTGGGCCGGCAGGGTCAACGGCGGCAAGGTTTTGTGCCAAGGCAGGTCTGACGACGCTCATCATTGAAAAGGAACGGCTGCCCAGATACAAGCCCTGCGGGGGCTGCCTTTCCAAAAAAACCGTTCATTTGCTCGGCTTCGATCTCAGTCCGGTCGTTGAGAACGTCATTTACGGGGCCAAATTTACTTACCGCTCGAAAGATCCTTTTGTTATCCAGTCCAAAGATTCCATTGCATTTTTGGTGATGCGGGATCGCTTTGACCAGCTTTTGGTCAATAAAGCTTTAGAGGTCGGAGCGGCCATCCTGGAAGGGGAGAAAGTCAAAAGAATCGAAGAGAAGAGCGGTGGAGTTGAGGTGGAATGGGGGGAGGGGAAGAAATTTCACTGCCGATATCTCATCGGGGCGGATGGAGCAGGGAGCACCGTTGCCAGGTCTTTATCCTTACCCCTGCAGAGGAGCGATGGAAACGGGGTGGCGGTAGAAAGTGAGATTCCTTTTGATTCGTCGATCCATTTTCCGCCAAAGGAGCTTCAATTCATCAACTTAGATTTCGGGAGAGTTCCTAACGGATACGGTTGGGTCTTTCCGAAAAAGGAATGGCTTTCCGTAGGGATCGGGGGAATGTTTAGAGAAACGAAGAGGATGAACCCCCGCCAATACCTACAGTCCTTCCTCAAGGGGCTGGATTACATCCCGGAAGGGAAGGTGGGAAGGGTCATGGGTCATCTTCTCCCTTCTTTCTACGACGAAAAACAGAAGATCTCCAAGGGGAGAATTCTTCTTGTAGGCGATGCTGCCCATCTGATGGATCCCTTGCAAGGGGAAGGAATTTATTATGCCATTCGAAGCGGAATGCTGGCCGGCGAGGCCATCATGGAATGGAAAAAGGAGGGAATAGCTCCTTCTCACTATTATCAAAGGGCTGTTTATTCGGATATCTGCGGGAACCTCAAATGGGCGCTGACGTTGTCTCGTTTCGTTTTTCGTTTTACAAAATTGGCCTATCGAACACTGAGACGCTATCCCGAGTTGGGAGAATTCTATCTTCAGACACTGGAAGGGAGAGAGACGTATCAGGGGTTTGTGAGGACGGTCAAAACCAGGATTAAGGACTTTCTCAAAGGGCAACTGAGTGATAAGATTAGAGAGGCGATGGCAAGGATGTGAGGGCTTAAAGGCAAAGGTAACCAGGATCACTCTGCTTTTGGAAAGGGAGTATGGGATCCCGCGGAGAGAAAGTCCGGGGGATCCTGTCGACATTCTCATCGAGACCATTCTTTCCCAAAATACCAGCGATCAAAATCGAGACAGAGCCTACCAGAGATTAAGAACACGGTTTCCCCGCTGGGAAGACGTCCTTGAGGCAAAGACAAGAAGCATCGTTTCAGCGATTCGACCGGGTGGACTGGCTGAACAGAAGGCAAGACGTATCCATGAAATCCTTCGGTGGATCAAAGAGCGTGAAGGAAGGATAAGTCTTGCTTTTGCAGGAAAGATGGGCTTCGAGGAAATTAACAGAACGATGGGTTCCTTGGAAGGAATTGGCCCCAAGACAGTTCACTGTTTCGTTCTTTTTGGCCTCGGAAGAGAGGCCTTTCCCGTGGACACTCATATCCTTCGGGTGGGCAAGCGGCTCGGTTTCTTCCCGGAGCGGATGGGTGCGGAAAAGGCGCACCCGTGGATTGTACCCTTCCTTCCAAAGGAAAAGTCTTTATCGCTGCACCTCAACCTGATCCGATTTGGGAGATCTGTCTGTAAGGCGAGGAAGCCCAGGTGCGATCTTTGTTTCCTTAAGAAGGAATGCCTCTATTGGCAATAAACTTATTGCTCGACAATTCCCCTCTCCCTTGACGGGAGGCCTGCCTGCCCTGCATCATGCTACGTTCAGGACCTGCCGGTAGGCAGGGGTGTGGGTGAGTCTTTTTCTAAAATGCTTTCTACGAAAGACTTGATCAAAAAACTTCTCCATATCAAAGATACGCCTGAAAGAACGGCCTTGGCCTATGCGATCGGCATCTTCCTGGGATTTTCGCCATTCCTAGGGTTTCACACGCTTGGTGGTCTAGCGATCGCTTTTCTATTCGGGTTGAACCGGGTGGCCATTCTTCTGGGAGTCTGGACAAATAGTCCCTGGTGGATCGTTCCTTTTTATATGGCCGCTACATGGATCGGAACCCGAGTGACGGGGTTTCGGATTGACTGGACGATACTCAAAGAAATTTTTCAGTTGGGATTGGATCGAGGGTTTATGGGGTTCGATTTTTGGAATCGAATTTCTTCCCAGCGGGGTCTCTTCCTTTCTTTTAATATCGGTTCGTTAATTCTCTGCACCCTCCTCAGCTTTGCTGCCTATCCTCTCGCTTTGAAGGGAATTCGGTTTTACCGGTCACGCAGAAAAATAACGTGACGGGGGTAATCATCCGAAACGATTTTTTGAAAGCCCAATTTCCAATTCACAAATTCCAAACAATTTCTAAACTCCCAATTTGGAATGACCAAAACGATTGTGTTTGGGATTTCGAATTTTGTTGATTGGAAGTTACTTGGTATTTGGCGCTTGAGATTTGGTGCTTATCGTAACTTGACACCTCTCCCTTTTTAATTGAAGAATTGATTGATATGGCGGAATGGATAAAGGAGAAATCCTGCTCTCCCATCGATTTGTGGCTTGACTCCGGACCATGGAAGAAGGCGAGACGGATCGGGTTAACCGGTCTTGCGGGTTCTTCCAAGGCCAACCTTTTATCACACTGGAGAGAAAAGGTGAGAGGGCCACTGCTGGTTATCCTCCCACACCTCAGGAGTGCTGAGGTCTTCCTCGAAGACCTTCGATTTTTTATGAGAGATTCGGAGGTTCCGTCTTTTCTCTTCCCTCAGTGGGAGACCCTCCCTTATGATGAAATTCCTCCTCATCCTGAAATCATCCGAGAACGGGTGAGAGTCCTTTTTTCCGTTCTAAAAGGGGAGGAACCGGTGATCATCTCTTCCATCAAGGCCTTGATGCAGAAGGTTCTGGCTCCGACCGACCTGAGAGAATCTGTTTTTTCCGTCTCTGCGGGAGAGGAAGTCGACCGCGACCGATTGATCCGGTTTCTTCTTGAAGGAGGATATGCCTCGGCAAAGGTTGTCGAGGAGAGGGGGGATTTCAGCGTCCGGGGGGCGATCATCGACCTCTATACCCCTTTCTATGAAGAACCCCTGCGGCTGGAATTTGACGGAGACCGATTAGAGTCCATCCGTCCGTTCGAGACGGAGACCCAGCGTTCTCTCCCTCGGAAAAGGATGGAAAACGCCATCCTCCTCCCTGCAAGGGATATCTCAAGAGATGCCTCTGCTCAACCCTTGAAGACTCTTCTGGATTATCTGAAAGGAAATGAAACCCTTTTCATCGAGGAGGGCGACGAAATAAAGAAGGAGGCGGAGGCCTTTTTCCGTTTGATTGAGGCCCATTATCAGAAGGCCTTGTCAAAAAAGCGGGCTGTGCTTGCCCCGGAGATGACCTATCTCAGCGACAAAGAGGTCTCCCATCTTCTTGAAAGATTTCAAACGGTTTATCTTCAAGAAGGCCCCCTTGCTCCCTCCACATGTCAGCAGGTTTTTTCATTTGAGACGGAAACCAACGAGAATCTCCGGAGGGAGATGAAAATCGCCCTCTCCGGGAAAACGAGTTCCCCAGAAGCCTCTCCTTTCTCGGTACTCGTGAAACACCTTCATGATTTGCAGGAAAAAGGGATGAAGAGCTTCGTTGTCTCCCATACCCAGGGTCAGGCTGAGCGATTGAGAGACCTTCTCTCAGAGTATGGAGCGGAGCCACGACTGGAAAAAGCGAGAAGGTTCAGAGAGGTCCTTGATCGGCGCGAAGAAAGCCTTCTCCTTCTTGTGGGCTCCCTCTCTTCAGGGTTTCGGAACCCCCGGGAGGGGTGGGCGATTCTCACCGAAGAGGAAATCTTCGGCGAACGAAGGAGGCTTCTTGACGGAAAGGTGCGGTCTCCTCTCGTCTCTGCCTCATGGCAAAAAGGGAGCCCGGCTGTCTCCTCGTACCGTGAACTTCAAGAGGATGACTTCATCGTTCATATCGACTACGGAATAGGCCGCTACAGGGGACTGAAGCATTTGAAGATTTGGGGAGTCTCGAACGACTACCTTCTCTTAGAGTATCAAGACGGAGATAAACTCTATCTTCCCGTGGACCGGCTCAATCTGGTTCAGCGGTACATCGGGGGGGACGGAAAATCCGCCAGATTGGATAAATTGGGAAGTCATTCATGGGAGAGGGCGAAGAAGAGGGCGAAGGCCGCTGTTTCAGAGATGGTGAAAGAACTCCTCGACCTCTATGCGGCCAGGCGAGTTTTCGAGGGTTTCAAATTCCCTCCATTGGATCAGTTCTATAAAGAGTTCGAAGCCACTTTTGAATACGAAGAAACCCCGGATCAGACGCAGGCGATTGAGGAAGTGTTCGAGGACATGAGCAACTCCAAACCCATGGATCGATTGATCTGTGGAGACGTGGGGTACGGCAAGACAGAGGTGGCCATTCGAGCCGCCTACCGCGCCGTGGTCAGCGGAAAGCAGGTTGCCATTTTAGTCCCTACCACGGTTCTGGCCCAACAGCACCACCTGACCTTCAAGGAGCGATTCAAGATCTATCCGGTGATCATCGAGGTCTTGAGCCGGTTTAAAAATCCGAGGGAGCAGAAGGAGATCCTTCGACGCCTGAAGGAAGGAAAGGTGGATATTGTGATCGGGACACACCGACTATTGCAGAAGGACGTGTCCTTCCGGGATCTGGGTTTGGTGGTCGTCGATGAGGAGCATCGATTCGGCGTCTCCCATAAGGAGAAGCTGAAGCAGATAAGAAAATTAGTAGACGTGATCACGCTCACGGCGACCCCGATTCCGAGGACGCTCCAGATGGCCGTTTCTGGAATTCGCGATCTAAGCCTCATCCAAACCCCTCCCGAAAATCGCCTTTCGATTCGGACTCTCGTGATCCGTTACGATGAGGAAGTCATCCGAGACGCCATCCGGAGGGAGTTCGAACGAGGGGGACAAGTCTTCTTCGTCCACCACCGGGTCCAAAACATCCATTCGATCGCGAACCATTTGAAACGACTGGTTCCAGAGGCCTCCCTGGCCGTTGCTCATGGTCAGATGAGGGAAAGAGAGCTGGAAAAGGTCATGGTCCAATTCGTCAAGAAGGAGGTGAATCTTCTCGTCTGTACCAGCATCATCGAATCCGGCTTGGACATCCCGACTGCCAACACCATCCTGATCAATCACGCGGAGCGTTTTGGTCTGGCAGACCTTTATCAAATCCGTGGGCGAGTAGGGCGGGGAAGCCGCCAAGCCTATGCGTATCTCATTATTCCCGGTGACCTCACCCTTTCCAAGGACGCCATAAGGAGGCTTCGAGCCATTCAGGAATTGAGTGAGCTAGGATCTGGGTTCAAACTGGCGATTCAAGATCTGGAGATTCGAGGAGCAGGAAACCTCCTCGGGCCCTCGCAATCCGGACATATCGCTGCCGTGGGGTTTGAACTCTACACCCAATTGATGGAGAAAGCGGTTAGGGAACTGAAAGGCGAGGAAGTGGCAGAAGAGATCACTCCGGAGATTCGCTTCCATCTTCCCGCCTTCATTCCGGAGGGCTATGTCGAGGATCCAGGAGAGCGGCTGAGTCTTTACCGAAGGCTTTCTTTCTCTCGTTCAGATGAGGATGTGGAGACGATTCGAGAAGAACTGATCGACCGATTTGGGAAGATTCCCAGGGAGGTGGATCATCTCCTGGAGGTGATCAAGGTGAAAATTCTTCTGACGAGAATGGCGATCAAGAAGTTTGAAGAGACTCCCTCTCAATTTGTCCTGACCTTTGATGAGCGTACCCGAGTCCCTCCCCAAAAGGTAGTGGATTTTGTACATCAAGGGGAAGGTAAGTATCGATTCACTCCGGACTCCAAATTGGTCATCGAAGGTTGGCCTGACGCAAGGCGGGATCCCTTTGGGGCAGCTAAAAAGTTATTGCATGCCTTGGCTTGATATGGTAAATATCAACGTGCCCCCTATTGGCAAAGAAGGGAAATAAATCTATGGGTAGATTCATAAGGTGAGAGCATGGCGAAGAGATTGATTTTTTTAGGGATTTTGCTATCCCTCTCTTTCTTCTTTTCGGGCTGCCCGAAATCAGGTGAGAAAGGGCTGGGGGAGAAAGAACTGGTCAGGATCAACGATGTTTCTATCTCTTTGGACGAATTTCAGCAGATGCTGGAAAAGCAGCCCTTGGAAGGAAAGATGAGGTTGTTGAGTGAAAAGGGGACAAGGGATTTTCTTGTCAATTATCTGATCCCCCGTGAGGTACTCTATCAGGAGGCCAGGAAGAAAGGCCTCGATCAGAAAAAAGAAGTACTGTCCAAGATTGAGGATGCGAAAAGAGCGATCTTGATCGATGCCCTTCTCGAAGAAGGGTTGAGAGGAAAAGGGGAAGTCTCAGAAGAGGAGATTCAGCGATACTATAAGGAGAACCAGGCCCTCTTTACGGAGCCGCAGGAGATAAAGATTCGTCACATCGTTGTCAACTCAGAGCCCGCTTTGAAGGAAGTGGTGACAAAACTCTCGCAGGGTGAGAGTTTTGAGAAATTAGCCTCCACGTACAATATCGGTAACTTCAAGGCAGATGGGGGAAATCTTGGCTACATTCGCCGAGGGCAGTTGGCTCCTCCGTTTGCTCAGTTCGAAGATGCGGCCTTTTCGCTCAAAAGGAAAGGGGAGGTCAGCGATGTGGTCAGCACCCCCTATGGGTACCATATCATCCGATTGGAAGACATGCGAGGGAGCGCCTTAAGGCCTCTGAATCAAGTCAAAGAAAAGATCCGCTTTTTCCTGGAGCCGAGGAAAAAGCAGGAGGCCTATCTCGAATATGTGAAAGAAGCAAAATCGAGAGCCAAGGTCCTCGTCAATGAGAAGCTATGGACTGAAGAAGAGAAAAAGGAGGCGAAGCCCAAGGAAGGGAAGAAATGAAGAAATTTCCTACCCTCCTCATCTTATTACCACTTTTCCTGTGGGGGTGTGGCCAAAGGGAAGCAGGACTACCTCAAAACATTGTTGCCCAAGTCAATGACGAACAGATCCCGGTAGAGGCTTTTGACCGGGAGTTCAAGGAGTTGATTTTAGAACCGGGTAAGGAAGCGCCGGGGGCAGGCCACGGAGACTTGAAGCAGGCCTATCTCGACCAGGTGATCGAGCGCAAGATTCTCGTCCAAGAGGCCCGGCGCCTGGGGATCAAGGTCTCTTCCGAGGAGTTGAATCAGGCCATTTCCGAAATACAGAAGGATTATTCGGGAGGGGAATTCGGAGAGACATTGGGTCTCAAAGGGGTGACCCTGGAGGAATGGAAGGTCCGTCTGGAAGAGAAACTATTAGCCGAAAAGGTTATCCGAACCGTTTTCCATTCACAGGGAAAAGTCGATGAAAAGGAAGCCCTTCGCTACTACGAAGGGCATCGGTCCTTATTCCAGATTGGCCAAAAGGTAAGGGTGCGTCAGATTGTTGTGGCCGATGGGGAGGAAGCCATCCAGATCCTGAAACGGCTAAAAAAGGGGGAGAACTTTGAGAAGGTGGCGAGCGAAAAGTCGGTTGGGCCCGAAAAGGTTCAGGGCGGGGATCTGGGTTATTTCGGCCGGGGGGAAAAGCCAAGCGAATTCGACTGCGTTTTCAGCATGGAGGTCGGAGCGATCAGTGAAGTGATCAAAAGCCCGTACGGGTATCATATTTTTAAATTGGAAGAAAAAATTGAGCCCCGGCAGATTCCCTTTGAAGAGGCGAAGTCAGGCATTGTTCAAGACCTCGAGCAAAAGAAGGGGGAGGAGAATTATCAGAAATGGTTTAAGAACCTCAAGGGGAAGGCGAGAGTGAAGATCAACAAGAAATGGCTCAGGTCATAAAGGAGGAGGGAGAAGATGAAAAGGTTTTCTGTGCTCTTTGGGATCTTTTTCTTTCTATACGGACCGATCTGTTTAAGCGAGGCAGTCAACGACCGCGTCGTGGCGGTGGTCAATCAAGAAATTATCACTCTCTCCGAGGTTGAAAAGTGGGTCAACCCTCTTAAGGAAGAGATTACGGCCGGGGATCGTTTGGAGAGGCGGGACCGAATAGGCCGCCTCCGCCGACAGGTGTTGGACAAGCTGATTGAAGAGAAATTGATTGACCAGGAAGTGAAGAAATCTGGAATCAAAATTTCCAGTAAAGAGGTAGAGGCTACTTTGGAGGAAGTTAGGCGGCGAAACGCTGTCACCCAAGAGGGTTTGGAAAAGGCGTTAGCCGTCGAGGGTCTGACGTTGGAGACTTACAAAAAACAGATTGAAAAGGGTCTTCAGCGCCAGAGGTTGATCAACTGGTCGGTAAAGGTGGAAGGGAAAATCGGAGAAAAGGAGCTCAGGGATTTTTACCAAAAAAACGTCGGCCGTTATCGAATGAATGAGACCTATCGCCCCGGCCACATTCTCTTCGTCATTCCCAAAGAAGCCACTCCGGCGGAGATTCGCGAGATCAGGAAGAAGGGTCAGGAAGTCTTGGAGAAAATCAAAGGGGGAGAGGATTTCGGAGAGATGGCCCTTCTTTATTCACAGGATGCCTCGGCGAGGAATCGCGGAGATTTAGGTTTTTTTAAGAAGGGAGAACTGTTCCCCGCTTTTGAAAGAGAGGCACTGCGTCTCCAGGTCGGAGAAGTGAGCGGCCTCATTCGGACGGAATTCGGCTTCCATATTATCAAACTTCTGGATCGAAAAGGAGTGGAACCCCTTCCCTTTGAGGAGGTGAAAGAGAAGGTGAAGGCAGATTATTACGATGGTGAGATGGAGAAGGCGTTCAAACAATTCCTCAGCACACTAAAAGAAAAATCCGTCATCGAAATCAAACTGTAATCCTCCTGCGATATGTGAATTCTCTGCAATCCTTCGGCGAATAGACATCATGAGGTGACATCATGAGGGATTTCGCACGCTCCAAGGCGCTTTATGACAGGGCAAAGGAACTCATACCCGGCGGGTTTCCGACCCATCAAAGTCCGGATCTTCTTGTAAAAGGGGAAAGCCCCTGCTTTATCGAAAGGGCAAAGGGGTGTCGCTTTTGGGATGTGGACGGGAACGAGTATATTGATTACATGTGCGCCTATGGTCCCATGATCGTCGGGTACAATAATGCAGCCGTGGAAAAAGTTGTGGCCGAGCAGAAGAAGAAAGGGGACTGTTTCAATCTCCCTTCTCCACTGTGGGTAGAGCTGGCAGAGCGTATGGTGGAAATGATCCCGGCCGCCGATTGGGTGACCTTCGGAAAAAGCGGATCGGATGTATGCAATCATGCCATCCGCGTTGCCCGGGCTTACACCGGCAGGAAGAAGCTGGCAATGGTCAAGGGAGCTTACCACGGAATCGGCTCCTGGTGCAGCCCTATGGAAGCCGGAATAACCCCTGAGGAACGGATGAACGTACTGACTTTTCCTTTTAACGACCTTGAGGCCCTGAGGGAGATTATAGAATCCAATCGAAGCGATATGGCAGCAATCATCGTAACCCCTTTCAAGCATGAATTCCTCCACGACCTGGAGATGCCTACCGAGGCATTTGTTCGGGGACTCAATGAGATTTGCCGGGGAGATGGCCCGTTGCTCGTCTTGGATGACGTCCGTGCGGGGTTCAGGCTGCATATGGGCGGTTCGGCCGAATACTTCGGTCTGAAACCTCATATGACCTGTTTTTCAAAGGCCATGGGCAATGGGTATCCGATCTCCGCATGTGTGGGCCTTAAAGAGATCAAGGAAGCTGCATCCCGGGTCTTTTTTACGGGTTCCTTTTTCTCAAATTCCGAACCCATAGCAGCTAGCCTGGCAACCATCGAGGAAATGGTCCGTACGGATGCGATCTCGCACATCTTTCGTATGGGGGAAATGCTGAAGCGAGGGATGCTTGATCAGGCACGTGCCCTCGGGATAGAGATCAGCTACACGGGGCCGGTGTCCATCCCGTTTATGATCATTCAAGATAAGAAGGGTTTTGAGAAGAATAAACTCTTCTGCGCCCGTGCTTACCAGGAGGGGGTATTCTTCCATCCTTATCACAACTGGTTTGTATCGGCGGCCCATAGAGAAAAGGACATAGAAGAGACCTTAGAGGCCACCCAGAAGGCTTTTGAAGCAGTTAAACAAGCCTCTTAGCATGATTTGGGGGAAGGAATCGTCAGGATTCAAACGACAGGTGAGATTATGAAAAATTCAGAAAGGCCGGACTCCTATTTTTTATTGAAGGATGGTCTTATTGTCGACGGAACGGGAAAGAAGGGATATAAGGGGCATCTGCTCATAAAGGGATCAAAAATAGAAGAGGTATCGCAGCAGCGGCAGTTTCGACGTCTTGCAAAACATCTTCATCCAAAGGCAGCTTATGTTCACCATGTCCCCGATGGTCAATAATACAAACTGTTATGCCGACCTCAGCAACCCGCCACCCAAAACCAAGCTGTTCTTCTTTACAGCCTCCGTAACCATGGACTACGACGGCTGCACCACGGGAATCTGGAGGCTCCAATATAACGCAAGGGATGCCGAATCCCTCAGCCCTAATTAGCTCTCTTCTAATGTTCATTGTTATCCCCCCATTCCATACCGGCTAACGACAAGGGTCAGGCGCGGTAGCTTTTCACTGCCTCGACCCATTTGTTGGGCCGGTGATTGCAGGGGTCTGTCGTATCAATGCCTCGCCAGACCTTTTGGCGTGCTTCGGACGTCGTAATGGCGTGCAATTGGCTCTATTCGCGACAGAAGTCTTCTTGCCTCAGGTTCAAACACCGGTGTCTCGTAATCCGGTCCTGCAAACGCCTTGACTGCTTCCAGCGATTCAAACAGATTCACCGTCACAAACTCTGTCTCTTGTTCGCCGTTTTGCCGTAAGATGTAACCGCCACAATAGCCTGCTATTGTTTGTAGCCCTGGGTAGACCACCTCACGCAATAGTTTCTCGTATTCGTCAGCATCCTCAACTTTTGTCCAGCCCTTCCAAATGCGTGCAATCATTTGTTGCTCCCCAGCTGGTTATCATGCAGGTCTTACGGGTGTTGTAGCCAAATCACCCACAACAGTCATCCACTGGCGAACACGCCAGCTTGTAACCAAGCCGTTGCGCACATATGGATCATTCTTGGCAAATTCTTCAACAATTGACGCAGAGTCGGCCTTGAAAAGTAAGACTGCTCCATCAACCGGTTCGGTCAGAGCACCACCCAGGATTAGCTCCCCACGTGCCGACGAATCCCAAGCAAGTTTCAAATGTTCGTTGCGATATTCTACCCTGCGTTCCACGTAGTCTGCCGTCACGTCATAAAACAGTAGAAAATGCATGTTTCCTCCTCAGGCGAGTATTAAGGCAATGTTACAGGGGCCCAACGCTCTGCATAACCTGCGCGGGCAATCCTCAATGCCAAAAACCTGACGCGGCTATTCTGCGTCAGGTTGATGCGGTGGCTATATTGCGAGATGCCTTTATCACATATCAAACCTTGTTCTTTGCAGCGAGCGAATAACTCTTTCCCAACATTAGTGCATTTCTCGACCGTGAAGCTTTCAGAGTCAAATGCTGAACTCATAACCTTGGATACTGCCTGTATTGCATCATCCTCTGATTTGATATGGGGTAACTGCGACACAATCTTATCTACTTCGGGGGAAAATTCATCATCAGGGGCCCCACTTTGAAGTAGCCCATATGGGTCCCACCCGTCTAAAACCTCCTTGGCAACAAATTGAGCGTGGTTATAGTCTTTTCTTGTTTGATTTATCAATATAACGACGAACTGTGCGGCGCGGCTTTTGGCGTCCGCACAAGTGATTGGTTATGTGTCACGCCATTCTAAATCTTGTCATAATCGATTTTCTGAAACCTATCTAATTGTTGCTTCAAGTCGCTCCAATTAAAATCGTATTTTTCTTCTTCGCTCCAATCATTTGGGAACTCAATGTGGAAAAACCCTCCCAGAGCTGGCTCCGTAGAATAATAGCTGTCAGTTTTTACAGACAATGACGTGCTTCCTGGCGCGAAATCTTCCGTCCTAAACTGTGATGAAAGTAAAACAAGAAGTCCCGCGACTGAGTTCAGAAGGTTGCCAAAATTAGCTTCCTTAAATTCGATCCTTCTGTCGTGTTTGCTTTTATTGTAAGCCTGATACCAGGATAAGTCTGTAGCGGTAGCCCACTGTTTAAATGGTTCAAGAACTGACTGCATTCCGTCCCAGATGGGAACATGCACCTTGTAGGCAGACAGATGATGGGTCCTATTCACTTTTCTATAATTGTGAATGTTCCATTTATTTTCAGGTACTGGATCTCCGTTTCGATCAGTTGGGTTATAAATATTCTCCTTCAGGATAGCCTTGAAGTTCGCCTCGATCTCAATGCAGGTCCGCATGAAAAGCTCATGAATCCTATAGGAATAAGTATTCAAGTTGCAATCTGATGGCTCAATAAACTCGAATAGTCTCAGTAAGTCAGTCTGAATCAATAAGAATGCGCGAACATAATGCTCAGGGGATTCCGAATAGCTTCTGTCAACTATATATGCCCATTGGCTGTAACCAGAATTCGGACCGTTTACAAATCCTCTGTAGTTTCGGTGAAATGGTTTTGAATGACTCATGCCGTAGTTTTTCCTTCAACAACATAACAATTAATAGACGAAATTCGTGTTTGCTGGGAACCGGGTCTTCTTAGTTTTAAATTTTTACCAGTTTTTGGCGTTTCTGTCTATAAAAATGTACAAAATTGTTGATTCTATTTCGTGTTTTCCCTATAATACCAGAAAATGCGAAATTCGTATATCATTGGAGTTTTGGCAAATTTGGGGCAGTAGATGAGAAATAGAACGCAAAAAATGCGCCTTTTTATGCCTACTGGTCAGGGATATGGTAAGTATTCCAAAAAGTCCCCTTGACAATCTTTATACCTAAAAACCGCTTTAACTAAGGCCTCCCAACCTGACTCTGCCTTGCGGGCATTCGTTTGAAAGTGATATGTATATAAATATTTGCTTGGGTTCGTCCCGGACGGGGCACTTAGCCCGGTCATGAACCGGGAGACAGAATCATTGAAGCAGTTGAAAGGTGATTTTATGACACTTCCCGTTATCGGGATTACGATGGGGGATCCGACTGGC
>JAPVTA010000017.1:0-53668 GCA_047519465.1 Thermodesulfobacteriota bacterium | reverse complement strand
TGCAGGGTTGAAAGCCTGGAACCAGGAGGCCGGCATCTCCCATCTCAAAACGTGCCGGTTCGTATTCGCCGCGGCCCAGAGCGCAAGCGTATTACCTTGCTGCTCGTACACTCCCCAAAAAATGATCGTGAACACCATCAGCACCACGAGTCCAAGGATCTTGTTGCGGTCATCCCGGCTCAGAGCCTCACGTTCCAGAACGTGGCCTGAAGCTCGCCTCGTGATGTCGTCTGGCGCCAGATGCTTCTGACCTACAAGATAGATGACAAGGCCGGCCACCATACCCACCCCCGCAGCACTAAAGCCATAATGCCAGCCGTAGACCTCGCCGAGGGTGCCGCAGACAAGAGGTGAAAAGAACGCCCCGAGGTTGATGCCAAGGTAAAAAATGGTGAACGCACGGTCACGCCGGTGATCGGCCTGAGGGTACAGAGCGCCGACCTGCGTAGAAATGTTCGGCTTGAAGGCACCGTTTCCAAGAATCAGGAACAGCAGGGCTGGAAAAAACATGCTCTCGAGCACCATGAGAAAGTGCCCAATGGCCATGAGCACAGCTCCCACGATAACGGTCCGCCGCTGCCCCAGAACCCGGTCGGCGAGCAGCCCGCCGAAGAAGGGCGTGAAATAGACAAACCCCGTATACAGGCCGTAGATTTGAGACGCTCGCTCCTGGGTGAACAGAAGATGTTGGATCATGTAGTATACGAGAAGCGCCCTCATGCCGTAATAAGAGAACCGCTCCCACATCTCTGTGAAGAAAAGAAAGTACAACCCCTTGGGATGACGGTGTGGCATGGTTCCTGGTTCGTTTGACGATGCGAAGGATAGGAAGTACCCTTCTGAGTGTCTACACTATTCACTCAAGATTCTCTTCAGCTGATTAACCTTTTCCAACAGCTTCTTATCCTCTTTTAATCTCTCTTCGAGCCTCCACGTATTCTGACTCACCCCAGAAGGGCCGAACCCTCCAAAATCTTCTGACTGAGAAATATCGCTCTCCTTTCATCCCCACGGGAGGTCACATGATAGAAGGGCTTCAGGATATTCTATCCTCAGCGGCCGTCCCATAACCAACGACCATCGTGCCTTAAGATACCCTGTCAGTAGTGAAAAGTGTAGACCTGATATTGCTCTGCCGCAAGCATCTTGCGGCGGGCGTTAATGCGGCCACGGGCGTTCAACGGGGCGATTTACCGAACGAGTCTTGATTGCTCTCCCACCACAGGCGCCACTTCGCTTGGTCAGCCCCGAAGTCCTGTCCGGTCAATCGCGCCAGAGCGGAGGCAGCCATTTCCCGCACCCGTGGATTCTCGTCCTTCAAGGCTCCTATGAGCGGCTCCACGGCCCGGGGCTGGTCCATCTCCCCGAGCAAGAAGGCTGCGTAGCTGCGGAATTCGGCATTGCGGTCCTTCAGGGATGCACCCAACGGCTGGACAGCCGGTTGCCCGATTTTCCGGAATGCCCTCGGAGCGACATCGCGGACCCGGGAATGCCGGTCCCGGATCGAATCTATCAAAGGTTCGACGCCGTACGCTCCCATCGCGGCCAATGCGTCAGCCGCCGCGTACTGCAGGGATGTCTCCTTATCTGCCAACAGGGAAGACAACGGGGCCGCTGCGGCGGGATCTCCAATTTCTCCCAGGGCTTTCGCCGCTGCTCGCTGGAGTTCCCGGTCGTGATCCTTCAAACAGCGAATCAGCGGCTTCACCGCGCGCCGGTCCTTGATCCGGCCGAGGGCCCTTGCCGCCAGCACCCGGTTATAGCGAACTGTATCGCCTAGCGCACCGAGCAGCGGGTCCACCGCCCGGGCGTCCTCCGCCTTCCCGAGCCCTTCGATCGCGCACCTTCTCACTGTTTCAGCAGGATCATTCATTACGCTCAGCAGCGGCTCGACGCACCGGGAGTCGTGGATTTCCGCCAACGCCGCCGCCTTCGAGCGAAGGTTCTCATCCTTCTCCCGAAGAAACGGGATCAGCGGATCAACCGCGCGGGAATCCGGTATCTTCCTCAACGCCGTGATGGCTCTCTCCCGTACATTGATGTCTTGGTCCTTCAACGCGGCGATCAGAGGTTCGGCTGCCAGAGGATCCCCGATGTCTCCGAGGGCGCTTGCCGCCTGCATGCGGACGAAGTAGTTCGGATCCCGCAGGGCAACAATCAGGGGCTTCACGGAGGGCTTTCCGATCTTGACCAGGGCACTCGCGGATGCATTGGAGACGGATTCGTACCTATCTTTGGATTCTGAGGGGAGCTTCCAGTGGAAATGTTTCGATTGGGTGAGAAGGCTCACGAGAAATGGAACCGCCGGAGTCGCCCTCCCCCCCATCTCCCGTAGGGAATATATCGCCGCCATCCGGTCGTTCGAATTCTCCGAATACAACATGCGTATTTGCCGCTGCACATCCGCCGGGGCATCCGCAGGAATCTTTTCTTGGGGAATTGTCGGCCGCGAACGGCCTTCGACCGCGAGAAAAAGTATCAGAGCCAAGGCCATCGCCACCGCCATTTTCCTGCGGAAGGAATTTCCCTCTATTTTGAGCGAAGACATTTCAGGTCCCTCCTTTGCCCATACGTTGCCGGGATCGGTCGTACCCCTGCTCCGGAAGGTCACTCTGGGCAGCTTATAGGCGCCGAAGCTCTCCCCCATATCGCAGTGGATGTCAATTCGATCAGGCATAGCTCCCCTTTTTATTTTTGTTTCTCACAGAGACCGCAACTTTCCGGTCAATCCGGTTCAAACGTGATGAGCGTCAAGCCTGTTTCCTTGTCCATCTTGCGATGGAGATGGGAAGGCGATTCGACTAAAATCACCTCAGGGATGGGGCGAACATGCCATTCCATCAAATGGCCACCGTGGGCCGTTCCGTCGGACTTGCCGATGACGACGTGGGCATGGAGTCTTGGATCTCCATTGTCAAAAACAATATTCCCCATCAGGGAGAGAACCTCCACCTGCTCTTGAATGGAAACCCTGTCAAAGGTCTTCTTCGTCCAATTGAAGTAACCTAGCGTGATATCGGAAAGGGCTCCAATCGCGGTGAAGTGACTAGCTTGGACCTTTTTCTCGCGTGCAAAGGAGAGCAGACCCTCTACCACTTCGTCCCCTTTGTCAAAAACGATTGCGTACGTTTTCTCTCCCACGTCGTTGATCAGTTTTGCTTTCATGACGCCCTCATCATTGATTCGCTTTGTCACGTGTCAAGGGCCGACCCTAACCGCTACTCTAACTTGTTGAATGCTGCGGCCTGACCCCTTTACCTGCTAATTTCCTAACTGGTTTAGCCAATCGTTCACATACCCAGCGATCTCTTCCCAGCCCGGCTCCCCGACCACCCAGTGTGCGTGACCGGCAAACTCCTTGTAGGTCGCCATCCCTTGATATTTCTCCGCCACCTTACGTACGACCGAAACAGGCGTGATTCGATCCTCGGCTGCCCCGATGACCAGTACAGGACAGGTGACCTTCGATTCATCTACGGCCGCTGCATTTCGCGGATCGAACAGCCAGAATCCTATCTCTGAAGTGGCTCGGCCCGACTCGTATACGAATCGCTCGAAGACTTTCTTCTGGTCCTCGACAGGAAGCAATTGCAACATCGAATAGCATGCTTCTTCAAACTTCTGCCGCCCTGGTTTTCTCCAGAAGCCCCACCGCATTAGAATGCTCCAGAAGCTCCGGATGACCGAAAACCTCAATGCGATGATCCCAGCCGGAGAGGCCGGGGTGAGCAGAACCAAAGCCCTTGCCAGGCTGCGGCTGCCAAGAATCTGGGCCAGCAGCCCGCCCATCGAGTGCCCCATCAGGATGGGGATTTCTTTTAGCTCACGGATACCCTTTTCCAGATCTTCAGCATAGTCCAATAGGCTGGTCTTCCCCAGTTGCGGATCGGGCGCTTCCTGGGGATTCATATCGTGAAAGCGTAGCGTGGGCCGGATACAAAGGTAGCCCCTCGCCTCAAAATACTTAGCGTAGTTCTCCCAGTACCACCCACTCCCCCACATTCCATGGATCATCACAATCGTTTTTGTCATGGCTTTCTTGCTCCAAGTCATCGGTTTTGAGCATTGAGCTTTGAACTTTCAGCTCTTAGTGACTCAGTAACCTAATGACTCAATGACTATGTAACTGGCTAACTTGTTGACCGGAACGTGCTCCGTCCCGCTAAAGCGGGATAGGCGGGGTCCCTGCCTACCGGCAGGCAGGAAGGGGCACAATATGAATGATATCACGATGCCGGGAAGCCCCGCCTGTAGGCGGGGAGCTTCACTGTTGAGACCCGACCCCGTGGCCCCTTGCTCAATGACTTAGTAACCTGATAACTCAATGACCAATGAGTCACTCAATAACCCAATGACCCAATGAACCCGATGAATCATTTCTTATCATTCCACCGAATAATTCTTCAAGAATGAATATCCATCTCCGTCTAACTCGAGGAAAAAGCCTCTAATTTTACGCGCCCACATAACATTGACGGCCTTCTGTACTGTAATGCCCCCCTTTGCAAGAAGCTCATTTCTCACAAGCTCAAAGCAAGCCAAAGCCGAAGCATCATCGATAAAGCGCTCTTGCATATTCATAATGAGAACAACCTTTCCGTCATTTGAGCCGGCTATTTTCATCTCTTGATCTCCAATCCGGATGGCTCTGTTTGGTCGCTTCTTCGAGCAATCCTGCCCAAGCTGGTAAGGCTTATCGCAAGTCATTGTTACCGCAGATATTATCTCGGGGGAGTCAAGAAAGCCTCTTTTCACTTGAGGCACCGTCTCAACCTTCGCAACCTGGATCCCAAAGTCGCGGGCGACTATTTCAGACATGGCATCCACAGCCTCCGAAAGGTCCTTCTTATACAATTCCGAATCATTGGCCGCAAATTCAGGAATAACGCGGCTCTTCTTGAAATAATTGTCAGAAACGATCTCTTTCTTCAGCAATAACTTTTTTGTCTCGACATCGTATACGGAGAAATTAGCTATGATCGCAGCGCTGGCTTTCCGACTGGCGTAGGCCGCAAGGCCGTAGGAATAGTCGATCTTCAGCATGGTGTCTACCTCGCACTTCCTACAGGCGTCCAAATAATCTTCAATCTTGAGTTTTTCTCCCTTCTTAGCTTCTCGCAAGTCATTTACAGACTGGTCTGCACTCACTATTTCGTACTTTTGTGAAAGCCTACCGCTCAGATTTTCCAAAAAAACTCCATTTAAAGAGTATTCCCGAAGCTGGTTTCTCAATAGATTCGGGTTCCCTCCTAAAGAAGATCGTATCGCAATACTCGTTTCGACGGCTATCAGGATTCCTTCTAAGGCTCCTCCGATCGCACCAAACATATACCCACCATAAGTTTTCTTCGAGATCTCTGTGTGGTCAAAAACTCTCAGCTCCTTATCCTTAAGAACCGTAACGATTCCCACCTTCTTTATTTTGCTCGTGGTTTCCGGCCCTAAAGACTTGGTTGTAGCGCACCCGGCCATCAATGAAAGCACGAGTAAACAAAAAATCATCTGTATACCGAGATGCCAAAGCCTCTTCACTCTCACAGCCTGCAAAATCCTATTCATGACTGCCCCCCTTTCTTCTACAGTTTGCCCCCTTATTCCATTGAGCGCCCGTTGGCAGCCAGCCAGGCGCAATCCCTGCCCGCCGTAGCCTATAAGCGTAGGAGGGCGAATTCCGATGGCCCTCAGGATTGAATTTCCATGAGGTCTTTTCCAATAATAATCTTTCCATCGAAGTTTTGCCTGGGACCCTCCACCCGCATTTCTTCGGTGACCGCAGGATCATCGCTTGGGACAAAATGCGTGAGTACAAGGGTTTTTACCCCGGCTTCCTTCGCTACTTTACCCACACCGATATGGGTCGTATGGCAGGCGACGATATGTTCGAGAAGCCTGTCGGCATTGGGGACGCGGGCAAGAAGTCTGGCGAGCGAGGGTTTATGAAGGACCTCATGGACGAGGATATCCGCACCTTTAGCGAGCTTGGTCAGATTATCAAAATCCCTCGGCCACCAATGGTGATAGCGCATTGTCTATCAAGAATTTCATCACCCAGTTACCACGGGAAGTTCACGTTCCCGAACTGCTTCGGCTGCATACCGTAGAGCATCGTGGATGTCTTCAAGCTCAAGGTCTGGATAGGCTTTGAGAATCTCCTGTTCTGTCATTCCATCCGCTATCATGCCGACAATTGTGGCCACTGGAATGCGTAGTCCACGAATACAGGGTACGCCCCCCATCTGGTTGGGATTGATTGTGATTCGTTTGAATTTCATGTACCTTGCCTCCCTGAATTCTAGAAAAATCCGGGTTGGTGGCCGCTTGGGTGCCTTTTAACATCATTATTATACATCAATTCTCAAACCTTCAAAAGAGATAAATGCGGCCATACCTTCTGTTTGAGCACTTGATTACTCAACGTCTCGGCCCCTTCCCCGCGTCACCGTGTCTCCCTGCCTCGCCGTAGCCTATAGGCGTAGGAGGGCGCAATCCGCATTCTAGAATCGGTGTATTGACGCCATGCGCTATGCTCTATGCGCTTTGCGTTATTTTATGATGGCCAACTTTTTTGTGGATGACACGGGTTTCGCAAATGAGAAGGAAGCTTTGTATTGAAGTCAGGAGATAGACCGAGTCTCTATTTTTTCCACACGGTGTTTGAGTTCGAGAAATTCCTTCTCGAGAGTTGTAATACGTTTGTCCAGTTCCGCATAGGAGAATTTAACGGCTGCCAGGACTTCCTGCTTCGTCCCCTGGATTTCCGTCTTTAACTCTTGGTGAACTTTATCAACTTTACCATCGAGAGCGACCACTTTGCCGTCGAGGGTAGCCACCTTACCATCAAGAGCAACCACTTTGCCACTCAGTTCGTGCACAGCCTGGGCAATCGGTCGAGTCTTGTTATCTACTTCTTCCTTCAGTTCTTTACGGGCCCTGTCCAACTTATCGTTGACAGTCGCAACACCATCGGCAACCAGTTTCACCTGGTCGATGACCCCTTCCGAGACAACGTGGAATTGATGAACGATCTCTTCCTTAAATTTCTTCAAATCCTCCTTGCTTCCTGAGGCCTTGCGATCGCCCATACTTAAGTCCCCTTCTTAATACATTTTGATGTTGTTAAGATGTCATAAATATTTCATTTGGTCAAGATTTTTCGTAGCATTAGGCGAACACCCGATTCCGCAATTCGCATTTGGTGATCTTTTGTCACCACGTCTCCGTGCCTGCCCTGAACCTAACATGGTGCAGGGCCTGCCCTGAACCCTATCCTGAACTACGCAGAGTTCAGGACTTATCCCGAACCCTACGTGGTTCGGGGCGTGGTTCAGGGTCTCCCCATCTTTGTTTTCTGAATGTGCGATTGCAAGATGTGACCCCACCTCACCCGAGTTGCAATGATACCAGCTAAATGCGTCCGGAATAGCGGTTGTCAACGAAGACTGAATAGTTCTTTCATACAGGACCAGGCTCCTGGTGAAGACCAATCCCTCTCCCCAATAATCTTCCCCACTAGCATCCCTTCTTGATCCACAAGATATGTTTGCGGCATCCAGCCCCTTACTCCATATTGATCCATCGTTTTTTCCTTCAAGAGTAAGAGGACGGGGAGGGTGATCTTATTTTGATCGATTATTTTTTGAGCCGCTCTTTTTCTTTCTCCATCAATTGTAATAAAAAGAATCGTCAACGGATCTCTCTTCCCTTGGAAGAATTTTTGAAGAGCTAACAGCTCTTCTCTGCAGGATGGTCACCAAGTAGCCCAAAAGACAATGAGCACAGGTTTGCCTCTGAAGTCTCTAAGAGAAACCTGTTTCCCATCCATTTCCTTGAGTGAAAAAACAGGAGCTTCTTTCTTTTCCTGATATCTCTGAACACCAAAAGAATTACAGGACGGACATTCCGGTTGAGAGGCAGAAGAAGCCCTCACGGCCTGAAGGCAAGGGAAAAGCATGATAGTCATTCCTATCATGATTGAGAGCGAAAGAACGATCCTTTTTTTCACATCTCCACCTCCCCGAACTATCTTCTTCTCTTATGAAGCGTTGCGGCTCCTTTGGCACCCCACAGGTAAAACCATCCATCAAGTTTCGATTCACCTTCAATAACAGAACGTTTCGATCGACCTTCGATGAGGGAAAATTCACCAAAATTCCCTCCTCGACCCCTAATAATGAGGCCACCTTTGTTCGTAATGGTGCCAGTATCAAAGTAGCTCTCCCACCCACTACCCTCGAACCCACCTGGAAAGATATTGGCTGCCTCTCTTGGGATATCCTCGATGGATACATTCCCCTTTAACGGAAGGGAATCATTATAAATGTCTAGAATTACTCGAGTACGAACACTTCCCACAAAAACTACCGAACCTTCCCACCTTCCTTCCAAAATCGGCAAATTGTCTTGTGTGAGGACCGTTGGTGTTGTTCGAACTGTGGCACACCCCGCTATGATTGCCCCCATTAAGAGTAAAAGTATAGTAACTAAACGAGAAACGTTTTTCATACTTACTCTCCTTTTTTTCAATACATTCGTCCTTTTAGGTCTAAACCTAATTTTAATAAATCTCACAGCCGATGTCCATTCGCCTTTTGTCCAGTAGGAGTATTCAAGAAGAACTGAAGACATCTGGTTGAAATCTGCATTGTAAGGGATGAAGGGTGGTTTATTGATTTCAGAAAGACAGTGTTGGCTACTTGAAATTGAAGGGGCCAACTTTTTTATGGATGATAGTTTCTTAAACAATTTAACTACGCCCCGTGGCCGTTATCTTTTTAGCCTTTGTAGGCTTGGCGAAGGAGGTAAGTGTAGGCGGGAACACGTGATACGATACCTGTATTCGCATAATCAGGCGGCTTTCTTTATTTTGACGGATTGGGATAAGAGATAGGTCACCAATGCATTTAAACTCACGCCCTCCTCCTCCGCCTTGCTCACCAATTCTCTATGAAGGTCTTTTGGAACCCTGACGTTAAACTGTCCACTAAAATGGGCCTTGGGCTTGGGAAGGGGTATTCTATGCTTTTTCATGGTATCAATCGTTAACTCCAAGGCTTCCTGGGAATTCTTGACTGCCCCTTCAAGGCGATATCCTCCGGTCACAATCCCTGGCAAATCAGGAAACCTTACAGCAAAATATCCAGACTCTCTATCTGGAATAATTTTTGTTTCATAGCCTAACAGGTTCTCTTTTCTATTCACCTCCATAAAATCACTCCTCCTCCTGGATATCCAAGTTATTCTTGGAGGAATAATTTCTCAAAGGATTGTAGGAATTCTATTGGGCTTACCACCTTCAACATTACTTTCTGTCCCGTTTTAGGATTGAGAAAGTGTCTCTTATCCAACGTAATTAGAAAATCTACATTGGCATTCTGAGCCGCGGCCAGAATGGGCGCATCCTTACGATCCACGATTGTGGCCGCTTTTTCCACAGACTCCGGTGTTGGGTCCTCAACCATGAGAGGGGCTAAGTGCTGCATGAACTGCCGGAAACGGCCAACCAACTGGGGAAACTTTGCTGTAAAATTTCTGTCGGCTTCAATTAAAACTTGCCGGCTCACCACCATCTGGAGAACCTCTGCCTCACATAAGTCCAAGAGCGTTGCCGACGCCCCGGTCACCGAATGGACTCCTGCAATCAGGACATTGGTGTCAACAAAAACCTTAATCCTTCGGGTAGGCTTCTGCAAGGTATTTCTTTCTTTGAATTCTTAGGTCTGAAATGAGATCTTTCAAGGTCAATCTTTGGCGCTTCATTTCTCGTTCCACTTCCTTAGCCAATGACGCCCGTTGCAAGCGTTTGGGAGAAAGAATCAATACCTTGCCAACCCGAAAGATGCTGAGACCGGTACTCTCATCGAGACGTAAGGCCTCTCTCATATCCTGCGGGATGGTGAGTTGACCCCTCGATCTGACTCGCACCAACCTAGGGGGGGTAGCCATAGCTTCCATAAAATTCCTCCTTATTCTGATAATCTGAATTTATCAGAAAATTTCATTAAATTCAATCTCTATTGCTATCTAACATTTACTGGACGCTATACGGCTCGCCTGCCCACCCTGTACCATATCAGGTTCAAGGCCCACCGAAGCTTCTTGGCGTAAGTGGGGGCTTTTTGTTTTTGAATCTACGATTCACGAGCCACGCTTGCCTCGCCGAAGTTTAAACGTAGGAGGGAATCACGGTTCACGTTGCTTATTAAAATAACACTCCGCACTCCGCATTCCGAAATCCGCACTAAAGAGGGCCAACTTCTTTATGGATGACCCTTATAGGCTCTGGACCCTCTCCCTATTTTATGTGAAACTGCAAGGGTTTTGTCAAAAAACATAACGGCTCTTGACGATGATTTACTCCGTAATTAAATTTAAAATGTTAATAACACTAAATCTGGGGTGGTGAAATTTGATCCTCAAGACACTGGTTGTCGGCCCAATTCAGTCAAATTGTTACATTGTGGGCTGCGAGCGAACAAGAGAAGCAGCCGTTATCGATCCGGGAGGTGATACCGATAGGATTCTCATCACGCTCGCTAAGGACAAACTACGCTGCGTTTATATCATCAATACCCATGGCCATTTTGACCATTCAGCCGATAATAAACGCCTTAAGGAAGTGACAGGGGCTCAGCTCCTCATCCACCGAGCCGATGCTCCCATGATCCTGCATCAAAGCATAAGTGAAGGGGCGTGGGGTATCCACGTTGACAACTCTCCTCCTCCTGACCGATATCTCGGAGAAGGGGATATCATCACTTTTGGAGACATCTCACTAAAAGTCCTCCATACTCCGGGTCATTCTTCAGGAGGCATTTCGCTGGTCACAGACAAGATCGTATTTGTCGGGGACACTCTCTTTGCGGGTTCCATCGGAAGGACCGACTTTCCTGGAGGAGATTATGAGGACCTGCTACGCAATGTGAGAAAGAAGATCTTCACCCTGGGCGATGATGTCGTCGTCTATCCAGGTCACGGTCCTAAAACGACCGTTGGCAGGGAGAGGAAAACAAATCCATTTTTTACCACATCATAATGATCTAAGAAAAACTCAGTGAGATTCAATGACTCTCGACTTTCCGCATTCCGCAATCCCCGCCTCGATGAGCCCGCTTCGCCAGAGCGCAAGCGAGGCGAGCCCCCGGCGAGGCAGGCGCAAAAAAGACTGAGGTGGTACGCGATGCCTTGTGGCCTTGCGGTCTTTAGTTCTTAGGAATCATATTCTCACGAAACATGCTCCAAAAACTCTTGTGGGGAAACGATCTTGCATGAAATGCCCTTGGCTTTCAGCTTCTCCTCCGAAATGCTAAGCAAATCCTTGTCTCCTGTGACCAAGAATTCCGCTCCGGTCTCTTTGCACAGCGAAAGATAATGATCATCCTTGGGATCTCTTGATAAAACCACATGGGCGGCGGGAGAAATACGCGTTGCCAGGGTCAGTAGCTGCTGAATCTTCTCACGGATGAATGAAATCTGGTCTTCCGAAAGTTTTTTTGAAAGCCCGGACAAGACTCCTAATAATTCCTGCGCGACGGCTTCCGATAGATACACTTCATGATCTTCCAGACCTCGAACGACTGCTTCCAGAGGCTTTCCGCCAAAAGCGGCTGAAATGATCACGTTGGCGTCAACGACAATCTTAGCCATAGATCTTCTTTCTGGCTTGGTCGAGGGCTTTCAGCGCTTCTTTTTTTGAAACTCCTGCTTCGCTTAGAACCCTTCCAATCTCCAAAAGAATGATCTCCGGGCTGTTCTTCTCGACTGGGGTAAGACGCGCAATCGGTCTCTTCCGCTTCATCACTACGATCTCGTTTCCTTCGTTTAAATACTTGACCACATCCTCTTTGAATTCTCTGACACCTACGAATTTCATCTTCGCCACCTCCGGAATAAATGTTACCACAAATGTGGGAATAATGCAAAGAGCTTTCTGCGCCCTCGGCGCCATGCGCCCGGAGGTATTAGCTTCGAATTCCGCGATCTACATTCCACAATCCGCACTCGGTTTCTACCTATCTCCGTGCCTGCCCTGTACCTAGCATGGTGCAGGGCCTGCCATGAACCCTAAGTGGTTCAGGGTCTCCGCATCTCCCCATCTTTGTTTTCTGAATGTGTGATTGCAACACCTGGCACCATCTGATTTGTCGCGTGTCAAGGGCTCACCCCTGCCTATTTTCCATCGGTCAGAGATTCAGATTGGTCAAAAACTCGATAAGCAATTGATTGACCTCGGTTGGACGCTCCTGCTGGATCCAATGCCCAGCCCCTGGTAACAGAACCTTGTTTCTTAGGTCTGACATTGTTGTTTCCATGGCATGGAAGGCCTTCCGATTCATCGCAATGACCGGATCGAACTCCCCCGCAATGAACAGCGCGGGTTGACGCACCTTCGCACCATTCAGAAAAGGGGTAAGCTCCCAATTCCGATCGATGTTCCGGTACCAATTCAATCCACCCCGGAATCCCGTGCGTTTGAACTCACCCACAAAAAAGTCGAGGTCTTGCTCGGTTAGCCAGGCCGAAAGCGTCTTTGGCAGTGACCCAGTATCAAGAAACTTCTCTGACTTACCAAAAAGATAACGCCACCTTTTGTCTGGAGGCGCGTCTCCTGAGGATGAAAAGAGGGACACAGCCATGGTTTTAAAGACGTCTGCTTCAAGTTCCGCCTCCGCTTTGCCCGGCTCCTGGAAGTAGAGCATGTAGAATTCCTGCTCACCCGCCATTCGTTTCATTCCTTCCGTCGGTCGTCCGGACTCCCAGGATCTGGAAAAATAAGGCACGCTGAGCAGGGCGATTGCACGGAACAGGTCTGGGCGAAGTAGAGCACAGTGCCAGGCAACCGGCGCACCCCAATCGTGTCCGACGATGATCGCCCCGTCTTCCCCCAGAGCATGGACAAGTCCAACGATATCGCCTGTCAGTTGGAGAATGTGATATGCCTCGATAGGCTCGGGCCGATCGGTCTGACCGTAGCCACGCTGATCCGGAGCCACCACATGGAATCCTGCATCAGCGAGCGCTGGCACTTGATGCCTCCAGGAATACCAGCACTCTGGGAAGCCATGACAGAGAATGACCAGCGGCCCTTGGCCCTGCTCGGCGAAGTGCATTTTAATGCCGTTGGTATCCACGAATCGGTGGTTTATTGATGCCACAGGATTTCCTTGGAGTATGCCGTTTTGTATTATCAAATATGTGATTGCAAGACCTGGCCCCTACCCTGTTATATCATAAATTGAACTTTGCCCTGAAATCTGTCTTCTTGGGTTTATGAAACCGTACAAGTGCTTTTGCCGTTTGCATGAGGGTAGAATAGGATGACAATTTGCCGAGGGTAGCCAAATTGGGAAGAGTGTTTTTCCATTTATCAACTTCCTGGTCTATTCGGGTTCTTAGAGTATCTGCCTTTATGACGGAACTGGTATCAAATTTCTTCTCCGATGGCCTCGATATAATCGACTTGGGCGAGACCAGAATGAGGCTCTTGAATCTCGGTCTTATTGAAATTCCCATTCGCTTTGGAAGAATATCGTGCTGCTTCAGAAAAAGATCGAGGAAATATATATGCCTCTTGTTCTGTTCGATCGGAGAGGGAATTCCAATGTATTCCTTGCCATAATACGTCTGGAATTCTCCTCCAGGGCTGATCTTAAGCTTGTGGGAGAAGTTCTTCGATTCGAGAACGTAAATGTCAAAGAGGCGATTTATCAGAAGATGATCGATCTGGGCGACCTGATCGTTATATTCGAGCCTTAGATCGTGTATCACAGCCCGGCTCTTCGAATTTCACCCTCCTTTCAGCAACGCCGTCAGCTCAGCTATCTCTTCCTGCTTCGAATCCATCTTCTTGATGATCATTCATCGACCTTAACTTGTTGAATGTTGCGACGCGACCCCATAGTCGTTTCCCTCGCTATCTGCTTTTCGAATGGCTAGCTCTTTATGGATGACACATTTGAGCGGGTTTATTAATCTCCACGCGCGTGGCTAATACGGATGCGACCGGGTTGGACAGTGACAAAGGAACCAGCTAATTTTTCACCTTCTTGCTTCACTAGATTCAGAACATCCCTTGAAATCTGCTTGCGGGCGAAAGTCGGAAATCGAAGAAAAATCACACCGAGCGTTTCCTGACCGTGGGAATAGACTAACCGACCAAAATCTTTATCTTCCGTTAACAAAATCCTCTTTTCACGGAGAGCAAGTCCGATGACTTCTGAATCTTCGGCCCTTGGAGTACTCTCTGAAACACTAAGGACATCGAATCCGGCTGTCCTAAGAGCACGCACTACAGCGAAGTCGCAGCTTTCATCGGCGAGGAACCGCATCGTCACTTTCTGGCTGCTCGTCTGGGGGGGGTCAAAATGACGGTGTCCTCATGAGCCAGTGTATCCGCTGCATATCGGATGGCAGCGTGGATATCTTCTTTAGTCAGCTTGGGATAGGCTTCCAAAAGTTCTCTTTCTTTCGCCCCTTCACTTAGCTTTCTGAGAATAAGCTCTACGGGAATTCGGGTCCCCCGAATCACTGGCTTGCCCATCATTACCTTCGGATTGATCTCAATTCGGTCCATAATGGTCATATCAAACCTCTACCTTCTCTTAAAATAACGATCGGAAGGTCCTTCCGTAAAAATATGATACAAAAGAGAGAGGGAATTGGCAAGCTTTAAGAAGCCAGCATATGATCACCGATTGCTCAGGGAGTCTGACGATTTGTTTGGGAGTTGACTGAATTTTTCAGTCAGAGACTTTGGGACCATTAACTTAAAAATGGAAGCAGCAAACATTTTGCTTCCCGGAAGGGTTAATATCGATTTCGTATTGTGTGCTTGGAGCGCACATCGCCGGCAAGTCAGAGGTGACTTCCTTGCTTTGAGTTCTGAACTTTGAGCCTTCAGCTTTGAGTTTATCGTTGCTCTCAATGACTTAGTAACCTAATAATTCAATAACCACTGGGTGACTCAATGACCCAATGACCCGATGACTCAATGAACAAACGATGGCCAACTTTTTTATGGATGACAGCACTTAATTCCGCCATCTGTCACAGGTCAACGGCTGACCCCGTACCCACTAATTCAACCTACCGGTCATCTTTTTTGCGAACAAATCCTATAGTCCGCTCATGTTCGTAAAATCGAGGTTTCACTCTGTCCTTGACAATCGTACAGTTCTGTAGTCCAAATTTCTTACACAATGATTCAACATCAATCTTGCCGCGCCCTCTTACCCATTGAGCAGGGGTAACATTCTGCCTCCTTATCTCCTCATCAATTTGCTCCCGTACCTTATGAATCCATTGAAGGGATTTCGTTTCCCATTCTTTCTTATTCTTCATATTCTATAACCTCCTCTGGCGAAACTATTTCGATTAATGGGTAGCCAAGACGAAGATTCACCGGATGTACTGCGCGCCTGGTTCTTATGTTTACAATATCCCGAAAATTCCATGAAACAACGGCGTCTACAGCACAAGCTGTAGCGACTGAAAGATGTCGTAAATCCAGTCTCGCTCCTTTCCGGATAAAATCTTCCTGTTCATAGATTTCTAAGAAATCGGCAGAATTTTCATCTTCAGCAATTATTTGAAAGGGCACCTTCCGGATCTCATTAATGAGTTTCTTTTTCAATTCTTTAGGATTAAGACCGTGTCACGTGTTCGTGAATCAATAAGAAACAAGCATCAGTGTCGGTGTTAGTGTTAGTGGCTATCAACGCCTTCTCTCCCTTTTGAATCCTTTTGAAGATTTGTAGGGGACCTGCGGTTCTTCCAGCAGAAAACCTATCCTCTTCTTTGGAAGTTCGGGCTCCGGAGGCGGACTCAGCAGTCGTTTGATTTGCCGGAACATTTCATTGATTGCCGTTTCGTGGACGTCGAGCCTTCCGGTCAATTCTTTTTCTAATTCTGCAAGCTTGCGTGCAAGACCTCGTTGCTCGATCAGCATCTGCCGCATACGGATGAACGCGCGCACCACAAACACACTCATCTGAATGGCGCGCTTGCTGCGAAGAACATTTGCAGCCATAATGGCACCATGCTCACTAAAGACCATAGGTAGTTTTCGTCGGCCCCCGTGGGTCAAACTGGTCACAGACTGTGACCGGTTAGCTTTGTAACTTGAAGTCGCAATTTGCGACTTCAAGTTTGCAACTTCTTGTTTTGTAAGTACAAACGCAAAGTCAGGTGGAAATCGATCGGTGTTGCGGCGGACTTGTTCATTGAGTCTCCTCGTAGATACTCCGTAAATACGCGCAAGGTCCGCATCCAAAATGACTCTCTTTCCCCGGACTGTCATAATCAAAGCCGTTATGTCAACAGCGGCGTAATCAACGACATCGGTCTTCATTTTCTGCCTTCTATTATCTGATCTCCCCACCAGTCAATGATAAAGACCGTGATTCCCCTCAACTCACCGGGGCCGAGGACGGTCCGCCTTGATAAGACATCGTCGAGGCAGGCGTGATTCGTAAATCGTGGGGCCAAAAAAACAAAAAACCTATCCCATGAATACCGTGATTCGTGACCGTGACGCGTGATTCGTGAATCAATAAACACAAAAAGCCTATTCGTTTTTGGAATAGGCTTTCTTTTGAGCCAAACATCTAAGTACCACCCCCACCACCGAGGTCACTATATAAGAAAAACAACATCAATACAACCCTGGTAGGAGCATATTTTGTGCCAAAAGGATTGGTCCATAATACCTGGATATCAAAGATCTTTTACGTGGCGGAGAAAAGTCCTCTGATCAATAACTGGCCAAAAAAGGCACGACCCTGACAATCTGTTCCAAAAGACAACTATCCTACATCTGCCGTCATTCGACGTTTCACTTCTTGGAGGGGGCCATCTCGGGCAAGATCACGTCATCAGAATGAGCTCCAAATTCCTTTGATCGAACCTCTGCAATCTTCTGATATCGTTGAAGCCGATCTTCCCACGATGTCTCGACCCCAAATGCAATCTTGGCAAAGCCGATGGATCTGATCGCGTCAGCCAACACCTCTTTGTCCGCCGGGCTATAAAGTTTGATCGGATCCCCGATGGCAATGGTATTCGGAGGGATAAAGTAATCTCTTGGAACGACTGCCATTGCGTGAACAAGAGATCCAACTGCTACGACCGCACCGGAACGGACCGTCGCTCCCTGTAATACGGTTGCACCAGTGGCGATATAGCAGCAGGGTTCTATCGTGCATCCTAAGAGGGTGCTGTGAGGCCCGATGAAAACATGATCGCCGATAACCACAGGATGTTCTTTGTCTCCTGATGCGGTTGCTCTGAGAACAGCATTTTCACAGATGATCGTACATGTGCCGATCTCGATTCTCGACCCCTCAGAATCAAGGATCGCACCGTACATGATCCTTGACCCCGGGCCGACCCGGACTCTTCCCACAAGAACGGCGGTGGGTGCCACGAAGGCAGAAGCGTCTACCACGGGTTCGGAGCCACGGTGTCTGATCAGCATGGATCAGGTCCTTCTCTACCGATTTGGAGTCTCGGTGTTGGTGCTTGCCCTGAACCTAGCATGGTGCAGGGGTTGCCCTGAACCCTATCCTGAACTACGCAGAGTTCAGGACCAATCCCGAACCCTAAGTGGTTCGGGGCGTGGTTCAGGGTCGTGAATCGTGTTTCGTGAATCATTTAAAAACAAGTGCCAGTGTCAGTGTGAGTGTCAGTGGTAAATCGTTAAAAAAAACCATAATAAACCGTGATTCGTCATTCGTGTTTCGTAAACCAATAAAAACAAAAAAAACCCATTCGTTTCTGGAATAGGCTTTCTTTTGAGCCAAACATTTAAATACTACCCCCACCACCGAGGTCACTATATCAGAAAAACAGCGGGATGACAATCAAAAATGATCATTGCGGAATGCATCCGCTTGCCGCCTGTCTGCCGGTAGGCAGGGTAGGCTTTGAAGTAGTAAGACAAAATCGCATATTGAATCATGAAACATAAGAAATAATTCTTGTTGAAGTTTTCATTCAAATTTAGTAGGCTCTTATTAAATTACAAGGTTTTAAGCCACCCTCCCGACTAATCTTCGAGGGTTCCATGACCACCCAGGAAGTTAAACGTAAGCTCACAGCCATTCTCAGCGCAGATGTTAAGGGGTACAGCCGCCTCATGGGTGAAGATGAGGAGTGGACTGTCAGGACCCTGAACGCACACAGAGGGATTATGAGGAGCCTCATCCAGCAGCATCGAGGGCGGATTGTGAATGCTCCCGGGGATAACGTTCTAGCTGATTTCGTCAGTGTGGTAGATGCGGTACAGTGCGCGGTGGAAATCCAACAGGTGTTGAGGGCGAAGAACGCCGTGCTACCCGAGAACCGAAGAATGGAGTTTCGGATTGGCATCAACCTGGGGGATGTGATCGAGGAAGCAGATTTGATCTACGGGAATGGAGTGAACATTGCGGCCCGGCTGGAAGGCTTGGCCGAGCCGGGAGGGATATGTATCTCGGGGAGTGCGTACGAACAGATCGAGAACAAGCTGCCCTTGAGGTACGATTATCTGGGGGAACATCAAGTTAAGAACATTGCGAAGCCGGTGCGGGTTTACCGGGCCCAAATTGAGCCGGAGGCAGCCACCGAGAAAAAGGCGAAGCCCGGGCAATGGCAGAGGGCTGCTGTGAGCTTGGCGGTCAGTGTGGTTGTGGTAGCGGCTGTTATTATGATCTGGAAATTTTATATCTCCCCTGCCCCACAATCGGAGACAGCCTCTAAAGAGAAAATCACAGCTCCCTCACCTGAAAAACCCCTGACCACTATGCCTCCTTCGGCAGAAGGGGTCTCCAAAGAAAAGATAATCCCTCCATCAGCCCGAAAAGTCTCAAAAGCCGCGGTTCCCTCTGCTCCAAAGGTTGAAGTAACTGACGAAAGATTAACGGAAAATATTCGTAAAACTCAGGAACAGAGTAAGGACTTGGAGGAGATGAGGAAAAAAACGGAAGAGGCGCTAAAAGAGATTGAGAAATTGAAAAAAGAGATCGGGAAGGGCGAAGGTGAAAAAGTCAGCCAAGAGAAATACGCTAAAGCTGCTAACGAATTGAACGCGGTGGATTGGTTTAAGAAAGGGTATGCGTTGAGATACCGCGATAAGAACAACCAAGAGGCGATGAAGGCCTTCGATAAGGCGATCGAGATCGACTCAAATTTCGCAAGAGCTTATGCCGGAAGAGCCGCAATCTTCAATGATTGGGGGCAACCCCAGCAAGCCCTTCGGGAGAGCGAGCAGGCGATCAAACTTGACCCAAGCCATCCCTGGGGCTTTAATACCCGGGGATGGGCCCAAATCGGTCTGCTCAACTACCGCAAGGCCGTTGAGGACCTAAACAAAGCACTTGAACTCAACCCGAAATATGTCCATGCCTATTGCAACCGGAGCTGGGCCCATTTGATGTTGAAGAACTATCCTCAAGCACTCGACGATGCCAACAAGGCAATTGAGATCGACCCTGAGTTTTCAAATGGTTATTTCAGAAGAGGGAGGGCCCTCGACTCATTGAATAAATTCCAAGACGCGATTAAAGATTTTGACAAAGCGATTGAACTCGACCCGACGTCCTCTCGGCCTTTTTTATTTCGGGGGCACACATTTTTGAAACTTGGCCAAACAGAAAAAGCTTTTAAGGATTTCAAAAAGGCAGCGAGTTTAGGAGACAATGATGCACAAAACTATCTTAAGAAGAAAGGAATTTCGTGGTAAGATTGTGGCCCGGGGGAACATAGTTGAATTCTTTCACCTTTTCCCTTTCGGAAACTTCATGCACGCATTTTTGTAAAGAACGTGATTCGTGAACGTTACCCACCGTGTCCGTGTCCGTTTTCCGTGACACCGTAACTAAATCATTTGAGATCATACCCAAAAAACAAAAAACCTATTCCTTTTAGGAAATAGGCTTTTTCTTAGAACATGCATTTTAATTCCCCCACCACCGTGGCCACTATATCAGAAAAACAAAAACATGACAATCAAAAACGTGATTCCTGCTCGTGAACCGTGGCATCTCTCTTTATATACGGGACTCGTATCTCTTCTTAATCCGTTTCTCCAAACTCTTTTAGAATCTCTGAAAGGACTGAATCGATAAATTCTGAAGGGGTCACCACACGAAATGGATATTCGTCGGGTTCCCTTGTTTTCCCAAAGTGTTGTTTATCGCCGGTCACTAAGAAATCCGCTTTACTTCGGATCGCCGAAATGAGGACTGGAATGTCTTTGCCGGAAAAGTCTCTCACGTCCTCGGGGCGAGGGAGAGGAATCACCTTTAGATGAAGCCTCGGGAGATAGGCCTTGTACACCGTGAGAAGACCCGGCATTTTCCTCCTTAGATTCCGCTCGATTTCAATCAAATTGCATCTCCCCGTCGAGCCGATGAGAAATGGCAGCTTAAGGCTTAACAGGTCGAGAAGGATGCGCGGTGCGCCCCTCTCCGAGAGAAGACCTGACAGGATGACGTTCGAATCGAGGAAAACCCTAAGGACTTTTCTTCCCATAAGTCTCTTGATATAGCTTTTCCCGTTCTTCTTTAAGGCCTGCCAGAAGCTCCTCCGGAGAAATCTTCGTTCCTTTCAGGATTCTCTTGATCTCTCTTCTCGCATCGTCCAGTTCAAGGCGCCTCGGAGTAATAATGACCGAGTCTCCCACCGGAATGATGGAAACGATTTGCCCTCTTCCAGATGACTCATCACCCTTATTTTCTTCGGAATGGTGAGTTGCCCCCGGGACTTAATTTCTGCCGTGATCGATCTGACGGTTTGCACCTGACACCTCCGCATTTTTTCTGAATTCAGAATATCAGAATTCAGAAAAAAATCCAATACCCCCTCGTTTAACCCGTCTGCGGTGATGAAGGAACGTGATTCCTTATTGACACATCGGGGTTAAATTTCTTATATTTCCTTCTATCGCTAATTTGTGAAAAAAACCACAGGATGTGGGATAGACCCAAAAAACAGGGAGGTACAGCGATGAAGGAACTGAGAGATGTTGTCATTGTCGGATATTTGAGGACTGCACAATCCAGATCGAGACCCAACGAGCCCGAAAGGGATGTCTTCTACAAGTTGAGGGCCGATGACCTCCTGGCACGCCTTCTGCCGGAGGTGCTCAAGCGAAGCGGGGTAAAGCCCGAGGAGGTGGACGATTTTTTGGTCGGGTCCGCGGTGGGCGTGAACGAGAATTGGACCTACGGCGGGAGGTATCCCATCCTCCTCGCCAATCTGCCCCAAACCATTCCAGCCAAGTTCGTGGATCAGCAGTGCGGCTCTTCCATGGCCGGCATCCACATTGGATTTCTGGAGATCGCGGCCGGCTTTGCGGACACGGTGCTCGTCGGAGGGATGGAGCACATGACCCGGAATTACGGTGCGAAATTGAGGGCAAAAGAAGGCGCCATCAGCCCGAACCCCCGTTTTCTGAACGACCCAGCGATGAAACATTGGGACTATGCCACCCTCTCCAATATGGGATTTACGGCTGAAAAACTCTTCACCCTGAGGGATTTCACGAAAGAGGACATGGACCGATGGGGCACACGTTCTCACAACCTGGCGGAAAAGGCGCAGAAGGAGGGTTTCTTTAAGGACGAGATCTTGCCCATCGAGGCCGAGCAGGCGGATGGCTCGATGATGGTGGTTGACAAGGACATGGCCGTGCGGGCTGGTGCCACGTATGAGGGGATGAGGGATCTCAAGCCAGCCTTTAAAGAAGACGGAGTGATTACCGCCGGCAACTCCTCTCCCTTGAATGCAGCGGCCACATCGCTGATCCTGATGTCCAAGGAGAAGGCCAAAAAGAAAGGGCTCAAGCCCATGGCCACGCTGCGTTCCATCGGTTTTGCCGGGGTTGACCCCACGATCATGGGGGTGGGTCCGGTGCCCGCCTCTCGCTTGGCCCTGGAAAAGGCCGGACTGAAAGCAAAGGATATCGACTACTGGGAGATCAACGAGGCATTCTGCATTGTTGCGCTCAACTGCATCAAAGAGCTGGGGATCGATCCGGACCGGGTCAATGTTATGGGGGGCGGTACCGCTATCGGACACCCGCTGGGAGCCACCGGCAATCGACTGGTCGGGACCCTTGCGCGCATCCTTAAGCTGAAAAATGCGCGCTACGGCCTGGCCAATGCCTGCTGCGGCGGGGGACAGGGCGTCGCCACGATCATCGAGAGAGAGCAGTATTGGTGATATCGATACCTGGGATTGCGATGTTTTTGAGAACCGGTCACAACTTGTGATCGGTTTGAGATCGCAAATCGCGACCTCAAACCCTTGTATTCCTCCACCGTAAACCGAAACATAAAATCTGCTGGAAACTTTCGCCTGTTTCGTTTGACTCCTTGGTTGAAAACCCTGGCTGCCACCCCGGATATCGTCGCCAGCTCCCCTCTTTTGTGGTAGAATTAGCTTAAATGGGAGGAAGATATGGATAAGAATCAGATTGCTGAAATAATTCGTAAAAGACTTAAACTGGAAAACCAGGAATGGGAAATGATTGAGCAGAATCCAAAATTTCAGCGTTTGTTCAAAAACGCTATTGAGGCTTCAAGATATAGGTTAGTAGCCGAAGTGATAGATTCAAAGGGCTGTCACTCAGGTCACATGATTGGCCAAAGACTTATTTTCGATAGTTCAGGGAACTTACTCACAAAGGAGAACCCGGATCGCATTTGCTCTTTTTTGCTACCCAATCTCACTGTATTGATGAATGCCTTTTTCGAAAATATGATGAATGGCCGGGATCCCAACGAGGTGATGTTCAACACCACCGGTTGTTTCGACGTTGGTCCAAGCTGCGGCGGCTGGGGACATGTCGTAGTGAAAATGACGGCTGAATTAAGATCCCGATAAGAAATTCTTAACGGAGTGACGGTAGGGTGCAAGAACCCCTCAACTCACTGGGGCCGAAGCCGGCGTGAATCGTGAGGTGTGGAGATTGCTGCCCTGGGTAAGAAAAATAAGGTGGACAAAAGGAAAGATAGAGACTATCATAAATTCAAGGACTATAAACCAGGAAGAGAAGGAGGAGCCGCGATGAGACGTAGTCTTTTCACGGGTCTTGTCGTGTTTTTGCTGAGCATTCCGATGCTCGCTTCCGGGGCGACCTACCAGATCGATCCCGACCATTCAAGCTTCCAATTTAAGGTGCGTCACATGACCGTCTCCAATGTCACGGGGGAATTCAAGAAAGTAAAAGGCATTGCCTCGATGGATGAAAACGACCTCACCGGATTAAAGGTTGAAGTGACCCTCGATGCCGCCTCTGTGAATACGGACCAGGCCAAACGAGACGAGCACCTGAAAAGCGGGGACTTTCTTGATGTGGCCAAATATCCAACCATTACCTTTGTTTCGAAGAAGGTGATGAGAGTCGATCAGAACCGATTGAAAGTGGTTGGAGACCTGACCATCCATGGGATGACGAGAGAAGTCACTGTGGATGTGGATGGCCCATCCCCTGAAGTGAAGGACCCGGGTGGAAATATCAGGCGGGGTGCAACCGGAACGTTGAAAATCAACCGGAAGGATTTCGGGATGGTGTGGCATAAGACTCTGGATAATGGAGGGCTGGTGGTCGGCGACGATGTGAATATTTCTGTTGAGGTCGAGCTGGTGAGGAAGTAACCGTGAATCGTGACTCCCGCCTAAACTTAAGCTTCAGCGCGCAGGCACGCCGTCTTCGGCCCCAGTGAGTTGAGGGGGGCACAGACACGTTTTTTTAGTCGGAGATGAGATTCAACGGCCTTTGGTCGGGTAACCTGTCCAATAGCTCCCTGAGAACGGGCCGCAAATAGACCCGGTCGAGATCGAAATGCTTCAATGCTATCGCCAGGGTCATAATCCTATCCGCCTTCGTGGCTTTAGAATTGACGATCAGAACATACTCCCCCTTTAACAGGCACAGGCCTCCTGCCACATGGATTGAATCTTCATCTTGTTTGATGGCTTCACGGCGGATTTGGATGCCAAAGCTTTTGATTAATTCCTCAAGCTGTTCGATGATGGCATTCTCGTCCATGATGGTGTGCGGACTGGGAAAAACGCTATTGTTCCGATGACCAATGGTGATGTAAAAGATCCGGCTCCTCTGCGATTATTCCTGAGATTTCATCACAATGACGCGATACGTTACGGTATTTGTCCGTTGGGTTTTCCCATCTCGAATGTATTCAGCGTAACAGTCTATTCTCTTTGAACCCGCAGGAACGCGAATCGGTACGCGGAAGTATGGATGGGATCCGTAGATCACATCTTTCGCCTGAACATCGACACAGGTTTGGCTGCCACCCGAGAAGTTGAAGCAAGCTCTGCGAATCTCTGGTTTAAGGTCTGCCTCGAAATGAATGGTCGTCCAATAGGCTATGTTCGGTGAGAGGTTCCCACTTTGGGGAACATCCACACTTAATAATCTAAGCGTGTAGGTACTAGAGGGCTCTTTCGACCGGAATAAAGAAGATCCTTCCTCTCCTTCCGTGAGAGTAGCAAGAGAAGAAACGACGAAAAAAACAGCGACCGTTATGAGAACATGAGCTGAAACAGACTTCATATTTATTGCCTCTCGACAGAAATTAGTGTTAGTGCCTGCCTCGCCGGGGGCTCACCTCGCTTGCGCTCTGGCGAAGCGGGCTCATCGAGGCGGGGTTGGTGACTGCAAAGAAGCATCTCTCTACGGAGGACAGGTAGCGTAAACGCCTCTTTTCTTGATTCTCACTCTTCCGGTTTCTTGGCGGGGGGCGAAGGGGGCAATATCGGAGCGCCCAATGTCGCCGGTGGAGGCGCATCCGGTTTGGGCGGCACCACATTCAGCCAACCCCCGCGGCAATCTTTGATGTAAGGGTAGTAACCCTCCGGGTCCTGACAGAAGCGCCAAAAAGAAGGTTGTTGTTGGCCCGATTCTGTCGGTGGAACCACCCCTTCCGGAGGTACCGGTGGTTCGCCATAACCCCAATAGTAATAGGGATCGTAGTACGGATAATAATAGGGATAATAATAAGGATAGTAAGAGTAGTCCCACCAGTAAGGATAACCCCACCAATCGAATCCAAATCCCCCAAAAAAGCGATGACCATGGCCATGACCGAATCGGCCGTGACGTCCTCCGCCATGGCCCCCGTGGCTTCCGCCTCCGTGGCCTCCACCATGGTTGGCCGCTTCAACCGCCTGAACGAATAGAAACGTTACCAGCAAAATAAGCATGACCGCCGTCAACGTTTTGACCGTCTTCATGATTGAACCCTCCGAGAAAAGTCTACTAAATTAGGGCCGCGCCGTCAATAAGGATGGAGCAGTTTGTAGCGTGTCGCGCGTCCGCAGGAAAGGTACGTACATCTGCATCAGGAGTCGATTTTAGAGAGCGGCACACCGCCCCTTCCGATATTTTCTTTCGGGACTTCGTGAAGGACAATGTGAACTCGTTCTTTCGAAATCTGAAGGGTATCCGCAATGGCATGGGTGACGTTTTTAATCAGTTCCTCCCTCTTTTGCGGAGTCCTTCCTGTCGCCAAGCTGATCTGAACAATAGGCATCTTCGTCTCCTCCTTTAGAAAATAACGTGACCGGTCCCCCTCAACTCACTGGGGCCGAAGACGGCGTGTCACGTGCTTGCACGCCGTAGTGCCCATCTTCACCTACTTCGCCCGAAAAAAGTTTCTTTCGCGGATGAGACCACTTTGGGCAAGACGTTTTAGCACGCAGGCGTGTCTGTTGTTTTTCAAACCTTCATCGCTTATCGCCCAACCACTCTACTCTAACCGGATTCCGTGCCACGACTTGCAAGAATTCAACATCCGGATAGCCCACGGTGAATGTCACGTGAACCTGATGGTCATCGGGAATTGTTAGCACCTTTCTTAACTCATCCGAACGCTTTAGCGAACTGACCAGGAAACCATTGAGACAGGTCCCGAGACCCATTGTCTCGGCCATCAAGAGCATGTGCATTGCTGAAAGCCCGGCATCGACGTCGGCGGAGGTCGTCGCCCCTTGCTTTATGTGGATCAGGATCAGTGCAGGAGCATGGTAGAAGAGCTGGTCTATTCCCTCTTCCCATTTTCTTGCCATCCGTTCCCATACCGGCGGATAATTCTGAATGGGAATGAATTCCTCGGGCACAGGCTCATTCAATTGATCATGCCTGCGCAAGGCTTCTTTCACCGACTCCCCAAGTCTATGTAATGTTTGAATTGCCAACGAGCAGGCCAGATCCAAAATTTCTCTTCCCCTAACGACAATGTATTCGCAGGGCTGCCGATTTCCTCCAGTGGGAGCAAATCGTCCTGCCTCCAGGATCATTCTTAGTTTTTCAATTTCCACCGGCCTTTCCTTGTAAACCCTCGTGCTCCGACGGCGGCGAAGAAATTTAAGAAACTCGGATGGATCGGGGAGTTTATCCGCACTCAGGACAGGCTCAAATTCAGCCTCATCGAGATGAGAGAAACCCGGCGCGTCCGTGGGACAAACTGCTTTACAATGCCCACAAAAGATACAAAGCTCTGGCTCCGTGACCACAACTGCCTTATCTCCCTCTTCCAATATTCGCCTGCCACAGACCGGGACACAGAGGCCGCATAAAGTGCATCGTTTCGCATCGATTGAGATCATTGGTCCTCCTCTCCAATACGCGTTTCCTCCCCCTTCGAGAGACTGTGTCGTAATATGATTTACCGAATAGACACAATTTGTTGTAGGGGCTCAATTCATTGAGCCCTATTGGTGGGCTTGGCCGGCGGGTGCCCAGCAGGCCCCGCCTTGCGGCCGGGGTCGACGGGCACAATATAAATCAGACTTCGTTTCCGGGAAGCTCCTGCCCCGCTGGCGAGGAGATTCATAAATCAAGCCCCTACAATTGTGATACAGTCTCCCGGGGAGGGAAGAATTAATGGGTCCTTTACATCTTGGTCTATTCACGAACGATCTTATCTGCCTTTTTCAACAGCTCAGGAGGGACAATTGCTCCCTGAGCCCTTGCTGCTTTTTCGTTGATCAGAAGAGCCAGCTTTCCTCCAAGCTCCCAGGGGATGTCTCCCGCCTTCTCGCCTTTCAGAATCCGAACAGCCTTCCTTCCCGCAGATTGGCCGATTTGAAAATAATCCCACCCATAAGCGGCCATCGCACCTTTTGTCACGCATTTGAGATCACCCCCAAAGAGAGGGATTTTCTTTTCATTACAGACCTTCACGATGGTATCAAAAGAAGAGAGGGCGATATGATCGTAGGTGATATAAATGATCTGGGCCCTTCTTGCAAGAAATTGAGCTGCCGGCAAGACCTCGTTACTGCTCGACGTCGTTACTTCGATCAGTTCGATTTTCAACCTCTTGGCGGCCTCGCGGAGTTCTTTGACATAAAGGATAGACCTGGGATCTCCTGCGTTATAAATGGTCCCCCATTTTTTCGCCTTGGGAAAAAATCTGGCGTACATCTCCAATTGCAGCGTCACAGGCCATCGATCGCTGACGCCCGTCACATTGGTTCCGGTTCTCGTCCCAACGGGACTCCTTTGCGGTATGAGTCCGGCATAAACGGGCTCCGTCACAGAGGAGAAGACGATAGGAATATCTTTGATGACCCTTATCACAGCCCGTGAAGACGGGGTGGCAATGCTGTGGATCAGGTCCACATCGGCGTTCAAAAACTTGTGGGCAATCGTCCAGGTATGATTTACATCCCCCTGTGCATTTTGTCGGTCATAAATGACATGGGTGCCCTCTTTGAACCCGGCCTCGGCCAAGGCCTTCTCAAACCCCTTGGCGTCCACATCGAAATCCGAATAGGAGACCGTCTGAGTCACGCCGATTCTGTGTTTAATTTGTTTAGACGCCTTTCCCTGAGCAAAGGAGAGGGCGGGGGGGACAACGAGTAACAGGATTGGAATAAAGCGTAGTGTCTTGGACATGGGGGATTTTTTTCTTGGTGTGTCAACCCTCTATTTCCCGGTTATTATCGGAATTCCGTTTTACCGATCCTTGGCGGAGGCACTCAAAAATACCATCTTTTCACCCACCTGTCAATTTGCCCACTTGAGACCGCGCTACGATGTCATTGCGAGGGAGCACCTGCTGCAGGCAGGATACGACCGAAGCAATCTCACAACAAATCAAGCCAAAGAGATTGCCACGCTCTCCCGCAAAGCCGGGATCGCTCGCAATGACGAATAGGGACTTTCCTCGTGCTGAGAGGATAGCAAGGGGACTTGAAGAGCGTTTTGAATTGATATAAATTAACCGGGATGCTTGGTCTTTATACACTCCTTCCCATCGGAATCATAGCGATCTCCACCGCTTCGATTTTCATCAAGCTGTGTGACGCACCGGCATTGATTATCGCTGCCTACCGGCTCGTGCTCGCCTCCCTGATGCTGTCGCCTTTCGCTTTTTACAAGATACCCCGGACAGGATGGGGGAGGAATGCATGGGGATGGACTCTCCTCTCCGGGCTCCTCCTGAGCCTCCACTTTGCCTTGTGGATCGCCTCTCTGAAATATACCTCTGTGGCCAGTTCTGTGGTCTTAGTCACGACCCATCCGATTTTTGTCGGGGTAGGCGGCTTGCTCTTTTTAAGAGAACGACTTGGGTTGAATTTAATCATAGGGATCGTTCTCTCGGTTTTGGGGAGCGGGTTGATCAGCTATGGAGACATGACCCTTTCGAGAGAGGCTTTGATGGGAGATGGATTGGCCCTGCTGGGGGCTGTCGCTGCATCGGGGTACTTGCTTGTAGGGAGAAAAATAAGAAAGGATCAGGAACTCTTCTCTTATATCTTCCCCGTCTATTCAACGGCTGGGTTGATCTTGATTCTCTTGTCCCTTATTTTTCAAGAATCTTTTTTCGGATATTCGTCGTCTACCTATTTCTATCTCTTTCTCCTCGCCCTGGTTCCTCAATTGATCGGCCATACAACCTTCAATTGGGCCCTGAAGTACCTCCCTGCATCCATGGTAGCGGTTGCCATCTTGGGAGAACCCATCGGATCCACGATTTTAGCTTATTTTATTTTGGGTGAAGGGCTGACAATTTGGAAAATGCTCGGAGGGATCTCCGTCTTCGCCGGAATCCTAATTGCTCTTAGAAGAACCACTAAATCTTGAGTAGCTTTCCAGAATATATATTAGAATGATAATGAGGAGGGAGATAAGAAGATGAAATTTGTCGTTCATGAGCACCATGCAACCCGTCTCCATTACGATTTTCGGCTGGAGATCGCCGGGATCCTTAAATCATGGGCCATTCCCAAGGGACCTTCTATGAACCCGGCGGATAAACGGCTCGCTGTCATGGTGGATGATCATCCTCTTGAATACGGCGAGTTTGAGGGAATCATTCCACAGGGGCAATACGGAGCCGGACCGGTCCTCATCTGGGACTCAGGCGAGTTTCAACCGGAGGGAGATCCGGAATCTGCTGTAGAAAAGGGAAGGCTGAGCTTTACCCTGAAAGGGAAGAAATTAAAGGGTGGGTTCGCTCTTGTCTTGATGAAAGGGAGAGGGAGCGGTAAGGACTGGCTCCTCATCAAGGGGCAGGACTCCTTTGCCAAGAAGGACTGGCAGATCAAAGAGGAACTCACGCCGGCCAGTAAGAAAAAACTTGCTGAAAAGATCCCGCCGTGCGAAACCAGCTAACCTCTGTGAGGTAAGCGCGAAGTAACTATGTCATTAGGTCAATAAGTCATTCGTCATTGAATGACTTAATTACCCAGTTACTTCATGACTTAGAGGCGTTGGGAGTTGGGATTTGCAACTTGGGATTTTACACACCATGTCCTTCCGCCATGCGCTATGCTTTGATCAGCGCGTTCCAGTCGGCGGAGAATCGCTCCATCCCCTTATCCGTCAATTCGTGGCGGATATCATAGGTTTGCCATTTTTTCGTAAGGTCGATCTCTTTGAAGGGAATGGCCTTCAAATTTCCCGGATCATAGGCATAGTCCCGCTTCGGTAAAGGCATGCCCTTCTCGCCCCATTCTTTCAAGACATTGAACGGCACAGTGATAATGTCTGAACCGAGCTTGAGGGCATAGAGGAGATGGTCCATTTTTCTCACGCTGGCAGTCAGGACCATGACATGGCCGTCTCCCTTCTTGTACATCCTAAGAATATGGGAGATCACGTCCATTCCATTTTCTCCCCTGTCATCCAGACGGCCAATAAAGGGAGAAACAAAGACATCGCCCCTTTTCGCACCCTTGGTGGCTGCGTAAACTGCCGCAGCCTGCTCTTGAGTAAAACAAAGGGTCAGGTTGACACGGAGACCGCTGTTGACGGCTTGCTCTGCCGCTTTCAGTCCCTCGCGTGATACGGGAAATTTAATATGGGCGTTCGGAATCCAGGAAAACATCTCTCTGGCCTGCTTCAACATCGGTTCCGAAAGGGTTGAAAGATCCGAATAGACTTCCACAGAAATCGAACCCCAAGGGATCAGTTTAGAAATTTCTTTTACTGTTTCCTGATAAAAATCGAGGATCTCTTCTCTGGTGAATTTCTCCCCTTTCTCAAGGCGTGCGCGGGCCCTGGGATTTTTCGAGATGAGGGTTGGGTTCGTTGTCTGTCCGTCGAGGAATCCCAGGAGCCCGATGGTCATCCTCGTCTCGTCAGGATCTCCTCCATCCAAAAATATTTTCGCCTTAAGATCTTTGGGTTTCATAGAACCTCCTGTTATCGTCTCTTCTTTTCGGCTTCCTTTGCATCGATAGCAAATCTCTCCGTCAGTAAGCCTTAGGGTACCTCTAAGAATGTCATTCCTGCCCCGATTTTCATCGGGATAAACTCCAGCAGGAATCCAGAAGCCCCTAACAATATTGGCCTCCCGCCGGAGTCTACCCCGTACTCGGATACGGGGCGGGAGTGACAAATTGGTAATTATTAGAAGCTCCCCTTATACAGAGAGCTGGGAACTTGCCTCCCGATCGATTACAAACAGAAGATTTTCGGTTCTCGGTTGAACCATCGATGCCGGCAACGAGGGATCGTCCCGAGCTATTATCTTTTTCAGGATAGGGGCCTTATCCTTTCCTCTCACAAAAAAAATGACATGTTCTGCGTGATTGATGACCGGCAGAGTCAGGGTGATGCGATCGTGTCTCATCTCGTCGAGCACAACTGGAGCAGTCAAGTGGTTGCGCTCGCTCAAAGCCTTACTGCCGGGAAAAAGCGATGCGGTATGACCATCTTCACCGATACCCAAAAGGATAAGACTAAAGGTAGGGCATTGCCCTTTTGGGACTTTGAAAAACCTCCTTACGTCTCTCTCGTACTCTCTTGCTGAGGCCTCCAAGCTCCCCTTTCCCGTGGGGATGGGATGAATATTTTCTCGAGGAATAGGGACCTTGCCAAAAAGTGTTTCCTTAAGCATCCTGTAATTGCTGTCCTTATCATCAAGAGATACAAACCTCTCATCCACAAGGAACGCCTGTGTTCTCTCCCAAGAGGATTTAGTCCCCCATTCGGCCAGCTTCTGATAAAATACGATGGGCGTTCTGCCTCCTGAAAGCCCTACGGTGAAATACCCTCTTCTTTCAATGGATTCCTTTGAAACATCTTCCCATTTTTCTATCATGAATTTCAACATCTGGTCTTCGTCATCGAAGATCAACACCTTCTTTCCAAACTTTGAATTGGAAATCATGCTTTTCAGCCCTTCCTATACCCCGTAATAACTCTTATGCTATCAAAAAGGCTCCGGCGAAGGAATAGGGTCTCTTCTGTATTTTTGGGATAAGGAATACGGTAAGTGGGAACCCCGTCTACCCTGTTTTGGCTGGACCGGGCTCTTTAAGATTAGCATCGGAACAGTGGAAGCTGTACCAGAGCTCTCTTCCTTAACACGGCCTTCACTCTTCCAGAGCCACAAAGATCTGCTTCCAGGTCCGGATTCTTGCACTGGCAGACAAAGGCAATGATCCCAAACCTTTCTGCGATTTTTCTCATCCTCTGATATCCCCTTTCTCGGATGGTCTTGGGAAGAAGTTTTGTCTTAGCAGAAGAACCGATGGCCTTCCATTCTTGAACCCCAAAATACGATTCCATCATCTTTCGGTGGAGAGGAGAAAGTTCCGTCATCAATTGTTTCTGAATGGCAGGCCGGAGATGGAGATAACTGAGGGTCACTCTCTTTACCCCTTTTTCCTTCAATCGTCTGAATAGGGCCGAGGCTTCGGTTTCCGTATCCGTGACGAATGGGATCGTTGGATCGATCCTCACCTCCGGAGCGATCCCGACCTCTTTCAGTCTTTGAACATTCTCCAGCCTCTCCTCCGGAGATGGAGTCCCAGGCTCATATTCCCTCCAGTATCGCTCCGAGACGGAGACCAGCCCGATTTGGGCCAGAATCTTCTGGGAGGACCGCCCGAAGAGATCGAAGAACCGATGTGGGATTCGTCCTTTCGTTAAAAAGGAGATTCCAATTCCATGATCGAGAAGGATCCGAAAGACCTCGTAGGTCACATCAAGAATATCAGGATGGGATTGAAAGCAATCGGAAGCAGTATTCAGAATCGCCCATTGAGGAAGAACCTTCTTCTTTTCCAATTCCTCTTTCAAGAGGTTCGGCAAATTAACATAGAGAGAGACCTCCCCTTGTGGAGGAGCCTGAGGATACCCCCTGGCATAACAGTAACTGCACCGGAAGAGACAACCATTGGTAATATTGAGGGTGGGGATTCCTTGAAGGCAACCGAATCGAGCCGGCGTGAGCACCTTGCCTTTTCTCAGTTTCGGAATAAGTCTTTGATTATCCAATCCCGCCGGTTTCAGCCTAATCATTCGAAATGGCCAAAGGTGAGAGGTGAAAACTCCGAACTTTAGACTCTGAACTCCGAACTATGTTTTCTGACGCGCTTCAGCTTGTCCCGGGCTGCCTCGAGATAGATATAAATGACCGGAGTGATGTAGAGAGTGATGAGCTGGGAAAAGAGCAGACCTCCCACCACAGCAAGTCCAAGTGGGCGCCGTGCTTCCGCCCCTGCACCAAAACCTAGGGCGATGGGCAAGGTTCCCATGATCGCTGCCATGGTCGTCATCATGATGGGGCGGAATCGAATGAGACAACCGTCATAAATCGCATCCGCAGGTTTTTTCCCCTGATTTCTCTGTGCATCCAGGGCGAAGTCAATCATCATAATGGCATTCTTCTTAACAATTCCAATCAACATCACGATCCCAACCATGGAGTAGATATTTAAGTCCATATTGGGAATCTTAAGGATTTTGCAGAGGAGCAGGGTCAGGAGCGCCCCAAATCCGGCAGACGGAAGCCCTGAAAGAATAGTAAGAGGATGGATAAAACTCTCATAGAGAATTCCCAAGACGATGTAAATCACAACGACCGCCATGATTAATAGAAGCCCCATTCCTTTCATGGAGGTCTTAAACGTCTGGGCTGTCCCTTGAAAACCGGTGCTGATGGTTGCAGGGATAGTAGTCTTTGCCACCTTTTCGACGGCCGATACAGCATCCCCGAGGGAAACGCCCGGCTTAATGTTGAAAGAGAGGGTGACCGATGGGAGTTGACCCAGGTGGTTTAATGAGAGAGGTCCAAGACCATGGCTCAATTTTGCCACGGCGTTCAGAGGAACGAGTTGACCGGTGGACGACCGAATATAGAGCATCGATAACGCAGCGGGATCCGACTGATATTGAGGTTCCAGTTCGATGATGACCTGGTATTGGTTGATCGGAGTATAGATTGTGGAGATCTGCCTCACACCATAAGCACTGTAGAGAGCATCTTCGATCTGATTGGCTGTGACGTGGAGAGCCGAAGCCTTGTCCCGGTCGATTTCCACGTTGATCTGAGGATTCTTGATTTGGAGATCGCTGTTTACATCCTGTAGAGCGGATATCTCCAGCATCTTTGCTTCGAGCTTGGGAGCATATTCGTAAAGCTCCTTGATCTCAGGACTCTGCAGGGTAAATTGATACTGCCCCTTGGTGAGCTGGGCTTCCAGCCGGATGGGAGGAGGAATTTGAAGGAAGACCTGGATCCCCGGAATTTTTGCCAACTTCGGCCGTAGCTCCTGTATGATCTCCTCCGCATTCAGTTTGCGCTCAGACCGCGGCTTCAACGTAACGAACATACGACCCAAATTGCCCGTCGGCGAAGGCCCCCCTGCCCCTGCCGTCGATACGAACGAATCTACATTCGGATCCCGCCCAACGATATCCATCACCGCGAGCTGATGCTGTTTCATCGATTCGAAAGAGATCCCTTGGATCGCTTCGGTAAACCCAAAGATCTGACCGATATCTTCGGTCGGAAGAAATCCATATGAAGACTTCCAAAAAAGAAAACCCGTAATGATCAGAATTAAGACGGAGATTGTCATTGTTGACAGGCGATGATTCAGGACAAAATTGAGACTCCCTCGGTATGCTTCAAGCATTCTCTCAAAAAAGCGTTCCGAGGTTGCATAGAGACGGCTCTGTTTTTTTTCCTTAGGAGGCCTGAGAAATCGGCTGCAAAGCATGGGGGTCAGACTCAAGGAGATAAAACCAGAAACCAGAATGGCCACGCTAATCGTCACCGCAAACTCGTTTAAGAGGCGGCCGATGATGCCGCCCATAAAGAGAACGGGGATAAAGACGGCGACGAGTGAAAGCGTCATCGACAGAATCGTAAAGCCGATCTCTCTCGACCCGCTGAATGCAGCCTCCAGGGGTTTTTCCCCGAGCTCCATGTGCCGGACGATGTTCTCAAGCATGACGATCGCATCATCCACGACGAAACCCACGGAAAGGGTCAGAGCCATCAGAGAGAGGTTGTCGAGACTATATCCCAGGAGGTACATGGCGGCGAAGGTCCCGATGACAGACATGGGAAGCGCAAGGCTCGGAATGATGGTGGCCGACAGATTGCGCAGGAAGAGGAAGATCACCAGCACGACCAGACACACGGTCAGAAAGAGGGTGAACTTCACATCATTGACCGAATCGCGAATCGATAGAGAGCGATCGTAGAGAATATTGAGATCCACCGAGCCAGGCATCTGAGCACGAAGACTCGGCAGCAGCGCTCGAATCGAATCGACGACCTCAACGGTATTGGTTCCGGGCTGACGATAGATCGCCAAGCCGATCGAACGGGTTGTATTATACCAACTCGCGATCTTGTCATTTTCGACGCTATCGATCACCCTTCCCAACTCGCCAAGCCGGACGGGCGAACCATTTCGGTAGGCAACGATGAGCGGACGGTAGGCCTCGGCATTGTTGAGCTTTCCGCTCGCCTCGATGGTGAAAGCCTGGTGAGCGCCGTATAAGGTTCCGGTCGGAAGGTTCACATTTCCATTCGCGATGGCAGCTGCCACCTCGTCAATTCCGATTGCGCGCGCAGCGAGCGCCTTCGGATTGAGCTGCGCGCGAACGGCATATTTCTGAGCCCCGAAGATCTGAACTTGTGCCACACCACTTACCATGGAGATCCGTTGAGCCACATAAGTATCAGCGTATTCATGAACGGCTGAAAGAGGAAGGGAGGGTGAGCTCAAGGCCATAAAAAGAATCGGGAAATCAGCGGGGTTGTACTTCTGATAGGAAGGGGGATTGGGCAGGTCCGGGGGGAGCTGGCGTGCTGCCTTTCCAATCATGGACTGAACATCCTGGGCCGCGGCGTCAATATTCCGGTTCAGATTAAACCGTAATGTAATCCGCGTCATCCCCAGCGTGTTGTTCGAATTCATCGAGTCGAGTCCGGCAATCTGCGAGAACTGCCGCTCGAGTGGAATGGCCACAGCAGAAGCCATGGTTTCCGGACTGGCTCCGGGAAACTCCGCGATGACAAGTATGGTCGGGAAATCGACGGTGGGAAGGTCGCTCACTGGCAGGAGGCGATACCCCAGGATACCAAATAAGAGAATGGCCAGCATGACCAGAGTGGTCATGACAGGACGCCGGATGAAAAGCGCTGGGATGTTCATGGGGCTTTTTTCTTGGTGGCTGTGGTTAATTCAGTGCTTTTGATTTCTACTCTGGCCCCCGGGTAGAGTCGAAGCTGACCATCCGTCACCACCCGTTCATCTCGACGGAGTCCTTTTTGGATCACCGTCTCTCCACTGAGGCTTCTTCCGGCCACCACAGGCCTCGACTCCACAGTCAAGTCCTGCTTGACCACGAAAACATACTGACCTTCTTGTCCGGTCTGGATGGCCTGCGAGGGGACCACGATCGCATTGGGCTCCGTAGTGAGGGTGAGAACGACGTTGACGAATTGTCCTGGCCAGAGTTTTTTCTCACGGTTGGCAAAGGTTCCCTTGAGACGTATCGTTCCGGTATGGGTGTCCACCGCATTGTCTATAAAGGTAATAACCCCTCTTTCGGCACGCTCCTCATTCATGGGGACGAGCGCTTCCACTTGAAGTTTCCCCGAGGTCATGAATTTCTTAATCTCTGATAAGAATTGCTCTGGGACAGAAAAGGTAACATCAATGGGGATGATCTGATTGATCACGACCAGGTTGACATCCTCTGCCTTGATGTGGTTTCCCTGATGAACGATGAGACTTCCGGTTCGACCGTCAATCGGCGAGCGTATCGAGCAGTAACCCAATTGAATTTTCGCATTCTCAACAGCCGCCCTGTCTGCGAGAACAGTGGCTTCGAGGGCGTCTGCATCCGTACGAAATTTATCGTACTGTTGCTGGGGGACGACACCTTTTTGAATTAACGATTCATAGCGTTGCGCATCCTCCCGGGCATGTTTTGCCTGAGCGATATCTCTCTGGAGATTGGCCTCTGCCTGTTTGAGCACAGCTTCAAAGGGACGAGGGTCGATCGTGAAAAGAAGGTCTCCCTTTTTCACGTCCTGACCCTCTGTAAAATGGACTCGGACCAATTCTCCTCCCACTTTGGCTTTGACCGTAACCGTTGAATAGGCTTGCACATTCCCAATGGCGCGGATCTGCACAGGAACTGTTTTTTGGATCGCCGTGTCTACGGTAACCGGTATGGAGGCGGAGACGGGTTTTTTGGATTTTTCATTGGAACAAGCTGAAGAAAAGAAGGTTAAGAAGAGCAATCCTAAAATTCCAATGAGAAGTGATTCAGGACATGATCTCATCCATGTGCCGTGATGAGCCTCGAACAACTGCCATTCCATCGTTGCGTTTACCTTAATTATATTACCTAATATTTTACGAATCTTTTGTCAATTTACCCCAGCCCGGATCTGGGAGACTGTCTACGGGTTTTTATTCTCTCCGTCGGGGTAACCCCTTTCATCCCCCCTTACCTTAAGGGGGGAGAAGGGGGGGTTATTTGTTCTTATTCGGGTCCGAGATTTGAGAAAGCCAAATCACGATTGACATTGAATCATCTTTCAGTGATATTGTTTTGGGTTCAGGTGGCGGCACTACGGGGAAGTAACGGCAGAGCCAGGGGTTTACCTAAATGTTAATTAGGGACAGGGACGTTAGATAGGAAAATGAAAAAAATACTGGTTGTCGATGACGAGAAGGATACTGTGGAGATGATCACTGCGCTCCTGGGCTCGGAGGGATATCAAGTCCTACACGCCTTCTCCGGCGATGAGGCGATGAAAATCTTAGAGTCAGAAGGCCAAAAGGTCCCAGAATCAGAGACGCCCGTCGATCTGATCCTCCTCGATATTCTGCTGGGCGACACGGATGGAAGGGATATCTGCCTCAAGATCAAGGAGGATGAAAAATTGAGGTTCATCCCGGTGATCATCCTCACCGTTCGGTCAAGCCTACAGGACAAGATCAACAGCCTCAACCTGGGAGCGGACGACTACCTCACGAAGCCCTTTATCAACGATGAATTGCTGGCCAAGGTGAGAGTGATGCTTCGGATAAAAGATCTCCATGACGAACTGAAAAGGGAGAAGGACAAGAATATTCTCCTCACCCAGGCATTGGAGAAACGATACAGTTTCGGAAACATCCTCGGGAACAATGCCCGGATGCAAGAAATCTTTGAATTGATCTCGGACATCGCCAACACGGATTCCACCGTCCTCATTCAGGGTGAAAGCGGCACAGGAAAGGAGTTGATTGCCAGGGCGATTCATTTCAACAGCCACCGGAAAAACAAACCCTTTGTCGTTGCCAATTGCTCTGCCTATTCTCAGAATCTTCTGGAAAGCGAACTTTTCGGCCATGAAAAAGGGGCTTTCACCGGGGCCATCCGGCGAAAGACCGGTCGTTTTGAAATGGCCAACGGAGGAACGATCTTTCTCGACGAGATCGGCGAAGTTTCTCCCCCCACTCAGATCCTGCTTCTCCGGGTCTTGCAAGATCACCGTTTTGAGAGGGTAGGTGGAGAGGAGACCCTGGAGGTCGACGTCAGGGTGATTGCCGCGACGAACAAGAATCTGACCGAAGAGATGAAGAAGGGGACTTTCAGGGAAGATCTTTATTATCGGCTCAACGTGATTCCCATTTTCGTTCCCCCTCTTCGTGACAGAAGAGATGATATCTCTCTACTGGCGTCTTATTTCCTACACAAATTCAGCCAGGAAAGGGAAAAGGAAGTGACCAGTTTTTCTCCTGAGGTCATAGAAATTCTCCTTGCCCACTCCTGGCCCGGAAACGTCCGTGAATTAGAGAATGTCATTGACCATGCGATCATCATCGCCAAACAGGAAAGGATTTTGCTAAAAGACCTTCCTCAATACCTTCTTATGAGGCCTCTGCCGACGCAGGAATTCGCAACGCTTCAGGATTGCGAAAAAAACCTGATCTTGAAAACTCTGCAAGAAACGAATTGGAATAAGCATAAGTCGGCAAAAAGACTAAATATTAATCGTTCTACGCTTTATGGAAAAATGAAAAGGTATGGGTTGAAAAAAGGACAAATATGATACAAAACTGTATGAAAACAGACACACTCTTAACTTATTAGAATTTGAGCAAATCTTAATCAATTAACCTAAAAATAGAAGATAGATAGTCCAAAATTATACAATATTTTGCCCCAAACAGCCTCTTTTCTGGCATCCTCACTTTCCCCAAATCTGATAACTCTTTGATATTTTTATAAAATATCATTATTGGTACAAAAATTGCTGTAGTCCAGCCAAATTTAAAAGCGGAGGTCCATCATGAAGTGCTTTCGGTGCGGAGGAAAAATGGTATTCGAAAAATTCTACGGAATATGTGAAGAGTTTTTTGGATGGAGATGCATTTTCTGCGGCGAGATCGTGGATAAGGTTATCCTGGAGAATCGGCTCGAACAGAAGCAGTAATATCCCTTTCCTACAGACCAACGGAACGAATTCCATTTGGAAAGGGATGATGATGGTAAGTAAGATTTGTATTGTAGACCACGATCTTGCCAGTCGAGGCTACTTAAGAGAATGCTTGGAGAGGGAAGGCCACCAGATTATCACCTTAGACAGCGGTTATCAGATCAAACCTTACCTTTCGAAAGAACAATTCAATATCCTCATTCTCAATATGGATAGTCCCGGGGCTAAAGAAAAGGGGCTGTTCTCCGAGATTCAGAAGTCCTGCCGGCCAAGAATCCTTCTTATCGTCTCAGAAAGGGGGGACCCCTTCCTCAAAGAGGCCATCGATGCGGGCGTCTATGGCTTTCTCCATAAGCCGTTCAATATCGACGAAGTCTGTACGATGGTCGCCCATTTGGCACGATCCTGTGGATAAACAAATCCTAAACTCAAAACCCTAAGCTCTAAACAAACTCAAATGTGCCTGCCTGCCGGCCCTGAATCGAGCATGGTACAGGGCAGGCAGGCAAAACACAAAACTCAAAACGAAATGACTTAGTGTCTTTCCATAAAGTCTTTTGCTCCGTCATGCCGGACTTAAGGAGCCTGCCTTAGCCTGCCCCGTGCTTAACACGGGGTACTTGATCCAGGGGCATCCAGACGTCGTCCCGACGAAAGTCGGGGCCGGAATGACATCTCTTTTTTAAAGCCTTCGTTTATGGACAGACTCGACCTAAAAATATTCGATTCAATGGTTTAGAAGTCAGAATTACCTTTTCTTGTGGCCAAGAACTACCCGTTTCCGATAGAATAGAGAGTAGCTAGAACAAGGAGGAAGGAGCTATTTATTCATGGACGATTCATGGGGTGGTGTGCCAGAGTTCCCTCAGTTTAGAGATTTGGCCCTGGAAGATCAGCCTCTCTTCCGTCAGCTCTTCACTCAGTTCCCTCCTCAGATTTCAGAATTCACCTTTACCAACCTTTTTATCTGGCGCCATTCTTATCAGATTAAGATCAGTCGTTTTCAGAGTTTCCTGTGCCTCCTTTCGGAGAAGGAAGAAAGCTCATTTTTCTTTCCTCCTATTGGGGAGGGAGATGTGATAGAATGTTATCAGGGTCTGCTGCAATATCTCCGTCGAGAATCAGCGTCTCCTAAGATTGCCCGCGTTCCCGAGGCGGTGGTGGATCAGATCGATTGGAAGGCTGCGGGTATGAAAGCGGAACTGGATCGAAGCCAATGCGACTATGTCTATCTCGTCCAAGACCTGATTGAATTGAAGGGCAGAAAATATCATCGGAAAAGGAATCACATCAAACAATTTCGGGATAAATATTCCTTCCGGTATATTCCCCTCGCTCCCGAATGGATTCCGCAATGCCTTCAACTGGAAGCAGAATGGTGCGATCTTCGGCATTGCGAGGCCACCCCGGGTTTGCGCAACGAATCGGTTGCCGTCAAAGAGGCTCTCACCCATTTCGAGGAGTTAGGAGTGAAGGGAGGAGCGATCCTGATCGACGAAAAACTGGAGGCCCTTACGCTGGGAGAGCCGCTCAACACGGAAACGGTCGTCATCCATGTTGAAAAGGCCAATCCGGCCTACGACGGACTCTATCCCGCTATCAATCAGGCTTTTCTCGAACATCAATGGTCAGGGTACGCGTATGTGAATCGGGAACAGGACTTAGGGGAGGAGGGTTTGAGAAAGGCAAAGGAGTCTTATTTTCCTCATCACATGGTCAATAAATATTCCGTCACCTTACAATAAGGGGAAAGGAGGGAAAATGCCGAAGAAGGATTTTCTACCATTTTCTTACAAGCGTCTGACGAAAGAATTCCCGGAGGTTGAAAAGGAGTATGATCGCCTGGCCAAGAAATGTCATGCCTCCGGACCTCTCAACGAAAAGATGCGGAGGCTGATCAAACTGGGGATCGCTATTGGTTCGGAATCGGAGGGCGCCATCAAGTCTCACGCCCGAAGAGCCTTGGCCATCGGCGTCACCCAGGATGAGATTCGACACGCCGTCCTTCTCGGGCTGACCACCATTGGGTTTCCAAAAATGATCGCCGCATTGAATTGGGTCCACGAGGCCTTTGAGAAGGGCCCTCTGAAACAGCGAAGAGGGGATTGAAGAAGAAGCTCGTTCCGGCATTCGCCAAAAGGCTACGTCTTTTGGAAAGGGTGCAACCCTTTGATTGCCTGCCGTACGTGCCTGGGGTGGGCGGAGAGCGAAAGAGAAAGGATGCTGAAAATGGGAGAGAAGAAGGGTTACAAAGTCAAAACGTTTACGACCGAACTAAAAATTTTTCAAACGATAAGAGAGTTGCAGGTATTGGACGACACGGTCAATCGTTTCATCGCTGGAAACAAAGTCAAAAGGATTGTCTCGGTCAGCGACACGACGACGACGGACAATACAGGCGCCACGATCGGATTGATTCGGGTGTTGACTTATGAAATCTAAGACGGCGAGAGGAAATGCCAGCGCTTAGTGGCCGCCCCTCTCACCGGGATTGACGCCCGAGATTCTAGTTTGGAGGAAAATCGATGACCCAATGGGAATATCAGATTACGATTCACGAGCTGCCGGTGCGGCAGGCCGGAAAAGCGGAGCGTACGATCGAATGCGATCAGGACGGCCTCTGCTTTGTCCACGATATCTTTCCAGGAAGCATTGAGTGGCTGGAAGATCTCTTTCATGAAAAAGGGAACGACGGCTGGGAGTTGGTTCAATCCGGATACCACAGCAGGGAGCTCCTTTGCATATGGAAGAAGAGAAAAGAAACCGGGGAGAAGGTCTGAGAAGGTTTATTCTCTCTCAAATTGAGAAGGGGGGTCCCCTTCCCTTCTCTCAATTTATGGAATGGTGCCTTTATCATCCCGAATACGGTTATTACCAATCCAAGGCGATAACGATCGGCAAGCAGGGTGATTACTATACGAGTCCCTCCGTCAGCCCTCTTTTCGGACATTTGATCGGAAAGCAACTCTTCCAGATGGCTGAGATCTTGGGAGAGAAAAACTTTGATGTGGTCGAGATGGGAGGGGGCAGAGGATTTCTTTGCGAGGATATCCTGGATTGGGCGAAAGAAAGCTCCCCGGCCTTCTACCAACGTCTCCGCTATCACCTCATCGAGACCTCTTCTCTTTTCTTAAAAGAGCAGAGGGAAAGGCTCTTTGAAAAAGAAAGAGAAGGAAGAGTGTTCTGGATCGACCCTAACAAGTTCGCAGAGGGGAAGGTCCAAATTCAAGGGTGTTTTCTGTCCAACGAACTGGTCGATGCCTTTCCAGTTCACAGAGTCATCCTTGATCAAGGAAAGTTGAAAGAGATCTATGTCACACACCAAAACGGCCAATTTGAAGAACAGTGGGGAGAACTGTCCGACCCCAGAATCTCTTCCTATTTCCAGTCTATGGGCATCGCCCTACAAGAGGGCCAGAAGGCAGACGTGAACCTGCTCGCATTGGAATGGATGGAAAGCGTGGCTCGGTGCTTGCAACGGGGATTCGTCCTGACGATCGATTACGGTTATCTTGCTGACGAGATCCATGGTCCCGGTCGGCGAGAGGGGACACTCCTCTGTTACTACCAGCATCAGACCTCGGAAAATCCTTTTGAACGCTTAGGGGAACAGGACATCAGCTCCCATGTCAACTTTACGAGCTTGGTCCGAAAGGGAGAAGAGGTTGGCCTCCGTTTCACCGGCCTTGTCCCACAATACCGCTTCCTCATCGGGCTCGGCATCCTCGACCAGATGGAAGCTTTGGGGAAGGAGCTATCTGAATTGGATGGGCTAAAATTGAGGCTTTCCTTGAAGAATCTGATCGAACCGGAGATGGGAATGGGCGAAGTCTTCAAGGTACTGGTCCAACATAAGGGAATGGATCAGCCCCAATTGGATGGTTTAAGAGATCTCGGTTCGATCCCCTTTCCCGTGTCGGGGGAGGGAGATCGGAGGTTTCCGTGAACGTTCTGGGGATCTTTGGGAGCCCGCGAAGAGGAGGCAATACAGAACTCCTTTTGGAAGAGGCTCTCAAGGGGGCCGAAACGGGGGGAGCGAAGGTGGAGCGTCTTTACCTTTCCGACCTCACCATCACCCCTTGTAAAGAATGCCACGGATGCGACGCCACCGGGAATTGCGTCATCCTAGACGACATGCAAAAACTCTATCCCCAGCTGTTGCAGGCGGATGTGGTCATTCTCGCCTCGCCGATCTTTTTCTACGGCGTCACTGCCTGGACCAAGGCCCTGATCGATCGAAGTCAGGCCCTCTGGTCAAGAAAATATCTTCTTAAAGATGCTTCTTTAGGGAAAGAAGGAAAGAAGAGAAAGGGTTTCTTCATTTCTGTGGGAGCGACAAAGGGGCCCAGAGTCTTCGAAGGGGCCATCCTCACGGTCAAGTATTTTTTTGATGTCCTCAACGCGGAATACGCAGGCGAACTGGTCTTTCGAGGCGTTGAGGCCAAGGGCGATATTTTGAAACATCCAGAGGCACTCCGGCAGGCCTTTGAGGCTGGAAGGAGGCTTGCTCAGAATCCATGACGCCCCGACTCCATGTGCTCTGGAATGAGATCTATTGTAAAAGGTGCCTTCTCTGTGTCGAGGTCTGCCCGGTCCAAGTCCTCTCTCTTGAGAGGAACGAGATCACAGAGAAAGAGGGATGTATCCGTTGCTATCAGTGTGAACGCTATTGCCCAGATATCGCCATCGAAGTGATGGATGAGAAGGAAAAAGGGTGAAGCGACTCATTTCCGGTAATGAAGCGATCTTTCAGGGAGCGGTCCGGGCAGGCGCCAGTTACTTTGCGGGGTATCCCATCAGTCCGACCTCTGAGATATTGCAGCAGGCGGTCCTCCATTCAGAGGAGAACCCGGAATTTCGTTTTCTTCAGGCCGAGGATGAGATCGCTGCGGCCATCGCCACGATCTCTGCTTCGTTGGCAGGGGCCAAATCTTTTGCCGCCACCTCGGGGCCCGGATTCTCTTTAATGCAGGAAGCCCTGGGATGGGGCCATGTCGTAGAGGCCCCCTGTGTCTTCGTCAACTCAATGAGGGTCGGGCCGTCCACCGGGATGCCCACTCAGCCCGCTCAGTCGGATCTTCTTCAAATCAAAGCAGGAAGCGCAGGAGACTATTATCCCATCGCCTTCTATCCCAATTCAGTAAGGGAGTGTTTCCTGCTAACGGCCACTGCCTTTAATGCTGCCGAGGAATCCCTTTCACCGGTCCTTCTCCTTGCGGACGCGTTTCTCTCCCACCTGTATGAAATCGTCGATCTGGAAGATATAGCCATAGAAGTGGCTCCCCGCTCAAAAGAACCCTTGGGCAAAGGCCAGAGGCTATTTACCGGGACGGTCCACGATAAGATGGGGAATTTGAAGACGAACGATCCGGAGACCTACCGAGGATGGCTCTGGGAGTTGAAAGCCCGTCACGACTGTGTTGCTGAGAAGTATCCTCTCTTTGAATATCTTCCGCGTAAGGACTCCGAAACCCTCCTCATCGCCTTTGGAATCACCTCGAGGATCATCTCATCTCTGAAGGATCGCTTCTCCATTTTTCGACCCATCCGGATTTATCCTGTCCTGGAGAAGGAATTGAATGAGGTGACCCGCTCCTATCGCCACATTATCGTCGTCGAAGGCAGCGATGGGCAATATGCGAGCTGGGTGGAATGCGCCATTTGTCGAAAGGTGATGAGAGTCCCCTGCTTGGGAGGAGGGTTCAAACTCAAATGGATTCAGACTCAGATTGAGGAGTGTTTGAGGGGGACGACAACGTGATCGATCGTTCTTATAAAGAGCTCTTAAAAATGAGGCGGTTCCCTCACACCTGGTGCCCCGGCTGCGGCATCGGCGCCGTATTGAAGAATGTCGCCATGGCCATCAAGGATCTCGGGTGGAACCACAAGAATACCGTCGCCGTTTCCGGAATTGGCTGCTCAGGGAGAATGTCCGGATACATGAACTTAGATGCGGTTCATACGCCTCACGGTCGGGCATTGACCTCCGCTGAGACCATCAAGACCATCCGCCCAGACCTCAATGTCATTGTCCTCTCCGGAGACGGCGATCTGGCAAGCATCGGGGGAAACCACCTCCTCCATACCTCCCGCCGAAACCCTAACATCACGGTCTTTTGTAACGATAATGAGGTCTATGGCTTGACGGGCGGCCAGGCCGGGCCGACCACGCCAAAAGGTACGAAGACCATCACCTCGCCCCGTGGAGAACCTTATCGCCCCCTTCGGTTGGGTCACCTTCTCACGCAGCAGGCTCCCTATTTTTATGCCCGGACAACGGTCTATCACCTCACCCATTTCAAGACCTGTATTCATGAGGCTCTTCTTTGGAAAGGGTTCAGTTTTGTGGACATCATCAGCGACTGCATTGAGCTCAACGGAAGAAGGCTGGGCTTTAGAACGGCTCATCAGATGTTCAAATGGTTTGATGAAAGATTCCATATCGTGGAGGGTGAACGAGACCATCTCAGGGACGATGAATTAGGTTTCGCCAGGGCATCGGAGGAGGAAGTGGTCCAACCGGCAGCGAAGGTGGAGAAAAAGCCGGAGATCGCGATGGGGGATTTGAAACCCTTCACCCTCGAGGAGCTCCACCGTTTTGATGGCACAGAAGGAAAACCCATTTATATTGCCTATAAAGGAAACGTCTACGATCTTTCTTCAAGCCCCCTCTTCCAAGGAGAGAAGAGGATGCGATGTCATATTGCGGGTAAGGATCTGACAAAGGATATTGACATCGCACCTCACGGAGAAGATCTCGTTTTTAAATTTCCAGCGGCGGGAAGGCTGGTGTGAGGGGGCAGGTGTCCGAGGCCGTCATTCCCGTGAAAACGGGAATCCAGGGCATATCATGCCTGAAAACCCCGGCTGGATACCCGCTGGAGTTTACCCCGATGAAAATCGGGGCATGAATGACAAAAAGAAGATGGAAAGAAATCGTGAAGAAGCGGGTTTAAGGACAGGAAGATTTTTATGAAACGAATTGTTTTTACAGGAGTGGGAGGGCAATCGGTCAGGGTCATCTCCCATGTCCTTGCCATGGCATTGAAGGAGTTGGGCTATGAGGTCGTTCTTCTCTTTGACTACGATTCCTCCGTTCGCAATACACGGATCAGTGCCTACCTCACTTATGATCAGAGGCCCGTCGAAAATCCGATGGCTGACGAGGCGGACATTCTCATCCGTCTCCACGAAAAAGGAGACCAGCTCATCGCCCAGAAAACCATCTGCGAGACGGGGCTCTGCACGGATGATGAAGTTCCGTTTGGAATGCTGGGAATTGAAAAGTTCGGCCAGGCGATCTTCGGCAACATGATCGCCCTCGGTAGACTTTTTCGATTGATCGATCTCGACATCTCTCATCTCGAGCTGGAAAAGCTCTTGCCCAAATCCTATCTCAAAGAAAATTTGAAGGCGATTCAAGTTGGATATGATCTCAACCTCTACGAAGACTGAGGCCAGTGGGGCGCGTCTAACGGTTGTTTACAGTAGCTACCAGGCCGTCATTCCCGCCCCGTGTCAAGCACGGGGCAGGCTAAGGCAGGCTCCGTCAAGCCCGGAATGACAATTAAATTAAAAGGACGTTTGACGCACTACACCAGGTCCGGGGTCATTCGCTGCGACAGAGCCTTTTTGCAAAGAGGGGTTGGGGGAACTAGACGAAATGTGGGATAATTTAGTTATGAAACGAAAGAAGGGAGGAAAGCGGTATGAAACTCAAAGGGAAAAAAGTCGTTCTCCTAGCAGAGAATAACTATGAGGACATGGAACTCTGGGTTCCTTACTATCGATTGAAAGAGGAAGGGGCTGAGGTCACGATCGTTGGGACAGGAAGTAGTAAGACCTATACCAGCAAGCATGGATACCCTGTGCAAGTGGATAAAGAGGCGAGAGAGATCGATATGTCAAAATACGCCGGTGTCGTCATCCCCGGAGGTTACGCGCCGGATATGATGAGGCGTTACCCGGAGACGGTGAGAATTGTTAAAGAGGCCAACCAGAAGGGGAAAGTGGTCGCTGCCATCTGTCATGCCGGTTGGATGCTCGCCTCTGCCGGCATTTTGAAAGGGAAAAAAGTGACAGGCTTCTTCGCCATCAAAGATGACCTGGTGAATGCCGGGGGAAATTATGTGGATGAGGAAGTCGTCAGAGATGGAAACCTGATCACCTCGAGAAAACCGGATGATCTGCCCGCCTTCTGTCGGGAGATCATCGAGGCGTTGGCGAAATAGTTCACCCCGTTAGAAAAGGCGAGGCTTCGACCCTGTCCTAAATAAGGAGTTGATGCATAAATGCTGAGGCTTTCTAACGGGGTAAAGGACAGAAAGGGAGAGGGATATGGGGAGTGATAGAAGAGATATTTTGGCCTGCCTGCACTGCGGAGCGGAGGCAGACTTGACCCTCGAAGGATTTGAAAAAGTGGAGGATGTTATCCAACGGGAGAAGAAACTCCTATGCAAGGCCTGCGGCAAAGGCTTGCCTTGGACGGACCGGGAGGATATCAAAGCTGTCAAGGTCGCCATGGAGGCAGAAAGGAATGCTTACCAGGCCTACTCAAAGGCGGCCAAGAAAACGACGAATCCTAAAGGGAGGGATATGTTTGTCCAGCTTTCTGAGTTTGAGATGAACCATTACCAAAAATTGAAAGACCTCCTCCAATCGCTTCAGGAGAAAGGCGAATGGACCCTTTACGAAGGAACCACCCTCAAGAAGAAGGCGATCCCCTTGAAGATGGGGAAGCCTAAAGGTCAGGAGCAGTTGACAGACATGGATGCTTTGAAAATGGCCATTCGAGAAGAGAAGAAGACAGAGGCTTACTATCGATCCATGGCCGAGTTGACGGAGGACCCTCGAGGGAGGGATATGTACAGACGATTAGCGAATGAAGAAGCGCTTCATGAGAAGTTACTCAACGACCAGTATTATAGCCTCCACAACACGGGCCTATGGAGCTGGGGAGACTGAAAAAGAATAAGCACCAAATCCCAAGCACCAATAGTCACGGGGTCATTAGGTCAATAGGTCATTAGTCATTGAATGACTTAATTACCAAGTGACTTAATGACTTAGAGGCATTTGGGGTTTGCCCGCCGGTAGGCAGGGAATTTGCATTTTTGGTGAGAGATGGAAGAAGAGAAACTGAAAGGCAAGTCCAAGATCATCGTCAATATTGAGAACATTCACTGCGGTGACTGTGCGCTGAATATCGAGCGGTCGGTGGAACATGTCCCCGGAGTCCTCTCGGCAGAGGTCAGTTATGTCCTCTCCTCAGCTACCATTTACTACGATCCTCACCGAGTGGAAGAGGATCGGATCAAAAAGGCCATTACCAAACCCGGCTATGCCGTCAGGGAGACTTTTGCAGACAGAACCCGGACCTTCTGGAATGAGAGAAGATCCTTCATCTATCTGATTCTCTCGGGAGTTACGCTTGGCCTGTCCTGGATTTTCACGTGGATCGGTTTTGGCCCCCTCCACTTTCCAACTGCTCTTGCCATCGCTTCCTTGGTCCTTGGCGGCTACCCTGTCTTGAAGAGTGCCGTTCGGACGCTCCTCATCCCCGATTTAAATGTGGACACCTTGGTCTCTATCGCCGCCATTTCAGCCACTGCCGTGGGGGCCTATCGGGAGGCAGCAACGGTTATTTTCATTATGCTTCTGGGGGAATTCTTGGAAGGCGTGACGGTGGGCAAAACTCGGAAGGCCATTGCTTCCTTGGTTCAACTCTCTCCGAAAACAGCATGGGTGAGAAGAGAGAATAATGAAGTTCAGGTTCCGATTGAAGACGTGAAGCCCAAAGAGGTTGTGATTGTCAGGCCCGGCGAAAGAATCCCTGTGGACGGCAAAATTATCTCCGGGTGCGGCTCGATCAATCAGTCCACCTTGACCGGGGAGTCGATTCCAGTCGAAAAAGAGGTCGGAGACAAGGTCTATTGCGGAACCTTCAACGAGTCTGGGTCTTGCGAAGTTGAAGCCACACAGGTGGCTGAGGACACAAAGCTGGCCCAGATCAAGCGTCTGATCTTAGAGGCCCAAGCCAAGAAATCACCCACCCAAAGGGTGATGGACCGCTTTTCACGCTACTTCATTCCCGCCATCATCCTGATTGCCTTTGCTACCTTCCTTGTCACAGGGGAGATGATCCGGGCGATCACCATCCTCATCGTGGCCTGTCCGTGCGCACTCGTTCTGGGCACACCGACAGCCGTGGTGGCGGCCATCGGAAACGCAGCCCGGCAGGGGATCCTGATCAAAGGCGGCGCCTATCTGGAACAGATGGGAAGATTGAAGACCCTCCTGATGGATAAAACCGGAACCTTGACTCATGGCAGACCAAAAGTCGTTGAGATAAGGCCTTTGGACGGAATGGATGAGAAAGAAGTCCTGTATTGGGCGGCGATTGCCGAGAAGCGCTCTGAACACCCGTTGGCGAAAGCCATCACGGAGAAAACAGAAGCGTTAGGCATGAGCATCCCTCACCCCCAGTCCTTTGAAAACCTCAGAGGGAAGGGCGTGAAGGTCCAGTGGAACTCCAAGTCGATTCTCGTTGGAAGTTCCGAAATGATGAAAAGCGAAGGGGTTGAAATTCCGGAATCGACAAAGGCGTTGTTTGAATCAAAGCAATCGGAAGGGATGACCTCCCTCCTCATCACGGTGGACCGTCGTCCTATGGGAATCATCTCGATTGCCGATACCTTGCGGGAAGGGGCCAAGGAAGCGATCGACCAGATCAGGAAGCAAGGGGTATCCGAAATTTGGATGCTGACGGGCGACAGTGCCCTGGTCGCCGACCGTATCGGAAGAGAGTTGGGCATCAGGTACGAGGCTAAGCTTCTCCCCGAAGACAAGGTGATGAGCGTCAAGGAGTGGAAGAGAAAAGGTCGGGTGGTGGCGATGATTGGGGATGGGGTGAATGATGCCCCGGCCCTTGCCGCTGCCGACATCGGCATCGCCATGGGAGCGGTGGGAACGGATGTGGCCATCGAAACCGCCGATATCGCCCTGATGACTGACGAGCTCGAGAAGATTCCCACGGTCGTTCGGCTTTCTCGAAAGGCGCTCCGGGTGATTAAGGAAAATATCATCTTTGCCCTCGCTTTCAATACCGTCCTCATTATTCTATCCGCCCAAGGATGGGTGACCATGATTCTGGGCGCCGTCTTGCACCAGGCCAGCTCCCTTCTTGTTATCCTCAGCTCCATGCGCCTGCTGGGAAAGAATAGATAAGGAGACACGCCCGCCTTGACAAGCCTTCGGCGAGGCAGGGTGACTCGGTGACCCGGAGAATACTGCCGCCTCACGCCATGACCGCCTCAGGATATTTCCGCCGTCAGGGATTACTTACTTCTTCCTTGACCGGGAAAAAGCCATACCATACAATGGGATAGGTTTTGATCAGGGCGGGAGAGATCGATCAGGAACGAGCAAAAGAAAGGAGCCATCATGGACGAGAAGAAATTCAAGGAGATGATCCAATTTGCCATTCAAAGAGAGAGCGAATCGATGGATTTCTATGACAGGGCAAGCAAATTAGTCAAACACTCCGGGACGAGGGATCTTTTTTTGGATTTTATGAAGCAGGAAGAGGGGCACAAAAGAAAGCTCGAAGAGGTGCGGGTAGGGAAAATCGAGCTGGGAAAAGTCGAGAAGATTCCGAACCTGAAAATCAGCGACTATTTGGTTGAGGGTGAATTGAAACCCGACATTTCTTACGCAGAGATTCTCCGGATCGCCATGAAGAGAGAAGAGCGCTCGGTGAAGCTCTATACGGATCTGAATGAAAAGAACCAGGACGGAACTTTGAAAAATCTCTTCGCCTTTCTAATTCAGGAGGAAACCAAGCACAAGTATTACATTGAAAAACTGTACGATGACGAAGTATTGAAATAATCCAAAAACCAATGAAGCTCTGCCTTCGCTGTGCTTGCAACTGTGTCGTCATGTCATTGCGAGGGAGTGAAACGACCGAAGCCTTGTCCCGAGCAAAACGAGGGAACTCTTCAGATTGCCAAGGGCTAAGCCCTCGCAACGACTTCGTCGTCTCTTCGTTCGCTCGCAATGACGGGAAGAAGGACATAGTATTCCCAAGGGAAGCACTGGGGAGGTGAGGACAGGAGACCAAACATGCAAGGGTGGAAATGCAAAGTCTGTGGTTACATCTACGATCCAGAAAAGGGCGATCCCGACGGCAATATCCCTCCCGGCACACCTTTTGACAAACTGCCTGAAGACTGGGTTTGCCCTGTCTGCGGCGCTCCTAAAGATATGTTTGAAAAGGTTTAGGATCATCATCCTGATGTCAAACCGGGTCCAAAGGCCCCCTGATCCGTGGGAAATCCTGGCGCATTTCACACAGAATCTATCCTTACCCGCTTTAGAGAAACGTGTGGTCCTTCTGTAGACAGGTGTGTGACATGACTGGGACATCTCACTCTTCCAAGCCCTTCTTCATTTTTTCTATTCTTTCAGCACTCTTTACCCTTTCGATGTTTTACCGCGTTTCAAGTGCCGTGATCGCTCCCGATCTCATGCGTGACCTGGGACTTAACGCTGAAAATCTTGGTATCCTTGGCGGGGCATTCTTCTATTCCTTTGCCCTGCTCCAGATCCCCCTGGGGCCGATGCTTGATCGAGTCGGTCCACGCATCGTGCTCACCTGTTTTTCGATGATCGGAGCCTTGGGAGCATTTGTGTTTGCCTGCGGGAATTCATTTCCCGTCGTCCTATTAGGAAGGGCTCTCATTGGAGCCGGAATGGCTTCGGCCCTCATGGGTTCGATGAAGGTCTTCCTGCTAAGGTTTTCTCCCGAGAAATTTGTTACCTTTATCGGCCTCCTTCAGACCGTGGGAACATTTGGAAATATCTTCGCCGCTTCTCCCCTGGCTCTTCTCGCCTCCGCCGTAGGATGGAGGATGACCTTCGCCATCGCCGGTGCGGTCACAGCCCTCCTCGGGCTTTTAACCTACTTCATTTTGCGGGAAGAAAACGGAAAAAACGACAGCCTTGCCTCTTCGTCCTCCTCTCAACCGGAGATAGGGATTCTGCAATCTTTCCGACTGATCCTTGGGTCTCTTGCCTTCTGGCAGATCGGAGCCGTTACCTTTTTCAGGTATGGAACTTTCGTAAGCCTTCAGGGTTTGTGGCTGGGACCCTATCTCATAAACATCAGAGGGCATTCCCCCGTTCAGGCGGGCAATCTCATCATCCTCCTTGCCGTAGGAATCATTGTGGGCGGCCCCATTGCAGGCTGGCTCTCCGACCGGACCTTCCATTCCAGGAAAGGAGTCGCGTTGGGGGGACTGAGTCTTTATTGCCTAAGCCTCCTGCCTCTGGCCGGGGTCGTGGAGCTCCCCTCCCCTTTCTGGTTTGGCCTTATCTTCTTCATCATCGGTTTTTTTTGCAGTTTCGGGATGGTGATCTACGCCCATGCGAAAGAGCTCTTTCCCCTCGCCATTTCGGGCACTGTGATGGCGGCCGTCAATTTCTTCACGATGGCCGGCCCAGCCTTCTTAATGCCAGCCTTAGGGAAAATCATTGAATCCTTCCAACACGAAGGCCGCTCTTACCCGGCGGAAGCCTACCACTTCTCTTTCCTCGTCTGTTTTTTAGGGATGGCCATCAGCTTGGTCTTTTACGCCTTCTCCAAAAAAGAATGACTCGGAGACACGGAGATAAAAACAATCTCCTTCTATCTCCTCAGCAAAAAATAGACGCGGAGACCCGCCTGCCTGCCCTGTACCATGCTAGGTTCAGGGCCTGCCGGTAGGCAGGGAGAAACGGCGATAGGGAGAAACTCACCGCGTCACGCAATCACTCTGTCAGCGTCTCAGATTTTTCGGTGGGAAAAGTCAACTGTCCTCCGTAGTAACCCAGAAGGGAAACGATAGGGGCAAGGAGGATCACCATGATGAAATAGAGGGGATGGGAAATTTTCGGTTGAGAAATTCGCCAAACGATGAGAATTACTTCAAAGATAAGGAGAAGAATAGAGAGCTGGATCTTTCTTTTCACAAAGTAGTTGAGCTTTAATCGGTAGTTGATCCACCAGGTGATGAGTCCGGTAGCCATGGCAAAGGGAGATGAGATGACTCCTAAAATAAGAAGATAGAAACTTGCGATCTCGAAAGACCCTCTTTGAAAGAAGAGAGTGATGAGGATAAAAAGAGAGGCTACCATGAAGAGAGCGATAGGAAAGTGGACGACCATCGGGTGGGGGTGGCGTCTGACCATTGGAAATTTCTGAAGAAAATCTCGGAGAAAGAGGGGAAGGTGTTTTAATTCTTCAGGCGGCTCCTTTTTGACCATCCCTATTTGAGGGTAACGCTCCAGCACCTCGAGCCCATGGGGGGCTGCTGAGATCTCTGTGGTGAGGTCCTTTCCCGCAGGATGCCTGTTCATGTGAAGGCCTTTGGCCCAGAGGGGGCTTTTTGTGACATCATAAACCTTCCCCTGAAAAGCGATATAGA
>JAPVTA010000016.1:0-42871 GCA_047519465.1 Thermodesulfobacteriota bacterium | reverse complement strand
TCACCGGCGCCGGCCGGGGAATCGGAAGAGCGGAGGCCTTGGCCATGGTCAAAGAGGGCGCCAAGGTCGTGATCAATGATCTGGGTGGCGCCTTGGATGGAACTGGAAAACAGGCCATGGTCGCCGATGAGGTGATGAATGAAGTCGTTGCCATGGGCGGTCAAGCAGTCGCCGATTACTCGGACGTGGGAACGCTGGAAGGCGTGGACAATCTGATCTGGAGAGCGCTCAGCAAGTTCGGCCACCTGGATATCATGGTTAACAACGCCGGTATCCTACGGGACAAAATGCTCTTGAATATGGAGGAGAATGACTGGGATCTCGTCCAGAAGGTCCACGCGAAGGGGACTTTTCTCTGTACCCGAGCGGCAGGCCGTATCATGAGGGCTCAAGGGCAGGGGGGCGTCATCCTGAACACCACCTCCATGTCCGGCCTTATAGGAAATGCCGGGCAAGCCAATTACAGCTTTGCCAAGGCGGGCATGTACGGCTTCACCAAGACCGTGGCCGCAGAGCTCGGGCGTTACGGCATCCGGGTCCATGCCATCTGCCCAAATGCTTACACACGCATGACGGCTAGCCTTCCAGCCCTTAAAGGGATAACCGAGGAGATGCTGAATCCGGCGACAGTAGCCCCATTGGCGGTCTTTTTGGCCTCCGACCTCTCGAAGAACCTCACGGGTCGTGTGATCCTGGCTCATGGAGGAACCATCGGCGTTAAAGTGGCCGAATTCAAGATGACCCTTTCCAGCGGCTTCAACAAAAAGGACGGCCTCCCGACCCCCCAAGAGATTGCCGATAACATCGACCGGGTGATGATTTCGGAACCGGATCTTGAGATGATGGCGGCCTTCAAGTTCGAGTAGCAATCAAAGGAGGAGAATAGCATGCGTTTCAGCCACATCACGGCAATGGCCCCTATTGCAGTGGTCGACGGGGATAGACTATGATCGAACTTCCGGAATAATATTGCCGCCGGAAGGAAAGACGGCAACATCCGCTTGCGGCATCTTTTTGGAAATCTGATTGATGGCATTTTGTATATTGGAAGAATATGAAAATTTCATCATCTTGACCTGCTCAGGCGAAAGCCCCTCGGTGACGTGAACGACGTCAAATTTTTCTGCCAGCTCTTTGAAGTAAACGACCTGCATGATGTAGGAGATTCCGAACGACTTAAGATGGTCGGGAATGTTCCCTTGGATTAAACGACGATGGAAATCTCCTGCGCTCTCCGAACTTCCCATCTCCTTGACCAATGGCATGATCGGTCCGGCCTCTTTCTGCGGGGCAACCCAGATGATCGCTCCTCCGGACCTTGTGCAAAATCCGGCCATGGTCAATGCCTTTGTCGCTTGAACGCCGATTTCCAACGGAAAAGCTGAAGCAATTGTGACATCCGCCATTTTCGGCAGGGGAACCAGATAAAGGGAGGCTGCATAACGAGAGGCCTCTCTATGCTCCGCGACAGGGTCTCCTGCGAAGGCGCGAATCACTTCTCTTTTTTCATTGATGATGAAATCGAGTTTAAATGCCAGTCTCGATAGACGGCCGGCGTCAACAATCTCTTCGTAAAAGGAATTCCCATCCATGACGTTCACCTTGCTGTTTCGATGGCGCATCCACGTAAAGTGGTGGTCTGCCACGGACCGATACGAGCATACTCCGGGCATGATGATTTTGCATCCTCCTCCATATCCGGCAACGGGATGGGGCATACATTCTCCCACCCCGATAATGAGGTCGGAGAACGCCGCCCGGGGGTTAATTTCCACAAGCGTTCCCCGATGGGTTCTTCCAATGATGACATTTTGGGGGGCACGTGGGTCATGAGAAGAAATGCGATCTTCCAGACGGGAGAAAACTTCCTTCCCGATCTTTTTTTCGATTTGTTCCAAGGTTGGAGCGGGATGTGTGCCCATGGCGCAAACTGCGCTGATCCGTTTGTCCGGGATGCCGGCCCGGTTCAGGCGGTTCAAGATCTCGGGGAGAGCAAGGTGAGCGGGTGTGGGTCGCTGCAGGTCGTCAAAAAGCAAAACAACATCCATTCCGGGACGCACCATTTCTTCAATCTTGGGGGATCCAATAGGATGAGATAAGGCACGGCAGATTTCTTTTACTGGGTCGGCAACAGCCGGAATAGGGGGTTTGTCCTGATTCGAAATCAAATTCCAGCCCTTTGGAAAGGAGAAATCCAGCTTCTTATCTCCATAATTCACGTAATTGATCATTTTCATTTCTCCTTTTCTCTCCGACACTGATCCAGACAAGAAATTTGTTTAGAATATTAACATCTTCTTTGAAATGAAACAATCAGGATCGATATAGCCAGTAAATGTTTGTCTTTCTTTTTCTATCGCAGTACTTCCAAATTTCCTTTGCTTTCCTTGTCATTACGGGCGTGACTAAGCCTGCCCCTGTGCTCGACACTGGGGAATCCAGACGTTGTCCCGGCGAAAGCCGGGACCGGTTATACTCCGGATCCCGATTTCTATCGGAAACCCTGGATTCCTGCTGAAGTTTACCCTGTGCTCGATACAGGGCAGGAATGACCGCTTCAGAAGTGATGCAAATAGCCATTTAACTTACTGCAATAGCAAGTTTTATAATAGCCTGTTTTTACAGTATATTTTCGCTGAAGATAGCGGCTTGACAGATTGCTTTAACTGGGGTACAGTACTCCACAAATGCGAAGATTAGTTATTAAGAATACCAAATCAATTCGTCAAAAGATTTATGATCACCTTCGCGAGCAGCTCTTGAATGGAGAGATCCCTCCTCATCAGCACCTTATAGAGACAAAGATTGCAAAAGAAATAGGCACTTCAAGAACCCCTATCAGGGAAGCCCTTCACAGTCTTGAGCTGGAGGGCCTCGTCGAGTCTATGCCGAGAGTGGGATATGTGGTTAAACCCATCGAGAAGGCGGAGGTCGAGGAGATATGTGAGATCCGGACGGCGATTGAAGGAGTGGCAGCCCGTTGGGCCATAGAGAAGGCTCCTCAAAAATTGATTGAAGAATTGAGAGAGAACATCTTAGTCTCGGAAGATAAGGCCGTCCGTGGAGATCCGAGGGCCTTCGTTGACATGGATGCGCAATTTCATGAGATTATTGCAAGGCTAAGCGGAAGCAAGCGCCTTCAGGAATTAGCGCAAACCCTAAGGCGGCATATGCTGAGATACCGAATTCAAAGCATCTACTTGACGGAGAATGTCGTGAGGGCTATTGAGGGTCATAAAGGTGTCCTGGCAGCGATTGAAAAAGGTGACTTGGAGGATGTGAATAGGGCCATAAGAAGCCACATCGAACAGTCGAAAAAAGATATATTGCGGTATGCCTTCAAAGAAGAAGCGGAAGCAGAGACGTGATTATTCATTTATTCGTCAATGAGGATCGTGGATGATCGAAATCAAGTTTAAGGGCCGGGGCGGACAGGGAGCGGTTGTCGCTTCAGAAATTTTAGGGAGGGCCTTTTTCTTGGAGGGAAAATATCCCCAGTGCTTTTCTCTCTTTGGGGGAGAGCGCCGGGGGGCCCCTGTCGTCGGGTTCTTGCGCGTCGATGAACAGCCCATTCTCTTAAAGTGTCAGATCTATCATCCTGACCAGATGATTATCTTCGATTTTTCCTTGATCGATGAATCGGAAATATTGCGAGAACTCAAACCGAATGGATTGCTTCTGATAAATTGTCACCAGGAAATCAATTTTTTCGGGAAATTGAGGGGATTTAGAATCGGGCTGATTGATGCTGGTCCTATCGCAAGAAGTCTTGGTCTCGGGGCCACGTTCAATACCGCCCTGTTGGGCGCCTACGTTCGTTTAACAAATCTGGTCACGATGGAGGCATTGACCGAAACGGTTAGGGCCATGGCACCGGCAAAAAAAGAAGAAAATGTTCACGCAGCAAAAGAGGCTTACAACCAAGTAAAAATATACGAGGCCGAGATTCCTGAAAAATAAATGCGAATCGGTGTAATCGTTCTTGAAATCTGCGCAATCAAGAGAGCGCAAGGTAGTTTTTCAGAGCTCTCACAAGGATAGGGCGATTGAAAACAAATTCCGATCATTCCTCTGAGTTTGTGATTCCCATTTCGTACGGAAGTACGGAAGTGATAGAAACAGGGAAATGGGGTCTACAGAAGCCGCACACGTCTTTCATGACAGCCCCCTGCCAGGAGTCCTGTCCTGCGGGAAATCCCATTCCCCAGTTCCTCTACCTGGCGGGTGAAGGGCGATATGACGAGGCCCTTCAAACGCTTCTCAAAGAAAACCCTTTTCCCGGGGTATGCGGGAGGGTCTGTTTTCATCCCTGCGAGACGGACTGCAACAGGGGCCAGTATGATGAATCTGTGTCCATCCGTGCGATGGAACGATATGTGTCTGACACCGCCTCGAATCAGGTTTTAGATCTCAAACCGATACCGAATAGAGATTCAAAGAAGGTCGCCATTGTAGGCGCAGGTCCGGCAGGACTTTCCTGCGCTTATTTCCTTTCCCTTCTGGGTCATTGCGTGACGATTTTCGAGGCTAAAAGAGAACCAGGGGGCATCATGCGTTGGGGGATTCCCGAATACCGCCTGCCAAAATCTGTGCTCAGAAGAGAGATTCGAAGGATATTCCATCTGCCCATCGAAATGAGAACGAGTATCAACGTCGGGAAGGACGTATCTTTCGATGAGCTGACCCGGTTCGATGCCGTTTTTCTCTCTCCCGGAGCCGGCGTGAACGCAGACCTTACCGTTGAGGGCGAAGGTTTGAAACGCGTCTGGAAGGGTGGAGATTTTCTGAAGCAGGTCAACTCAAAAGAGAAGATCGGTTTAGGGAAAGAGACCGTCGTAGTCGGCGGAGGCAATACAGCCATGGACGTGGCCCGGTCAGCAATACGTCTGGGTTCCAAGGTTACCGTTGCCTATCGAAGAACCAGGAGTGAAATGCCGGCCATCCACGATGAAATCGTTGAAGCTGAGGAGGAGGGAGTCCGTTTTGAGTTTTTGATTCAGCCCGTGAAGGTAAGGCTTCTTAAGAATAAAAAGCTGGCTGTAAAGTTTCATCGAATGAAGCTAACCCGTGTCGACCAAAGCGGTAGACCGAGAGCGATCCCTGTCAGTGGGAAATTTGTCACCCTGGAAGCTGACCGTCTTATCACAGCGGTTGGGGAACGAGTCGATCTTTCATGGATCCCCCACGAGCTCGTTAAGAACAATCGGATCGAAGTGAATCCCTCTCCCAAAATTTTTGCCGGAGGAGACGCCGTTGACCAGCCTCGAACCATTGTCACTGCCATCGCTTCAGGAAAGAAGGCGGCTATCTCTATCGACCTCTATCTAAGGGAATGCAGCGGCGATGGCATTTTTTCTAAGATCAGGGTCGGAAATAAGGCCGCTCTTTCGATGGAAGCCTATCTTGCCGGAAGGAATGAGGGAAGGTGGCCGGACCCTAAAGCCGTCATTTCGTATGATAGGATAAACACCTTATACTTTGAGCACAGCCAAAGGACCACGATGCGCAAACTCGGCCTCAGCCAGAGACAGAGAGGGTTTTCAGAAGTGAATCGCGGTTTATCTTCGAAAGAGGCCGGCCTGTCTGCTTCAAGATGCTTTTCCTGTGGGACATGCAATTATTGTTATAATTGCTATTTTTTCTGCCCTGAAGGTGCGATTTCACTGGATCCCCTTCAGCGGACGAAATATGTTGACCTTGACCATTGCAAAGGATGCGGGACCTGTGCGAAGGCCTGTCCGCGGAGTGTCGTAGAGATGAGGGATGCCCCATGAAGGACTTCATGACCGGGAATCGTGCGGTGGCGAACGCCGTCAAACTCTGCCGTACTCCGTTCATCGCTGCTTATCCCATCACGCCGCAGACCGCTATCTATGAAAAGCTCTCGGAATGGGAGGCATCGGGTTTGCTCAAAGGAATCATGATGCGGACAGAGTCTGAGCATTCTGCCATGGCTGCTTGTATTGCTGCCTCCCTGACAGGCGTCAGAACATTTACGGCCACTTCCTCACAAGGCATTGCTTTGATGCACGAGATGCTCCATTTCGCAGCCGGGTGTCGAGCGCCTGTCGTGATGGCCAATGTCAATCGACTCTTAGCGGCGCCGTGGGGATTCTGGGCCGACCAGTTAGACAGCCTTTCCCAGCGGGATACGGGGTGGATTCAATTTTACTGCGAAAACGGACAGGAAGCCATGGATACGGTCATCCAGGCGTACAGAATAGCGGAGCAGGTATACCTCCCCGTCATGATATCTCTCGAGGCCTTCTTTGTCTCCCACTTCATGGAGGTTGTTGACCTCCCGGAGCAGGAGCAGGTCGATCGGTTCCTTCCTCCTATGGATCTACCTCATAAGTTCGATATTGAGAAACCCGGGTTTCTTGTCCCCGTGGTTTCATCGGAATTATACCGGAAGTATAAGCACATGGCTCAGGGGTCCATGGATTCCGTGAAAGAGATTGCCGTAAAGGTGGACCAGGAATTCAAGGAGGAATTCGCAAGAGGCTACGGGGTTGTTGAGGCCATCATGGTCGAAGATGCGGAGATCGTTCTTGTGACGGCTGGATCGATCACAAGCACGACAAGGGTGGTGGTGAGAGACCTTCGTGACCAGGGACAAAAGATTGGCCTGCTTAAAATACGCCTCTTCAGGCCTTTTCCCGTGGAAGCCGTACGACACGTCCTTAAGGGAAAGGAAAGGATTGCGGTCATTGATAGAAATATCTCCCTTGGAAGCGGAGGGATATTCTGTCAGGAGTTAAGGGCGGCACTGATCCATTCTCCGGACCATCCTGTCACCTACAGTTATATTGCGGGAGTGGGAGGCACAGATGTCACTCCTGAAGTGATTCAAAAAATTGCTTTCGATGCGTTGACTCGAAAGGAACCCATGGATGCGCCGATCTGGATGATGGAGTGAAACGGGATATCGGGAAATCAGAAGACCAGGGTGCAGGTTACCAGGAGATCAGGATACCAAGGAAAAATTTTTCGAACCGATACCCCTATACCCTGATATCCACAGCCTGATGTCCTAATACTCTGATAACCTTTTTCCTTAGGCAATGGTTCTGTTTGTTAATGGAAGGATAGCCGATATGGTTTCGTTGGTACAAGGACCCAATTTATTACGGCCGGGTCATGCGGCGTGTGCCGGATGTGGACTCGCGATCGGCATGAAACTGGTGCTTCAGGCCATGGGACCTCGGACGATTGCCGTCATTGTTCCGTCGTGTGAAGGAGCAATAGGAGGGGTGTACCCCAACACTGCCTACGGTGTCGCGACCATCCATTCTGCTTTTGAAATCGCTGCACCGACGGCAGCGGGGATAGCCAATGCCCTGAAAATCCAGGGAAAGGATGATATTCAGGTGGTGGCCTTCGCAGGAGACGGCGGAACCTTTGACATTGGCTTGCAGTCTCTTTCAGGAGCGACGAAGAATAATGAAGATATCATCTATGTCTGCCTCGACAACGAAGCCTACATGAACACCGGGATTCAGGTGAGCTCTGCGACCCCCTCCTACGCTTGGACGGGAACGACTCCGGAAGGAAACCCGAGCCGGAAGAAAAACATCATGGAGATCATGGCCGCCCACTACAATCCCTATTCGGCCACAGCCACGATCGGGTTTCCCCGCGATCTCCAGCAGAAAATCGCCAAAGCCAAAACTATTCGGGGGACAAAATTCATTCATATGCTTGTCCCGTGCCCAACGGGCTGGAAGACGCCCTCAGACATTTCTCCTGAATTGTCGATTCTCGCTGTGGAAACGAATATTTTTCCTCTTTACGAGGTAGAGGATGGAAAAAGATACACCATCAATCACAAACCCCGCTGTCTCCCCGTCCAGGAATACCTCCTGAGACAGGGCAGATTCAAGCACCTAAAGGAAGAGCAGATCAGGCGGATTCAAATGGATGTGGACGAAGAATGGGAAAGATTGAGGCAGAGGACGGGGATTCAACTTCGAGAGACCGAAGATAAACTCGATAAAGACAGACGAGAATAGAAAAGGCTTTTGAGAAAGGGGGAGGTTCGATGAAAGGATTCTGGAGGTTTTTTGATAAGCTTTCAGACGTCATGGCGGCCCTGGCCGGGGTCTTGCTCCTCTTTATATCTGCGGCGATGTGCTACACCATCTTCATGCGATTCGTATTTAGAGAGACAACGATATGGATCGTTCCGATGAGCGAATATGCCCTTTTGTGGATCGTCTTTCTTGGAACAACCTGGCTCTTGAGAGAGGGAGGGCATATCACCACCGATGTCGTCTATGTTCATCTCAATGAGAAGGCCAAGCGCTATCTCGATTTTGTCATGTCCATTGTCGGCGGGATTGCCTGTTTCACGTTGTTTTATCTCGGAGTGATCCATATGTACGATTGTATCGTACACGGGGTAACGGACGTCAGGGCAATTACTGTCCCGAAATCGGCCATTTTCACCATCATCCCCATAGGTAGCATCCTTCTTACCATCCAGTTCTTCAGGATTGCCTGGAGCAAGTTGATCGATATTCGGGCCGGGAGGTAACCCATGGAATGGTGGCTGATTATTTCGTTCCTTTTTGGCGGGATGGTTTTTCTCTTGCTTACCAACCTGCCTATTGCCTTTGCTTTTCTTGTTGTCAATTTGATCGGGGCATACTATTTTCTGGGAGGGCTACCAGGTCTTGTAGGGGTAGCAACAGGCACTTTCACGTCCATTACAACCTTTACGCTTCTCCCAGTGCCTTTTTTCATCCTGATGGGGGAATTGATCTTCCATTCAGGCCTTGGGCTGAATGCCATAAACGTACTTGACAAATGGCTCGGCAACCTCCGGGGCAGACTCTCTCTCTTGGCGGTTATCATGGGTGTGATCATCGGGGCCTTGAGTGGCTCCACGATTGCGACTTGCGCCCTTCTCGGCTCCATCCTGCTTCCTCAGATGCTTGAGAAAGGCTACAGCAAAAGCATGAGTCTCGGCCCACTCATGGGAGTAGGCACGGTGGATGCGCTCATTCCGCCCAACGCACTGACCGTGGTCCTTGCAAGCCTTGCCAACATCGATGTCGGGCAACTTCTTATGGCCGGCATCCCGGCGGGCATCATCATGTCCGCTTTCTACTTCATCTATATCGTATTATGGCTGCGTATCAAACCCGAAGAGGCGCCCATGTATATTGCACCGAAAGTCCCCCTGAAAGAAAAGCTGCGGGTCACGCTGCGAGACCTGATCCCTCTCGGCTTCATCATTTTTCTGGTCATTGGTCTCATCTTTCTCGGTGTGGCAACCCCAACGGAATCCGCCGCGGCAGGGACATTCGGAGCATTTGTCTTAGCCCTTCTCTACGGGCGGTTGAATTGGGAAATCATGAAAAAGTCGGTCTACAGCACCGTGAGAGTGACGGTGATGATATTCATGATTGTCATTGTCTCAACCACCTACGGTGAGATACTAGCCTTTAGCGGTGCTGCCGCAGGCATGACGAATTTTATTATCAATCTCAGCGTTCCTCCGATAGTGATACTCATCGGAATGCTGGTCGTCGTCCTCATTATGGGTTGTTTCATGGAGACGGTTGCAATCATGATGATCACGATACCGATCTACATGCCCGTCGTCAACGCTTTGGGGTTCAACAAAATCTGGTTCGGCGTGATGATGCTGATTGCCCTTGAGACGGGCCTGATTACCCCTCCGTTTGGCGTGACCCTCTTTGTGATGAAAGGTGTCGCTCCTCCTGGCGTAACGATGGGTGATATCTGGAAGGCGGTTACCCCCTATGTGATTGTCGATGTCCTGTGCATCGCCCTTGTGATGACGATGCCGAGTATCGCAACCATGGTCCCGAATCTTATGGGAATGGTGCATTAGACCCAGAGCAGGACTTATGGTAGTATGGAGACCAGGCATGAACAGCGTGAGGTGCATAGGGACTTTAGACCGGAGCCTTCGCTTCTGCCGCAGGCTATGCACGACGCGCTGGATGCAATAAATAAAGGAAGGAGGGTTTGCCATGAGCAGGAGATTGAAAGTTTTGTTTTTTACCGCTCTTTTCGCATTCGCCGCCTTAAGTGGGGGGAGCGGGCCGGCTAAAGCAGAAACATTTACGCTGAAAGCAGTTACGGGATGGCCCAAGACAGCCAGCGAGTATAAGGCCTTTTCAATCTTCACGGACCTGGCGGAACAGATGGTTGCCAAGAAGTATCCGGGGGAGCTGAAGATTCAGTATGTCGGAGGACCGGAGGCGGTCAAGACGATGGACCAGGTCCAGGCCTGCCAGCGTGGTATGGTCGATATGGTTTTCACCACCAATGCCTACTATGTATCGGTCTTGCCTGAAGTAGACGCCCTCAAGCTGTCTGTCTTTATGCCCGCCGAAGAAAGGGCGAAAGGAGCCTGGGCCTACGTCAATCAACTTCACGAAAAAATCGGGATCTATTACCTGGCAAGGCTCGGTCTGGGCATACAATTTCACCTCTACATTGATAAACCCATCAAGGCCGCAGACCTCAAGGGGTTGAACATTCGTGTCTCTCCCATGTACTTGCAGGTGATCAAAGGACTCGGCGGGAATCCGGTTGCGATACCGCCCACAGAGGTCTATTCCGCTCTGGAGAGGAATGTGGTCGATGGTTATTGCTGGCCGTCCGTTGGGATTCGTGATTGGGGTTGGGATAAGCAAACAAAATATGTTGTGGATCCGGGCTTTTATCAGGTGCCCAACCCTCTCCTTATGAACCTAAGCACCTGGAATAAGCTCCCCAAGAAGCTTCAGAATCTCTTAACAGAAGCAGCCGCAGAGAGTGAGAAAAAGGTCGTTGCTCTTTTTGACGACCTTGCGAAACAGGAACGGCCAATCCTGCTCAAGGAAGGGATCCAAGTGATTACCCTGCCTCCCGTTGAAAGCGAGAAGTTCCTCAAAGTAGCATACGATGAGGGATGGAAAGATATATTGGGAAAGAGTCCTCAAACAGGAGCCAAGTTGAAAGAGTTGCTAACAAAAAAGAAGTAATATCCGGCTGGGTCGGGGATAGGGTTGTGGGCATTTACTAAACCCTGATCCCTGACCCCGATGAGCATGGAAGAGCAGACTATGAAGAAGATTATTGCCGTACTATTCTTTTTGATCTTGGGAATAGGAATAATCGCCGATGCGGCGCAAAGGGATTTAGAGATAAAAGGGAGGAAATTACTTTCTCCGAAGCCCCCCTTTACCTTGACATTGCCTTCTGAACTTAATCTCGTCCATTTTTTTTCACATGAGAATCCAGGGGAGAATTCAATCACACGCGTCTATTTCCTTGTTAAGACAAAGGGGAAGAAGGTTGAAGAGATGCTCATCCTTCAGATAGCCGACAGGGCCAGTCCTCTGAGTGGACCGATGACTGTGCCTCCACTCAGGGCCTATACGGAGAAGAGGATGTTCTTGAAGGATCGAGTTAAAAAGGCCGGGGTGACAATTGATCATCTCATTCAATTGATGGCATGGAACCCCAATGCCCCTTCACTTCAACCTATGGCGAAGGAGGGAATTATCATTCCACCCGATTGGGCTTTGCAAGGGCAATTCCAGTTCGTCTATCGAGGGGAAAATGCTGTTTCTTTCCGGTATTCCAGGGATGTTAATTCCTTTGGGATGAAGGTTTCTAATGATGGAGGCGCGTGGGAAAAGGGCTCCATCTCAGGAAATGAGAAGAGGGCTTACGAAGTCTTCCAGAAGACGTTCCTCGGAATGATAGACACCCTCCGTATCATAACCCCATAATATCAAAAATTATTTCTTAAATTTGTCTTGACTTTTTGGGTTTAGAGATATATAGGTTAGCAAATATAAATTTGCGTAACTGCTTAACGAAACAGACAAATAAGAACGGCACGTAAATATTCCGTATTCACATACGGTTGGATGGACCTCCACGAGTGAAGAACTCTTTCAAAAGGCAGGGTTCAAGAACACAAATTTCCTTGGCAGCGTCGAAGCTCTTCCGTTCCTCACTAAACTCGCAACGAGAGTTATAAAGAGAACGGATCGGCAGACAAAGATGAAAGCTGGCCATGCATCAAAGGCCAAAGGCCAAAATGTATGCAAGGACTGGTAAATTTTTGTCCATTGAAGCGAAAAAGGCCAAATTTGTTGCTTTGATCTAACCTTCCGCGTTTTAAAAAATCATTCAAAATCAATGGATTAAGCTATTATGATTATTTTTGGCACTGAAATTGCTCAAAAACTAAGCAGGATTTTTGCGGATTAGACTAAGAGTGCCTAAAGACAGGCCCTGCAAAGGAATTACTGTAGGAGAATTGGTTTCGAACAGGGATCATTTAGTAGATTGTTCCAGGCTGGAAGACCCTGTGGCATATTCTTTTGGGTTAGAAAAAAGACCGAGATGAAACAGGGAGGATCGTTCAGAATTCGGGGTTTTGAGCGGCATAAAGATGAACAGGGATAAACCATTTATTGAACGCTCCCTGCGAAGAGGTTTGTTTCTGATTGCCCAATCGTTTTTGTTACGCTAATAAGAAAACAAGGAGGCGAAATTATGATAGCCACATGCGAGAAGTGCCGGAAAAGGTACGAGGTGGACCTTGAAAAATTTGAGGGGGAAGTAAGTCGGTTTAGATGCACATCCTGCGGGAATGTCATCACGGTTTCGAAACCGAAAGCCAAGACCCTTAGTCCATCCCCTGTGAAGGCAAAGGTAGAGAAAGCTCCGGTGCCCGGGCTGGAGAGTTTTGGTTTAAAGCGTAGAAGGCTTGGGCTCAGAGGCAAGATATTCCTTATCTTCTTCATTATTCCGATTCTTATGTTGGTGGTTGCCGTGCCGTTTACTGTGGGATACATCAATAAAGCGATCGATCAGATCGTCAGCGAGGATGTCCGAGCCGCCGTTGAGAGGGCTAAGAATGAGATCAACCAGGTGGCCAACTCCATCGCCAGTCAGGTCGAAATGTATCTTTTAAGCCACCCGGAATTGAAGAGGGAGGATTTAGCCAACGATCCCGGTTTAAGAAAAATAATCCTTCAACGGGTTTCGTTCTCTGGTGACGCAAGCTTGTACCTCAGATTCAATCCTGAAACACAGGAGCCCCTGGCTACCTTTCTCATAAACCGTAACAAGGATTTGGAAGGACAACCCTTTAGCAGCCTCATGGTCAAGGGCACGCTCGGTAAGGAAAAATATGACGAATTCGGAAAAGTCGTCCGGGTGGGGGAACATGGAGAGTATCGAGAAGCGTCCGATTTCTATCTTTCGAGAGACGAAAGCGGTATTTTAAAGGAAAGGATATTAGCTTGCTCGCCCGTCTCACAAACGCCTTACGGCATCGTCGCGACTGCCGATACGAATGATTTTATGCTCTCTGTAAAAATGCTTGAAGACCGGGTGAGGGAGATGATTTTTGGGACGAGAAATATCGTTGTCGGAGTTTTCGGAGGTACCCTCATCCTCATTGGTATCATTATGTTGCTCTATATCCAACGAGTAACGAAGAAAATCAAATCCCTCACCGAGATCGCCTATCGCATTAGCGTCGGCGAACTGGGGGCAGAGATAGGGATCAAGTCAAAGGATGAAATTGGGGATCTATCGGATGCAATCTCCCGCATGCAGGATAGTATTCGTTTGTCCATCGAGAGGCTTCGGAGAAGGGCAACTTAAATATACCCCCATGGAGCAGAGGGATTGGCGGGATGAGTGCTTTGTGATAAGGGAAAGAGAGGTTTTTCACTTTGGAGAGAAAGTTTTAGAGCAATATTATGCCTGAAATATTTCTCGGTGACTTGACACAAGTAAAACTCTTTGACATTCTCAAGCCCCTTTTTAGTGGCAAGAAGACTGGAAAGATTGCGTTCAAGGGCAAAGAGGGGGGAGAGTTGTATTTAGAGCTCGGAAATATCACGCATGCGAGGACGAATAACGCTGCGGGGGAATATGCCTTCTTCGCCCTGATGGGGCTAAGAGTCGGAAAGGCTTTGTTTGAGCCGGAGGAGGTTCCTTCAGAAAGAACGATCTCGATATCAACGGAGCAACTCCTTTTGAATTGGTCCTACCGGAAACAGGAGTGGGATAAGATCAAAGAGGTGATCCCTTCCTCCGGTGCGGTTTTTCGTCTCTCCCTCCAGAAGAGTCCCGAGAATAAAAATATCAATGCTGACCAGTGGAACGTCTTGGCCCTGTGCAACGGGACGAAAACCGTCTCCGAAATTACTGAAACGCTCAACTGGGATGAATTCAAGACTTCCAAGACAATCCTCCAGCTTGTCCAATTAGGGTTGTTGGCAAGAGCGGAAGGTCAAAAGCCTGTTGAAAAGAAGGTGGTAGGGGAAAATTTTTTTCTGAAGGTGGAAAACGAGTTGAAAAAGGCTGTAGGACCGGTAGCTTCCGTCATCATCGATGACAAGCTCAATGAGTTCGGAAGCGCCACGGCCTCCTTTCCGCAAGATCAAGCATTACCTTTTATCGAAGCGCTGGGTGAGGAGATTCCTCGCGACGTGCAGAAGAAGGAGTTCATTAGGGCAATGATGGAGTTTCTCTCCTCCGGAAGGTTATGAGAATGATAGAGGAGGAGCAAGGCGGCTGATTTGCCCGGGGTTGATTTTAAGAAAAGGATAGGTATTGCGAGAGTTGGCATTCCTTTGGGTAACTTGACCTTAAAGAAGAATTTTGGAGCATCTTATGCCTGAAATATTTCTCGGCGATCTGGCGCAGGTTAAACTCTTTGACATTCTCGATCCCCTCTTCAGCGGGAAAAAGACCGGAAGGATTATGTTCAGGGGAAAAGAGGGCGGAGAGTTGTATCTGGAGCTGGGAAGCATTACCCATGCGAAAACGAGTCATGCGGTCGGAGAATATGCCTTCTTCACCCTGATGGGATTAGGTGCCGGGAAGGCTTTGTTTGAGCCGGACGAAATTCCTTCGGAGAGAACCATTTCCACTCCCACGGAACAGTTGATGCTGAATTGGTCTTCCCAGAAGCAGGAGTGGGATAAGATCAAGGAGGTGATCCCTTCTCCCAATACGGTTTTTCGTCTCTCCCTCCTCAAGAGCCCGGAGAATAAAAATATCAATGCTGACCAATGGAACGTCTTGGCCCTGTGCAGCGGGGCAAAAACCGTCTCAGAAATTGCTGCAACGCTCAACTGGGATGAATTCAGGACATCTAAGACAATTTTTCAGCTCGCCCAGTTGGGACTGTTGGAAAAGGCAGGAGAACAAAAACTCACCAAGAAAAAAACAGTTTCGGAGAATTTTATCATGACGGTCGAAACCGAATTGAGAAAGCTAATCGGCCCCATGGCTCCTATCATCATCGATGATAAGCTCTCCGAGCTGGGTGTGACAAAGGATTCCCTCGGTCAAGATGAGGCCTTACCCTTCATCGAAAAACTCGCTGAAGACGTTTCTCGTGACTCAAAGAAGAAGGAGTTCCTCAGAGTGATGATGGGTTTTCTCAACGCCGAGAAAAAATGAGATAGAGAGCGTTAGGGATACAGAGTTCCAAGAATAGAGAAAAAGGAGAAAGCCATGATTCTTCCAAAAGGAGAAGTGAGACACGAAAATCTGTTAACTGCCTATACGGATGTTTCAGCCCTTCTGTCAGCTCTAAAATCAGAGGGCTTCAGCGGCACCGTCGAAATTGAATTTCCAGAAAGAGAGGGAACCATTTTCATCGATTCGGGAGAGGTTCTCAATGCGGAGATTAAAGAAAAGAGTAACGGGGAAAGAAAGATCGGACAGGAGGCGATCCAAGCTTTTTTGGCCTTATCGAATCAAAAGAACGGTGTCCTCAATGTGTGCCGATTGCTGCCTGAACATGTCGCTCTCGTCATCAACCACCTTCAACACGAGGCTCTTTTTAGAGAATTGTCCACCGATTTTACTCGATTGGACCGTCTCCTCTTGAAGCTGAAAGAGGATAAGCACGACGGTTTCATCGAAGTCCTGACGAAGGAGAAAAAGGCTCTGGGCGTTCTCTTTGTTGAAGGGGGAGAACCCGTGGAGATGTTTACCATTCCTGAATCCGGCCCTTCTATTTTTGGTCGAAAATCGATCCCCGTATTTGTTGAGAATGTGAGTAAACAAGGAGCCATTCTAAATGTGTACAAGAGTTCCGGCAAAATGTTTAGGAAAGAGAAGCCTGCTTCAGAAAGTAAGCCTCTTCCACAGCGTAAGCTTACAGTCGAAGGCAAACCCGCTGTGGAAAGTAAACCTCTTACGGAAATTAAACCTCCTGCCGTGGGTAAGGAAGGATTCAAGGAACTTATCGGTATCCTTCAAGAAACCCTTTCCACCGCGGAGAAGTTAGTGGACGCTGCTTCTCGGAATGGAACCTTTATGGTTACCTTTAAGAAGTCCCTGATCGAGAAGGCCGAGGCATTCAGTTTCTTAGATCCATTTGCTGGTGAATTCGAATACCAAGATGGGGTGATTCGTTTTTCGGGGCAAGTTGGGGAGAAAGAATTTACCAAGGGGATTCTGGAATGTTTGAATACAACGCTTGTTCTGCTGGGAAGGGAGATTCCAAAGAATAAGATGCTCCCTCTAAAATTGATAGCGGAAATAAAATCTTCTCTGGAGCTACATAGCGATACACTGGAGCGTTTGGGGGTAAAGGACGTCGTTTCTTCATCTTTGCAATAAGAATTCAGTTTACGGATTTTTCCGGCTGTCACCGCATCATTGTTTTCTTCGATAAGCGGAAACCCTATTCTACGGGGTCAAGAAGTCTTCATCAGAATTAATCGCCGTTCAATCCTTGTTTAGCCATGCTTCTTTCCGGAGAGGTTCTCTGGATTTACAAGCAGAGAAAGTCCTTGCATTCCTAGTAGCTTGGGCTCTCCGCCAACAGCTGATTCAACGAAATTGGCTTGATGGTTATGAACATTCAATCGTTTAATTGACAAGATAACGATTTTATTTTAATAGGGCGAACGGGTGATAGCGCGCATGAGTAGCAACGCCAGCGACTTAGCAAAGACCAAAATGAACGCGGATGTCTCACCGACACGTCGCCGCATTGGCTACGGGCTTTTTGGCCTCGCTGTTGTCATCGGGTTTGTGGCAGTCGTCATATGGCCCTTCGATGAAACCCTGAGCAATATGCTCTGCATCTCAAGAGTGGGTCATGTGGCCACACCTCTCTGGTGGGAGGCGCTGAAGGGAGTGAGGGTCTTCGGAAAGGCAGAAATCCTTTTCGTGATCGGATTTCTTCTGGCGATTCATGGACGCAAGCAAGCAGCGGTTTGCGCATGCATCGCCGTCCTCGTTGCAAGTATTATTGTCACCCCAACGAAGCTTATCGTCGGACGTCCCCGGCCTGACGGAAGCAATCACATGTCCTTTCCGAGCGGTGACGTTGCCTCACTGGCGGCATTCGTGGTTCCGCTGGCGTCAGCCTTTCCAGCCGTCAAGCCAGTGGCCTTTGCCGGTGTTGTCGCGGTGGGGGCTGTGCGAGTTGCCAACGGGTTTCACTTTCCGAGCGACGTTCTGGCAGGGATTGCGATTGGAATTCTGGCAGGGGCCATTGTGCTCTCGACGGGATTCTCGCTCAAACCGCAGGCTCGGCGGTTGCTTCGGAGAAGCTGGCTTGCCGCGGCGCTGGGGGTCCTTATCCTCATTCACCTCTTCCTGCCCGGTTTGGGCAATTTCAGAACTTTTTTTTCGATCTTTGGTCCGGCGGCTGTGCTATTAGGAATCTCCCCATTCCTCCGGGCTCGGTTACGGAGTCGCAGACAGACGGGCGGGCGCTTGCTCTCTGGGATGATCTGTTCTTTCGGAGGCGTCTCATTGGCGGCAACGTTCTGGTTCGCGCTGCGGCTGATGCCGGCGTTAAGGATCGAGCTCCGGGCTGTTGTGCCAGCAGATCCTGGCCCTCTCTGGACCATCTTCGGCATGGGGTGCGTACTGGCCGTCATGGTTTTGCTCAGCGTAAGGGAATACGGAGGGGAACGCTACAGATCGACCGTGGGAGTTTTGGCAGCAGGCATGGCGGGCCTTTTTTTTATTGTTGTCTCCTTTATGGCCTCCCACGGCTGGGCGGTTCTGAGTCTTAAGACGGCTGGCTAAGGTAATTCTCGCGGAGATCAGACGAGGCTTAAATCGATTCCCGAATCCCTATAGCTCATTACCGAGAAGATGCTTCAGTTTCTGACGGTCTTCGTCCGACATCCGGATAAATTTTAATCCCAGTTCGTACGCCTGCTTGCCGTCGTTCAAATAGGTTTTTGTCCAAACCACTTCGGCTAACACCTCAAAGTTGGCCAGCTCAAACCCCTCGGAAAATAAGACTGCAATATTCAATTTTGTGCCGGCGGGTATGCCATTAGGAGATTGGATCAGAAGGCCTGTCTCACTCGCATTGACAATCATAGCTCCACGGACATGGGGAGCATTCACCACCCTAAATTCAATGGGCAAACTTAGATAGAACCGCTGATGCCTTCTTTTTTCTCTTATCGAATTCAAATCCTGCGTTGTGTCGTCCGATTGAAGGTGGGTCGGTCCGTTCATTAGGCGCTCTCTAAGCCCCTACATAAGTGTTTCCCTCAACTCCTTTATTGAGATGCCTCTTATTATTGAAAGCAAGGATGATGCCAGTCCGTTCAAAAATCTGTAATTTATCGAAAAATAAGGCATCTTGGCTATTTTCTCCGGGCTGAGAGATGAGTTGGGATGCCCCAAATTGTTTTTACCCAACGAAGCTATTCAGTTGAGAGATGAGATTCTCATTGACTTTTGCTCGCGAAGTTTAATACATTTTAGCGAAAAGGATGCTCCAATGAGGCTCCAAAAAGAGTATCTTACTACCATAAGAAAGAAGAGAGAAAAGGGAATATCACAATCCAAGAAAGGCATTTTTATCGTCGAGAGAAGAAAACAACCAAGATTTCGTGTTGACCTTCCTTTGGGTTATTCCCTTGAGAACGTGGAGCGCCATGGGGGCGTAGCGGCCAACGTAAGCAAAAGCGGGCTCCTTGTCTACTTGTCCGAAGCGATCTTCGTCGGGAGCTTGTTGAAAGTCGAGATTCTTTTTGCAAAGGGATCGGAGTTGAATTCAATCAGTGTGACTGCCAAAGTGGTATGGTCTGATTTGGCTCCGAAAGAAATATCGGGGGAGTACAGATACGGGTTGAAATTTGAATCGTTTCAAGAAGGGGACTTCACAAAATTGAGAAAGCTACTGACAAATATGGGTGAAACATATAGCCGACGAAGAGAGGTATAGGTTTTTTCAAAAAATGCTTTCTCTTATTTTGGTGTTCCTCTTCAGTGACCAATCGTCTTCCTTCAATTGGTTGCGGTGATTTGTTACGGCGTCTTCCTTCCCAGATGTTTCCACTACGCTCTTTTTCTCGTATCGTACCGATGAGCTAATTCTCTCCCGCAATTTTAGTGATCAAGAATGGCTCATCATAGTCATAGATATCTTTCAAATAGTACTGGACCTCAGAAACGACGGTGTGCTCTCGGACAGGTTCAGTGATGAAGAATGGGGTCTCAATGATGATTGGCAATGCCGCAGAGTATGCCGGCAGTTCTCTGACCACAGGTTGGGTGATAAGGAATGCCTCATCATAGTCATAGATATCCGCCAAATAATATTGGGGTCCGGAAACGAGTGCCTGTCTTACCACAGGCTGGATGATAAAGAATACGTCGTAGTCATAGGTATCCTCCAAATAACATTGGATTCCGGAAAGGAACGTTTGCTCTGCCATAGGTTGAGAATCGCTTACGAGGGGGGTTGACTTCGGGCCGACGGCTGCACAACTGACGACAAAAAGAGCTACGATGATTAAGATCCATGAACCCTTTCGCTTCATAAAGAAACCTCCTTTTTGAAAGATGAAGGAGGTTGTGCAAGGAGTATGCCGATAGACTTAATCCGTTGGAAGTCGTTAAAAAATCAGGATTTTATTTGAATAGCCTTTATACTGACCAGCAATTTTCTATGAACAATTTTCGGCAGTTTATTTTTCTTTTTGCCTGGATGGGATGTTTGATTGGATGTATTTTCCCGACGCGGCTCTATGCAATTTGAAAAGGGAGAATCTCCAAAATCTCTTGCGTCAGGTCGGCCAGCCGTCATCCGCCCTCTTCAGTTAGGGTATCGAGAATTCCACGGAGGTAGCCGATACTTCGGCTGGCTACGGTCTGCGGATCGGGACTAAAATCGAGGACCTCGACAGAAATATAGCCCTTATAATTATGCTTGATTAGAATTTTTAAGACCGGAGCGAAGGCGGTGTCCCCAAAACCAGGCCCCCTTCCGTTGGCATCGTTGACATGGATGTGACGGAGATATCCAGAATCCAAGGTGCGGAGAAGGGCTTCCGAAGCCGATTTTTCCTCGGCCGACGCACTTCGACAGTCGAAGACCATTTTGAAATGCGGATGTCTTATTTCCCTCACGAATTGGATACCCTCTGCCACGGTGTTAATGAAGTTGGTGTTCATATGGGCAAGCGGTTCAATACAGTAAAGAACATTTCTTTTTTGAGCCGTCTTAAGACACACCTTGAAAGTCTCTTTTGCAAAATTCCACGATTCTTGAAAATCCCAACCCTGTTGAACAGTCCTCTGATGTGGAGAGCCATGAACCAAGATCCTTCCACCAATGTCAGCACAGAAATGGATGAGCGCCTCGATATACTCCTGGGTCTCGATCCGAATCATCTCGTCGGGATGATTGATGTAGAGCCCTTCCGGCTCCGCCAGCAGCCAATGAAGGCCAACGATCTCGATCCCGCTCTTCTCCGCGGCATGCCGGATGGCCCTTCGTTCCTTCGGAGGGATTTCTGTGACCGAGCGTGCCAGAGTGTAGGGAGCGATCTCAACCCCATCGTAACCCAATTGTGCGGCGTACTCAAAAACTCTGTTGATCGGCCATCCCACGAAAAGCTCATTGCAGATCGAAATCTTAATCGGCGTCTTCCTACCCATTTTTCGTCAATCTCCCTTCCTTTTCTTCAATCCCCTCGACCTTGCGTCATATTGCCCAGGGCCCGCCTTCATAAACAAATTATATTCCCGGATTCTTTTGGCTGTCAATTTTTGGCTGGAATGTGCCCCACAACCCCTGCCCCGCGGGCAGAAAGCTTCATCATCTTGACTTTTCCTCGCCATCCTCATAATAATTGAACAAACGCGAGGGGCAAGAGGAGAGATGATCAGAGAGGGAGTTGCCAAAGCATTGAAGGAACTCTTGAGCATTGAAGACGTCCCTTTCAATGTTCCTCCTGAGCAGGAGCTGGGAGATTTCTCCAGTGCTGTCTGTCTGTCCATGGCAAAGCAGAGAAGGACGTCTCCGCTGAAGATCGCTCAGGAAGTGGCCCAGCGGCTAAAATTGCAACCGATCCCTTACGTTCACGATGTAGGTGTCTCTCCACCAGGGTATCTCAACTTCAAGGTGAATTGGCCGGCGTTGGCTCAAGACCTCGTTCCTCGAATCTTACAGGAGGGGAAAGCTTTCGGAAAACCCGTGCTGGCACCGAAGAAGAAAGTCTTTATCGAACACACCAGTGTGAATCCGAACAAAGCGATGCATATCGGTCACCTCAGGAATTCGGTTTTAGGAGACACGGTCGCCAGGATTCTTGAATGGCTCGGTTTTTCAACAGAGGTTTGCAATTACATTGATGATACAGGTTTACAAGTGGTGGATGTGGTGACGGGCCTCCTTTATTTGGAGCGCCCTTCCTATGAGGAGAGGTCTGGCTTCGAGGGGATCTGGGCAAAAGTCCCGGCAGGTCAATCTCTTGATTATTTCTGCTGGGACCTTTACGCACGTTTTCAGAGTGAACTTGAGAAGAACTCTTCCCTTCTCAAAAAAAGGGAAGAGGTCCTCCACAAGATCGAAGCAGGAATCGATCCTATTTCGGGTTTTGCAAAAGAGTTGGCCACAAAGATTGTCCAGTGTCATTTAGAAACAGTGGCCCAACTCTCTGTTTTCTACGACCTTCTCAACTGGGAATCAGACATCATCGCCAGAGGGTTCTGGGAGGCCACCTTCGAACTTCTGAAGGAGAAGAGGGCAATTCGATTTGAGACAGAGGGGCCGAACGAGGGGTGTTGGGTGGTTCCTTTGGGTGGCCTTGTTGAGACGGCAGAGGGGACGAAGAGTTTGGATAAGATCCTGGTTCGGTCAAACGGGAGCGTCACCTATACAGGGAAGGATGTCGCTTATCAGCTCTGGAAATTCGGCCTTCTCAAGAGGGATTTCTTATATAGGCACTGGGGATCCCAAGCGAACGGAGAAATGCTTTGGACCACGGCCAAAGACGGTGAAGAGATAGGAGGTCTCCCAAAACGGTTTGGCCACGCCGAGAAGGTCATCAATGTGATTGATACCCGGCAGAGTTATCCCCAGCAAGTCGTCGTGGAATGCCTCCGACAGATGGGCTTTGACAGGGAGGCAAATGAGTCCATTCACCTGGCCTATGAGGTGGTCAACCTCTCTCCACAGGCTGCCCGACTTCTTGGAATGGACGAGTCCGAAGAGAAGAAGGCCTACGCCATGTCGGGTCGCTCTGGCGCAGGGGTAAAGGCAAAGGATTTTATTCAGATGGTGAAGCAGAAGGTAATCGAGAAGGCAGATCGTCCCCTTGAAGAAAGGGTTGCTTCTGCTTTGGCCTCAGCGGCCATCCGGTACTACTTACTCAAATTTACGTTAGAGAGTCAGATCGTCTTCGATTTTGACGAAGCACTGAAGACGACGGGAGACACAGGCGTCTATTTAGAATATGCCCACGCCCGGGCGTGCAGTATCCTGAGAAAAGCCAAGGAGCAGAAGATCGAGCTTCAATGGAGAAAGGAGTGTATTCCCAAACGATTGACCGATACGGAACGGGGCCTTCTCGATGCCCTCTCAAGGTTTCCGCCGGTTGTCGCTAAAACGGGTAAAGCGTTAAGGGTTTCTCAGCTGACAGAATATGCCTTTGATCTGGCGACCTCCTTTACCAATTTTTACGAGCATCCAGACCCGGGGGTTGATGTCCAAACGCCATTCATCTATCTCCAAGATCAGGGGATTCAAACCTTCCGTCTCTGTTTGGTCAGGGTGTTCCAGAGAGTGATGGGGAATACGCTTCACCTGATGGGTATGCCTACGCTTGGAAGAATATGAACAAGTTATGAGTTCGGAAAGCGGAGTTCGGAGTTTCATGAATAGTGCTCCGAACGCCGAACTAATACAAGCGCAATAAGTAATTTTACAGGTACTGTAGGGTGCGTTCACCGAACGCACCGTCTGGCCAGCGTGATCGCCTGCCTGCCGGTAGGCAGGGGGATCACGCACTACAAGTTGTAACAAAATAAAGTGCATTTGTATTAAATACTCCGAACTAAGTAGAGGTAAAAGCCATGAACCGAAGAGAAAGGACCCTGCCGAGAGGATGGTATCCCGTTGATGGAAAGGACTGTAAGAGAGAAATCGAGTCCCATTTGGAGGGGTGGGCACCCTCTCAGTTCCCTTCAATTACAGGTCTGGGCGGAATTGTCCCTCACGCAGGATGGTACTTTTCCGGCAGGCTTGCTGCAAGGGTCTTCTATACATTGAAATTGAAGAGCAAGGTTGATGTCGTTGTCCTTTACGGGGGCCATCTTGCCACGGAAGACCTCCCCCGGATTGTGACCGAAGAGGCCTGGGAGACCCCCTTTGGTGACTTAGAGATTCACACAAGCTTTGTAAGAAACCTAATGAAGAGCGTTGAGATGAGAAAGGAGAGTCCGACCAGCGCGGACAATACCATTGAGATTCAACTGGCGATGGTAAAATATTTTTTTCCATATGCAAAACTTGTCGCCGTCCGGTCTCCCTTATCTCTTAAAGCAGAAACCTTGGGAAGAGAAGTTGCCCGCATTGCAATGAAAGAAGGAGTTTCGACCATTGCGATCGGATCCACCGATTTAACTCACTATGGGCCGAATTACGGTTTTACCGGAAAAGGGGTCGGACCGGCTTCTGTGGAGTGGGTAAAGAAAGAAAATGACACAGGGTTTATTGACCGGGCACTGCGGATGGATGCCGAAGGCCTCCTGAAGCATGCTATGGACAATGACAGTGCGTGCAGTGCGGGTGCAGCCCTTTCTTCGATGGCAACCTGCAAAGCCTTGGGAGCCGAGAAAGGGATGCTCCTTGATTACTACACCAGTTATGATATTATGCCGGATGACAGCTTTGTGGGATACGCAGGGATCTTGTATTGATGCAAGCTCTGCGGCCGGGTTTGGTCCGGGAATCATTCCGTCGGGTTCGGTGTCCCGTCGGAGTTTCTAACGAGATTGAAGAAGATAGGATTGTCGACTTTGTGGCTGGAAAGAGAGGATAGGGGAAAATATGAAAAAGGTGGCTATCATCGGAATCGGTCATGGAAAGTTTGGAGTGAGGTCGGATGCCTCGCTCCGGGAATTAGCCTTTGAAGCGGTGAAAGCATGCCTTGATGATGCCGGCGTGAGTCTAAAGGAAGTGGAGAGCATGGTCACCGGCATTGCGGGAGACGAATTTGCGATTGCCCTGCAGCCGTCTGCCCAGGTTCACGACTATATCGGCTTTCACCCGAAGCCCAATTTCCGCGTGGAGGGAGCCTGCGCCACGGGGAGCATGGCTTTGAGAACCGGTTGGATGAACGTCGCCTCGGGTCTTGCCGACCTCGTCCTGGTGGTTGGCGTGGAGAAGATGACTGAGGTCCCGACCAGCCTGGCGACGGAGATCATGGGTAGAGGGGGAGACGCGACCTGGGAATATCCTTTTGGCACGACCTTCCCGGGCTACTATGCATTGATTGCCAATGCTCATATGGCTGAGTTTGACACAACGGAAGAGCAGCTCGCCCTGGTCGCCGTAAAGAATCATTACTATGGAAGCCTTAACCCTTATGCCCATATGCAGAAACCGATTACCCTGGACAAGGCATTGTCTTCGTTTACGGTGGCCCATCCGTTGAAGCTTTTTGACTGCAGTCTCATTACGGATGGGGCTGCCGCAGTGCTCCTCGCCTCAGAAAAAAAGGCAAAAGGCCTCTCAAAGAAACCGGTCTGGATTGCAGGACTTGGTCTTGCCACGGATACGATGCGGATCGGAGACCGAAAAAGCTTAACCTCCATCGCTTCAAGCCGCGAGGCCGCCAAGACAGCTTACCGGATGGCAGGGGTGGGGCGGTCCAACATCAATGTGGCCACGGTCCATGACTGTTTTACGATCGCCGAGATCGTGGCGTATGAAGACCTTGGTTTCTGTGAAAAGGGGGAAGGCGGGAAATTGATCCAGGAGAAGGAGACTTATGTGGGAGGAAAGATCCCGGTCAATGTGGATGGTGGATTAAAATCGAAAGGCCATCCCATCGGGGCTACCGGGGTCTCGATGGCCATTGAGATTACAAAACAGTTGAGAGGGGAAGCGGGTGAGAGACAGGTGAAAAATGCAGAGACTGGCCTGACCCATAACGTCGGCGGGACCGGACAGGTAGTGGCTGTTCATATCTTCAGGAGGGAATAGAATGGATTTCAAAAATTTCTCCTTGGCCATCTCACAGACGAAAGTAGCTCGATTTGCCGATGACCTTGCCGCGGGGAAGATCATGTCAACGGTTTGCAAGAAATGCGGGAAGAAATACTACCCGCCGCAGGCTGATTGTTCCGTATGCATGTCCAGCGATATGGGTTGGAAAGAGTTGAAGGGGGAGGGAACGCTTGTTACCTTTACAAAGATTTATGTTGCCCCCGACCATTTTGCAGTGCGGCAGCCTCTCATGCCTTTTTCAAGTGTCGTACTCGAGCCCAGTCCCATCGGGCTCCTGGAGGTCGAAGGTGGATTGAGAGTGATGGGTTGGATCCCAAAAGGAGATTTGAAGAAGATCCGCGTCGGGATGAAAATGAGGGCCTTTCCGCAGACGCTGCCCGACGGTAGGATCACCATCGTCCTGGAGCCGGTTTAAAAATCGTCTCAGGCTACCGGAAAAATGTAGGAGCTCAAAATGGACTCAATCTATTTTAGTGAAGAACATAACATCTTTAGGAAAACGGTGAGAGATTTTGTTAAAAAAGAGATCCGTCCCTATGCTGAAGAATGGGAGGAAGCTGAAATTTATCCCCGGGAGATCTTTAAAAGAATGGGCGATCTCGGCTTCTTAGGTCTCAGCTACCCTGAGGAATACGGGGGCGGCGGTGCAGACTATTTCACGAATATCGTTTTTGCCGAAGAGATATCCAAATGCGGGGCACTTGGTTTTGCGATGAGCGTTCTGGTCCAAACGGATATCGCTACGCCAGCCATCAACGAATATGGTACACGCGAGCAGAAGTTGAGATATCTCAAACCTGCCCTGGCCGGAGAGAAAATCATTGCCCTTGGGATTACCGAACCCAATCATGGCTCGGACGTAAGCTCTTTAGAGACAACGGCCGTTAAAGATGGGAAAAACTATATCATCAAGGGGAGCAAGATTTTTATTACGAACGGAACTCAGGCCGATCTCATCACCCTTGGGGTGAGAACAGGGCCTGGGAAAAGCGAAAAGGGACTTTCTCTCATCATTTTTGAGACCAAGACCCCGGGTTTTTCCGTGGGAAGGAAATTGAAGAAGATGGGAATGCATTCCTCTGATACGGCTGAGTTATTTTTCGATGACTGTGTTGTTCCCGCGGAAAACCTTCTAGGAGAAGAAGGACAGGGTTTTTATGCGATCATGGCGGGCTTTGAAAATGAACGCCTTGCTGGGGCGGCAATGTCCTATTCAGGAGCTGAGGTGGCCCTTGATCTGTCCCTCAAATATGCCCGGCAGCGGATCCAGTTTGGACAGCCTATCGGTCAGTTCCAAGTCATTTCCCACATGCTCTCCGAGATGGCAACCGATATCGAAGCTGCCAGGCAGCTGACCTATCATGCCGCCTGGTTAAAAAGCGAAGGAAAACCATGCAGAAAGGAAGTCCATATGGCGAAAGTCTTCGCTACGGAAATTGCAAATCAGGTGGCTAATAAAGCAGTACAAATTTTTGGTGGGTACGGATATATGCACGAATATGAGGTTGAGAGAATTTACAGAGATGTCAGGCTGGCAAACATCGGTGCTGGAACATCGCAGATTATGAAGAACATCATTGCAAGACAGTTGGGACTTTAATCGGGAAATGAAGTGCTTTTATTTTTCGGTTTGTAACAATAGAATAAAGAGAAGTTGAAAAGCATGGCTGTCATTCTTGGAAAATATTTTGAGGATTTTGAAGAGGGTATGGAATTTTTGACCTTAGGGAGGACAATGACGGAGGCGGATATTGTCAACTTTAGCGGATTCACAGGAGACTTTAATCCTCTTCATACCGATGCCCAGTATGCCTCAAAAAGCATCTTTGGAGGAAGGATAGCCCATGGAATGTGCGGTTTTTCGATGGCAACCGGCCTCCTGATCCGCCTTAATATTCTCGAAGGGACGATTGTTGCCTTTTATGGAATCGATGAGTGGCGGTTCCGCGCCCCCATAAAGATAGGAGATACCATCCATGTCTTGGCCAAAGTCGTGGAGAAGAAAGAATCCAAGAAAGAGAGGCAGGGGTTAATTTCATTTATGATAGATGTGGTGAATCAGGATGGCACTTCAGTCATGGGAGGAGTGGTTAAGGTGATCATGAAGAAACGGCCCTGATTTTCAAACCATGGCTGGACCGGCCTCGGCCGCTATCCTGATGAGTTTATTCATCCCAAGCCTTGCCCTCATTTTATTCACCGACAATTTCAAAGTATTTGATATCCATAAGATTCCCTTTCCTCTCTTCATTAAAGACCGCCTGGACCCTTGCACCGATTTTCACCTTAGACTCATCTTCAATATTGATAAAATGTTGGAAAGAATTATCACAACCGTCAAGCTTTATAAAGCCATACCCATAGGGGACAGGCCGTGTGATTCCTGTTTCAGGATCGATGAAAGAGAAGCGGATGATGGTGAAGGCCACGAGAGTTCCCTTATCGCTCAGCTCGACCAGTTCTTCCATCCTTTGAAAGCACGGGCCGCACACCTGGCGAGGTGGAACATAGACCTTCTGACATTTGGGACACCGAATACCCAAAAGCTTTTTATGATCTCGGAGCTCGGTCAGAAATTTACTGCCCCATCTTCCGACCGAGTATCGAAAAGGCTGCTCAGCCTCCCCGGAACTTTTGGTCAACAACTCCAGATCTTTTTCAGACATTGTTTCCCCTTCCGTTTAGTGTTTTTCTTTTCCGTAGAGGAGGATGTCTGACCACATACATCCCCCAAAGCCAGTGCTTACCGCGATCTTCACATCTGGAACCTGGTGCTCCCCAGCTTTACCCATGATCTGCATCGCTGCTTCGGCACACCGAATGAGACCGGTAGCGCCAATCGGATTGGTGGCGATCACCCCTCCCGAAGGATTCACTGGCAATTCTCCGTCCATATCGGTGACTCCGTCCCAGACCAATTGTGGGGCCTCACCATCCTTGCACAGTCCCATCGATTCTAACCACATAAGGCCTCCAAAGGAATAAGGCTGATAGAGTTCGATCATATCGATCTCCTTCAAAGGTTCTTTGATAGCGCATTTTTGGTACAGTTCATGTGTTGCCTTCTTAAGAGATTGGAGACCATGAAAGTTAACATCATTAATGTAACTATACGTATGCCTGTTAGCGGTCCCCCATATCCATACAGGAGTTTTTGTGATCTTCTCTGCCACATCCTCAGAGGCAAAAATAACAGCGCAAGCGCCGTCCGATCGAGGACACATATCGAGAAGTTTGACTGGATCGCATAACATGGGAGAACTTAAAACCTCCTCAATGGTCACCTCCTTCCGAAGATGAGCGTAGGGATTACGACAGGCGTTTTTGCGATCTCTCACGACCACTCTCGCAGCGTCCCTCTCCGTAATTCCGTAATCATCCATGTAGGCTGAGGCCTCTACAGCCAGCCCACCGACGGCTCCTGCAAAGGTCAGCCGGTCCCAGATCGGGTCAAAGGCTGTGTTAATGGCAGCAGTGGTATCTGATTCGGAATTTTTTTCCCAGCCGATCACCAGGGCCTTGTCAAACAGGCCTGACGCGACCATATGATAACCCGCGATGGCGAGGGTGCTGCCAGTCGTTCCTCCGGTGGTCAATTTAATCGTGGGCTTCATAAATCCGCCTGATCCATCGACGCTCCACAGGTCCACATAATTGATCCCTTCGAAATGGTCCATGTTGCCAATGATAACAAGATCGATGTCGTCACGGGTAAGCTCAGCGTTTTCTAAAGCTCGGGTGACGGCTTCGTGGATCAGTTCGACTCCGTTCACATCCAGCCTTTTCGATCTATGATAGGTCTGTCCAGCGCCTACAACAGCCACTCGTTTAGCCACGCTCTCACCTCGGCATCAACCCTAAGGGTTGAGCTACAGTTGTTGTTGTCTACTTCCCCAGGATCCAGACACAGTGGGACTGGCCACAAGGCCCGTTGATGCCATGAGCCAGAGCCGTCTTCACACCCTCGACCTGCCTGTCGCCTGCCTGTCCACGCACCTGAAGTCCGGCCTCTGCAATTCTGATCAGACCTGCTGCGATCACTGCATGGGCGGAAAGGCATCCTCCGGAAGGATTAATGGGCATTGAACCTCCCCTTTTCGTCTTTCCGCTCTCTGTCAGTTTTCCGCCGGCTCCTTTTTCACAGAAGGCAAGCCCTTCAGTCCACATCAATTCCTGATATGAGAAAGCATCGTAGACCTCAGCCACATCGATCTCCTTAAGAGGATCTTCAATCCCAGCCATCCTATAAGCGGTCTGAGCTGCCCGCTCGAGCGACTTGCATTCTGCCAAATCTCTATCACCCAGATGGTATGCATCGGCACAAAATCCCACCCCTTTAATCCAAATAGGATGACTCGTGAAATGTTTAGCAGTCTCCTCATGGGCTAAAATAACGGCGCAGGCACCATCGGTGATGGGCGAAGCGTCCAGAAGCTTGATAGGATCGGCCAGCATTCTTGAGTTCATGACATCGTCCACAGTAATGTCCATAGGCAGTTGAGAATAGGGGTTCTTCTTGGCATTGCTGTGATTTTTCACCGAAACCATCGCGCACTGCTCTTCCGTGATCCCATATTTGTCCATATATCGTCTCGCCTGCAGAGCCGAAGAGGTAATGGCATCAAGACCAAGAGGTCGGGTGTAAATCGGATCGAACATGGCGTTTGTGATAAGGCTAGAAACACTCTCCGATCCCTTGGAGTGGGCAGTTACTAAGGTGGTTCGGTAAGATTTGGAAAGAATTCGGGTCATCCCATAGAAGGCTACAAAGGTTCCATCTCCCTCAACACAGGAGATGTTCTTGTCCCATGCCCCCGAGGCATCACCTACGGCCATGCTGGAGATTGTCCGTCCATCCCAAAAGTCGTTGCAGCCGGTGACGATATTATCGATATCCTTGATCGTCATTTCAGCATCTTCCAGAGCCCTGGTGACGGCTTCAAAGACCATGTCCGAAAAGGTCTCGCCCTCTTTCCTTCTTTCCTGTTTCGTCATCCCTATCCCAACAATCGCTATCTTTTCCATATTCTCACACCAGAGTGATGGTGAATAGTGTTAGTGAATGGGGAAAATTCGAAATCCCCATCACTCATCGCTGTCACTAACACTAACGAATTGGCCTGAAGTACTTAATATCCAGGATGTCGCCGATTCTTTCTTCCTTGAGGACAGCCTCAACCCTCATCCCAGCCTTAATCTCCTTGAAATCGACCTCCCCAAGGAAGTGGACCAGACCGGTGCTGGCCCCGTCTAGCTGTATTATTCCGTAAGCAAAGGGAGGTTTTGTAGGTATGGCAGAACTCTCATAGCGAGCAATGGTGTAAGTCATGAGCGTCCCCTGCGAACCCAGTTGAACCCATTCAAGATTTTCTGAAAAGCAACGGCCACAGCTTTTTCGAGGTGGCAGGTAAACCATGTCACACTTCGAACACCTGGTTCCAAAGATTTTCTTATAATCTCTCAATTCAATCAGGAACCGACTTCCAGTCTCCCCCACAGACCAGGTGTAAGGAACCTTGATCCTGCTCTCATAGACCAATGACTCAACAGTTTCCAACCATTTGCTCATGGGCAGACGCTCCTTCAATCAGCCTTAATGTCTATATCCTCTCCTTGAACTCCCTTCCTAAAAGTCCTTCTGGTCTTATTATGAGGACCACGATAATGATGAGAAAGGCAAGGGTATTTTTGAAAGCCACTGAGATATAACCACCTGCTAAGCTTTCAGCCACACCTAAGAGGAGGCTTCCTACAATGGCTCCGGGAAGGCTATTCAGTCCGCCCAGGATGGCTGCGGCAAATCCCTTAAGAAAAGGCTCCAACATGAAGAAGGGATCTAAGAGAAGGGCAGGGGCCAGAAAGATTCCAGCCAAAACTCCTAATAAAGCCGCCAGCCCCCAGGCGAGGGAGAGAACCCTTCGGGTAGGTATCCCAAGGGTCTGGGCAGCTGGAAGGTTTTCTGAGGTGGCGCGCATCGCCAGTCCCAGCCGCGTCTTTTGGACGAGAAGATAGAGGAAGAGGCTTCCTAACAAACCGACCCCTAATGCACTCAAACCCAATTCGCTCATGACAACACCGCCGATATTCCAGACCTTGGAATCGGACAATGGGAACGGAAAGGATTGAGGTTCGGTCCCCCAGAGGTGCGCAACGAGTCCTTGGAAGATAAGGCCAAGACCGAGGGTCAAGATAATCTGGCCAAGGATCGTGGCTTCTCGCCTCTGGGCCGGAATGAGGATGCAAAAGTAGAATGCCATAGCCACACCGGCTCCAAAGAGAAGGGAGAGGATGAAGCTCGCCAAGAACTTGATCTTCAGTCCCAAAAGGGTGAAAGCGAAAAATGTCCCAGCCGTGGCCATATCACCATGGGCAAAATTTAAGATCCGGGTGGAACGATAAATGAGAACCAGGCCCAGGGCTACGAGGGCGTAAAGACTGCCGATGGAGAGGCCGGAGAGAGAGTACTGTAAGAATTTTTCCATCTTTTTACTCCTCTGGCTCTATCTCATCGGAAAGGCCAGTTTCTCAAATAGAGCCTCATCTTCATCCACCTTCCAAAAAGACCGGAAGGCTCGAAGATGAGAACGATAAGAATCGTCACTCCAAAAACAACAGGAACCAAGGTCTTATAACTGCTGAAAATCTGCGGTACGAGAATGACGAAGGCAGCGCCAAGGATAGAACCCTCGACCGATGCCAAACCGCCAATAATAACCGCCACGAAAAGGGTGATCGCTTCCAGGAAAGTGAACATATTCGGTTCCAGGTATCCAATCAAGAGGGCGTATAACCCCCCTTGTACCCCGGTATAGAAAGAACTGATGGCAAAAGAGAGGAGTTTATAGTGGGTGAGATTGACCCCCATGACCTCAGCGGCAATGTCGTTGTCCCGAATGGCGGTGAAAGCACGGCCAATATAGGATGAGACTAAGTTGTAAGAAGCGAGGGTGAAGAGGAGGAAAAGAAAGAAATTGAAGTAATAGATCGACATTGGTTTTGTAAGGCCGAAAAAGGGGGCGAGCTTGGGTACGTTCAGTCCCATTCGACCACCGGATAGGATTTCAGAATTGGCAAATATCTGATAGACGGTGATTCCGAAACCAAGAGTCGCAATGGCTAAGTAGGGGCCCTTGAGACGGAGAGATGGAAATCCAACGAGGAGGCCGAACAGCCCCGCCGCAATCCCAGCACAGAGGAGATTGATAGGCAGGGGAGAACCTAAGCGAGCGAGATGACCGAAGGTATACGCACCGATAGCTAAGAAGCCTGCCTGACCAAAGGAGATCAGACCAGTATATCCAATAAGTATGTTCTGGCCCTGAACGCCGATGGAATAGATGAAGATCAGAGTGAAAATGTAAGTGATATATTCCCGGCTGAGCCAAGGGAGCAGGATGAGGCCAACAACGGAGAGTGTGACCCAGAATCCGGTCCAGGGTTTCCGAATCAGCCGAAGTTCTTCTTTATAGCTCTCAATGAGGTCCATCTTCTTGTCAAATCAATGTCAAATTTCAAATCCAAATTTCAAATCAATTGCAAATGTCAAAAGTGAAGCTCCCCGCCCACCCCGTTAGGGCGGGGCTTCCCGGGCACGCCAGCGGCGAACCGAATGTGAGCAAAGGAAATTTCGTTCGTATTGTGCCCTTTGACCCCGCCTATCCCGCTTTAGCGGGACGAGGCACGTTCCGGTCAAAAGGTTTTTCAATCTCGCAATTTGGCATTTAATCATTTGGATTTCATTTGAACTTTGTTCATTTGAAGTCGTCCTTTTTAATCCTTTCCTTTATAGAGGGATTCAATCAGATCGCCGTACCGTTTCTCTAAGGCCCGCCTCTTCACCTTCTTGGTAGGCGTTACATCTCCATCCTCTTCATAGAAGCGCCTGGGCAAAAGAGCAAATCGTTTAATCGTCTCTACCTGGGAAAGGGTCTTGTTCACTTTGGCCACTTCCTTATCGATGAGCTTCTGAATCTGGACATTCTGGGTCAGGTCTGTAAAGGTGGTGAAAGGAATCCTGTTATCTTGTGCGTATTTCGTCACATTATCTTCATCGATCAAGATGAGGGCGACGAGGTATTTGCGGTCATCGCCGATGACCACACCATCCTGAATGTAGGGGCTGAATTTAAGCTTATTCTCAATATAGGCAGGGGTAATATTTTTTCCTCCCCTCGTGATAATGATATCTTTTTTTCTGTCCTGGATCTTAAGAAATCCATCTTCCATCGCTCCAACATCCCCTGTGTGAAGCCAGCCACCTTCCAGGGTAGAGGCTGTCAATTCAGGGTCTTTTAAGTATCCCCTAAAGACATTGGGCCCCCGTACAAGAATCTCTCCATCCTCGGCAATCTTCACTTCCACATTAGGGATGGGTTCACCCACAAATCCCCATCGGGGACGGTCGAACCTTTGGGTGGCGATCACCCCGGTCGATTCGGTCTGGCCATACCCTTCCCTCAAAGGGATTCCCAGAGCATTGTAATATTCGAAGAGTTCTGGAGAGGCCGGAGCCGCACCGCAAACCCCCCACCTGACGCGGTCAAACCCCAACTGTCTCTTGAGATGATACAGGACTGTGAGGTAAAGAGGCCAGTAGAGAATTGCCCAAAGGGTGCGATTGCTTGAATCTACCCTTGACCTGATATAGCGCAGTCCCACCGAGATGCTAAGCCGATAGAATGCTCTTTTCAACGGCGTGGAATCGGCCATGCGAATCTCGATCATGGAGGCAAACTTCTCCCAGATCCGAGGCACACTGGCAAATATGGTAGGCGAGACCTCTTTGAGGTTCTGGGCTAAGGTATCGATGTGTTCGACGAAATTGACCGTACCACCAGACCACACGGCCTGAAAGAGTGAGATGAGGTTTTCATAGATATGGGCGAGAGGAAGGTAAGAGAGGACCTCATCGGCCTCATAAGTAGGATTGGCTGCTAAAAAGGATTCGGTGAGAGTCATGATGTTCCTATGGGAGATCATAGCTCCTTTGGGTGGGCCTGTTGTGCCCGAGGTGTAGATGATCATGGCTACATCTTCAGGATCGATGCTGCTCATCCTCTCTTTGACACAGCTCGGATTAGCCTGGAAATAGGCCCTTGCTTTTTCAAGAAATTGATCGAAGAAGATGATCTTTGGGTGCGAGAATCCCCAAAGCCCCTTTGGATCCCAAACCACCACCTGCTTCAGATCGAGTTGAGGAAGGATCTGTAAGACCTTATCGACCTGTTCTTCATTCTCTACAAAAAGGATCTTCGACTCGGAATGGCTCACCACATAGGCCACCTGTTCCGGCGCAGACGTGGGATAGACCCCACAGGTCGCACCGCCAGCCGTCATGGCTCCAAGATGGCAGATGAGCCATTCGGGTCGGTTATCACCGAGAATGGCCACATATTCTCCTCGGGATAGGCCGAAGGCAACCAGACCTGCTGCCACCTCCGTCACCCTCTGACCGTACTCTTTCCAGGATATCCTATGCCATATCCCGTAATCTTTATGTCTCAGGGCAACACGGCCTCTCAGCCGTTCCGCCTGAGAGAAGAAGAGGCTGGGCAAAATCTCCGCCCCTTTTTGCATCACCAAGTCCTCCTTTTCTTGTAGAGCCGCCACCCCTTCGGAGAGATTGCTTCTCCACTCGAACCGAGGTAGAATTCTTGAACATCTGGATTCTCCTCAAGTGACTTTGAAGTCCCTTCGAGGACGATCCGTCCTGCCTCAAGGATGTACCCGTAATGCGCCGTCCTCAGTGCCAATTTTGCATTCTGTTCCACCAAGAGGATTGTTGTGCCGGTTTGGCTGATCTTGGCCAGTGCTTCATAGACATGTCGAGCCACCATGGGGGCAAGTCCAAGTGACGGCTCATCGAGCATCAGAAGCCGGGGTCTGCGGAGCAGGGCTCTCGCAATGGCAAGCATCTGTTGTTCGCCTCCGGAAAGGGTCTCGGACTGTTGGGTTTCCCTTTGCTGCAGTATCGGAAAGAGGGAATAGACGAGACGGAGATCATCCTTGATTCCGTTATCATTCCTTCCCCAACATCCCAGATCGAGATTCTCCTTAACCGTCAACTCTCGAAAGAGCCCCCTATCCTCTGGAACATATACGATTCCAAGGCTGGAGATCCGCTCCGGCGGCAAACGGGTGATCACGCGGCCGGAAAACTCAATCGTTCCCTTTTTGGGTTGATCCTTAAGAAGCCCGGCAATGGTCTTGAGCAAGGTCGTTTTGCCTGCACCGTTGGGCCCCAAGACAGTGAAGATCTCTTTCTCTTTCACCTCAAGGGAAAGACCATGTAAAGCATAGATCCGGTCAAAGTAGAGCGTTTCAATACTCGCAATCTTAAGGAGAGCAGTCATTCTTCCCCCAAGTAAGCTCGGATGACCTTAGGGTTTCGTTGAACCTCCTCAGGGCTCCCCTGGGCAATCTTTTGGCCGTAGTCGAAGGCCACCATCCGGTCCGCCAATCTGGATGCGATCCGAAGGTCATGCTCAACCAAGAGGATGGTGGTCCGAAAACGGCCTCGAATCTCACTGATCCGGTAGGCCGATTCCTCTTTTTCTTCTGCCGTCAGACCTGAGACGGGTTCATCCAGCATTAATAACTTTGGTTCCAGAGCGAGGGCACGCCCCAGTTCCACTTTCTTCTGAATCCCATAGGGACAGTCCGTCACCCGGGCGTTACGGAAAGGTTGCAAATCGAGAAAATCTGTGATCTCCTCCACAACCTCTCGGTGGCGGATTTCTTCCTTTCTCATTCTCAATACGGCATGAATGGGGTTTTTTCTGAACTTGATGTGCCTTCCCAAGAGAAGGTTATCTAAGACAGTCGTGTGGATGAAGAGGCGGAGGTTCTGAAAGGTACGGGCGATGCCACGTTGAGCAATGGAATCAGGAGAGAATCCCAAAAGACTTTTCCCCGCGAAAAGAACCTCGCCCCTATCCGGTTTGTAAACACCCGATATGCAGTTAAAGAGAGTTGTCTTCCCCGATCCGTTGGGACCGATAACCGCAAGGATTTCTCCTTCCTCTACTTCGAGGTCAATCCCGGCCAGGGCCATGATCCCGCCAAAGCTGATAGCAAGGTCATCGATTCTAAGCAGAGCCATGACTCAGAATCTGGGTTTGAAGATCACAAAGTCTGTGATAGGGACGTGGACTCCCTTTCGTGCTTGCATCAGGCGAACCCCATTCACCCCAGAGTGGCGGTTTCGGTCAAAGGTGACAGGGGCCCCAAGACCTTCAGGCTTCCAGTTCCTAATCTTTTCCAAACCCTCGATCATCTTTTCTGCGGTGAGATTCCGACCTGCCTTTTTGAGACCTTCCACGACATGCATCATGGAGACAGCACCAAAGACGCCAAGATACTCCTTTCCAGCAATATTTTGATCATATTTCTTCAAAATATCAGCGACCTTATCGGCCTCCCGGTCGGCCCCTGGGACTCCTGAGTTAGCTGGGCTGGCCACATAAACGCCTTCCCATACCTCTCCCGCAATCTTATACATGATAGGATCCCCCATCGGAAAAGAGGCGATCACCTTCGGGTGATATCCCACCTTTGCCATTTCCTTTAGAATAAGCGCTGCATGACTCATCGTGGTGTAAAGGAGCACAACATCTGCGTTGGAATCCTTAAGCTTGAGGGCGTGGGTTCCTAAGGCCCTTTCTGTCACCTCATAAGGGACGGGCGAAACCAACTCGGCCTTACCCGGATTCTCCCCTAAGGCCTTCTGGATACCCTCTAACGCCATCTTTCCGTAATCATCGTTCTGGTAGAAAAGAGTGAGCTTTTTTGAACCCAGGCTCTTCAAGGCGTAATTGGTAAAGAAACCTGCCTCATCTTCGTAGTCGGGATACGCGACAAAGATGTATCGAAGCTTATTCTTTGGATAATCGGCGAACATACGGATATTTCCGTAGGGTAATATCTGAGGGATTTTGTTTTCATAGAAAAAGTCCCTACAAGCGCTCACTACCGCAGTGCCCAGCAGAGCTGTTACAGCAAAGACCTGGCCCTTCATCTCTTGCAGATTCGCCAGGGCACGGGCCGGGTTATACCCATCATCCTTCAGAATGACTTTGATCTTCCTGCCGTGGACCCCTCCTTGGTCATTGATGTAATCAGCCCATGCTTTTGCGCCCAGTCCTGTGACTCCCCATAGGGCAGCAGGACCTGAAAGGGGTGTCGTCAATCCGATCCCAACCTCTTTGTCGGTCATACCCTGCCCCAAGACGAAGGCAGGCAAGAAGATAAGAGAGACCGTTAAAACAAAGAATAAAGCTCTCCTCATCATTTTCCCCTCCTTTCTTGTTATGTAAGAAAGATGGTTAGAATTTTATTCGATTTTTGTTATGCCAGAAAGAAAGATAATTAGAATTCTATTTGGTACCCACCCACTATGGTCTTTTAATACCATAAATGTTTATTTTGTCAATCAAAAAATGGAAAAGGGACCCTTCCACTTGTTGGCGGACATGGAATCTAATTAAGATTCTCGGGAAAATTCTTAACTTGGGCCCAAAAAATGAGGTAACGAACCGACGCCTGCCTGTAGGGAAGCGATTTGATGAATAAGCCCGGATCTCCCCGCAGATGAATTATTGAGATGGGTACCCCCGTCGCTTCAGCCGAGGAGCCTTCGCTTCAGCGGGCTTTGTCCATGTGAAGCCGCAGAGGTACCGGGGCTCTAGAGGTGAGGCTCCGCGGGGTACGATTCGAATTTTACAGAAGGGAGGTTTGTTGCGGTTTTAATAACGTCCTCGGCCCCCATGATTGGATCTTCCCCCTCGACTCCCATGACCCCCGGATCCTCCCCGGTTCGGGCGAGGGCGAGCTTCATTCACGTTCATCTGTCGACCCAAGAGCTCTTTTCCGTTCAGGTTCGCAATCGCCGTGCGAGCCTCATTTTGATCAGGCATTTCGACGAAGCCAAAACCTCGAGATTGGCCACTATACTTATCTCTTACGATAGTCGCCGAGCTGACCCTTCCGAAGGCCTCGAAGGCCGTCTGGAGATTTTCTTCTTTCACGTCAAATGACAGATTCCCCACATAAATGTTCATCCTCTCTCTCCTTTTCAATATTCGACAAAACTCTTCAATTTCTCCGCTCGGCAGGGGTGCTTTAGCTTCCTTAGGGCCTTCTCCTCAATCTGCCGGATTCGCTCCCGTGTAACGTTAAAGTCCTGTCCTACCTCCTCAAGAGTGTGGTCGTGTTTCTCGCCGATCCCAAACCGCATCCTTAGAATTTTTTCCTCCCGCTTATCCAGGGTTGAGAGGACCGTCTGAGTCTGTTGGGCCAGGTTGGAAACGATAGCAGCCTCCTGAGGAGAAATAGATCCCTTGTCCTCGATAAAATCCTCTAGACGACCATCCTCCTCCTCACCGATAGGAGTCTCAAGGGAAATGGTTTTCTTACTGACCTTTAGAATCTTCTGAACGTGATGGAGAGGGACTCCCATTCTTTCCGCGATCTCCTCCAGCGTAGGTTCCCTGCCCATCTGCTGAACAAGAGATCGAGAGGTCCGGTTCAGCTTGTTAATGATCTCAATCATATGGACTGGGATGCGTATGGTCCTGGCCTGATCCGCGATAGCACGGGAGATGGCCTGACGAACCCACCACGTCGCGTAGGTGCCAAATTTATAGCCTCGTTGGTATTCGAACTTATCGACTGCTCGCATTAATCCGATATTCCCCTCTTGAATCAAATCCAGAAACTGCAGTCCTCGATTCAAATATCTCTTGGCAATGGAGATGACTAATCTGAGATTGGCCTTGATCAGTTCACTTTTCGCCTCTTTGATTCTTGCCTCTGCTCTCTCAACGGCTGTCAACACCTCCCTCAGCCGGCGCTGAGAAAGGCCACATTCCGCCTCCATCCTGGCTATTCTACGCTTGGAATTTCGGAAGGCCCTGTTCATCTCATCAAAATCTTTTCGCCTGAGGTTCGCCTTCTTCATCTTCGGCAACTTCCCATCCCGTCGGATGGGGATTCCCAGCGCTCCCCCGATCTTTTTTACCTCCTGTTCGACCTTTTCGAATTGAATTTCATACTGTCTCAGCTTCTGAATGATCTTGTTGACCTGTTCTCCCCTTAAGTTAATTCGTTTGAAAGCCTCGAGTAATTCAGCCTGTTTCTTAACGATCTCTCCTTCCACTCTTTTCTTAGAGGATTGCTTTTTCATACCTCTCAACTTGCTTTGGAGAAGTTGAATCTTGTTTCCTGCCTTTCGGATTTTATCGATGAGGCGGAGAACCCTTGTCTCTTGAAGCCTTTTTAGTTTAGGCGTCATGTCCTCGTCATCGATCTCATTGGTGACCTCACTGATCTTGGTCTTTCCTGTCCGGACGGCTTTTCCAAGGGCGATGATCTCCCTGATCGAAATGGGACACCTGAGAACCGCACCGAGGACCTCCTGCTGTCCGATTTCGATCCTCTTGGCCACCTCTACCTCTCCCTCTCGAGTCAAGAGCGGAAAGGATCCCATCTCTTTCAGGTAGATCCGAACTGGATCGATGATTTTGCCGGGAATACCCGAATGCTCCGTCCCGACGGTTTCCTCGTCGTACGTTATTCGGGCATCTCCATTCTCCGTATCGTCTCCCGGCAATTCAACCAATAGATCCATGTCCAGTTCGTCGGACAGGACGATGGGATCTTCGGCTGGGTCAAACAGGTATGATTTTTCTGGCCCCTGTTCTTCCAAGCTCGGCTCCCTTTTCCAATTTTCTCGCATTGGGCTTATTCTATATATCAGAACACGCTGAGGGGGATCATGGGAGAGGAGGATTACCAGCGCATTAAAAAGGCCACAAAGAAAGGTCCGAGGCTCCTTGCGGTCATCCCTCCGCTGGAACGATCATTCGCTCTCCACAACCGACAATTGAACCTACTATACCCCATCGCCTTCTGAATAGCAAGCCAATTCGTAACGCCAAGCTTGGGTCGGATATTTTGGCGGGACTTGAGACTCAGAAACGGATCAGACGTGACCAAAAATGGCTGAAAAGACATCGGGAATTGGTTCCTTCGCTGGGAAAACCGAACCGGCTTACAATTCAGCGTCATACGTGTTGATGGAATCTGACAATAGTAACCTTCATTGTCTTGGCCCGGAGGTTCTACAGTCTTGACGGAGAGCTTTATTTTTGGACGGAACCCACAGGGTCTCCTGGACAATATCGGGTGCAGTTATCACAATGGTAGTGGATAAAAAACTGGAGATATTGCATGTACCGGAAAAAACGTGGGGACTTGATCATCTCCAACCGCTCATTCATCAAAGGTTTCTCGGCCATCTCTAATAAAAACCGCATGAAGTTTCCTACATCATTGGGCTGGCTCACCTTCACACAGCGATGACTTAATACACGTCCTTCCGCTGTGAACGCTTTTCCGGGGCAGGTTGCTCTGCAGTCGTATTGACAAGTGCCGCAAGGATCGTATCCCTCCATGGAAGGATCTGATTCCAGATTCAGGCTGTTGAGAAGCCCGAGGAACATGACACGAGGCCCAAATTCCCTGGTCAAGGCCAGCGTGTTCTTGCCCCATACAGCCAATCCGCTCTGCACAGCTGCATGCCTGAGTGAAATGCTTCCTACGGGAGAGCGAAAGGTTTCTTCGTTGATTTCAAACGGTCGATGGGCCTGCACGAGGAAACATTCGCCACCAAACTCACGTTCCATGAACTTCCCAAGATGATAGGCCGCGGTATTGCCAGCCGATTCGACACTGTATAAAAAAGATGGCATCTTGCTCCAGGTATTTTCCCCATACCGATAGGCGCCTGCGAGGGGTCGAAAGGCGAGCACAACAATAGACTTGGCCGACGGAAGGTAGCGGCGAGGATTTGGGGACCGCGGACTCTTGTAGTCTTTAAGATTTAAGAAGCCGATAAGATCAACCCCTAATTCATTTGCTTTTATTTTGATCATTTCTTTCATGGTACTCCTCCCCGCATAGATCTTATAAGATGCGATTCTTGACTGTCAATAGAAAAAATGGCAGTCACGATGTCAAATTCATTTTCATGGCAATTCTTGTTGACACCCTATCCCTGATTTAATACACTTTTATTGAGACTCGGACTGTCTGTCATTCAATTTCAATTATGTTAGGCAAAGTGAAATTACTCTTGTTCCGTAACCCATCGGGCGGCGTCTTTTCGCCTTCTCTGCCTTACCCGCGACCCAGGAGGTCGACGATCTCGAGCCTTGTTCTTTGACTACGGACTTTGCGGTCAAGCGATGGATGTCGCCCGAGTTCTGCATGGCAGGAGGAGTAAGATGCCCGAAGAAGAGGGAAAAATAAAATGGTATTTGAGACCAATCAGTGTGGTCCTGCTCTTATTTTTTGTATTGGGACCTTTCGGTCTGCCGCTGCTTTACAAAAGCCCTAGATTCAGCAGAACACTAAAGATCACACTGTCCGGTGTTGTGATCGCATACACGTTCTACCTTATCTTCGTATCGTTAGAAATCGGGAGAGAGCTTTATAGAAGGATGGGGGAATTACAGAATATACTAAAGTAAAAAACAAAATACCCTTTAGATTTTTGGATTTATGAATATTTTCCAGTGCTTAGAAATGCCTACTTTTTAGGCAAAATGGTGAAGATAGCTTCTTTCAAGAGAAAGATAATCTATTTCCACAGTGATTCAACATCCCGTTGTGGATTCCTCAGGAGAAGCCTTTCGGGGCCAATTTTTTGAAGGGAGATTCATGAAAAACGGAGAAAAAGAATCTACATCCCGTTATAGAACAGGGGACCTTGAAAAGAGAAAACATCCCAGGCGCAATGTTGATCTGCCGGTAGAATATAGGCGGAGGGATTTGGTCGTCAAATATGATCGAGTAGTCAATGTCAGCGAAAGCGGGTTATTAACGTATCTATCCGAGCAAGTGGAGGTAGGTCAACATCTGAGGATAAGACTCTTTTTCCCTTTTAGTTCTGGGCTAACTCCCATCGAAATGGTGACACAGGTTGTTTGGATGGAAAGTCACCCGGAGAAGCATCGGGGAGATTGCAGGACTGGTGTAAGGTTCATTGAGGTCTCTCCCGATGACCTCCGTAATCTAAAGAATTATTTGGGGAGCCTTGGGCGATAAGTCCATCGATTCCGGCAGCAGGAAACCCTACCGGCGGAGACGATCTAACTCCTTGAAACTCGATGCAAGAAAACGAAAGAAGTGTTGGGCGCACTACATTCGGTCGTGCAGAAGAATTGACAGTCTTTGTCAATTTGTGATAAGTAAAATTCCAGGAGGGGCGATTAGCTCAGTTGGATAGAGCGTTGGTCTCCGGAACCAAAGGCCGTGGGTTCAACTCCCGCATCGCCCGCCATCTTTTCATACTAAATGTAT
>JAPVTA010000015.1:0-1967 GCA_047519465.1 Thermodesulfobacteriota bacterium | reverse complement strand
TGTCCACCTGTGCGGGCGATTCCTTGGCGAGTTGAACTCCGAACGCTTTTCTGACCTCATAGACATTCCTGTTGAAAAGGAAACTATCCGGCCTGGCGAAGTAGATGAACTCAAAGATGCACTGGTGACGCGGTTTGTGAGGGAAAGGTCTGAACGATTTCATTCCATCCTCATTGACGAGAAGAAGCTCTCCCGGTTCGATCTCCCTCAAGAACTTGGCACCGATGAGGTCAAAAGCACAAGTCTCGGAGGCAACGACAGGCGCATCCTTAAGCTGCCCGAGAACCAATGGCCTGAAGCCAAAAGGATCTCTGGCCGCGACCATCTCTTTCTCTGTTAGAATGAGCAGAGAATAAGCCCCTTCGACCTGTTTGAGGGCGTGGACGGTTCGCTCCAAAAAGCTTTTTTCCTTGGAACGGGCAATGAGGTGAACGATGACCTCGGTATCCATGTTAGATTGAAAAATGGATCCTTTCGATTCGAGTTCGCTATGGATGAGAGAAGCGTTGGATAAATTTCCATTGTGAGCAATGGCGAGACTACCCTTATAGTAATCCACCACGAAGGGCTGTGCGTTCTTGAGCTCGCTTGATCCGGCGGTGGAATAACGGACATGGCCGATGGCACTTCTTCCGGAGAGCTTCTTCAGAATATCTTTCGTGAAGATCTCGGAGACCAGTCCCATCTGGCGGTAATGATGAAGCTGTCTGTTGTCTGAGGAGACGATCCCCGCACTCTCTTGGCCACGGTGCTGAAGCGCATAGAGGCCCAAATAGACGAGGTTGGACGCCTCAACATGATTGTAAATACCAAAGATACCGCACATGGGTTTTCACCTTACGCGAAAGCGAATAGAGCAAAGGGTATTTGTTGAAATCCCAATTTCCAAATCCCGAACAAGTTCCGATATCCAATCTCAAATGACCGAAAAGCTTTGCTTACAATTTTGGTAACTGTAATTACGCAGAAAATACCTCCTCCCCTGATGGGAGAGGATTGAGGTGAGGGGGAAATGAGCTCAATTATTCACCCCCACCCTCGCCCTCCCCCACCAGAGGGGGGACTTAGTCATATTTTCATCGTTCGTGTGTGATGAACCCGCCATGTAAAATTTATTTGGTATTTGGTGCTTGAAATTTGGTGCTTTTCACCCATCGTCGTAGCCCTTTGGGTGTTTTCTATGCCAATCATAAGCTGTTTTGACGATCGTTTCCAGATCCGGATACCTGGGATTCCATCCCAGTTCCTCTTTAATCTTCTGAGAGCTGGCCACCAGCCGAGCAGGGTCGCCCGGCCTCCTTGGTGAATCGATGGCAGGTACCTTTCTCCCGGTCACTTTTTTCGCTGTTTCGATTACTTCTCTCACAGAATATCCGTTCCCACTGCCCAAATTATAAGTCCCGGAAAATTTAGCCTGATTCAATTTTCGAAGCGCTAAAATATGGGCTTGGGCAAGATCGGTGACGTGAATATAATCACGGATACAGGTTCCATCGGGCGTATCATAATCTGTACCAAAAACATGGACAGAAGTTCTATCCAAGGCTGCTTTGATCACCAAAGGAACCAAATGGGTTTCTCGAGCATGGTCCTCTCCGAGTTCGCCTTCCGGATCGGCTCCCGCGGCATTAAAATACCTAAGAGAGACATAGTTAAATTTACCCGCTTCATGAAAGGCCCGTAGCACCTTCTCGAAGATCCATTTGGTTTCACCGTAAGGGTTTGTCGGGGCGCAGGGATGGTTTTCGGAAATTGGGATCTCTTCAGGCTCGCCATAGACCGCGGCAGAAGAAGAAAAAACAAATTTTCTTACGTGAAATTGTTTCATTATTTCAATCAGTTTCAATCCGTTCTTCACGTTATTGTTGAAGTATCTTACTGGATCCTGAACGGATTCCCCCACCAAACAATTTGCTGCAAAGTGCATCACGGCATCAACGGAATTAACTCGAAAGGTCTCTGCAAGT
>JAPVTA010000014.1:0-8566 GCA_047519465.1 Thermodesulfobacteriota bacterium | reverse complement strand
GTTCCTGTTTTGGCCGCTACAGGCCTGCCCAGAGATCGAGCTCTCCAGCCTGTCCCTTGCTTGACAACACCTTCCAATAAATGGGTCATCAAAAAGGCGGTCTGGGGCGTAATAAGTTGTTCTTCCTTCGAGGACTCATCAGAATAGACCGGAGGCAGATTTTCTTCCAATAGGTTCCCATCCCTATCCAATATCTTTTTGATAAAGATAGGCTTGAAGAGATTCCCTTGATTGGCAAATACGGAATAAGCTTTAGTTAATTCATAAAGAGAGACACTGGAAGAACCAAGAGCCATGGAAAGGTCATTATGAAGAGGGGAGGATATTCCCAATTTTTGGGCATAATTTTTGATGTAATCAATACCGACCTCTTGCGCAATCTTCACTGTCACAATATTGATGGAGTGCGTTAGAGCATTCCTCAAGGTAGTGGGCCCTGAAAATTTTCCTTCAAAATTTTTGGGCTTCCACCTTCTGTCTCCCCAGTCAAAGACGATTGGAGAATCCACGATAATGGATGTAGGGGTAAAGCCTTTATCGAGGGCAGAGGCATAAACGATAGGCTTAAAGGCGGATCCTGTTTGCCTCCGGGCTTGGATTGCTCGGTTAAATTGACTTTTCTTGAAATCCCTGCCTCCTACCATGGCCTTGACGTATCCAGTTTCCAGATCAAAACAGATGAGGCCGCCTTCTGGCGTCAATGGCATATCAGCCGATGGATATTTTTCCCTTTTCTCTATCTCCTTTAATCCAGCTTCCAGCGCCTCTTGAGCTGCCTTCTGAAAATGAAGATCGACGGTGCAAAATATCTGAAGACCGTTCTTATAGAGGGCATCTTTTCTATATTTTTCTTCGACATACCGCCTTATATATTCCACAAAATAAGGGGCTTTTTCCGTAGAAGGTTTCTCCTTGTTTCGAATGACATACGTAGTTTTAGCTGCCTTATTGGCCTCGCTCGATGTAATGAAGCCTTCCTCAGCCATCCGATTGAGAACGTAGACTTGCCTCTTTTTTGCCTGTTCGGGATGCTGGTAGGGAGAGTTCTTGCTCGGTGCCTGGGGAAGTCCTGCAAGCAGGGCAGACTCTGCTAAATTCAACTCCTCAATTGTCTTGCCGAAATAGCTCTCTGCGGCAGCCTCTACCCCATAGGCTCCGTGGCCTAAATAGATCTGGTTAAGATATAAAAAAAGAATTTCCTCTTTGGTGAGATTCTTTTCGATTTTATAAGCCAAAATAGCCTCTCGAATCTTTCTCCCGAAGCTCTTCTCAGGAGAGAGCAAAAGTGATTTTACCACTTGTTGGGTAATGGTGCTCCCCCCCTGAACAATCTCGCCAGAAAAAATATTTCTAAAAAGGGCCCTAAGGATGGCAACGTAGTCTAACCCTTTGTGCTGAAAGAATCTTGCATCTTCTCCCGAGACGAAGGCCTGGATTACATAGTTTGGAATCCTATCCAGAGAGACTACTTCTCTTTTTTCATAGTAGAACTCACCGATGATCTCGCCATCCTCGGAAAATATCTTCGTAACGGTCGAGGGCTTGTAATTTTTCAGAGTCTCAACACTTGGAAGGTCATGAGTGAAGTAAAAATAAGATACCGCTCCAAACACCGTGCCGACGGTAATGAGAATCATAATGATTGAGATCGAAATTTTAGCAGTTCTTTCAAAAGACCGTAGTCTCATCGTTCACCAAGAAAAAAGTGGCCATGGGGGATGGTTAGGGAGCAAATTTTGTTCCTGAATAATAACCTGCACCTTGGATTAGTCCTCAAGGCAGAAAATTCGATAAGTTACGCATACTCGATACGCCTGCGTGCCGAAACGCCTGCCTGTGTGCCGCAGGGCGAAACCTCGCATACCTCGCACAGAGCACACAACGGCGGACAGGCACAGATACTGTCACAATTTTTGCATATGAATTCTTGACTTCTCTTTTGGAAGAGTATAATAATTAGGCAAATTTTTCAATGAATTTATATGACAAGTCAATCGCATACGAAAGGTAAGAATCCGTAGTCCTCTCGCCCCCCTTTAGCAAAAAGGGGGGGGGAGAGGTATCAAAAGGTCGTTTTTTTATCTAAAAAATGGGGGAGAAGGCGAATGAATGGTAGATTAAATGAGACTCTCTCTATCTTGGTCCCTGTCTATAATGAGGAAGGGAACCTCTCCTTGTTATACGAGAAATTGATCACGGCACTGAAAAAGGTGGGGAGACCTTATGAAATGATTTTTGTTGATGACGGAAGCTCAGATGCAACATTGGAAATTTTACTGGATCTTAGGGAGAAAAATCCGAACGTAAAGATCATCAGTTTTTCACGGAATTTTGGGCAAACCGCGGCACTCAGCGCTGGAATTGATTGTTCTAAGGGAGACATCATTATTCCAATGGATGGTGACCTTCAGACGGATCCAGAAGATATTCTTCTTCTACTTGAAAAGATTGAAGAAGGATATGATGTGGTGAGTGGGTGGCGTAAAAGTCGTAAAGATCCATTTCTGACACGGCGATTACCCTCCGTGATCGCCAACAAAATCATCTCACTCATCGGAGGTGTTTATCTTCATGATTATGGATGCACGCTTAAGGCTTACAAGAAAGACATTTTGAAGAACATTAAGCTCTACGGAGAAATGCATCGATTTATTCCCATTTATGCTCAATGGATAGGAGCTCGTGTGTCAGAAATCCCAGTGCGCCATTTTCCACGGGGATCGGGCTCATCGAAGTATGGGATGAGTAGAGTCTTCAAAGTCATTTTAGACCTGATGGTAATCAAGTTCCTTTTATCCTATTCCCAGAAACCGATATACGTATTTGGCGGGATGGGGCTTTTGATGATGTTAGGATCCTTTTTGGCCGGTTGCTATGCAATCTATCTGAAGTTCTTTGAAGGGACTTCCTTCATTTTGACTCCTCTTCCGTTATTGTGCGTTTTTCTCCTATTGCTCGGATTCTTGTCAATTCTTATGGGGTTTTTAGCTGAAATCCTTACTCGAACCTATTATGAATCGCAGGGAAAACCCACCTATCAAATTAGAGAGATAATTGGATAGAAATAAAGGTCAATGATTCAAGGGTTAGGGCAAAGATCCCCATTTCGTTATTGGGTTACGTTGTTCGCCGATGCATAAAATCTTTTGACGAGCACGAATCACGGGCACGGACACGATTATATGTGCGGTATCGTCGGGTTTCTCACCACAAAAGCAGCAGATATTCCAGAACCTGGGGTCCTTAGGAAAATGCGGGATGTTCTCATCCATCGCGGCCCAGATGATTCGGGAGAATTTTTTCGATCTCTGGACGAAAAAGGCCCCTTTGTCTTCCTTGGACATCGTCGCTTAAGCATTATCGATTTAGGGACTGGGCACCAGCCTCTCTCTAATGAGGATGAAACGGTATGGGTGGTTTTTAATGGTGAAATTTACAATTTCCCGGAATTGAGAAGCCGATTAGAAAGCCTTGGACACCAGTTTAAGACCCGCTCGGATACCGAAGTCATCGTTCATGCTTATGAGGAGCACCAAGAAAACTGTTTCCGCTATTTTAATGGAATGTTTGCGATTGGTATCTGGGATGAAAATAAGAAGCAGATAGTGTTAGCAAGGGATCGTTTAGGGAAGAAACCCCTCTATTATAGTTTTACTGAGGGGACCTTTCTCTTCGCCTCGGAATTGAAGGCGATTATGCTTTATCCCGGCTTTCCGAGAAAGGTCGATCCTGTTTCTTTTATGAAGTATCTCCTTTTTGAATTTGTCCCCTGTCCCCATACTATTTTTGAGGATGCCAAGAAAATTCCAGCCGCCTCCTGTCTCATCTGGCGTAATGAAGGCACGGAAGTCAGGCAATACTGGTCCCCCTTCGATCCTCAGAAGGGTGAATTAAGTCTTTCAGAAGAAGAAGCAGAATCCAGGATCATGGAACTTCTACGGGAGTCTGTTAAACGTCGGCTTATCAGCGATGTTCCATTGGGCGTTTTCTTGAGCGGCGGAATCGACTCAAGTGCCGTCACAGCCCTGGCTCAACAAGAGGTCCATGGGAAGATAAAAACTTTTTCAATTGGCTTTGAAGATCCCTCTTTCGATGAATCGAAATACGCTTCTTTGGCATCGAAATATATCGGCACCGAGCATTATGAACAGCTGATGATGCCGGCTGATTTGCTGAATATCGTCCCGACACTCCCTGATATTTTGGACGAACCTATGGCGGATGCTTCTATTTTACCAACTTTTCTTCTTTCCAAATTCACACGTCAACATGTAACCGTCGCCTTGGGCGGAGATGGAGGGGATGAGCTATTCGCGGGGTATCCAACCTACCTGGCTCATAAGCTTGCAAGATATTATGGACGGTTTCTGGGGGTCTTCCATCCAACGATAGTTCGCCTGGCCAATTTACTTCCCGTCTCGGATGATAATATAAGTTTTGATTTTAAGGTGAAGAAATTTCTTTCTGGAATCGGTTATCCCAATGGCATAAGGAACTCGGTTTGGCTCGGATCATTCCCATTCGAGGAAAATGAAAAAGCACTATCTCCAGAGTTCCATCAACACTTCAGTCGAGATCACCTGGTAGAGGAAATTTCGTCATATGGAGAAGAATATCCTGACGCGGATCGGATCACAAAGCTTCAATATCTCGACATGAGACTTTATCTTCAGGAATCCATCCTGGTTAAAGTAGATCGGGCGAGCATGGCTTGTTCGCTGGAAATAAGGGCTCCGTTCCTCGATCACGAATTGGTTGAATTTGTAATGAGTCTTCCCTCAACATTCAAACTGAAGGGTTTGACTTCAAAATATATTTTAAAAAAGGCGATGAAAAATCGGCTTCCTCAAGAAATCATCAGCAGGCCGAAGAAAGGATTTGGTGTCCCCGTTGCAAAGTGGGTAAAGGGGCCTTTGAAAGGATTGTTTGAAGATTTTCTCTCGCCGAATCGAATAAGACGGGAAGGATTTCTCAACTCCGAATATGTCACCACTCTTTTTCAAGACCATCTGCTTAAAAAAAGGGATAATCGAAAGCAACTCTGGACCCTGTTGGTCTGGGAACTTTGGGTTAACCGATACCAACCGTCTCTTTGACCAGAATAATTGCTTATTCTGCAAATGATGAGAATATTTTTATTTTTGAGTATCGAAAGTCTATTGAGTTGCTGTGAAGCACGCCCAGGGATTTGCTTAGTGAAGTTTAGTTTTTCAATAAACCAAGAGTTTTGACGCTTTTTCGTGCTCCATCGGACGCTTTGGACGTTCCTTGTCCAGCTTTCAATCATTCTGCCCCGAAATTTTCTGATATAAAGTTTTTGCCAGATTTTTGTTTATTGCCTTGAGGATCGCGTATTGGGCGAAGGCCAAATCCTTTTTCCCCATCGTTAAGTAAACCATGCCCAGAGTAAGATGTGCCTCTCCATAATTTGGGTTGATTTTCACGACCTGGGCGAGGTGAGCAGCCGCTTCCTGGTTTCTTTTCTGGCGAAAGAGAATGTTTGCAAGTTCGTAGTGTGCCTGTGCATCAGATGGATTAATCTGTAGGACCTTGTAATAATGGAGCATGGCTTCTTGATCCTTTCCCTGGAAGGTAAGAAGAGACGCTAAATTGTAGTGAGCGTCTGAATTGCCTGGATTGATTTGCAGCGCTTGATTATAGTGAGTTATTGCTTCCTCGGTTCTTCCGGCGGCAGCCAACGCCGCTGCGAGATTGTTGTGAATCTTGTCGTCTTTTGGCTTGATGCGCAACGCTTCATTAAAATAGGGGATGGCTTCTTTGCTTCTTCCCTGCTGGACCAAGATAAATCCAATGTTGAAGTAAGCCTCTGCATAATCTGGATCAATGATTACGCATTTAGCAAGATGAGCGATAGCCTCCTGAAACTTTCCTTGCTTGGCTAAGATGACTCCCAGGTCGTTATGCGCACCAACTCTTTCTGGTTCAATACGTAAGGTCTCAATAAAATGGGCTGTGGCTTCTTGGTCCATTCCTCGGCGGGCCAGAAGAGCAGCCAAGTTATAATGTGCGTCGCTATAGCGCGGATTGATTTCCAGTGCCTTTGTATAGTGTTCAAATGCTTCTTGGTCATTTCCCTGTCTAGCTAAGGTGACCCCTAAGTTATTGTGGATTACATAATTGTTAGCCGTTACACGTAAGGTATGGCGAAAAAGCGTTACACTATTCTTCCAACGTCCCACTTGTACTATTGTAAAGAACATCAAAATAATAAGCACCAAAACTCCAGAAATCGCAAGCACAAGCTTTCCGTATCGGTAGCGAACCAGATAGTCTGTGGTGCTGAAGATGACTATGATCGATAAGCCAATGAACGGTATGTAGGTGAATCGGTCTGCCATCGCCTGTACACCAGACTGAAGTAGGCCAGCGGTCGGCAACAGAGTTACAGTGTACCACAAACATCCCACAATGACATAAGGGCGTTTTCTTCCGGCCAGGAAGACCAGGACTGCGGCCACCAAGAATGACATGGCTGCCAACGCTACTTCAAAAGATGGTAGATGAACCGGATGTGGATACAGTACCGCCAGGCGGTTGGGCCAGAACATCTTAACCACATATTTCACATAGGAAACTACCGCATTCTCAACGCGCACTTTTAAGGGAAGTCGGGCAAATGCTGACAACGCCCCGACTTTAGAATTGGCGAAAATGGTGAATAAACTTAAGAGGGCAGCAAGAATGAATAAGGAAATCTTCTCTGAGATAAGACGAGAAATGGATAGGTTTTGTCGAGCCCTATGGGGCGAAGGTGTGAATTCTTGATATTCTTCACAATTCGTTCCGTGAAATTTAAAACGCCGAAGCGGCCAATAGTCTATCAGAAGCAAAATGAATGGTAAAGTAACCGCCATGGGCTTTGACATACTCGCTAAGACAAAAAAAAGAACGACAAATAAAAATCGTTTCGGCTTCAGCACTTCCGCATACCGTAGATAGGCCCACATCGTCAGCATCCAAAAGAAGGCATATAGCACATCTCTTCGCTCAGAAACCCAGGCGACCGATTCCACATGGAGGGGATGCACGGCAAAGAGTGCAGCGATAAAAACGCTTTGCCACAGGCCACCTGTCATTCGAAAAAATACAATAAACAACAGAACGGTATTGCCCATGTGAATGAGGAGATTGGTCATATGGTGGCCATTGGGATTCAACCCATACAGATTACAGTCTAGCATGTGAGAGAGCCATGTAAGTGGGTGCCACTGACCATTATGAATCGAAGTGAAGGCCCAAAGGGCTCCTGTAAAAGTTATTCCGTTTTGGACATGCGGATTATCAGTGACGTAGAGATTATCATCAAGATTTATGAATTCATTATTTCGTACCTGCCAGTAGGCCATAAGGGTAATCAAGGCGAGCATAAGACTGATGAAGAGTTGCAAGACGATAAGATTGGAGAATAAGCCCTTGGTTCGAAGCAGATTATTCAGATTCATCATTTCCTCAGTACTCGCTTGTGGGTTGGTCCCGAACTCCAACGTATCTTTAAGAGTTCACGCTGCCAATAAAACAAATATTCACTTTTCCAACAGCCGGTGAAGAGTCAAGAACAATGACATTGCCAGCAGGCAAAATTGTTGTCACTTAATTGGCATTTCGATTCCTTTTTCGTCTGGAGAAGCAGGATCCCATAGAAAAAGATACATGGAGGCATCACTTGGAAACCTCCTGAAACTCGCAAAGCTTCCGTCAAAGTATCCCTTCAAAACGCTGGGAGTACTCTCTCTAAAATTCTTGGCGGCCGATTCTCCCTGGATAACCCATAGCCGACTACCATCTTCCACATATTGGTCACAACAGATATTGCAGGAATAAATGGTATAGGTTTTGTTTTCATAGGTAAAGGGTTTTCTGAACTCAATTTCTTTTCCTGAGCTTTTCAGTTCAAAAGGAATATTGTAATGACGGGCTTTTGGGATGATTCTGAAATAATGAAGGATCCCCGGAATATAGGCTATCGACTGAACAAAGATTTTGTCTCCTTCCCGCAGATTTGCCATTAGGTACGTGACAAGACCTCTGAAGTTTTGTCTCTCGGAACGGTAATAGAGAGGAAGGATGATAAGATTGGAGGCGATGAAGAGAATGATGAAAAGAGATCTCAACCGTAAGAATCTTTTTAATCGTTCAAATTTTGACTCTACAGCTTCAAGAGAGAGGTAGAGCGTGATGAAAAAGAGAGGAAGAAAATTGACGAAATACCTAGAGGTGAAGAAATGAGTGATGTCCAGTAATTTGCTGAAAAAATACAGCCCCCCCATGGGAAGAACAAATACCGTCAAAAGAACGAGGGCATTTTTTCGAGACATTGACATGACGGGGAAGAGGACAAACAGGATTACTGAAGCAATCGTGAGAGGGGCTTGAGGGACCCAATCATGATACACATTAGAGATAATGTTGAAAAAAGAGCCGGGGTTCCCATGGACCGGGTCCATGACAGTTTGGCCTTTATAATGGGCAGCCAAAAAGATAATCCAGGGAAGACAGAGAAGAAGGATGAGACCATTTAAGATCAAAAAAGAGGAAAGAGTAGGTT
>JAPVTA010000013.1:0-14521 GCA_047519465.1 Thermodesulfobacteriota bacterium | reverse complement strand
GGTCCGGTCGGTCTCGGTCCGGAGGGGTTCTTGTCTCTTTCCGCCTTTGCCGCTTGGTTCAATTCCGCGCATGTGCTGAACCCGCAAGCTCCGCAGTCCCAGTGCGTATCGGAATGGGTCACCCTGGCGCCTATGGTCAGCATGCCGTCGTAAACAATAGCCCTTTCCGGATCCAGCATGAACATCTGCGCCACCGTCTTCTGGATTGTCTCAATCTCTTCCGGGCTCAAGATATTGATCACCAGGTCCAGGCTCCCTGTGGTATGAGGTGCGCTCCGAGCTGCTGCGGCCACAGCCTTGGCCGCCACCTCCATGTATTCACGATTCATGTCTTGGTCGTATGTTCGCATTGCTCTAACCTCCTAGTGTTCCATAGACGCTTCTGAAAATGGGCCAGATGCGCTCCAGGCGATCCATGAGATACTGCCGTGTAAATCTGGGGTCGGCCAGGACATCATCAAAGGGGCTCTTGGGAGTGACGGACAGGGGCAGGCCGACGATAAATTTGCTTCGGGGGAGATATCCAAGCTTCATCCCGGCGAGGCCCACAGGGAACTTGGGCTTGGTGTCGATGAACAATCTGCCGGCTATCCACAGGGCCGACCCGACGCAATAACCGAGGTCCGATATGCGGTAGGTGCATACCGGGCCGGGGAACGGGGCCTCGGTGAGCTTGGGCGTGTCGCGGAACTTGACGCACTTGGTCCCCCCCTTTGGCTCTCCCTGATTTCCCAGGCATCTTCCGCAAGCGGTGCCAAAGGGATCGTAACTTCGGAAACATCCCAAGAACAGGACGGCTTGGGACTCTCTGACCATGTTTGCCTCCAGCCTGAAGCTCTCATTCCACTGTTTCTTTGCGAGGGAGAGTTCTTCGAGTTTAGAGGCAATACTCTCCAGCTCATCCTCTCCATACACGAGACAACCCTCCATCACCCCAGAACCGCCATGCTGCGGCGCGGTGGTGGCTGCGGCCATCATGAGCCTTCCGGCCAGGATCACCGCGTGCTGATTTGCTTCCTTGAGTCTCTCGATCGGCATATGATGTCTCCCTTCCTATCCGCCCTTACACCTGTGGAGGGTTCCGCAGGGTGGCGCGAAGCGATTTGAAACCGTAAGGGCTATTGAAAACCCTCATTTACCGCTTCCCATCTTTAAACCACAGGGGATGGGACCACCATTGGGCATCTTTCATTTTTTGATACATGTCGTTGTTCCATCCACAAACATTCTTACGAAAAAGCGTTACGGACCTGGGGTACAATAACCAGACATCTTCGTAGTTGTCATAGAGCACTTTTTCCAATTCCCAATAAATCTTGGTTCTCTTGGCGTCGTCGACTTCTGCACGCCCAGCTTCAATAAGGGCAATGGCTTTTTCGTTATTACTCCTGCCGAAGTTAAAACCCCCATCAGGATGGTACCAGCCGGTCGCCAGAAGGTCGGGGTCATAGATCCAGGTCCAGGTATTTGTGGAAAAATCATAATCGACTTTTCTCATCTTTTCGGCAGCAGCCGCCGGGTCGAGTAACTCCACATTCCAGGTAATGCCGACTTTCGCCAGCATCTCTTTCATGGCCTCGGCCATGGTCCGGGCAACGGGTTCGTTATACATATATCCTTTTATGGTCAGACCGTTTTTATACCCGGCCTCGGCCAGCAATTTCTTGGAGAGTTCCGGGTCATAGGCCACCGGTTTGAGAGCGGGATTATGGGCCCAGTGTTGATATGGGAAAGGACCAGAGGCCGGGTCACCCACCCCGAAGAGCACACCGTTAATCAGGGCCTTTCGATCCAGGCCATGGGAGATGGCCTTGCGGACCCGAATATCCTTGCACGGGCCGTCTTTATGGTTAAACCGCATACCCACTACCCAGTTAAGGGGATACACATAGACGTTTAAACTTTTGTCATTCCTGACCATGGGGTACTGGGAAGGATCAGGAACCATGGTATCGAGTTTTCCGGCCCGCAGGTTGGCCAGTCGGACCGAAGGATCGGGAATGACACTTACATTCAGTCCATCAAGGTAGGGCATATCCGGACGGCCGATGAACTTGCCGAACCACCAGTTGGGGTTCCGTTTCAACCTTACGTAATTCCCCGGGCTGGCCTCATCCAGCATAAACTCCCCTGTGCCGACCGGAAAGCTATCCAACGGCTTGGCCCCTTCGGCCAGGGCAGCGGCTTTTTTGTGCTGTTCTTCAAGGTCGGCCAACTTTTTCTTGGCGGCTTCCACCTTAGCGGCATTCCCCTCTTTCTCGGCCTTCTCCGCATTTTTCTTTTCCAATTCTATTTGGCTTGCCAATTTTTTTACATCCCGCAGGGCCACATCGGCTTTCAGGGCCTTGGTAGAGATCATATAACCCGGAACATTAGCCATCACGCCGGCGAAGGCGGCCCACGGTTTATTGAAATGCCATTTCACCGTGTAGTTATCGACGACTTCAACGGAATCCAGCGGTTCCAGCCAGCCGCGGCTCCAGGCTCCGTTTGGGGGATCCTTGATCCACTCCATCTGATACTTGACACTTTCGGCATTGAAAGGAGTCCCATCATGGAACTGAACCCCTTGCCGAAGCTTCATGATCACAGTTTTTGGGTCCACGTATTTCCAGGACTCGGCCAGCCAGGGCACCGTGGGTTTGTAGTTCCCATCCGTCCAGATCAGCTTGTCATAAAAATAGCTGATGGTCACCCAATCGTTTACCGGCCAATGGTTAGGGTTCATCAGTCCGATAAATAAAGGGGAAGCACTTTGCATAATGCCCCCCCGCACCGGTTTGGTGGGCCAGTATTTAGACCCCCAGTCCATTCCGGACTTGGTCGTCCATTCCTCTCCGGTAACAGGTTTTTCCGCCGGTGCGGCTGTCCCGACACAGGGAGTCAGAGCCAAAATAAAAAGCAGAAGCGACAGGCCGACAAAAATTTTCCTCAAAATTTTTTTCTCATGCATGGTGTTGCCCTCCTTTCAATTTAATTTCTGGATTCCCCCGTATCGAGTACGGGGCCCGGAATGACGAAAATTACCCCCCATGGCAGGCGACCCAGTGGTTCCCCCCTTCCATCTCATACAGGATCGGTTTCTCCTCCTGGCAGCGAGGAAAATCGGCGTTCGGACATCGCGGATGAAACTTGCAGCCGGAAGGCGGGTTGAACGGGCTGGGAACTTCCCCTTCCAAAAGTACATGATCCCGCTGGGCTTCCACAATCGGATCCGGAACCGGGATTGCCGAAAGCAGCGATTTGGTATAGGGATGAAGAGGTTTTTTGTAGAGATCCCCTCTGGTGGCTATTTCTACGATTTCCCCCAGGTACATGACAGCAATCCGGTTGCTGATATGCCTGACTACGGCCAAGTCATGGGCGATGAAAAGATAGGTGAGGTTAAACTTTTCCTGGAGTTCTTCCAGGAGATTGATAATCTGGGCCTGAATGGAAACATCCAGGGCGGAGACCGGTTCGTCGCAGACGATCAAATTAGGCCGAACCGAAAGAGCCCTGGCCACGCCGATCCTCTGTCTCTGGCCGCCGCTGAACTCGTGAGGATACCTTTCCATCATGGCCGGACTGAGCCCGACCGTAATCATCAGGTCCTTGACCATTTCTTCGTATTCGCTCTTGCTTTGGGTCAGGCGGTGAATCAGTAGCGGTTCGCCGATGATTTCGCCGGCGGTCATGCGGGGGTTGAGAGAACCGAAGGGGTCCTGGAAAATCATCTGCATTTTCCTGCGGAGAGTTCTCAGGGCCTTTTCTTCGATCCCGGTAATCTCTTTCCCTTCGAAGAAGATGTGACCTGACGTAGGCCGTTCCAGTTGAAGGATGGTGCGACCGGTGGTTGTCTTACCACAGCCGCTTTCGCCGACGAGTCCTAAGGTTTCGCCCCGGGCGATCCGAAAGGTGATCCCGTCCACGGCCTTGACATGGCCGATGGTTTTTTTGAGCATCCACCCCACGGAAATGGGGAAATGCATTTTGAGGTCTTTGACCTCTAAGAGAATTTTATCATTATTTAACATTTCGCCAGCAGGCCGTCTCATGGTTATCAGAGACGAGAGTAAGTTCCGGCATTGCAACTCTGCATCGATCGAAGGCATAAACACAGCGGGGATGAAAAGAACATCCCCTCGGCATATGCAGAAAATCCGGGGGTTGACCTTCGATGGGCACCAGTTTTTGCTTTGTGTCGAGGTCCAGCCGGGGGACGGAGGCCATCAACCCTTCCGTATAGGGATGTTGAGGATTTTTAAAAATGTCTTTGGCCGTCCCTTTTTCAATAATCCGTCCGGCATACATGACATTAATCCGGTCGGCATAACGGGCCACGACCCCCAGGTTATGGGTGATGATGATCAGGGCGGCGCCGTAATCGCGGGTCAAATTCTTCATCAGCCTGAGAAGCTGGGCCTGGGTGGTTACGTCCAGGGCCGTGGTCGGCTCATCGGCGATAATCAATTTGGGATTGCAGCCTAATGCCATAGCGATCATCGTTCTCTGTCTCATCCCGCCGCTGAAAACATGGGGATAGGCGTTCACCCGGGCCGCCGGCTCAGGAATTTTAACATCGGTTAGGAGCTGGATACATTTTTTTAAACACTCTCCTCGGCTCATTCCCAGATGGATCTCCAGGGGCTCTGAAATTTGCCACCCGATGGTCCTCACCGGATTGAGGGAATTCATGGGCTCCTGAAAGATCATGGCCATTTTGTTGCCCCGGACGGCGCACATTTCGTCCTCGGTCAACCGTAGCAGATCACGGCCTTCGAAAAGAATCTCCCCGCCTACGATTTTCCCCGGCGGATTGGGGATGAGCCGGAGGAGCGAAAGGGCGCTGACGGTTTTTCCGCAGCCGCTCTCCCCCACGAGTCCCACCGTTTCTCCCTCATCAATGTCGTAGGAAATCCGGTCCACGGCCTTGATTAATCCGTCATCCGTAAAAAAGTGGGTACTCAGATTTTTAATTTCCAGTAGGGGCGCCATGATCACATGTCTTATTCTATTTTTTTCCCTTCACCGCGAAGACGCGGGTCAAGGGCATCCCGCAGGCCGTCGCCGAGGAAGTTAAAGGCCAATACCCCCAGCGTGATCAATATGCCCGGGGCAATGGAAAAGAAGGGAACGGATTCGAGGTAAGAGTAACCCGTCCTCAACTCCTTGCCCCAACTCGGTGTCGGAGGCTGTACCCCCAGGCCGAAAAAGGACATGGTGCTTTCCAACATGATAAACGCACCGAGGCTTATGCTGACCGCAACGATAATAGGGGCGAGGCAATTCGGAAAAAGGTGTTTGAACATAATTCGAAAGCCTGAGGCCCCGGCGGCCCTGGCGGCCTCCACGTAGGGCAGCTCCCGGACCATCAGCACCTGGCCGCGCATGATTCTGCAAAAACCCGTCCAGCCGAGGATGGACAGGGCAAGGATAATATTTTTCAGGCCCGGTCCGAGAGCTGCGGCCAAAACCAGGACAAAGGGCAAAAAGGGAATGCACATAAACGTATCCACGACACGCATGATGATCATATCTGCCACTCCGCCCCTGTAGCCGGCTAAGAGACCCAAGACCGACCCGATAAAGACAGAGAGAAAAACCGAAAAAGACCCTACCATCAGAGAAACGCGTGCCCCGTAGATAATGCGAGAAAGAAGATCACGGCCAACATTATCCGTCCCCAGCCAGTGGTCTGCGGAGGGGCCGGTCAGTACCTTATAGAGGTCTTGGGCATTCGGATCGTAAGGGGCAATAAGAGGAGCAAAAACGGCCATAGAAGCCAGTAATATGATAATGGCGACTCCGGCCCGGGCAAGGTTATGTCTTAAGACCCCTCTCAGGATCGCCTTGGCTCCGATCCGGGAAATCCGGCGGGGTTCGATTCGCTCATCTGTTCTTTCGGACATCGGCTCACTCAACCCTAGAGCGATTTGTTACTTGTGCACCCTGACCCTCGGGTCCAAATATCCATACAAAAGATCGACAAACAAATTCACAAGCAACACATTTAGGGCTACGATAACCAATATGACCTGGAGGACCGGAAAATCTCTTGCGAAGACGGCATCGACTCCCATCCTGCCCAGGCCTGGAATCGCAAACATAAACTCAACAATGAATGCACCGCTCAGCAGATTAGCCCAGCTCAATCCGATGACTGTGGTCACGGGTAGCATCGCCGGCTTGAAGGCGTGCTTGGAGATCACCCTCTGCTCTTTTGCTCCTTTGGCCCGGGCGGTTCGGATGAAATCCTGGCCGAAGACTTCCAGGAAACTGGATCGCACGAAACGGGCCAGCAGGCCGGCGCTCCCTGTACCCATAATAAATGTGGGCATGACAACCGAAAGCATGTTATCCCAGGGGCTCTCGAAAAAGGGCACAAAACCCGAAGGAGGGAATAACGATAAAATCACGGCAAAGACATAGATAAAAACAATCGCTTCCCAAAAAGCAGGGATGGAAACGCCGAAAATAGAGCCGGTTGTCAGGAAAGCATCGAGTTTCGTGTTTCTCCTGAGGGCGCCGACGATGCCCACCGGGAACCCGATCAGAAAGGCCCAGAAAGTCGCCCCCAGAAAGAGCTCAATGGTAACCGGCAGGCGTCCCAGAAACATTGTCATAACCGGCTCCCCGGTCCCGATCGATTTTCCCCATTCACCCCGGATGAAGTCTTTCAACCAGATCATGTATTGGATATGTACCGGCCGATCCAGACCGAAGCGGGCCCGGAGATCGGCCATGATCGTCTTGTCGGCCAGATCCGTATTGGCCATGGCTGCCGCCGATATCGGATCTCCGGGAAGGAGCCTGACGAGGATAAAGATCAGGATGGAGACAAGGAATAGAAGAACGACGGTATAAATGAGCCTTTCGATGATGTATTTACGCATCAGATGTTCAGATTCTCACCTCGGTCCGGTGAAAGATCAAAAAAAACCTTAGAAAAGGAACAGATCCTCAGAAACCCCTATTTGAAAGTGAGGGACATGGGAATCTGTTTAAGCTTGTTGCTTATCTGGCTAGCATCGGTGACCGAGATGGTGACCATTTTTTTATCCTTAAAAACGACCAACAAATAAGTGTACAAGAGTATGGCTGGATGGTTCCACCTCACCTCCAATTCATAAGCCGGGGTGCCGTCCTGCAGTTTTGTCTCTCTTTCATAAAGCGTTTTAAAGTTGGAGCCGTCATATTTGTCTTTCAAAAAGTTGATCAAGTCCCGGGCCTTATAGGATGCACCCTCGGGAGCATCGGCCACAGCCACATCGAATGTGGTAATCTCATCGGGGTCAAGGGTCTCTCGCAATATAGAATTTGGATTACGTGTCTTCGACGATTTGGTCCAATTGGGAATCGTCAAAGTGAAATGTGGCGATTCATTCACAAACGTTTCCGTAGCCGCTGCTGTTGCTTGAGGGACCTCCATCAGGGCCAAAATCATGGTAAGACTGCATACGATTAAAACACCTTTAAAGATTTTTCTCATTGCCGTTTCTCCTTTCTATGGTTGGTTTATTTTCATGGTTTCGTAACAAGTTGGAGTCGGACTTTCTTGCGAGATGGACTTTCATCAATTACTCTTTTTTCTTCTTTAAAGAAGAGCGGGCTTGGTTCTCAATAAAACCGTAGGTCAATATTCTTGATCCGTCGCGGATCAACTCGATCAGACTCTCCTTATCCAAACTACCCTGAGTTTTTTTAATCCAAGGCTTCAGGGAGGCAATACCTTGAACAAATACCCAGGCTAAGAACTGGAAATAGCGCAGTTGGTCGCGCGAGAAGCCCGCCATTCTTGGATTTCGGGCCAACTCTTCCACATGGGCATCAAAGAGGGCAGTGCTGTACTGAATATTCATGGAGATATGTTTCTCATCATAGATGGCTGCAAAAAGGTGCGGTTCTTCCCAGGCGAACAATACATAACCGATCCCATTATTCAGCGCTGATACATCCGTAAGCGGCACCGACGAATATTCGGCCTGTAATGCCACGGCTTTCTTGACGACTTCCTTTTCGATCATCTCCATGGATTTGAATTGGTAATAAATGGGCATGGTGGACGATTTGAGCGTCTTAGCAATGGATCGCACGGACAGTTTCGCCCAACCGCCCTTGCGAACGATTCCGAAAGCGGCATCGATAATATCCTCTCGTGATATCTTAGCATTTGCCGGCATGTCTAACCTTTGCCATTTATAACCCTTGTTATTAATAACTGGTGTTATAGCGATTTCAGGATGGCTTGTCAAGCATTTTTTTCGTCATGATCGATGTCCATAGCGTTCTGATGTAACGTCAAACCAATTTCCTTCTCACAAATAAAGGAAATTCCTCGATCGAAGACCATCCCTGAGTAAGTTTATTGAGCTATCGATGTTCGTCTCGACGCTGCCAAGGATTTGAAGGGAGGCGTGATGGGATTTGAGGGGAAGGGTGGTGAGAGGGTAGGCGGAACCCCGTGGACGGCACGGGACGACCTCCGACTTTGGTAGGCGGAACAGGGATTGAACCTGCGACCTCCGGCTTGTAAGGCCGGCGCTCTCCCAGCTGAGCTATCCGCCCGTACTTACGGTTATGTACAAAATAGGTTTCGTCTAACGGTGAGGATGCTCGTATCGTCATTCGGCCATTGTGTTCGTCTTAGGAACTTCACGTAACCTTTCAACCTTTAACCAGACGGGCTTCGTGGCCGTAGCCTTAACCCCCAGACAGACTTTTATCGTTTCAAGCGACCTCAACCTCTTTCTCGTACAGGAGGATCGGGCTTTCGTGACGGAGAACCACCTCCTCACTGATGATGCATTCGCGAATGTTGGATTGGGAAGGGATCTCGTACATCACATCCAGCATGGTGTTCTCCATGATCGCACGAAGACCCCTGGCCCCGGATTTTCGTTTGATCGCCTCCTTGGCGATGGCCATCAGCGCTCCTTCGGTGAATCGAAGCTTGACGTTCTCAAATTCGAAGAGTTTCTGATACTGTCTCACCAAGGCGTTCTTCGGTTTTTTCAAAATATCCACCAGGGCGTCCATGCTCAGCTCGTCCAGGGTGGCAATCACCGGAAGTCTCCCGATGAACTCTGGAATCAACCCAAACTTCAAAAGATCCTCGGGTTGAACCTCTCTCAGCAATTCTCCCATGTCCCGCTCATGCGGGGACTTGATATCCGCCCCAAATCCAACGGTCTTCCCCCCGATCCGTTGTTCCACTAATTTTTCCAGCCCCACAAAGGCCCCGCCGCAGATGAAGAGAATGTTGGTCGTGTCAATCTGTATGAACTCCTGCTGCGGGTGTTTTCGACCGCCTTTCGGCGGAACGCTCGCCACCGTCCCCTCGATGATCTTCAGGAGGGCCTGCTGTACCCCTTCGCCTGAAACATCTCGGGTGATGGAAGGGCTATCGGACTTTCTCGAAATCTTATCGATCTCATCGATGTAGACGATCCCTTTCTGAGTCCGTTCGATATCATAATCGGCCGACTGAAGAAGACTCAGGATAATATTCTCCACATCCTCACCCACATACCCTGCTTCTGTCAGACAGGTGGCATCGGCAATCGTGAACGGAACGTCGAGGATACGGGCCAGCGTCTGGGCGAGGAGGGTTTTCCCGGAGCCGGTGGGACCGATGAGAATAATGTTCGATTTCTGAAGCTCCACATCTCCTGAAGCGACCCGGGAATCGATCCGCTTATAGTGATTGTGGACCGCTACCGATAAGATCTTCTTGGCATTCTCCTGTCCGATGACATACTCATCTAACTTGGCCTTGATCTCCATGGGCTTGGGAACGGTCAGCCTTCCCGGTACAAATCGCTCCTCGGCCTCTTCCGCAATGATCTCGTTGCAAAGCTCGATACATTCATCACAGATGTAGACCGTGGGGCCGGCGATGAGCTTCCTGACTTCATCCTGACTTTTTCCGCAGAAAGAACAATGCAAGACGGTCCCGTAATTCCCTCCGTTGACCTTCATCATCTTCTCCTTTCTGCCCCCTCGAGGACTACCCTTGAGGTCGGACGGGACGCTGGACGACCACCTCGTCGATAATACCGTATTCTTTCGCCTGTTGACCAGTCATATAAAAATCTCGATCCGTATCCGCCTGAATCCGCTCCAGCGGCTGAGAAGTGTGTTTGACCATAATCCGGTTCAGCTCTTCCCGAAGCCGCAGGATCTCCCTCGCCTGGATGTCCACATCCGAGGCCTGTCCCTGAAACCCTCCGATGGGCTGATGGATGAGAATCCGTGAATGGGGAAGGGCGAACCGTTTTCCCTTTTCCCCCGCTGCCAGCAGCAGGGCCGCGATGCTGGCTCCCTGGCCCATGCATAGCGTAGAGACTTTGGGACGAATATACTGCATCGTATCATAGATAGCAAGCCCCGAAGTGACCACCCCGCCCGGAGAATTGATGTAGAGGTGGATATCCTTATCAGGATCTTCCGACTCCAGGAACAGCATTTGGGCGATGACCAGATTGGCGATATCGTCGTCGATCGGCGTCCCGATAAAGACAATGCGCTCTTTCAAAAGACGAGAATAGATATCGTAGGCCCTCTCGCCCCTTCCATCCTTTTCGATTACGATCGGTATCAGTGTCATCGTTTTTTCCTCAGACCTGCTGGACGTTTGCTTTCTCAAGCAAAAAATTTAAAGTCTTTTCGCGGAGGATTCCACCTTTCACTTCCGGAAGGAGATTGTTCTTCTCGTAATATCGTTTCACCGTATCGAAGGGCTGATGCATCCTCTCGGAGATCTCTTTGAGGCGACCATCCGCCTCTTCGTCGGTGACCGTCATCCCTTCCTGATTCGCAATCTTCTCAAGAATCAGAAAAGTCTTGACCTGTTTTCGGGCCACGTCCCGATAATCTCCTTGCAGCTTCTCCTCCGAAACGCCCAAATTCTTGAGGGCAACCCCCTGAGCAGCCAGCCTCAGCTTCGTGTCCGAGACCATGGCCTTGGTCTGCTCCTCCACCAAGCTCTCTGGGACCTCGAAGGGATTGGCCTCAAGCAATTGATTCACCGCTTGATCTTTCAATTGCTGTTCTAACGCCAGGGCCTTCTCCTTTTCGATCTCCTCTTTCAATTTCGCTTTTAATTCTTCCAGGGAGGAATCACCCAAATCTTTCGCGAATTCATCATCCAGGGGCGGAAGGATCTTCGCCTTGATCTCCTTGATCTTAACATGAAAAGAAACCGTCTTCCCAGCCCATTTCGGATACCCGTAATCTGCCGGGAAAGACACTTCAACCTCTTTTTCCTCTTCCACCCTCAAGCCAATCAGCTTCTCCTCAAAGGTTGGAATGAATTGTCCGCTTCCCACTTCCACCGTAAAATCGATGGCCTTCCCTCCCTCCAAGGGTTTGCCGTCCACCATCGCCTCATAATCGACGATGACATAATCTCCGGCCCGAATGGGTCTGACCTCTGAGACGGTCGTCAAATTGGCGTGAAGGTTTTGAAGGGCCTTCAACCGCTCCTCCACCTCTTCGTCCTTCACCTCTTCCTTTTTCCCTTCAAGCTTCAACCCTGTGTAGCCTTCCAGTTTGATATCCGGTTTGATTTCGACCACCGCAGAGTATTGAAACGGTTTTCCGCCCTCGAATTCTCCGGGGTCAATCGCAGGGGGTGAGACGGGTTGAAGCTCCGTCTCCGAGAGCGCTTTTGGATAAGACTCCTCGATCAGTTTCTGGACGACTTCTGCCTTCACATAATCTTTGAAATATCTCTCCAGGATGTTCCTTGGAACCTTTCCGGGCCGAAACCCTTTGATCTTGGCCTTCTTCCCCAAATCTTTGTACAAAGAGTCGACCTCTTTGACGACCTGGTCCTCCGGAATCTCTACGGAAATCTTTCTCTTGACCGGACTGATCTCTTCAACACTGGCTTTCATTGAACATCCCTTCTATCAAAAAAAGAAGTTCAAATGTCAAAATCCCTGCCTTCGCCGAAGCGGCTTCGCGCAGGCAGGCAAATACCAAAGGAATGCCAAAGAGAATTAATGTCAAAACTTTTCTTGTTCAAATTTCGTAATTTGAGATTTGGATTTCCTTTGAACCTTGAGCTTTGACATTTGGCATTGCCTTAACAGATGGTGCCGAGGGCGGGACTTGAACCCGCACAGTCTCTCGACCACGAGATCCTAAGTCTCGCGCGTATGCCAATTTCGCCACCCCGGCATTGGATTCGTATGCCAGCCTGACATAGCTGGCTGAAAAGGTCTTTGGGTTACGGCTACGAGGCTCGTTTCATTCATTGTCCAACGGTTAAGGGTAATGATGCTCGTATCGAGGCCCGAAGCTTGATGCTGGATGCTTGAGTTTCAAGTTTCGAAAGACATACATCGATACGAGCTTCGACAACGATGAACGTTGGACCTAATACTTAAGCCTATGATGACATGGGCATCGCCACCGCTCCATGAGGCAGCGCCCTTACCTTTTAGGAAATTGGTGAGCCGTACAGGAATCGAACCTGTAACCTACTGATTAAGAGTCAGTTGCTCTACCTATTGAGCTAACGGCTCTTCTCCTACCCAACCGCTGCTGACACCCCCTCACCCCAATGGGGGAGAGGGAAAGGGTGAGGGGCGCTAGTTAATAGGGCAGCCCTAAACCTCACATGTACTACTGATGGCGCCGTGTACCATGCAAGGTGCACGGCTGCCACGGACTCTAAGTGCATATTACTAGTGGCGCCCTGAACCACGTGTGGTTCAGGCCAGCCATGCACCCCACGTGGTGCATGGCGCGCCCGGTCCGGCTCGAACGGACGACCTGCGGATTCGAAGTCCGACGCTCTATCCAACTGAGCTACGGGCGCTTTGGGGTGAGTGAAGGGACTCGAACCCTCGACCACTGGGGCCACAACCCAGTGCTCTATCCAACTGAGCTACACTCACCATCCACAACACACCAAACTCCAACAATCAAATCTCAAATCCCAAATGCCTTCAAGTCATCAAGTCACTGGGTAATTAAGTCATTCAATGACTAATAACTTATTGACCCAATGACGCCGTGACCGGAACGTGCCCCGTCCCGCCAAGAGCGGGATAGGCGGGATCCCTGCCTGCCCTGCACCATGCTGGGTTCAGGGCCTGCCCCGCCCTCGGTCTATTAATAGTGCGGGACCGGGGCCGGTAGGCAGCGGTGGGGGTGAACAATTGAGCTGATTCCCCCTCACCTCAATCCTCTCCCACCAGGGGAGAGGAGGTATTTTCTACGTAATTCCAATCGCCCTGAACCACGTCAAGTTCAGGGCAGCAACAAACCCTACGTGGTTTGTGGCGCGCCTGGAGGGATTCGAACCCACGACCTACGGATTAGAAGTCCGTAGCTCTATCCATCTGAGCTACAGGCGCTTAATTGCTAAATATACGACTTCTTTGAGCTTTGGTCAAGGTAAAATTAGTCATCCGGATTTAAGCTCTTCAGCTTATTGCGTCATTCCGCCATGGAAGGACCCTATGGAAGCCGTCGGGCGCGATCAGTCTAACCTCATCCATCTTGGCGCCCTGATGTTCCCGCGCCAACGGAAAAAAGGACGCCGATACGTCCACTCCCACTCACAGTCACAATCATAACAGAGGTATTCTTCCTTTTTCCAATATCCCTCTCTATCATTAATCAGGCTTACCAGTTCGACATGGTCTCCATGACAAGTCGGGCAGGTGTTCCTCTTCCGTTTTCGCTTCCAACTTAAACGAGCCAGCATCGAAACCAAAAAATTGTGAGGACGGCGATACATAAAATGGTTCGGTTCAGAATGGCGGGGCGCAAAACAATGAAAAACTTCGGTTTTAGGCTCGGGAGGTCACTTTCATTCCTGCCCTTTGTGCAGCTAAACGAAGGGTTCGATCCACTGTGGCAAGCCCCAGACCCCTTCGTCGAGCCAACTCCAGGTAAGCTGCGTCATAAGCAGAAAGATTATATTCTGTGGCGAGTGTATGCAGACGCCACAGGATATCTGAATCGAGCGCCGCATCTGTTCGGATGGGAAGCCTTCGATAAAGCTCCATCAATCGTATCTTCTCCGTCTCTCCCAACCCCTTTCGGCGTTGTGCCATCAGCAATGCGTTTGCCATTTCATACCACCACGATGCTGGAACCCAAAGAGTACTTTTCATGGAAACTCGACTTAAAAATCGATCCGCTTCCTTGGACGTTTCATCAGGAAGAGCCCAGGCTAAGGCGATGGATGAATCGACCACCCAGCCCATCAAAACCTCCGCCCCTCCTCCACCAACTCACGAATCGAAACCTTCCCTCGAATCCGCTCACGAATCTCACGAAAAGAAGACAAAACCTGTTTCAAGTCCACATCTTGTTTCTCTTTCACAGGGGGGACCAGTCGAGCGACCTCTTTCCCTCGCCGATAGATGACAAAAGAGCCCCCCTGCTCGGTTTCCCGTAACAGCTCCGAAAGCTTTGTCTTGGCCTCAAACGCACTGACCTTTTGCGACGTTGCTCCCATGGACGATCCTCCTCCTCTAATAAACTAGTTTATGAACTAGTTTGAATTTGTCAAGCGCTG
>JAPVTA010000012.1:0-13946 GCA_047519465.1 Thermodesulfobacteriota bacterium | reverse complement strand
GAGGATATCTCGCTGCCATCGCCGATCTTTTGAGTTTTTTCATCCTTTAAATCTATTGTGACAAGATCCAAGCTTTCACATTCATCAATGATTTTATTTAAAGGATTAATCTTCAGGTTACCAATTTGGAATGTCATTTGATTGTTTTCGTCTAGCTTTTTCCTGTATGTGTCTAAAACATGAAAACAAGTTATTGCCATTGGACCCTGCCCAAGATCAACAAGAGTTGCAGTAGCGTTATTAAAATTTGAATTGGAGCACGTAGTATATGGCTTTTGGCCAAAAAATATTGAGCTTGCAAATCTTAGGGGGAATTTTGTCATTTCTTTGCCAAGCGGCCCAGCGGCTACTTTTTTACTTTCTCAACTAACACTGGATCATAATTTGTCTTCATATTCGAAAGCTCTTTAATCACACCTTTATCAGTACCTGCAATGACTCCTGACTCCTTCACATCCGAAATAGAGTTTCGGACATACTCCTTAAAATATCTGTATCATTCAGTAGAAGGTATCACAACTGCAAAATATTTCAATTGTTTTTTGGACGGGAAAGACTCGGAGGCTTTAAAAATAAATTGTGATGTGACTAAGAACTTTTCTCTTTTTTTGCGGGGCCGGCAGGGACTTCTTTCTTGTTGTTATTAACATCTTCGGGTTTCAACTTTTTCTGCACGCCGGAGGCGTAAACAATAATAGCTGCCTCTCCATCAACAGGACACTTGTTTTCGCAGATGCCGCAGCCGGTGCACTTTTCCTCTTTCACGATCGGGCGCTTCTTATCGTCACCGATGATGGCATGATAGGAACACTGCTCATTACAGACGAGGCAGATTTTTTCCGTATCCCACGCAATACACCGTGTCTTGTCGATATGGGCTACCCCCATCTGAAGGAGGCGTTTTTCTTCAATGGCAAGAGGCCGGATCGCTTCTGTGGGACAAATCCTTCCGCAAAAGTTACAGAATTCTTCGCAGTAACCGATACGGGGAACGAGCCTCGGTGTATAAAGGCCTGACAAACCAGCTTCCAAAAGAGTCGATTGAAGAGCATTATTCGGGCAGACCTTTAGACATTCGCCGCAGCCTGTGCAAACGGATACGAATTGTTCTTCGGGAAGGGAACCCGGCGGTCGAATTAGTCGATTATTTCTCAATCCGCTCTCTGATTGGAGGGGATTAGCCTTGATCATTAATGCCGAGACAACGCCAAGCCCAAGGGATCCTAGAACATACCTTCTCGAAAGGTCTACGCCGTCCGCCGCTCTCCAGCGTGATAAACCAAAATGAAAAGAAACTGCCTTAGGGGGACATTCAAGGCATTTGAAACAGGAGAGGCAGTCCTGCCGCCGGTAATCCTGCGGACTTGCCTCCGGGATGGCGCCTACCGGGCACTCCTTCACACATTTTAGACAATGGGTACAATCCTCTGTAACAAACCGTTTCAATATCCGGAAGCGTGAGACGATTGAAAAGAGCGTCCCAAGAGGACAGAGGTAGCGGCACCAGAACCTTTTCCGGACAATTCCCAGGGCAAGAATGACGATGAAAAAGACAAAGATCAAAAGATTCACCTTGAACACAGGCATCGGAACGGTCGACAGGATAAAAGAGTTCTTGGGAAGAAGGCTTTGGACCTCCGGGACGAGAGCGTTAAAGACAAAGATGGCAGGAGGATAGAATGCGATGACAAGGGTTCGAGTGATAAGGCTGATGGGATCGAGAATATACATTACCTGAAAGGCCATCAGGCCTGTCACAAGAGAAAAAAGGAAGATTCCGTAGCGGAACCTTCTGAGGGATTGATCGCTGAACCTCTTAGACCACTTCTTTTCTCTAAAGAGAATTCGGTCGAAGAAATCGATGGCAGTACCCATGGGGCAGAACCATCCGCAGAAAAAATTGCCAAAAATAACGACGACGAGGAGCACTCCGACGGCAGGAAGCATCCTCAGGATGACCTCTTTCTTCGTCAGGATTGTAATGATTCCGATAAAAGGGTCAAGCCGAAGGTAGAGGTCTACCGGGACTTTCAGTTCAAGCGGAAAAGCCGTCTTGACGATGAGATAGAGAAGGAAGAAAAAGGAAAGGCCTTGAATCGTCCTCCTCAGGTAAGGGATTGTTTTTTTCATGCAGCTGTAACCTTTTTCATCCGCACTTTTGAGAGGTTGATTTGGCCCAGGCCAAGATCGTAAGCATTCTTAACAAACTGGATCTCTTCCGGCTTGAAGGGCTTTCCGGTCTTGGGATGCTTGAAGAAGGCGGCGGCATAAGCATCCGCCGCTACAATATCTGTCGAAGCAATGACCTCCCCGATGTCCTCTGTTTTTCCAGGCCCCTTTGGGCCGTTCGTTGTGAGAATTCGGATGGCGTCCATCACGACCAGATCCGGCTTTCGGACCGTATTGACGTCGGCGATGCATTGATGGAGTCCGATCTTGTGCAACTGCTCCATGTCCCATACGATCCCGATCAGGTTTTTCAGACCAAGGGTGAGTTCCGTCGCAAAGTGTTGTTTGGGAATGGGGAAATTGATAAAGACATCCGATTCGAGCACATCTCTGAGGATTTCAACGGTTTTAAGCTTCTTGCCTTTCTGAACTTCGACCTGTTTATAAGAGTTCCGGCCATGGCCGGAAAAGATGTCTGCTCCTGCCTTCTGGCCGGTCTCTTTTAGGCCCGACCTGGAAAAACAAAACTGGTAATTGTCACAGGTATGGTCCCAGACAGCCACTCGCTTTGCCCCGGCCTCATAGCACATCTTAATTAATGCTGAGAAAAGATCGGGGTTATTTGTGCAGGCCTGGTCTGGTGTCCTTGCCCAGGCAATGTTCGCTTTAATTACAACCCTCTGTCCCTTCTTGATGAATCGACCCATCCCGCCGAGAGGTGCCATGGCCGCCTGCAGAAGTTGGGAAGCACTTCCGTTTTTGGCGATGACCAGATCAGCCTCTTCTGCAGCATGAGCCAGGGAGCCATAAAACGGAAGCTTGTTCGACAGAAGCGGAAGAGCTACGGCAGCAGCCGTCCCCTTTATAAATTGCCGCCTTGTGAGTTTCTTTTTCGGAGAATGATCCATGATTCCTCCTCTTAAATTTCAAATTCCAAAATCCAAATGCCAAATGAATGTCAAATCTCAAATTCAAAAATCTTCAAATTTAGGCTTTGAGCTTCCTTTGGCATTTGAACTTTGACATTCGGCATTCCATATTAGGGTGCCAATATCAACCTCGACGCTCCTTTATCCGTTCCGAACCAGATGCTACTCTTGTCCTCAGTCGCACAAAATACTGTATTGCTCAGCAGCCCATCCGAAACCGTCAACGACTCCCATTGCCCTGTCGGAAGGTCATAAATGCTTACTCCGTTGTCTCTACAAATGAAGACTTTTTCTTTGGCCAGAGTGATAGACTGAATTCCCCCGTTTCTCAACGGGTCCGTAGGTCCAATCCTCTTCCAATGGTCTGCGATAGGATCATATTCAAAAAGAACCCCTCCAATCCCGCCTGCCCATATTTTTCGTCCCGTACTTACTAAGGATTTGATCTCTGTCTCTGTTAATCCATCTTTCTCAGAATAAGTCTTCCAGGTCTTTTTAACTTTGTCAAAACGACTGATCCCTCCGTTTGTGCCTGCCCATAGGAAATTTGGTTGAACAAGAAGGGAATTGATAAAGTTTCCGGAGAGACCGTCATTCGTCGAGTAAAACCTCTTCCATCCCTCTGTCTTCTTATCAAGGAGAGAGAGGCCCTTCTCAGACCCAACCCAGACCCATTCTCCGTCCACAGCCATGGATACGACCTTCTTCGCGCGTCCGTCGTTCGTGTTGAAACGTTTCCATGGAGGGTTTTTCTGAGGTTGATAATAGGATATTCCACCCCCTCCAAAACCGTAGAAATAAGTGCCAAACCAGATGCGGTCCACATCCGGCACGATAACGGTGACATGATTATAAGGGAGAAGGTTTTGCCAGTTGATACTGACTCCCTTGTCGACTTTATCCATGGGTTCACCCTTGGTGGTATAGGCCTTGCAAATCTTCCTGGGCCCATCGTAAAGGGTAGCTCCTCCGCCTTCCGTTCCAAACCACACCTCCTCACCTTGAACGGCGATCGCATTCACCATCTCACTCGAAAGACCGTCTTTGGTAGTGAGTTGTTGAAAGGATAAGGGTCTCTTGAGTGGGCCGGCCTCAGAACGAGGGAAAATCGAAAGAATTAACATGAGAGGCGGGAAAAGCTTCAACAGGGGGCGAAGGACTTTTGTCATTTCCTTCTCCTAAGAATTTCCCTAATTATGTCGAATCGAATGAAGATTTTCAATAGTTCTTCCCGTTTGGCCCCGGGGAGAATATGCGCCTGGGCAAAGAAAATATTTCATTGACTTACCTTGACAATCTCATTTCGGATGATTATTTAAAAGGCGACGTTGAAGGGATGTTTAGCCTATTTTCCATTTATTAGCCGCCCTGTTTCACAATAGAGCCGTAACTAATTAATATCAAAGGGTTTTAATTCTTAAGGAGGTGGTGCGACATATTGGTTTTGTCTAATCTTATTTTCAATTTCAAAAATTTAAAAACCATTGAGTAAGAAAGGAGAAGTCAAAGATGAAGATTAGGCCATTACAGGACAGAGTGATTGTCAAACGACTTGAGGAGGAAGAGAAGACAAAAGGTGGGATCATCATTCCCGATACTGCAAAAGAGAAACCGCAGGAAGGGAAAGTCATCGCAGTTGGGAAGGGGAAGACAACAGAAGAAGGCAAGTTGATTCCTCTCGACGTAAAGGTTGGAGACAAAATTCTTTTTGGAAAGTATTCGGGCACAGAGGTCAAGATTGAAGGGGAAGAGCATCTCATCATGAGAGAAGAAGATATCCTAGGAGTGATTGAAGGAAAATAACAAATTTCAAAGAAATGGAGGTAAGTCAAAATGGCAAAGGAACTGAAGTTTGATCAGGATGCCCGTAATGCAATATTACGGGGAGTGAATATCTTAGCCGATGTGGTCAAGGTCACCCTGGGTCCGAAGGGAAGGAACGTCATTTTGGAAAAATCTTTTGGATCCCCGACCGTTACCAAAGACGGGGTAACCGTAGCCAAAGAAGTCGAACTGGAAGATAAGTTTGAGAACATGGGCGCACAAATGGTTAAGGAGGTCGCGAGCAAGACCTCGGACACGGCAGGAGACGGAACAACGACGGCCACGGTCTTGGCCCAGGCGCTTTATCGTGAAGGATCGAAGGTGGTTGCAGCCGGGGCCAACCCCATGGATGTGAAACGTGGGATGGATATGGCTGTCGAGGAAGTGTCGAAAGAGTTAAAGAAGCTGAGCAAGCCGACAAAGGATCAGAAGGAGATTTCTCAAGTCGGGAAGATCTCTGCCAATAATGATGAAACCATCGGGAACATCATCGCCGAGGCCATGAATAAGGTCGGCAAAGAAGGTGTAATCACGGTAGAAGAAGCGAAGGGGATGGAGACGACGCTTGATGTGGTCGAGGGGATGCAGTTCGACCGGGGATACCTCTCTCCTTACTTTGTCACCGATCCTGAGAAGATGGTAGCGGTGCTCGAAGATGTCTATATCCTTCTCAACGAGAAAAAGATCTCCAACATGAAAGATATGCTCCCCATCCTGGAACAGATTGCCAAGATGGGAAAACCCCTCTTAATCCTTTCCGAGGATGTAGAAGGGGAAGCCCTGGCTACTTTGGTGGTCAATAAACTCCGAGGAACCCTCAAGTGTTGTGCCGTGAAAGCTCCCGGTTTTGGGGATCGCAGGAAGGCGATGTTGGAGGATATCGGTATCCTCACCGGAGGAAGAGTGATTTCGGAGGACTTAGGCATCAAGTTGGAAAATATCAAATTAAATGATTTGGGCAGGGCAAAACGGATCACGATCGACAAAGACAACACGACCATCGTCGATGGAGCAGGAGACAAAGAGGATATTGAGGCGAGAGTCAAACAGATCCGTGCTCAGATCGAAGAAACCACCTCCGATTATGATCGGGAGAAGCTTCAGGAGCGCCTGGCCAAAATCATCGGCGGAGTGGCCGTCATCAATGTGGGTGCCGCCACGGAGACCGAGATGAAGGAGAAGAAGGCCCGTGTCGAAGATGCCCTGAACGCAACCCGGGCGGCCGTAGAGGAGGGAATTGTTCCAGGGGGTGGTGTGGCCTACCTCCGCTGCCTTTCCGCACTGGATAAAATGAAATTAGAAGGAGATAAGAAGATCGGGGTCGATATTGTGAAGAGAGCCTTGGAAGAGCCTATCCGTCAGATTGCCAATAATGCCGGTCAGGAAGGTTCTGTGGTAACGGAGAAAGTGAAGAATGAGAAGGGAGCTTTCGGATTCGATGCTGCCCAGGATGAGTATACGGATATGATCAAGGCTGGTATCATCGATCCAACGAAGGTGGTTCGCCTTGCCCTTCAAAACGCGGCTTCCGTTGCATCGTTGATGATCACCACGGAAGCGGTGATCGCTGAAAAGCCCGAAAAGAAACCTGCTTATCCCCCGATGCCTCCGGGCGGCGGTGGAATGGGTGGGATGGGCGATATGTACTAATATACGATCCGTACCCGGATGGAAGCTCTCCAGCCATCCCGTCAAGACGGGACAGGCACGGCGGGGCTTCCCGGGAAGGAATTTTCGTTCATATTGTACCCCTTTCCCCCGCCTATAAGGCGGGGCATGCGGGGCACGTCCCGGTTAAGAAAAGGGCTTGGGAGTTCGGAAGCTTTTTCCCAAGCCCTTTTTGTTTGTGTCCTTTCAAGTGCTTCCTCCGCAAAAATGATGCTTCTTGACTGTTTTCGCCTAGAGTCATTTAATTTCTAAGGAATTTTCTTGTTCTCAAATCGAAAGAAGAAAACAAGGTGATTTTATACCTTCATGCAGAGTAGCTGTAACTATTTAATTTTATTTATAAAAATTAGTTTTTACTTGCATCTGAGGGGAAATGGGTTTAATATTCTGTCCTAAGTGGAAAAGAAACCATCCCAAATTGATTTTAAACATCTGGAAACTTTTTGTCGTATAGCCGGTTTGAAAAGCTTCTCCAAGGCAGCTGACGACCTATTCCTCACTCAACCCACGGTTAGCGGCCATATCCTCTCTTTAGAACGATCTCTATCCCTTCGCCTGCTTGACCGGACGAGCAGGGAGGTTCGCCTCACCAAAGCCGGAAAGGTCTTCTTGGAGTATGCTTCAAAAATTTTATCTTGTCGCAAGGATTTATTAAATGCCTTGAGCGAATTCTCCCAGGGAATCTGCGGGGACCTTTCCTTGGGGGCAAGCACCATTCCCGGGGAATATCTCCTCCCTAAGCTCATAGGTGATTTTAAGAAAGAACATCCTCGTTCTGTCCTTTCCGTTAAGATCGCCGATACCAAAGAAATCATCCAGTACGTCCTACAAGACGGGGTCGAGTTCGGCATCATCGGAGCCAAGCTGAACCATCCTTCTCTCCATTATGAAAAATATGAAGAGGATGAGATTATCGTCGTAGCCCCGCCGGGTCACCCCTTTACCCGGAGGAAAAGGGTGAACCTTGAAGCGCTTTTGAAGGAGCCTTGGATTATTCGGGAGGAGGGGTCTGGGACTCAGATCGCATCGGACAAGGCGTTAAGAAAGAAAGGCAAGAGCCTAAAACAGTTTAATGTGGTCATGGAGACGGGAAGTACCTCTTCCGTGAAAGAAGCGGTGAAGGCGGGATTGGGTCTTGCTTTCATTTCCCGAAGAGCGACGGAAGAAGAAGTCAGACAGGGTGCCCTCTCTCGAATTGACGTGGAAGGGGTCGCTCCCATCTTGAGACAAATTTATATCGTCTCTTATCGTGGCAGAACGCTTTCTCCGATTGGTTTGGAATTCCTTCGATTCCTTAAGAAGGAAAAGGAGAGAGATGACGCAGATTCTAAAGAATGATTACGCAGATCTCTCTCCATTTTTGACCCGTTTCTAATCTGTGCAATTGTCTCATAATCTGTGTAATCAAAGATTTCCTGGTGTTCGGAAATCCTTCCAAAGAAATGGTTGACTTATAAGCCAATATTGTCTTAAATAGACCGGTATGGCAGAATCCGATGGCTCCGGAGTCAGCAATCGATAAGATGAAAAAATATCTCATCATTTTCTTCTTTATAATTTTCGTTGTTACTCCCTCCGCGGAGGCAAGGATCTACCTCGATATCAATGCCCCAACCCTCATCCAGGTCCCCATCGTTTTGGCCAAATGGAAATCCGCAGATAAACCTTCCTCTGCCATCTCGGAAAAGGTTTATGAGATGCTGGCAAACGATCTTACCCTCTCCGGTTTCTTCAAAGTGATCGACGTCCCACATCTTCCCCCTTCCCTTAGAGAAAAAGAAGGGATCCCGAACACGTCTTCTTTGCAGGAATGGATCGTCGCGGGCGGAGAAATTCTCTTGGCCGGAGAAACCCAGATAACATCCAACGGTCTCGATTTCAAGTTGACATTTCATCTGTTTGACTTAGTGGAACAGAAGCATATCGTCGGGAAACAGTACGAAGGTTCCTTGGAGACGCTTCGATACGCAGTCCACAGGATGGCCGATGAGGTGGTCCTTCAAATTACGGGGGAGAAGGGGGTTCATAATACCAAGATTGCCTACACGATGGTTCAGGGAGGGGGTAAGGAGATTTACATCGCCGACTTCGACGGCGCGAACATCAAACAGATCACTCAAAACCAATCCATCAACATTTCTCCGGCTTGGGCTCCCGACGGTAAACGAGTCGCTTTTACCTCCTACCTCAAGCGAAATCCGGATCTCTACCTCGTCGATGCGGATGGGAAGAATCTTCAACGACTCTCCGGTTATCCTGGGCTAAACGCCTCGCCCTCCTGGTCACCGGATGGGAAAAAGATTGCACTGATGATGGGGATGGGGGGAAAGTCGGACATCTACCTCATGGATACGAACGGCGGCAATCCCAGGAAGCTGACGAAGGGATACGGCAACGAAGCCTCGCCTACGTGGTCTCCGGATGGAGAGCGGATTGCTTTCGTCTCAGACCGATCCGGTTCTCCACAAGTTTATATCATGGCAAGGGACGGGTCGAATGTGCGCCGCCTGACGTTTGAGGGAAGCTACAATACCAATCCATCCTGGTCACCCAAAGGCGACCGGATCGCTTTCTGTGCAAGGGTAGCAGGTCATTATAATATCTTCACCATCGGCGTCGATGGGTCTGGACTTCGAAACCTGACGACCAACTCAAACAACAACGAGAGCCCTTGTTGGTCCCCGGATGGTCGTTACATCGCTTTCAGTTCAACTCGGACAGGAGCATCAAAGATTTACATTATGAATGCCAATGGGTACAATCAGAGAGCTTTAACGCCGTCGAAAGGAGGTGAATCGAGCCCTGCCTGGTCAAGGCGATTTGAGTAAACCCCGTCAGAAAGGACGGGCCCTGAACCTAATATGGTACAGGGCGGGGTCCCAAACCCCGGCCTTTTCCAAGAAACGGACGTTTTAGCCGATCATTCACCATCAAGGACGGAGATTTCTAACGGGGTGAACGTCTGTTTCCAAATCATTTACCAAGGGAGGTTACCATGACGAAGAAAAGCCTTATCATCACCATTCTTATCCTCTGTTTTGGACTTATCATGATAGGTTGTCCTAAAAAAACAACAGTAAAAGAAGAACCATCCATCAAGAAGGAGGAGGCAGCAAAGGCCGAACCAGAGCGAGCAAAAGAAACCAAAGCCAAAGAACAATTTGAAAAGAGTCTGGTCGCAGAGAAGACCCCCGGCATTGCAGGGGAAGTTTTCGAAAGCTCTCTGCTTAAGGATATTCACTTCGACTTTGATCGATATAATCTCCGGCCCGGAGATGCGTCCATTCTGAGGGAAAATGCAGCCCTTCTGAAGAAATACCTTAATGTCAAGGTACAAATTGAAGGCCATTGCGATGAAAGAGGGACGGTCGAATACAACCTCGCTCTTGGCGAAAGGCGCGCCAACAGCGCAAAGGATTACCTCGTCTCGTTGGGCATCTCCCAGGCCCGTATTTCGACGATCAGCTATGGAAAGGAGAAGCCGCTCGATCCTGGCCATAATGAAGACGCCTGGGCAAAAAACCGAAGGGCCCATACCGTTGTCACGGCTAAATAGCAAGGGGGAGGACTCTTCGGGGAGCCCTGGAAGCTCCCCGAAGAGAGCCTAATCATTCGAAGAACTCGAGGAAAGGTGATGCGATGAAAGGACGAATTGTCTTTTTAGCAGGATTGCTGCTTCTCGGATGTGCGAGCAGCAAGGATGTAAAGATCCTTGATAAAGAGATGGATAAGCTCTATTCTCAAATCAATGCCCTACGGAAAGAAAATGACCTCGCCAAGAACGATTTATCCGACTTGAGAGCAGAGAATCAAAGGTTGAAGGCAGACCTTTTCCTCCGGCTCGACAATCTCCAATCCGAAATGAGATCCCTCTCGACAGATATCGAGGAATATAAGGATTGGTTTAAACGACCTTCAAGGGAGATGGATCGTATCAAGGAGGATGTAGAAGGTCGCTTAAGAACCTTGGAAGAAAGGAGAAAAACTCAGGAGGAAAAAATCAAGGAAATAGAGGATCGTCTCAAGGCCTCCGAACCAAAGACGCCTGGGCCGGGTTCGAAACCGACGGAATCGGAAAGGCCGGCTTTAACCAAAGAGGTCCTCTCTGAGTTGAAAGGGGTTTCCACAGGGATGGGAGATGTCTATCGAGACGCCTATGAGACCTTTCACAAGGGAGACCTAGAGGGAGCCCGGAGGAAGTTCGAAGCCTTTCTCAAACAATATCCCAACACGGAACTCTCGGATAATGCCCAATTTTGGATCGGGGAGACATACTATCTAAAAAAGGATTATGAGAAGGCGATTTTGGAATACGAGAAGGCAATCGCCAAGTATCCAGAAGGGGACAAAATACCGGCAGCTTTGTTCAAGCAGGCCCTCTCCTTCTTGGAACTCGGAGATAAGACGAACGCCAGGAATTTGCTCAAGCGGGTGATCGAAAAATATCCTCAGTCTGACCAGGCCCCATTGGCCAAGAAAAAGTTAGAAAGCATAAAATAAAGCCCGTTGATAGCCTCAGTATTGTTATTCGAAGCTCAAGCGCCCATGCCGCTCTGCATCCACTCCTTAAGTTTTTGCAAAAGGCTGTCGCTCCATGGCCCATCACAAGGCATTTCTTTTGCAGAAAGCCGGGCGTAAATATCTTGAGCACGTTTTTTCACGTCCTCGTAGGAAGAAAGATCGATCCCGTTCGGTTTCATAGCCCTTATGTCCTTATCTCGAAAGAGAGGCCGAATATCGGTGGCAAAGCTAAGAGCCCCCATAGGAACCTCCTTTTTTAATTGATTTGGTTGATCAGGAGATGAGGGAATAGTTGCGTTCGCCTCGTCTCCGGTTTTGTAATGAAATCGGATGCGGAAGATCATGATCCCCAAAATCCCTTGCATAGCAGTAGCAAATCCAAGGACCACCCGATAGATACTTCCTAAGGGATCCCAATCAGCATGGATGGAATAGAGAACGTTGTACGGGGGGGACATGTCAAGGGAGGCCAACCTTCCCAAGGCCATCAATAGCCCTGCTGCAGCCTGTATGAATAAAAAACAAACAATTGAAATCCCCAAACGACGATGGAGGGTTCGTACCTTTGCCGGGATCATCGTTCACTCCTTGGCCAACGCAGAGGCTTGATCCTTCCCGATTCAAAGCCCTATTCTGTGACCGTAATGGTTCCTCTCATTCCTTCATGGCCGCTTCCGCAAAAGTTGTCGCAGTGAAAAGGAAACGTACCCACCTTATCCGGGACAAACCGCAGTCTGTTTACTTTTCCCGGGCGAATGTCCATGCGAATTCCCAAACCAGGACAAATGAATCCATGCAACCTGTCCAGCGAAGTGAATTCCAATACCACTGGTACACCCTTCTTTAGGATAATCTCTTTAGGCGAGTATTCAAACCTCTTAGCCGTTATCTGAATCACCTGCTCATTTTCGGCTGCGATTAAAGCGCCACCGATGGAAATGAAGATGAAAGCTGCTATTACACCGTAGATCAGGAGTCTGGATTTTATCGATTTCATAGCTTTTCTCCTCTCACGCTGAATTCAGAAATCGCATAGCGAGTTTCTTTGACCTTCGCCTCCACGCTACGGAATCCTAACCCCTTATAGGGTTGATTTGCATCCCAAGGAATCGGATTCTTCACAGGAACTGAACCCGGGGCAGGCAGCGGAAACATCAACCCTTTGGCGGCATGGTGGGCGATATGTCCTGTCTTATGATGGTGTTCCTGATGGATGTGTCCGTAAAAGACTGTGACATTTGAATAGGGCATGAGCATCTCTATCGCTTTAGCTCCGTCCCGTGTATACCAATCCCAATCCGGATACAAATCGAACAGCGGACGGTGTGTAAAAACCACGATTCGTGAGTCTTTTTTCTGCTTTTTGAGATCGGCACTTAACCATTCCAATTGGTCTTTTCCGATCGTCGATGTCGGATCCGAAACGTTATCCAGAACGATGAAGTGAACTCCTTTGTAGTCGAAGGTGTAATGGGTTTTTCCGAAAAACTCCTTGAAAGCCGCTCCCTCGTCCAGCCCCGCATCGTGTTCTCCCGGCATAAATCGAATGTTCTTTACTTTCAGCGCGCTGATAATATCCTTAAACTGGGACATACGTGTTCTTCGGTCCTTATCGTCGTCGGTAACATGAGTCAAATCGCCCGTGAACATGATGAAATCTGGTTGAATCTTGAGATGGTTCGCTGCTTCGACGGCTTTCTTGAGGGTTCCTGCCGAATCCGCGTTTACCGCGGGGTTAGCAAATCCCCAGTGGGTATCTGACAACTGAACGAAAAAGAAGTCATCCTTCCCAGAGGCCGCGTTCGCCAAGTCACCCCATTTACCCAAGCCTGAAGAAAAAACGACAGTGCCAATGCCGGCCAGCTTCAGAAAATCTCTTCTGTCAATTTTCATGAGTCCCTCCTCTCCGGGTCGAGTTTAGCACCTCGCCTTTGCATTTTGGAAATGCTCCTAATGAGTATATTTTCCTTTCCCTTCCATCTTGGAGTCGTCAGATGATTCAGCCTGATTGAACATACAGGATACTAACAGGGGCGAGAGGGATCAATACGGGTAAGCATGTATTTTGTATTCCGAAATAGTGTATTTCATCATAAACCTTCGAGTATCGAAGGCCAAAAGTGGAGGGTAGTTTTTTTGGCTCCGGTCGACGCTTCTTTACTGAGGATCGCTATGCGGAGCGAGATTAAAAAGAGGGAACAGAACAGTGGCACAGGAGGCAGAGGTGTCTTCCCTGGGAAAGATTGATTAAAAGAACGCTATTCAGTTTGAACGAAGAAAGAGGTCGAGACTTTATTCAGTGTAAATGTCTTTTTTGTCGTCGATCCTAAGGCTTATCGGAGTTAAATTATCCATCTTGTCAAAAACGGAGCTATATTTATACACCGTCCCGTCATCTACATTGAAAATAGAAAGATGACATTCACACAAAAACTTATTAATAGCCGCATCCCAGACAATGGTGCCTCCTTCGTGCGGGCAAACCTTACTGTATGCAACCAGCTTGCCTTTCTTGGTTCTTACCAATATCCCCTCCTTCCCCTTATAATGAAAATCGACCGATTCTCCACGCTTCAAATTCTTGGCATTTCCGATCTTCTCCATTCTGTATCTCCTTAATTATTATTTTCCAGTGTAATGATTCTGAATTGTCATTCCCTTGTTTGTCATTCCCTTGTTTGTCATTCCGGGCTTGACCCGGAATCCAGGGTTTTTTCCTATGAAAACAGGAACCCAGTTTCTATTCTCAGGCAGCCGCCTCTGCTCCCGTTTCTCCTTCCCCTCCTTCTGGAACCTCTTCTTCAGTGTATCCCTCTACCCGCAGCTCTAACTGTC
>JAPVTA010000011.1:0-14703 GCA_047519465.1 Thermodesulfobacteriota bacterium | reverse complement strand
ATGCAGATCAACCCTCAAATTTTCAGGGAGTATGATATTCGTGGGGTCGTCAATAAGGATCTGATCCCCGCCATTGTCAGGACGTTGGGTCAAGGGTTCGGAACTTATATGGCTCAATCGGATCGAAGAGAATTGGTCGTAGGAAGGGATGGAAGGCTCAGCTCAGAGGCTTTTGAGGAGGCCCTGATCGAAGGGCTCATCTCCACCGGATGCAATGTCGTTGATATTGGTCTGTGTCCAACCCCCGTCTATTATTTTTCCGTTTTCCATCTTAATAAAGACGGGGGAATGGTAGTCACCGGAAGTCATAATCCTCCGGAATTCAACGGGTTTAAGGTATCCGTGGGGAAAAGCACCATCTTTGGAGAGGAGATTCAGAATCTGAGGCGTTTGATTGAAAAAGGAAAATTTGTGGCGGGTAAGGGAAACCTTTCTGAAGGTGAAATCATACGACCTTACCAGGATTATGTTAGAAAGAATATTCACATCAAAAGAAAGTTGAAGGTCGTGATCGATGCGGGGAATGGGACGGCGGGGGTTGTGGCAGGACCGCTCCTCAGAGATCTGGGTTGTGAGTTGGAAGAGCTCTATTGTGAGGTGGACGGCCGGTTCCCAAATCACTTCCCAGACCCGACCATCCCGGAGAATTTAAGAGTTCTAATCGATCGCGTGAAGAAGACCCGGGCGGATGTGGGAATCGGGTATGATGGAGATGCGGATCGGATCGGAGTGGTGGATGATCAGGGAAACATCATCTGGGGGGATCAGCTGATGATCCTCTTCTCAAGGGAGATACTGAAGGACAAGAAGGGAGCTACCTTTGTGGCAGAGGTGAAATGTTCCCAGAACCTGTTTGATGATATTCAGAAACACGGCGGTAGGGCAATGATGTGGAGAACAGGCCATTCCCTGATCAAGGAGAAGATGAGGGAAGAAAAGGCTGCCCTCGGCGGTGAGATGAGCGGACACATCTTTTTTGCGGACCGCTATTTTGGTTACGATGACGCGATCTATGCGTCGTGCCGCCTCATTGAGCTCCTTTCCAAGACAGACAAGAAATTATCCCGGCTCCTCAGCGATGTCCCGAAAACATTTATTACGCCTGAAATCCGAGTCGATTGTTCGGATGAGATCAAATTTAGGGTTGTCGAAGCAGTAAGGGAAACCTTGAGAAGAGACTACCCGGTGGTCGACGTGGATGGGGTGAGGGCAAGGTTTGAGGACGGATGGGGATTGGTGAGGGCTTCAAACACGCAACCCGCACTCGTCCTCCGGTTTGAGGCCCTGACTCAGGATCGACTCAACGAGATTAAAAATCTTGTTGAAAAGAAGGTTCACGAGGTTATTTCTGCTCTGGAAGGAGGCTAAGTCGGAGAGAAGACTGCTTCGATCCCGTTGCACCCGAGACTGTGGGATTATGTCTTGTCTTACATTTTGATTGACAAGGTTCACCTATCGTTCTAAAATCGCTTGAAAATACGACTTATAGTTTGGTCCTTGTCACAAGCAGAAAAAGAAACGGAGAGAGAATAATGGAGAAAGTTAAGGTAGGGGTAATCGGTGGAACCGGCATGGTCGGCCAGAACTATATCAGACTGCTCAAGAATCATCCTTGGTTCGAAGTGACGTATGTCGCAGCCTCCCCTCGGTCTGCGGGCAAGACATACTTAGAGGCCGTTTCCGGACGCTGGCTCATGCCTGAGCCGATTCCGGAGCGGGTCAAGGCTCTTATGGTCCAAGACGCGAATCTTGTGGAATCCGCGAAAGGGAAATGCGAGTTGGTATTCTCGGCCATTGAAGCGGACAAAGACACCGTACGAAAACTTGAGGAGGAATACGCGAAGACCGGTATCCCGGTAGTATCGAACAACTCGGCACATCGGAGTACGCCGGACGTGCCGATGATGGTGCCGGAGGTAAATCCGGGCCATGCGGAGCTGATCCGATTCCAGCGCGCACAGAGGGGCTGGCAAAAAGGGCTCATCGCCGTTAAACCAAACTGCAGTATCCAGAGCTATGTCACTCCGCTCTTCGCCTTGATCGAGGCGGGCTATAGGTTCGACGCGGTCATCGTGACGACACTTCAGGCGGTCTCCGGGGCCGGATTTCCGGGTCCCGCCTCCCTGCAGATGATAGACAACGTCATTCCCTTTATTAAGGGTGAGGAAGAGAAGTCAGAATTGGAGCCCATGCGGATCCTGGGACAGCTTCGCGAGGGGAGAGTCATACCCGACAACTCGTTCAAGATTTCAGCTCACTGCAACCGCGTTCCCGTCTTAGACGGGCACATGGCGTGCGTGAGCATGAAGTTCAACGGGCGAAAGCCGTCAATAGAGGAGGTTATGAAGATCTGGAAAAGCTTCTCCGGCGAGCCTCAGAAACTGGAGCTCCCCTCTGCCCCCTCGGACGCCATTATCTACCGAGAAGAAGTGGATAGACCTCAGCCGCGGATGGACCGAGACGCAGGGAGAGGTATGGCGGTGACTGTCGGACGGCTGAGAAAATGTGAGGTTTTCGACTACCGGTTCGTGGGCCTTTCGCATAACACCGTCCGGGGCGCGGCCGGAGGCGCTATTCTCACCGCAGAGTTGCTAAAAGCAAAGGGGTTCTTCTGAAGGTAACAAAAATTTCGATCCATCGGCCAGTAACGGGTGCAGCCTAGGCTCCCGGCCGTCGGTGCTCGGGACTGGAAACCCCCGGCTTGGAGGGATGCGGGAAACCGCGGGACTTGACCCGGCTCTCCCCCTGCCCCCCTCAATCAAAGGGAGAAGAATATTGGGGCGGGAATTTTGATCTTGACTCTCTTGGCAGGAATTACTAAGATAGAAATAATGCTCCATTCTTCTTATTTTGATTGCGGAGTGGGGCGTTGATGATTATATTAATACAGGAAAAAGGAGGAGGGACAAAAAATGAGAATCAAAGATGTGATGACAAGAAATCCAGTTATAGCGGATAGTGAAACACTGGTCCTGGACGCCCAAAAGATAATGAAAGAAAACAATATCCGAAGGCTCCCCATCGTGGACAAGGGTAAACTGGTGGGTATCGTCACGAAACACGATCTTCTTGAGGCTTCACCCTCACCGGCCACATCGCTGAGCGTATTCGAGTTGAACTATCTCCTTGCAAAAATGAAGGTAAAAGAAATTATGAAGAAGAATCCCGTGACGATTACGCCCGATACGCCTTTCGAGGAGGCCTTGAGACTTGGGCAAGAGAAGAAGATCGGCTCGTTCCCGGTGGTGGAAAACGGGAAAGTGGTTGGTATTACAACGGAGTCGGATATCATCAGGTTTGTGACGCGTGTCTTAGGCCTGAAGGAGGAAGGATCGAGGATTACCATCGAGGAATTAGGCGGGAAGTTGGGTGATCTCGAGAAGATCGTTTCAATCGTGAATCAGCACCATACGGTCATCCTGAGTATGATGTCCATGCCCAGACCCGAAAAGAAGGATTGGATGATTGTCCTTCGACTAAAAACGAATGAGCCCGACCCGATTGTCAAAGATTTCAAGAAGGCCGGCTTCAACGTCACCTTTTCGTCCTGGTTCCGTTGTGAAAAGGGGCAAGCCTGACCCATTCAATCATCACTTCTTGCAAAGAATAACAAAAAGGGGCGCGCTGGTGGACGGCACCCCTTCTGTTATTCCCTGACAAGAATCTATTCTTTCCTGCTGTGATAAAACCGATAAACATTCTGTGCCGACGTTGCATTCATCTTTGGAGCTTTGGCCAACTCTTCGGTCGTGGCTTTTTTGATCTCCTCGACCGTTCCAAAAAATTTCAATAGCTCTTTTTGTCTGACCTGGCCGATCCCAGGGATCTCTCCAAGCTCCGACTTGACGGTCTCCCTGCTTCTCACCTTCTTGTGGTACGTGACGGCAAAGCGATGGGCCTCATCCCGAATTCGGTCAAGAAGATGAAGCATGGGCGAACGTCTTCCCAAAACCATAGGTTCCTTGAATTGAGGATGGAAGACTTTTTCCTCAGTCTTTCTCATCTCTGAAGGGCCAGGCTTTTCAATCACCCTCTCCTTGGCCAGGCTGATGAGATCCACTCCGTTGATCTTCAGCTCTTTGAGTACTTCTTTGGCCACATTCAATTGACCTCTTCCACCATCTAACAAAATCAAATCCGGAAGATCATTTTCTTCGACGGCCTTTTGATACCGGCGGAGGAGGACTTCGTACATCATGCCGTAATCGTCTGCCCCTTCTACCGTTTTAATCCTGAAATGACGGTATCGTTCTTTATTGGGCTTCCCATCTTCAAAAAAGACCAGGGATCCAACAGCGTTCCCCCCCTGGAGGTTCGAGATATCGAAAGCCTCAATCCTCCGGGGCACTCTTCTCAGGTGAAGCCTTTCCTTTAGGAGGGCTAAAAGTTTTTCCTCGTCCTTTTCCAGTTCATCCTTGACAAGAAGAAACTTTTCAGCATTTTCACAAGCCAACTCGAGAAGACGTTTTTTATCTCCTTTGGCGGGAACAGAGATCCGAACCCTCTTCCCTTTCAACTCCGTCAACCATTGCTCCACAAAATCCTGGTCGGGAATGAGCCTCGGGACCAGGATCTGTTCGGGAATGAATTTGCCCTCCCGGTAATATTGAGACAGAAACGACGAGAGGACCTCCTCGTCGAGGAGCCCGGTGGAAGGGAAAACAAAGCCTCTCCCTCCCATCAGCCTTCCCGCCCTGACGAAGAATGGATAGACGACGAGGCGGTGGTCCCGGCGATGGAATCCGATCACATCTTGATCGAGGAAATCCTGCGAGACGATCTTCTGTTTTTCGATCACCCGCTCAATAGAGGCGATCTGGTCTCTGATTTTGGCAGCCGTTTCAAAGTGGAGTTTCTCGGACTCTTCTTCCATCTTTTTTTCCAGGCTCTCCAATAAATCCGTATTCTTCCCGGAAAGGAACATCCTCACCTGTTGAACCACCTCTCGGTATCTCGTTGGATCGACCGCTTCGCAACAAGGGCCGGGACACCGATCCATCTCATAATTGATGCAGGGCCTCAACCGATGGGTGAACTTGGTATCTGTGCAGGTCCGGATAGGAAAAAGCCTGCGGATGACCCTTAGGCTTTCCCTGAGGGAGGTGGCAGAAGGATAAGGGCCAAAGTAAAGTGAGCCGTCTTTCTTGATCCGTCGCACAATACATAACGTTGGATATTCTTCGTCCAGTGACAGTTTGAGACACGGGTAATTCTTATCGTCCCTGAGCTTCACGTTATAGCGGGGACGGTGCGTCTTGATGAGGGTATCTTCCAGGATGAAGGCCTCTTTTTCTGTATCGGTGACCATGGTATCGATGTCAGCCACCCTTCCTAACATCGTCAACGTTTTCAAATCCTTTCCATCCGGATTCTGAAAATAGGAGTTGACCCGGTGTCGAATGTTCCCCGCCTTTCCCACATAAAGAATCGCTCCCTTTTTATCCTTAAAAAGATAAACGCCGGGGGCGGTGGGCAGATGGCCAATTTTTTGATCTAAGGTATTCATCTCCATGCTTAATTATCGCAAATTATTTCGGAAAAGCAACGCTGAGGGCATTCTCAGCCCCTATTCATAAAGGAGAGCCCTTTTGCCGACACGTCGTTGCGAGGGCGAAGCCCGTGGCAATCTCAAGGGTTCCCTCGCGTCGCTCGGGACAGGGCTTCGTTTCACTCGCAGAGACAGTTTCATAAATGGGGATTTGGATTGATGGAAAAGACTTTTCTAAGTGAGTAAGAAGGAGGGAGCCTGGTTTTTGGGGCAGGAGTACTTTATACTTTGCCCACATATGCCGAAGGCTCTCCTGATCCATGCAACGGAAAAGCTTGCAGTCGTGGCGGAACAGCCTCTTTCTGTTTTTCCCGTCCTGGGCGTCATCACGGTTGCTTCCCTATTCCCCGAGAGTTGGAAAGTAAACATCGTCGACGAAGCCATCGAGGAGATCGATCTCGACCAAAAGGCCGACCTTGTTGGTATCTCGACGCTCACCCTCAATGCCCCTCGCGCTTACGATCTGGCAGACCATTTTCGCGATAAAGGCGTACCTGTTTTGATGGGGGGCATGCACCCTTCGTCCCTGCCGGAAGAATCTCTCCAGCATGCGGATGCCGTGGTCGTGGGGGAAGCCGAGGGGGCGTTCGACCGCGTTCTGTCGGATCTGGAAGATGGCACGATGAAGGGGATCTATAAGAGCGAGGAGCTTCCGGATATTACGAAAGTGCCGCACCCGCGATTCGACCTCCTTCATCCCAGACATCGCCGCTTCATCCACTCCATCCAAGCCACGCGCGGTTGTCCTCACGATTGTGATTTCTGTTCCGTCACTCCCTTCTTTGGACACAGATACCGCCTGCGACCCGTGGAGGATGTCGTCCGTGACCTCCGCACTTCCCTCGAACAGGCCTCGTCGAAAACGGTCTTCTTCGTCGATGACAATATCGGCGGCAATCCCCATTATGCGAAGGCGCTCTTTCGGGCCCTCGTGCCCCTTAAGATAAAGTGGGGAAGTTTTGCTTCAGTTGCATTCACAAAGGATCGTGAATTACTCGACCTCGCCGTAAGATCTGGCTGCATCGAGCTCTTCATCGGCTTTGAATCGATCTCCCAGGAGAATCTGGACACCTCGCACAAATCGTGGGTCCGGGCGGATCGAATGAAGGAGGATATCAAGATCTTCCACGACTTCGGCATCATTGTGGAAGGTGCTTTCATCTTCGGTCACGAAAACGACCGAAAAGACATCTTCCGCAGGACAGTGGACTTCGTGCAAGAGACTGGCATCCAGGTCCCTGTATTCGGTATCCTCACCCCCTACCCCGCTACCCGCCTCAGAACCAAACTGAGCAATGAAGGAAGGCTTTTACACGAATCCTCCGACTGGCGGCTTTACGACGGTTCTCATGTCCTCTTCAGGCCCGTCCATATGTCGCCCGAAGAACTGGAGGAGGGATTCCTCTGGGCTAAGAAATATTGCTCAGCACCGCGCTCGATCTTCCGAAGAATGTTCCGAGCGCCGCTGACAAACTGGCTCACGGCCTTAGGACTTAATTTCTCGATGTACTTCGGCAGGATGAAACAGATCGGAGAGCGCTGGCCACGCTCCAAAGGACGCCTCTTTCGACCCGGAACCTGGTAGAGCAAAAACCATTTTCCGATGGCGTCCGCATTTCTTACCCGAATTTCAATGCCGTCTCTTCAAGACGATAGATCCTGTCTCTGAGCTCTGCGGCTCGTTCGAACTCCAGATGACTGGCCGCTTCCTTCATTTCCTTTCTTAGCTTTTGGATCATTGTCGGGATCTCTTTAAGAGGAACATATTCTTCCTTGGCATCGGAAACGGCAGGAACGGTAAGATAGTCCGCTTCGTAAACGGAAGCCATAATGTTTCGAACCGATTTCTTCACGGTCTGCGGCGTAATCCCGTGAACTCTGTTGTACTCTTCCTGTATCTTCCTTCTCCGGTTCGTCTCTAAAATTGCCTGATCCATCGACTGGGTCATCTTATCCGCGTACAGGATAACCTGGCCGTTCACATTTCGTGCAGCCCTCCCAAAAGTCTGGATGAGAGATTTCTCAGACCGCAAAAAACCTTCCTTATCCGCATCCAGAATGGCAACCAGCGAAACCTCGGGAAGATCGAGTCCCTCTCTTAGAAGATTGATCCCGATGAGGACATCGAACTTTCCTAGCCGGAGGTCTCTGATGATCTCCACACGGTCGAGGGTGTCAATATCGGAATGGAGGTATTTCACCCGGATTCCGAGGTCGGCATAATATTCGGTCAGATCTTCGGCCATCCGCTTCGTGAGCGTGGTGACAAGGACTCGCTCCTTTCCCTTCACGCGCTTCTGTATCTCAGCCAACAGATCGTCGACCTGATTCTTCGCCGGTTTGACATCGAGGCTCGGGTCGCTCAAGCCCGTGGGGCGAATGATCTGTTCCACAACGCTCCCTTTGCTCTTCTTCATCTCGTAATCGCTCGGCGTGGCTGAGACATAGACGACCTGACGAACCCGTTCCTGGAACTCCTCAAACATGAGAGGCCGGTTGTCCAACGCAGACGGAAGTCGGAACCCATATTCCACCAGCGTCTCTTTCCTTGATCGGTCTCCCCGGTACATCCCGATCAGTTGGGGAATGGTGACGTGACTTTCGTCGATGAATAAGAGACAGTCCTTCGGATAATAGTCCAGAAGCGTGGGAGGAGGTTCTCCAGCTCTTCTTCCTGTCAGATGGCGGGAATAATTTTCGATCCCTTGGCAGTAACCCAGTTCTTTAAGCATCTCCAAATCGAATTTTGTTCTCTGCTCGAGTCTCTGTGCCTCCAGAAGCTGATTCTTGGATCTAAACCATTCCAGCCTTTCCTTTAATTCTTCCCGGATGCTCAGAATCGCTTTCTCCAAGCGGTCAGGAGGAGTGACATAATGGCTTCCCGGATAGATGGGAACCTTGTCCAAACGTTCGACGACCTTTGCCTTAATAGGATCGATTACAGAGATGTCTTCGACTCGGTCTCCAAAGAGCTCGATCCGAACCGCCCGGCTTTCCTCATGGGCGGGGAAGACTTCGATCACATCCCCTCGAACTCGGAAGGTCCCCCGGTGAAAATCGATATCGTTCCGCTCGTACTGAATATCGACCAATTTTGAAAGGATATCTTCCCTTGAGATTTCCATTCCCTTTTCCAGATAAAGGAGCATTCCATGGTAAGCCTCCGGAGACCCGAGGCCGTAGATACATGAGACGCTGGCAACAATGATGACGTCGTTTCTTTCCAGAAGGGAGCGCGTGGCGGAGTGTCGCATCTTGTCAATCTCTTCATTGATCTGAGTGTCCTTCTCGATGTAGGTATCGGTAGAGGGGATATAGGCTTCGGGTTGATAGTAATCGTAATAACTGACGAAAAATTCGACCGCATTTTCCGGGAAGAGCTCTTTGAATTCGCCGTAAAGCTGGGCGGCCAGAGTCTTATTATGGGAAATGACCAGCGTGGGCTTCTGGACTCTCTCAATCACATTGGCCATGGTGAAGGTCTTTCCAGACCCAGTCACACCTAAGAGGACCTGGTGCTGAGCTCCTTCCAGGACACCGTCGCTCAATGATTCAATGGCTTGAGGCTGATCGCCTTTGGGCTGGAATTCGGAAACAAGCTTAAATTGGTTCATAAAACTATTTTACAATAAAAAAGGAAGTGGGTGAAAGAGGGAAACTAAAGTGTGAAAGTCAGGATTTGGCTATACAGACACTGTCAAATGTGATGGTGAGTTCTTCCTCAAGGGGCCAATTTGGCAAAGTATGCTCGACTTCAATTGGTAATCGATAAAATGTGCCTCCCCTTTAATAACTTCGGGGGATAGAGAACCAGAGCGGGTCTTGTCTGCCTTTAGATATCAATATCTCTTCCAAATCGAAACCTTTAGAAGCTTCAGGTTTTTGGGAACCTGTCGTCGCTTTGACGATTCCCAAAACACCCGGCACCCAAGCTATACAAAGCGGGCAGAGCCCGGACCAGCCTGCTTTCAGTGTTATCCTGTTGTCGCCTGTCTCTTCACTTAAGGCCTGCATTACGCAAAGCATTAATAAATTCATCTTTTTTTGACTGATCCTTTAACGCAAGGATCTTTTCAAAATAATTCAATGAGAACTTCGGATTTATCCTGAGAACTTCTGCAGCTTCAGCACGGGCCTCCTTCTCACGACCCATCTGACTGTATGTAGCAACGAGATTAATACGAATGAAAATGTCATCAGGCGCAAGCTGAGTTCCCTTCTTAAGCGCCGAAACCGCCTCATCAAACCGGCCCGTAAGCCAGAGTGCCCCGCCGAAAATGCGATATAAATCGGAGTTGCAAAAGGGGTTGAGTCGGATTACTTTTTGGCATAACGGAATGGCTTCCTCTGGCCTGCCGGCTTGGTTTAGACTATAGGCATAACAGAGAAGGGATGCCGCCGAACCGGGGTTGAGGGCCACAGCCCGTTCCCCTTCAGCAATCGCTTTGTGATATTCCCTTTTAGTGCTATAGAGCAGACACAATAAGGAGTGGGTAGTGGCTATGGAATCATCTATTGCAAGGCTTTTTTGGGCCAGTTCTATAGCTTTTTCAAGAGTCTTCCGAGGGGACTTCGTGTTGCCTAGCACATAATCATAAAGGTAGCTCCAACCGAGGTAAGTATAGCCCATTGGATTCTCGGGACACATCCCAATCGCCTCCTCTGCCATCCGCCGGGCGATGTTGTTATCCTGGATATTCATACGGTTGCGGTAATCCCTTGCTTCTATTAACTTAAGATAGCAATCGAGACCTTGCTTCCCTCTGTAATATTTTTCGGCATACCTTCGATAACCTGAAATTTCTCCCCCAAATCCCCCAAAAGTCTCATGCACGCCCATCAAGATCTTTCTGGTGATCTCATCCTGCAAGGCAAATATGTCTTTCAGATCACGCTCGTACCGCTCCGCCCAAAGGTGATTTCCCGTGAGAGCATTGATCAACTGGACGGTAACCCGAACACGGTCGCCAGACTTCTGAATGCCGCCTTCCAGCACATACTGAACACCCAGCTCTTCGCTCACCTGCTTGACCTTCACTGGCTTCCCCTTGTAAGCGAAGGTCGAATTTCGGGCGATCACAAACAGCCTTGGTACCTTGGAGAGGGCGGTGATGATTTCCTCGGTGATCCCGTCGCAAAAGAATTCCTGCTTTGGGTCTCCGCTCAAGTTAACAAACGGCAGCACTGCGATAGAGGGCTTATCCGGTAGAGGGAATGCCATCTTCGTAATAGAAGCAACATCGCCCCGACTGGGTCTTAAATAGGTTTTCCAGATCACTAATGCGGCCGTTCCCAGCACGACCACGATTGCGGCCATTAGGGCCACCCAGCGATACCTGCCTGGCAATAATGTTTTTCTTCTTTCCAACGGAGGAGCTGCAACCTCTGGTTCTTCCGAAACGGGTTTATCAGGTTCTGCTTTCTTCTCTTTGAGACTGGATATGAACCTTTCCCACGCATCAGCGTTCAAGGAGTCCTCATATAGGATGACAATGTCATTTAAGGTTGCTCCTATTTTGTCTATGGCGAATTTAAGCCTGACATTCTCATAGCTCCCTTTGTACTCAAAAAGATTTGCCCAGCTATCTTTTTCAGTTTCGGTAAAGGGATAGGTTTTGCCAAACCCTTCCTCATATCCCTTTTTCCTTCCAAGAACCATGAAAAGCGGGGCCTCTTCCAGGTTGGGCAGGGCGTGTTGCCATTTTCTGTAGATCCTTGACAACAAATTCTCTGTCTCTGATGAGCCGGCAGACTCCCCAATTGTGTCGTTCAGCAAAGCAAGGAGGTCATGATGTCGTTCCAGGGGGATGGACGTAATTTTCCCCTGTCTTTTCATCTCGTTAACGACAAACGCAATCACGGAGAGGTAAAACCTTCGGGAGGGTGAGTTGAAATGAAGGGTCAGTTCAATTCTATTCTTGAGGGCAATATGGAGCTTGAATTGATTGAGGTCGATTGTGATGGGATGAGATTCGGCAGTTCCCGCCATTTTTGGATCCCCACAGATCTCACTGAAACCACAGGAGATTTTATCAGGACCGGAAGGAATTAAAAAAATGCGACGGTACGTACCGTACCGAACTATATCATATGCTTAAAATGGGGTCAATCTCAAAATGGACTCTAAAAAGCAGATCGTTACGTCACTCTGAAAGGAGGTGATTTCCTATGGGCTAAATCGAGAGGTGAATAAGTAATGGAGACCATTCAATCTAAAGACATGACATTCTAAGCAATAAAATTAAGGAGGAAAAAAAATGAAGAAGAATTTGTTAGTGATGGCTATGGTGATTTCGGTAGTGTTAATTTCTGGAATGGCAATGGCATATCAACCAGGTATCGATCCATCCACGGGTGCCGCTGCTCCCCAATATCTCTCACAGCCGGAAGTTAGGATTATCCTCGCTCCATATAGTCCTGGGATCGATCAGAATGGATGTGCTTCCGCTCCGTCTAAGATTGAAGTTACAGTGACGACAGATCATGGTCAGTATAATCCTGGAATTGACCAGAATGGAATGCCGGTTGCACCCAAGTAACGTTCACGGGGGGAGGATTCATAATCCTTCCCCCACATTCATTGACTTAGGAAAGGTGCATCAACCGGACAGGTATATAGTGTTTACCTTGGTCAAGGAGCAAATCCGGCTGCTACGGCTAACACAGGCCCAACTACTTCTATGTTCGTTGATCCTAGTGCGAAGGGACTTGGTGACACAAACAAACCAAATGCTGTTTGTCTTGGCCAAGGATTAAATCCGGCTGCTGTGACTGCTACGCGAATCAATATATTCACAGGACAACCCTATTGATTATTGATAGAATAAGGTAGGCATTCCTTTTGGGGTGCCTACCCATACCTTCACCTGATTCATCGTTGGGGGAAAATTATGAAAACATTCGTCGTATTGGCAGTAAGCATTGTATTGGTGAGTGTTTTGCTTTGTCCTATGGTGATGGCTTTCCCTGCTATGCCATCTGACCTTCAAATCGTCCAACCGGACCCTTCGTTACCAAAAGAATTATCAGCTTTTTTTGGTAAATGGGAGGGGTCTGATGCTGAGATGCGCTTTCTTATAATCGTAGAGAAAATCGACGAGGAAAAGGCTAGCCTTTATTGGTGGCAAACTGCTGCCCCCGCCGTAGGCATGCTTGAAGGCTGGCGCAGAATTGAAGCGAATGTAATCAAAGAGAGGGGGAAGTACAAACTTTGGTGGTATGGTCGTTTCAGTCCCATTGAGCTCACGCTAAAAGGAGAGGACTTAAATTGGTCCGGACGCTCAGCTGTAGGACCAGTTACGATGCGATTTAGACGAGTCCCTTAAGTTGGAGGAGCAAGCCACCGAGCAGGCATACAGAGGCAGGGTCCAAAGTGGCCATGCCTTTTTTATGCACATTCCTAACCGTAATCGTTAACTACCAGAGCTAACTTAGAGTGAATAGTAGTAGGTGGAAGCTGCAAGAGGGGTTACCTGACACTGTCCGTCAAGTCAAATGTTAGCCAGGACAGCTAAAGGAACCTTTGATTTCCTGTTCCAATAGTGACTAAATTTATTCTACTGTGATGAGATCCTCGATGTCCCCAAATATTTTGTTTCCAATGCCAGGAACATGCGTTAGCTCGGATATGGTTTTGAAACCTCCATAGGTTTTTCGATATTCGATTACGGCTGTAGCAAGCTTTTCCCCAATGTGAGGCAGTTGCATTAATTCATTGATCGATGCTGCATTAATATTAACGGGATGTTCCAACCCACGAGCCTTAGCCCGGTCCTGCTTATAGACCTGATAGTGTTGATCCAAATGATCTTTGGCTTTTGCGAAGTTTGCAGGATCTATCCACTTTACCTGATGAATTCTGCCCAATGCGCTCCTCAAATGATCAATATCAATCTCTCCTGAATGATTATGATGGGGAAGATGTCGGACTTTTTTCCCGTCCTTCGTAGTTTCAATAGCAGCGAAGGCAGAATCCGGAAGACCTTCGATATAACGTTGGCTCCACTTTTCTGCCAATGCAGGTGATACGACAAATAAAAGAAATACTCCCGTTATTGCGAAGGGCCACCTTTTTACACTTTTCATTATCTTTCTCCCTAAGGATCTTCGAAGAACGAATCCGCGCCGCTGTTACGTATCGATTTTGGTGAAGTATTCTTTTCGATCACCTCTTCAGCCTGTCCTGTGTCAAGGCCTGACCCCATCCGTGCGAAGCATTTGCCACCCCCTCAGAAGCAGAGGGTGATGGAGTATCCGGCCGAGGCCTTGAGAGGGATAAGGCGAATGTCCCCATCAAAGAATAGAGTCTTTCCAGATCACTTATCTCTTTAACCACGCCTTTCCGTTCCAGGTAGATTGCATCTTCTCGAACTTCAATCGGATCCAATTCCCTTAGATATTTTTTTATTGCAGAACACCTTTCGGCTGTTAAAAACTGCTTGACCTCCTCGGGGTCAACTCCTTTGATCACCGCAGTTTCATCAAGCTCCTGGTCGCCTGTTCTTATATCCTGAGCCCCCAGGGTCTTGCTCACCTTACGGAGCAATGTCTCGTTGCAGATTCGGAGACCCTTCGGTAAATCGAATAACTGGATCCTCATCTGCGTGTAGATATGATAAGTGTCTCCACGTCTGAAAGTAATGTCTTGTCCGAACAATCTGACTCTGCCGACCGGTTTTCCTTCAACCATCACTCGTTTTAAGGTAAAAGGAAATCCTTGATTCTTGCCGTAAAAGAGAAGATCAGAGGGATCTTCAGGCTTTCCTTCCTGAAGCCCTTTCATCTCGGCAAAGGTATGCCAAGCCGCTTTAGTGGCTTTATCCCGCTCCATCCTATTCTTGATATAGATCCAAAGGACAACTCCGGCGGCGACAAAGATAAGAAGATACAATAATCCCTCAGCGTCCATCCTTTCCTCTCAAAAGCCGTCCCCTCACCCTTCCCTCTCCCCCGCGGCCTGCCTGCGCGAAGCCGCTTCGGCGAAGGCAGGGGAGAGGGATAGGGTGAGGGGGTGCCCCTGCGCGTAGTAACAAGACTTAATGCATTTGCATTACTTCTCGTTCAGTCTTTTGGCCCGCTTGCTTCCAAAAGCGTAAATCGTCCTCGTTCCTTTCTTCGATTCACCCGAATGGGGTATCCCCTTGGGAACATGATAT
>JAPVTA010000010.1:0-19707 GCA_047519465.1 Thermodesulfobacteriota bacterium | reverse complement strand
GGAACGGATTCTATTCTCAGTCTTCACTCATGAGAATCTTAAACAACGAACAGCGACTCCATTTCTTTTGCTGACACAAAACACTTGACGCTACCGAGCATTTTGTTGAAGGTTTTGAATGGAGAATTCTGGAGAAAATGATTTCCATTGATTTACGAATCAATTTTTGGTAAGAATACTGCTAAAAGGAGTCCGATGTGGAGTCCATGAAAATATTGGTGGTCGATGATGAAGCTCCCGTCCGGGACATGATTCGAAAAGGTCTTTCACAGATGGGAGGATTTAGCGCAGAGGCTGCCCAGAACGGCTCCGAAGCCCTTCAGAAGATTGAAAAAGACGTCTTCGATCTGGTATTGACCGACCTGAAGATGCCGGAGATGGACGGCATCCAACTCCTAAGAACCATCAAGGGAACCCGGCCGGAAGTCATGGTTATCCTGATGACAGCTTACGGAACGATCGAGACAGCAGTGGAGGCAATGAGGATAGGAGCCACCGACTATATCACGAAGCCAATCGATTTGAACGATCTCTTGATCCGCATCTCCAAAGCCCAGAAGGAAAGCCTCCTCCTTAGGGAAAATCGGCTCCTGAGGATGGAGGTCAGGAAGAAATTTGAATTCGGCAATATTATCGGAAAAAGCAAGAAGATGCAGGAAATTTTCTCTCTGATCGAAAAAGTGGCTCTTGGAAACAGCACGGTGATTGTCTACGGGGGAAGCGGAACCGGCAAAGAATTAGTGGCCAAAGCCATCCACTATAACAGTCCCAGGGCGGATCGGCCCTTCATCCCCTTCAACTGCGGGGCCATCCCTGAGACGCTGGTGGAAAGCGAACTTTTTGGACACACCAAGGGCGCCTTCACCGGAGCGGTCCAGGCGAAAAAGGGTTTATTCGAAGAGGCGGATGGTGGGACTCTCTTCCTAGATGAAATCTCCACCATCCTCCCCTCTGTTCAAGTGAAACTCCTGAGAGTCCTTCAGGAGAAGGAAGTGATGAAGGTGGGAAGCACGGAGAGAACAAAGATCGATGTCCGGATGATTGCAGCCACCAACGAAAATTTGGAAGAAAATATGAGGAAGGGAAAATTTCGGGAAGACCTTTTCTATCGCCTTCATGTGTTCCCTATTTTCCTCCCCGATCTCAAAAACAGAAAAGAAGATATCCCTTTACTCGCTTACCATTTTCTTGATTCCTATTCCAAGGAAGCAAAAAAGGAGATCAAGGGCATCTCCAAGGAGGCAATCAAGCTCCTTTTAGAGTATCATTGGCCGGGGAACGTTAGAGAATTGGAAAACGCCATCGAAAGGGCCGTGATCATGACCGACCAGGATTACCTGGCACCCAGCGATTTCCCAAAGGATCTGACGGAGGGGTTCTCGGAAATGATTAAGAAGGGGGTGAACGACCGCAAATCTTTGGACGATATCAAGTCCGAATATATAAGAGAGATACTCAAAGAGGTCGGCGGAAATAAAAGAATCGCTTCAGAAATCCTGAAAGTGAACCCAAGAACCCTATATCGCTTCGAGAAGAAGGGCCAGACTTAATTAGAGCCATAAACAACGTTATCCGTCATGCCGGACTTGGGAAACCTGCCTTAGCCTGCCCCGTGCTTGACACGGGGTACTTGATACGGGGCCGGAATGACAATTCTAAGAAAAATCCTCAGGGCACTTCCATCAACAATGTCCAAAAATACAGAACCCACCGGCACAAAGTACCAAGTTTCCCCCATTTACTTCGAATGAAATATGTGAGAGCTCTTAAAGAAAATTAACTAAAAACGGAAGGCTTGAACAAATTGTCAGTTGTAAGGGAACATCAACTCTCAAAAAAGCTTGTAAAGGTCTGAGGAGGAATTAGAGGATATGAAATCCGTTAAAGACAATTTGTCAATTGTCAAACCATAACTTTAAGAAATGTAATTCAAAAATCTTCTTTAATTTCGAGGTCTTATATGTTTAATATGATTGGCACTATATTTGCTATTTCAACAATCGAAAATAAAATATTGAATCCCGATAAAGCCAAACCACGAGTAATCGTGGGACGGAAAGCCACGGGTCCCGATCTTTCGGGACAGCCAGGTTGCCGAAGTTGAAACTGGAAAAACCGGATTACCGTGGCATTATCAAATGGTAACCCGGTTTTTTATTTGGTATTTCACCTGAGAAAATTCCTCGAGAAGGAAATAAATGTGGATAGAGAGGGTTAGAGGCAGAATGAACTTCGAAAAGATATTAACTCTGACAGTATTGGTAATCCTGGTAACGGCGTATTCTTGTAGTTTCTGTTTTGCCGAGAGCGGTAAGGCCACAATCGTCGTATCTGCAACGGTGATGGCCAGGGTTTCACAATCTATCATTCATCAAGAAGCCACGGTTAACGTGACTGAGGCGGATCTCAAAAAAGGATTCGTTGAGATACCTTCCGGAACGATCTTACAGATTAGAACGAACGCCAGGAACGGTTATGCGTTATTTTTTGAGGGCAGCAACGAACTCTTTGAAGAAGTATTGGTAACGGATAAAGGGAGAATGGTTACTCTCTCACCCCAGGGTGGGTTTGTTCATCAAGCTTATTCAGGAAGCAACACTGAAGTGAAAGATCTTTCTTACAAATTCCAACTCCATAAGAACATCCAGCCGGGGACTTACCCATTCCCCTTTAGAGTGAAAGCTTCTCTTCTTTAATTCCCTATGGAGTAACGGTAGCCGTGAGTGAATCGGAGTAAGATCCGACCGAAACATTTTGGCCGGGAGGAATCCTGCTATACATATTAATATTCGCAATCCAGTCTCTATTCCCAGGACCAGGTCTGTTTACGAATACAGAACTTGATCCTCCAGATCCATCTCCAAATATCGCCGTCCTTGTCACGTCAGTGAAGACATTATAGTCTAATAAATCAGTGCCTCCTGATCGCTTCATTCTTCTGGGACTAAACGTTCCGTACAGACCTTGGTTTAGCGTCACGGTGGCCGTCCGCACATGTCGATCACAATTTAGAGTGATTATGCCAACTGCGTCCAGAGGTGTAGATAAAAAAACGTCATAGTTGCCAAAATTAATAGGGGTCGCATTCATCCTACATCCCTGACATAAGCCGACTTCTGCCTTAAAAATCCCCAAAAAAGTAAATAGAAGTATCAACAAGATTGTTCTAAGTATTCTGGCCACCAAATACATCATCCCCTCCCTACCCCCCTCTTTCCACCCTTAATTTAAGGGCGGATGAAAGGCGGGTTACGTACAAGATTGCCATTGTGAGGTTGAAAAAATAGGCGAATCAATCGACCTATTCACAGGTGATTTCTCCAAGATCTACGATAATATCCTCGCTTTTTGGTATGATTATATCAAAAGCATAATCTTTATCCAAATACTGAACCGCTCCTCGATATTTCCCGGCCTTTATATTTTCAAGATAAAATTCTCCTCCTTTCCCTGTTGGGGAAAGGATTTCCTTTCCGTCGACTACAAGTTTGAATTCGATATATTCGAGAGGTCTTGTTCCCTGCCCCACTTTCACCTTTAACGTACCGGTAAAGCCCTGCACCTTCACCGCCCCGAATTCTATGTGAGAGCCACTTCTCAGCGGCGGAGAGACGTATCTCATGACTTCGGATATCGCATATTCCATCGGAACATCTTTATCGTTGATTGAGATCTGATTCTCATAATAGGACCCCAAATTTGGAATGAGCACATTGCCCGAAGTCCCCGTGCGTCCTATTTCCTGATTGCTCAAATAGACGCGAACATCCTTTATGTTTCCCACCTTAACAAGGGCAAAGCTATCCTGTACAGGCCTGCTGAAATTTAGGGTATCCTTGACAAAGGCGAGACTGCCTGCCGCACTGAAAGAATAAGTCTCCGCACGGTTTGTGCTTAGGAATTCAGCACCGTATTGCCCGTATCTGGCATTGTATTGCAGTTGGAGATCATAGTTGTTGAAATTCCTTGGTTCCGCTTGATTTGCCTCAAAAGAGGCTCTTCCCCCGAAACCCTCTCCAACAGGAAGGTTCTTAAGGATCTGAACCCGTTCACTCGAAGTCCCGTCCGTCCTTTGATAGCTTGACGATGCGGTGATGCCGTAATTGAAATAGTAATTGATCGAGATGTTAAACTCGTTGACACGGCTCTCCATATCTCTTTTGAAATTTGCAATCACATTGGAACGATCCGTGATCTTCCTTGAATAGCTCGCCAAGAGGTTCTTCTCGTCTACCCCGATATATTTCTTTGTGGCAGCATAGCCAAGAGAGAAGGAACCCAGTACATAGGAGAAGTAGCTTGCTCCAACACTCGCCTCGTATTTTGTCCTATCCGGCATTGTTTCGATAGAGATATTGGAATAGTCCCGCGTAAAACCCCTGAGAAGAAGGTCGAACGACAGATTCTGCCCCTGATAGAGGTAATCTACCGAGCCGCCTATCCCGTCTTTTCCTCCTTTCGAATCACTCCACGCCACGGATGCATTGATGACTCCTAATTGCCACGGAATAGCGTAGGTGGAAGAAAGGCCAAGGCTCAGGACCTGTCTTGAAGCCTCAGCTCTTATTCCAGCCGTCAAAGAATCATTGATCCCATAACGGTGAAAGCCCAAAAATGCAAAATCATCGTATCGATTGCTGACCACCCCAAAATCCTCCCTCAAAAAACCGATGTTATAACTATACTCTTGGAGGCCTTTCTTTAGAAGGGTATCTGTAAGATAGTAGGGCAGGTGGATCCTCTGTTCCCGTCCGAACGGATCTTTCAGGACGACCTCAGCGGACCCCGCACCCACATAGGTCGGGATATCTTTGAGGTCAAATCCCCCCGGCGCGATTCTTTCCTTTTTGATCAGAACTCCATTTCTGTAAACTTCTAACTCTGATGGAAGGGAGGCCAGTCCTGAGAAACCGATTTCTGGATACTTGATAAAATAAGGGTCGATGTTATAGTTCTTCGAGAAACTGATCCCTCCCATATTCAGAGTGCTTCCAAGTTCTCCTGAAGAAGCAAAAAAATCACCCCCCACAATCCTCTTTAAATCCTCCCTCCGATCATAGGTGATATTACTCATCAGCCGAACAAATTGTCCTCCCTCGCCTCTTCTCTGAGTGTAAGAAGAGTCGGAGAGGAGGAGAAAATCCCCAACCCTAAAACCCAATTGATCGGCCAGCACGGTGCTGTCATAGGTAAAGGAATCTCGTGCAAAGTAGATGAGACTGTAATTGAGAAAGCCACTCGTATCCTTTGGGTAATAGACTTTCGCCTGTCTGGGATAGCGCAGCATGAGCGTTTTTCTTGCGAGGAGGCGGGGATCTGCCGTGATTTCAAGGGCCAGTTTTTTCTCGTTCAATTCAACCCGCAGACCTTCCACGGACTTAAGAGACAGAAATTCCTCTCCTTCGAGGGTGGTGAGCTTTCCCTTCAACTTAGAAAAGCCCATCTTTCTTAAATCCTCGGTCCGGACAAGAAAATCCCCTTCGTCCGTGATCGAGACAAGAAATTCACCCTTATCTTCTTCGTTGAGGCTTATTCTTAGGAAGGCCATTTGCGCCCCTTCTGCAAGGGGGAGGAAGGAAAGAACGACGATGAAGAAGAGGCTAAGGCAGACACATCCCTTGAAGGACATCCTGTTTGCCTTTGAGACTAAATCGGTCCGTTTTGACTTCGATTTCAAGCTTCGCAATGTTTTTACAAGATTCTCCCGGGACGGGTGTCGTATAGGCCCTTGAGACATTGTTCAGAAGATACCAGCCGCTCAGCTCCTTCGAGAAGACCTCTTCCTCTTTGACGTTTTTCCCCTTGATGTTTACGGAATGGATGACGAAATGGACATTCCCATCATTCTTGACGTGAACATTCAAAACGCCTTTTGAAAGTTCAATCCTCTCTATCACTCCTTTTGCCTCCTCTTTGAGAGGCTTCACAAAAATGGGCACCCCAAATCGGATCGCAATCGCCACGTTCACCCCTTCCGCCTTTCGGGGCCCGGGGATCTCCTCGATAAACAAGCGATACGTCTTTTCCTTGGTGGTGGCAGGGATCCTGATCCCTGCCCTTAAAATTCTCTCTTCTTTCTTCTCCAGCGTCATCATCATCGGGAAAAAGAGGATGTCTTTGGTCTCCGTATATTGATCCTTGCCTTCGGCATCCTGGGTCCATTCAACCGCCTTCATCTGCACATGAAGCTTTTCTTCTCCCTCATTGATGATGGTGATCACACCACTTTTGTTTCCTCGGTCAAAATCCAATCGAATGGGCGTGACCCTGAACTCTCCGGCATCGGCGATACCGGGGATGAGAAGAATCAGGACAGCGCCGACCGTCCACCCATTTGGAAACCTGAAACGCTTTGATCTTCCTATTTTCATCGAGCCTGAACATAACAGAACGACTTGCTTTTTTCAACAGCATCTTAAGGGTCTATTCCAATCACGACACGATCTGAATAACTCCCCATGGCAGCATTCTGGTAATCGACACCCCTTACTGTGCCTGTGACTGTTAACGGAAAGTCTGTGGTCTTCGGCACGGTGCCCGAGGTGGGAATTAACACCAAACTATAGGGCAAGTATTGCGTGGGTTGCGTCGTATGCCTCATCCTTGGGGCATTGGGTCCGGTTTCATATAATCCACCGTCATCTGTTATGGCGAAGGTGATGGGGCTATTTCCCTGGGCTTGACAACGGTAGATGATAGCCGTATTAACGCTTTTGTCAGTGGGACTTGCAGGATCAAGATTGCCAAAATCAAGAGCGGCGGTTTTCGAGCGAAACGTACAATTCCCTCTGGATAGAACGGTTGCGGTTACCGAGACAATATTTGAGTCTGAGGCATAGCCGAGGCTGGCTGTCACAAAGATTAAAAGGATTAGGATCATTATGGGAGTTGTTTTCAATTGGAGACTCCATCTATTTTCCTTTACCCAGCCTACAAGCTCGCAGCAGACCGTTGATACACAAAGAAAGGATAGCCAGAAGGGTTGGCTATCCCCCCCTGAAACCGATCCCTCGATTAGGGAGTTACGGAGAGCGTTACGGTGTCCGAATAGTTGCCGGCGGATTTGGTGGTATAATCCGTTCCCAATACGGTCCCTGCGATCGTAAGCGTTCTCGGTGATGTGGGGCCTTGGTTTGGATTCGCATCCTTTGTGAGAGTTAAAGAATAGGGAATTAAATCACCCCCCGGACCAGCCATCTGTCTCGATGAACCTGACCAATTTGCTCCCTGGCCCGCGGTGATATTATCCGTTGCCACCCCTTTTGTGCACCAGAATTGCGTGGTCGTCGATGCATTCACGTTGGTGCCCGCAGAAGGATCGAGGCCGCCGAAATTCAGCGATGAAGTACCGCTTACGAATTTGCATGTCCCGATGACGTTCGCAGAGACGGTGAGGGTATTGCTATCCGCTGCGAATGCCACTCCGGTCAGAAGAACCAAACCTAAGACCATCGCCAAACCTAATAACTTTTTCATTTTCATTCTCCTCCTTTTTTAGTTTTCGATTTTGTGTCCTTTTGTCAATTCCAGAAGAGCAAGGACTATGCCAAATCTTCAAACTTAACTTGATCTTATACGGCCCCATTTTGAAATCCGTCCTTAAATCAATAAGTTATAATCGCCCAGACTTTCAGACCCCGTGGCTCTTGGAATTTTGAACTTATTAGCCTGAGACGACAATTCTTGCCACGAGAATAACGAAATAGTTGATCGCATCTCTTTTCTTTACCACCAAAAAGGGTATAATTATTTCCAGGAGGTTTCGTTATGAAGAGAACGATGGCAATCATTCTATTTCTTTTCTCGGTCCTCCCCCTTTTCGGGAAATCGTTTGCCCTTACAAACGAAGAGGCGACCCATATTTTGAAGGATTATATTAAGACGGAATTTAAAATCCTGGCGATCGAGGAAGCTCCTCTGGAAGGCTTCTGGGAAGTTGCCTGCGGGATAGGTCACGATAGGGTGATCCTCTATATCGATAAGAATTCGAGATTCATTATCTCCGGACAGATATTGGATCGCCAAACCAAAAGAAATCTCACTCGTGATAGATTAAAAGACCTCCGAAGGGTGGACCCCTCTACCCTCCCCCTCGGGAATGCCATTCCTATGGGAGAGGGAAAAAGAAAGCTCTACGTCTTCACTGACCCCCAGTGCCATTTCTGTTTCCAACTGCATGAAGAGCTGAAGCAGATCAAGGACCTCCGGGTTTTTTTCTTTTTATACCCTCTCGCTCCTGCCTCGTATGAAAAGGCGAAGTCCATATGGTGTTCAAAGGATAGAGTGAAGGCCTTGGAAGATACTTACCAAGGAAGAGAACTGAAATCTCCTCCATGCGATACCGCGGCGATCAAAAAGAGCATTGAGATTGGAAAGCGTCTGTTCGTCGATTCCACCCCTACCCTTCTCTTTCAAAACGGAAAGATCGTGGAAGGCTATGTTCTTCCGGATGCTTTGGAGAATCTCTTGAAATTGAATTCAGGTCTTTGACTTTGCGAGTGAACTCTGTTATTCATTGAACAATGAAACCGTTCCTACTGAAACTCTTGGTTATTCCTGTATCCCTGTTCCTTCTGGGAGCTTGCGCAGGGGGACCTATACTTCAAAAACGGCCGAAAGACATGGTTTCGTCCCGGCCCGACCCGACGAAAGCCCAAAGAACTCAGCAGAAAACTCTTCCTTCAAACCCGCTTGCCTATTACTACTTTCTCCTCTCTCAGCTCAGCCTAAGGGAAGGAAAAGTCGATGAGGCGATTGAGGATCTCAAAGAGGCGATCGCTCGTGACGCCAAAGAACCCTCCCTGCACGTCGAATTGGCCACTCTTTACGTTCACAAGGGTCTCTTGAACGAGGCGATTGAAGAGAGCAAAACCGCTCTCGCCGACGACCCGGAACATCTCCCCGCCCATTTGCTCCTGGGTGGCCTGTACTCCATCCTCAAAAAGTACCCGTTGGCAATCGCCTCTTACAAGAAAGTTTTGGAGATCGATCCCCAGCACCATGAAAGTTACCTCTTCCTCGGTTCCCTGTATGAAGATACGCAAGAATATGACCAGGCCATCCGAATCCTCAAACAGTTTCTCGAGATCGAACCCAATTCGGTGATGGGCCTCTACGCCCTGGGTAGAATTTATATCAGGACAAAATCTTATGAGACGGCAAAGCAGTATTTCTTGAAGGCCCTCGCGATCGAACCCAATCTGGTCTCCGTCCTGATGGATTTGGGGTTGACTTATGAGATCCAGAACGAGCCCGAAAAGGCGTCGGAGGTTTACCAAAAAATCCTTAGCCTCGACCCGGATAACAAGAAGGCGAGAAGCCGACTTGGGCAGATCTTCATCAAAAAGAAGAAGTTCGACGAGGCGCTGAACCAGTTTCGGGAGATGCAAAAGTCCGATGCAGAAGATCTCAACATCCGGACGAAGATGGGTCTGATCTATTTGGAGCAGGGGAAGCTGGACCAGGCGATTTTGGAATTTAATTTTGTCCTCGCTGCCAATCCCAAAGAGGACCGGGTCCGATATTATTTGGGCGCCGCCTATGTGGAAAAAGAGGCCTATGATCAAGCCCTCTCAGAATTCAAAAAGATCCCTCCCGAATCCACGCTCTTCGCCGATTCGAGAAGAAACATCGCTCTCATTCTGCGGAAACAGGACAAGATGGCGGAGGCCATCCGAATCTTAGAGGAGTCGATTCAGGCCAAGCCGAACGAGGGAGACCTCTACCTCTTGCTCGCTTCCATTTTTGAAAAAGAGAACCACCTGGAAAGGGCGTTGGCCATCCTGAAGAAGGGACTCGAGAAAAATCAGAAGGATGAAGAAATTCATTTCCAAATGGGTGCGCTCTACGATAAAATCGGCGATTTTGACAAGATGCTCGCCGAGATGAAGGAGGTACTCCGACTCAACCCCAATCATGCCGATGCCCTCAATTATCTGGGGTATTCCTACTCCGAGCGGGGCATCCGGTTGGAAGAGGCCCTGCAACTAATCCAGAAAGCGATGGCATTGAAGCCCAATACGGGTTACATCACCGATAGTTTGGGGTGGGTCTATTACAAGCTTGGGGACTACAACAGGGCTCAGACCGAACTCGAAAAGGCAAATCAGTTGATGCCGGATGATTCCACGATCACGGAACACCTTGCTGACAGTTATCTCAAACTTGACCGGACCGAAAAGGCCATGGAGTTTTACGAGAGGGCTTTGAGATTGGATCCCCAACCCGATCAAAAGGAAAGGTTGCACAAGAAGATCAAGGAACTCAAAGAAAAACAGTCTAAATGAAATGTCAAATATCAAAGTTCAAAGGTCAAATGAAACCCAAAGGATCAAAATAGATTATTTGCGTTTTGACATTTGTCATTAATTTGACATTTGGATTTTGACATTTGAGCTTTTCCTAAAGTTAGCCTCCTGCGACAGGAGGGAAGATGCTCAGGACATCACCTTCGTTTAATACCTGGTCTTTTTTTGCATGAACGCCGTTGATCAAGATGATCTTGGGCATCTGTTCGGGTAATTTGAGCCGCACCAAAATATCTTGAACTCGGGTAGAATCATCGATCTTCATCTTACAGGAAAACCGACTGCTTCCCTTCGGAAGATACTCTCGAAGCGTTGCAAATAATTTTACCTCAATCTCCATCGAAATGGACCACTCGCTTTTTTCAAGTCGCCTTGATCTTCACCATGCGGGATGATCTGAGATTTCTTCTTAGCTGAAAATCGAAATAATCTTTCTTCGATCTTTTGCTCATTATACGGCAAACCCGCTGCGCCTCGCAAGTGGAACCAGGCAATGTCCGCTTTTTCACAAAATCTATCTTCTCTAATAGAAGGACGCGACCCATCGCCTCTTTTCTGTTGCCTTGTTTCATCAAAATTGATATAAATGATTTTTGAATCGTTGAGGGAGGTGGGGAGTATGTATAAAAAGATTCTCGTCCCATTGGATGGGTCCGAATTGGCAAAAATGGCATTGGACCAGGCCGAAAAACTGGCTAAGACCTTCGATGCCGAAATCATTCTCTTTCAAGTGGTACCCTTTATGCCCATTTACGGCTCACCGGAACTGGTCACCCCTCTGATCGTCGACGAAAAACAGAAGGAAGCCGCCGAGAAATATCTTCTCAACCTCGGCGAGGAATTGAAAAAGAGAGGTCTTAGGGTTGCGGCGACGGTGAGGACCGGACAGCAGGTGGCTGTCGAGATCATTGACTTTGCAAAAGAGACCGGGGTGGATCTGATCATTATGTGCACTCATGGGCGGTCCGGCATTTCCAGGTGGGTGATGGGAAGCGTTGCCCTCAAGGTCTTAACCCGAGCTGAAACGCCCATTCTTCTCATCCGTTCAAAAAAATAGATGTCTCGGCATCCGGGTAAGAAATGAAGCGAGAGCATATATTTCTCATCTTCATTCTATTCCTCACTTTCTTGTCCATTTATCTCTTGTACCTCGTTCTCGCCCCTTTTCTATCGTCCATCATATGGGCCATCCTCCTCGCCATCGTTTTTTATCCCCTCTTTCAGAAGTTTCAACGCCTATTTAAAAAAAGAGGGGTTCTCTCCGCTCTCCTCATGACCCTGCTGGTCCTCATCGTTATCGTACTGCCGTTCAGCCTTCTGCTGGCTTCTCTGGCCGGCGACGTGGTCGACTTCTATCACCAGGTGGAGGAAATGATCCAGACCGGTCAACTGCAGGCTTATTTTGAAAGAATAAAAGAAATCCCTATTTTCAGATGGATCTTAGCCGGGTTGGGTCAATATATCGATCTCTCACAAACCAATCCTCTTCCTCTCTTACTCAACAACATTAACCGGATCAGCACTTTCATCTTCAATCAGACCACTGTTCTCTTAAAAGGATTGTCCACGCTGATCGTTGGATTCTTCTTCACACTCCTCTCTCTCTACTATCTTTTTAAGGACGGAAGTCACCTTTTCGGGAGACTGGGAGAGATCATTCCCCTTCCATCCAAGGAGAGGGACCTTCTTATTCAACGGTTCAAGGACATGATCTATGCGACGATCTACGGAGGGATTCTGATCGCTATGATTCAGGGTGTCTTAGGCGGCTTATCTTTTTGGGTCCTTGGACTTCCATCGCCTATCTTCTGGGGATCGGCGATGGCGCTGTTTTCCTTCATTCCTATCGGTGGAACGGCTCTGATCTGGGCCCCGACGGCCGTCATCTTAATGATCGGAGGAGCTGTTCTAAAAGGATTCATCTTGCTCGGCCTGGGCGTGTTGGTGATCAGTATGGTGGACAATATTCTCAAGCCATTATTGATCAGCACCAGGACCAATATCCATCCTTTGCTCCTCTTCTTTGCTGTGCTGGGAGGGATCCAGGCGTTTGGATTAATCGGTCTGGTCGCTGGCCCCTTGATCGCCACCCTCTTCCTCACCCTCATTGAAATTTATATCCAAGGAATCAAATAATCGCAGATTGCAGATTTCAGATTGAAGATTGGAAACAAGCGAACAAAATAACTTCAGACAGCGGTGTTTGCAATTTCAATCTAAAATTTGAAATCTCAAATTTGAAATAATGTTAGAGGTTGGGAGCTTCTAAGATTTCGTATTTAAAATCTTTCGCCCGGCTGGGGAGGTCCCTGAAGATCACCATAAACGGGGTTTCCTTGCCCGGGGGCGTGAACATCTCTTGTTCCGTCTCAGGCTTGATCACCATCTCTCCTTTAAAGAATTCAGGAGGCAGGTTCTTCAACTCTCCGCGAGCGATGATGCGACCGCAGATTGCCTCCTTCTCGGCCACCTTGAGTTTGTCTTCATCAAAAATAACGACTCCTATTTTGATATACTTCTTGGTGAATTTCGATTGATTCTTTACCTTTCCCTCGATGATAAAGAGGGGGACCTCTCCAATCTTCTCTTGGTATCCGCTCAGGTCTCCAACGACAAGACCGCCTTCCTCGGTTCCCCAGATCCGGCTCCAAAGCTCAGTGATTCTTTTGACGGTGTAATCTAAATAGGGGGAGAGTCTACCCCCGGAACTCAATTCCGACCACACGAAGAAGATACCAAAGATCAGCAGCATCAAAACAATGAAAAGGGCAAGGAATCGAACGGGACCCCTCCTCTCGACGCGCATCATACTCGTCGCCCTGGGAGGCCTGCTCTCTCGCCTTTCTTCTCTCATGGGTTCCTCAGGGGGTAGTTTCTCTCTCTTTTCTGGGGACGGCATTTCCTCCTCTTCTCCCGGAGGAACCCATTGCTCTGCGGTCTCTGCAGGAACCTCTTCAGAAAAGGAGAATCCCCCCTCTGTCTCTTTCGGCAAGGCTGCCTCCTCCGTGCCTTTCGACTCCGGCGGAACCTCCGTTCTCACCTCGCCGGGTCCCATCAAATCTTCGTGAAATTTTGCAAAGGACTCGAAATTCTCGATGATTTCCTCCTTGGTCTCGGGAGGAGGAACCACATAGAATACATGCTTACACCGCGAGCAACGGACCTTGATGCCCTCGGACGAAATTCGAGAATCATCTAAACTGAATTTGGTTAAGCAGGAAGCACAGGTAACGATCATTCAAAACCTCTTTTATGTTGAGAATCCTGACAAGGTTCCAAGGGTCTTCAGAGACCTCACAGTTTCTTCGACATTATGATGAAAGGAAAGGAAAAAAGCAAGAGCAAAAAAAGAGGGATAACGAAATGTCAAATGTCAAAACCGAAAGTTCGAATGAGTGTCAAAGTCTAAATCTCGAAGATTTTTTGTTTAGCTCCAGAAATTTATGCGCCTGTTTGTCATTTGAACTTTGTCATTTGGAATTGTCTCTCAGAAAACTACCTTCCCAGCCGTTTTTTGAACTCCTGGGTGAGCATGGGAACCACGGTAAAGAGATCGCCAACAATGCCGTAGGTGGCGATCTTAAAGATCGGCGCTTCACTATCTTTGTTGATGGCGACGATGATATCCGATGTCTTCATGCCAGCCTGGTGCTGAATGGAGCCGGAGATGCCACAGGCGATGTAGATCTTGGGACGAACGGTGCGGCCAGTCTGTCCGACCTGATGCTCATAAGGAATCCAACCCGAATCGACGGCCGCGCGAGAGGCGCCCAAGGCTGCCCCTAACACCTCCGCGAGTTCACGGATGACCTTAAAATTTTCCGTGCCCCCCATTCCTCTTCCTCCTGAGACGATGATCTCCGCATCGGACAGGTTGACCGTCTCCGCCCCTTTGATGAATTCCAAGATCTTTGTCCTGACGTGGTCCTCGGTCATCTGGAGAGTCTCCCGAATGATCTCTCCTTTTCTTGAATCATCTCTTGGAGGCATGGGGAACACCTTGGGCCGGACCGTAGCCATCTGGGGTCTGTAGTTGGGATGGTCGAGAATTGTTGCCATGATATTCCCGCCAAAAGCAGGCCGAGTTTGTGCGAGATATTTCGTTTCGGGATCGATGTCCAGACCGGTGCAGTCTGCTGTTAATCCCGTCTCCAAGCTTGTCGCTACCGTTCCTGCAAAATCTCGGCCCTGAGTGGTGGCCCCGAAAAGGACGATCTCAGGTTTGTATTTCCGGATGAGAGACACCGCAGCTCCTGCGTAGGGGTCCGTACGATATTGTTTGAGCAGCGGGCTCTCCATGACATACACCCTTTCCGCCCCGTAGGCGATCGCCTCCTTCGCAAATCGATCAACCACCTCCTCATCGCCTAACAGCATCCCGCAGAGTTTGCATCCGATGGCATCCGCCAGCCCCCTTCCCTGTCCAAGAAGTTCAAAGGAGATGCTCGGAATCTTACCGAACTCATGCTCGATAAAAACCCAGACATCCTTAGCGCTGATATCCTTTGCTGCGCTCTCTTCTTCTTTAATGAGCGTGATGGCGCTCACCGGACAGATATCCACACAGGCCCCGCAGAAGGTGCACCTCTCATCGACCACGGCCTTCCCTTCCTGCATACTCAGAGCGCTGAATGGACAGGAAGGAATACAGGACTCACATCCAGTGCAAGTATCCTTGTCAATAATGAGTTCGGCCATTCGCTCCTCCTCTCTTTAAGAAAACGTGATTCGTGGCTCGTGAACCTCCACCCGCGCCAATCACCATCACGATCTCATTTTATGAACTTCGTCTCCATCAATTTGTTCACCAATACAGGAACGACTTCGGATAGTTCCCCGTTCAAAATCTCACCGCCTCCTTTCCTGGGCTCCGGAGAAAAAATCTTCGTCACCCAGGTGGCTGATCCTTTTGATCCGATGTGATTTTCATCCGCGCCGATTTCCTTTGCGGTTAGCGTTGGAATCTGCGCTTTGGCGGCCTTCTTGATCCCTAACAGGGAGGGCAATCTCGGTTCATTGATATCCTTGACCACAGTCAACAAAGCGGGAAGTGACGTTTCAACCACCTCCCTCCCATTCTCCAGCAATCGTTCTACCACAATCCTTTTCTTTAAGGGATCGATCTCTTTGACCTTTGAAACGTAAGTCAGTTGTGGGATTCCCAGTCGGGTGGCAATGCCCGGCCCGACTTGAGCCGTATCTCCATCGATGGCTTGTTTTCCGCAAATCACCAGGTCCACATCCCCAACGACCGCCTGAATTGTCTTAGCGACGGTATAAGCCGTAGCCAGGGTGTCCGCTCCTGCAAAGGCCTTGTCCGAGACGAGATAGACCTTGTCCGCACCCACGGCCAACGCGTTTTTTAAAACCTCAACGGCCTGTGGAGGGCCCATACTGATCACGTGGACTTCGCCTCCATGCTTCTCTTTGATGAGAAGCCCTTCTTCAACAGCGTACTCGTCAAAGGGATTGGTAATGCTTGCCACACCCTCCCGGACGAGCGTATTGGTCTTTGGGTCAATCTTCACATCCGTCGTGTCCGGAACCTGTTTGATACATACGGCGATCTTCACCCTCTCCTCCTCATCTTCCTTTAAAATGAGGCTTCCTCTTTTCGAGGAACGCCGTCATTCCTTCCTTTTGATCCTCCGTGGCGAAACCGAGACCAAAGGCAAAGGATTCTAAAGAACAGGCTTCTGTCAGGTTCATATTGAACCCGTCGTCCATCACCCTCTTAGCCAATCTTACTCCGACGGCTCCGTTTGCTCCAATTTGGAGCGCCACTTTTTTTGTCTCCTCCATCAGAGAGCTCTGGGGAAAGACTCGATTGACAATCCCCATTTGATAGGCCTCCTGCGCTGTGATCATCTTCCCCGTTAAGATCAGCTCTTTCGCCTTTCCTTTCCCAACCAGACGAGGAAGCCTCTGGGTTCCTCCGAATCCCGGAAAGATACCGAGGGTGACCTCTGGAAAACCAAACCGCGCATTCTCCGAGGCGTAGACGAAATCACAGGCAAGGGCGATTTCCGTCCCCCCTCCCAGGGCGTAGCCATTGACGGCCGCAATCACCGGCCGGTCGAAGTCCTGGATCATCTTTAAGGTGAGATGACCCAGCCTCGAAAAATTCAGGGCCTCGATGGAGTTCATTCCTTTCATCTCTTCGATGTCCGCCCCGGCAACAAAGGCTTTCTCGCCGCCCCCGGTCACGATGAGAACCTTGACCTCGGGATGATCCTGCACCTCCTGGACTCCGGCCTGGATATCCTTGAGGGTTTCCGTGTTCAGGGCATTGAGCGCCTTGGGCCGATTGATCGCGACGATCCCGACCTCCCCTTCAAAAGACACCAAAACATTTTTATATTCCATTTCGCCTCCCCCGGCTATCTTAAAATCCCGAATTCGAAACAATCTTTGGCGGTTATCAGGATATCAGATTATCAGGTAGCGGGTATCAGGATCTCAGAGCATCAGGGATAAAAGATTCTTTTTCGTTTTCCCTGATATCCTGGTCTCTGGTATCCTGCATCCTGATTACCCGGTCTCCTGATCCACTCAAGGTGCTTCGCATTTAACTCCTTTCAACAATCATAGCCATGCCTTGACCGCCGCCGATACAGAGCGTGGCAAGCCCGAGATTAACTTTTCGACGCTTCATCTCATGAAGGAGAGTGACGACCAACCTTGCGCCCGTGCATCCAATTGGATGCCCCAGTGAAATCCCGCTCCCGTTGACATTCGTCTTTTCCATGTCGAATTGCAGCTCCCGAATGCATGCAATCGCCTGGGAAGCAAAAGCCTCATTCAGCTCGATCAAACCGATGTCATGGAGCGTCACTCCGGCCTTTCTTAATACCTTCCTCACGGCAGGAATGGGCCCCAAGCCCATGTAGGCGGGGTCCACTCCTCCGGCAGCATAGGCCCGAATCGTTCCCATGGGCTCTACTTTTAGCGTCTTTGCCGTATCTTTAGACATCAACAGGACAGCGGCAGCCGCATCATTGATCCCGGAGGCATTTCCCGCAGTGACGGTTCCTCCTGGTTTAAAGGCGGTCGGGAGTTTGGCCATCTTCTCCAGGGACGTGTCCATGGGTCTTTCGTCCGTATCGAAGATCATCGGCTCACCCTTCTTTTGGGGAATGGTCACCGGAACGATCTCTTCCTTGAATATTCCATTCTTGATGGCTGCCCTCGCCCTCTGGTGGCTCAGCAATCCCAATTCATCTTGGTCCTTTCTTGAAATGCCGTACTTCTCGGCGATGTTTTCAGCGGTGAGTCCCATATGGTATCCGTAAAAAATCTCAAAGAGGCCATCGAAGACCATCAGATCGATCATCTCCTGGTTGAACATCCTGGCTCCCCAGCGGCCCAAGGGGAAGGCATAAGGCACCTGGCTCATATTCTCCATTCCCCCTGCCACCACGACCTCTGCCTCGCCTGTCATAATGGATTGAGCACCTAACGCAATAGCCTTGAGACCCGAAGCACAGACTTTGTTGACAGTAAAGGCATTGGTTTCCTTTGGAACCCCGGCATGAATCATTGCCTGACGCGACGGATTCTGTCCCTGCCCGGCCTGGAGGACATTGCCCATGATCACCTCATCGACTTGAACCCCGTCCGCAGGCTCATCCCATTGCTGATGGGATTTCTCCAGATCTGTCATTCCTGTCCACTTAAACGGGTCGGGAGCGACGTCAACAAGCTCCTTGTTAACAATCGGCTTCAGACGAGCCCTCTTAATGGCTTCTCTGATTGCGATGGCTCCCAATTTGATTGCCGAAACCTCTTTCAACGAGGCCCCGAACGTGCCGATGGCAGTCCTGGCTCCGCTCACAATAACAACTTCTCTCATCTGACTCTCCTTTTGATCTCCCTGGCAGCAGATCGATTTGATACGAAGATGAACGATCTTATCGCTTAAGAGACAGTTCTTAAAGCTATTTTTTTTATCTCAAAACCTTTTTTTTGTCAACCGCTTTTTCAAGCTTAGGGCAATCCCTCAGTTGTGAACCTATCCCAGGGATCGGAGGGGTCTCTCCGGAGAAAACTTGAAGCGGCCCGTTTTAGCGATAAGCCAGGGCGTAAAAATCCTTAGAAATCCCTCTTCAGCACCACCCTCCCGTTGCCCCCTCTCTAATGACCCGCAATTTGAAGCCCGCCGGCCACAGGCCGGGGCTTCCCGGAAGGGTAGTCTCCCTTCGTATAGTGCCCCCGACCGCGCGTATCCCGCTTTGGTGGGACGGGGCACATCCCGGCCAAGTTTTTGGAGGGGAGACCACTTCGATCCCATCGCACCTGAGACTGAGGGATTACAACTTAGGATCACATTCTAACGACGAAATGCTAATACTTCCTTCTTAATTTCGACAGGTTGGCGGCAGTAAGGATGGCTTTGATGAGATTGCTTGGATCGGCCAATCCTTTTCCAGCAAGGTCATAGGCTGTCCCATGATCGACCGATGTCCTGATAAAAGGCAATCCCAATGTAAAATTGACAGCCTCCTTGAAATCGAACATCTTAATCGGGATGAGTGCCTGGTCATGATACATGGCAATGACGGCATCAAAGGTGCTACCGCTTGATACGTTAAAAAAAGAGTCAGCAGAAAAAGGGCCTTCCACATCCATTCCAAGGGATCTTGCCTCAGCCATGGCCGGAAGGATCTCTTTTTTCTCCTCTTCGCCGAGGAGCCCTTCTTCTCCGCAATGGGGATTGAGGCCGAGAACAGCCATTCTTGGGTGAGGAATCCCGAAGTATTTTTTCATCCCTTCATCCGTCAATCGAAGCGTGGAGAGGATACGGCTTGCAGTGATCGATCCTGAAACGTCCTTAAGGGGGAGATGGGTTGTTACCAGGACGATCTTCCATTTCGATCCCAGAAACATCATGGCGACGGGGAAGGCTTGAGCTAAATGGCCTAAAAGCTCGGTGTGGCCGGGGAACGAAAACCCGGCTGCATTCATCGCCCGCTTATTGATCGGACAGGTCGTGATTGCATCCACCACGCCTTTCCTCGCCCACTTGACCGCCTCTTCGATGTATCGCACCATTGCCTCTCCACATGCTTTGTCCGGCTTGCCGAAACGAACAGAGGCGATATCTAATCTGCCTACGGGAAAGAGGAATATTTTTCCAGGGAGGTATCCGCCTTCCGGAACCTTCTCGATGACTTCCAAGACGACAGAAAGGTTTTGTATTCGGATAGCTCTTGAGAGCACCTCCGGGTCACCGAAGACGATCGGCTGACAGGCTTGGAACGGATCTTTCATGGAGAGGGCCTTCACAATGATTTCCGGCCCGATGCCAGTCGGATCCCCCATCGTAATCCCGATAACGGGAAGTGTCATAAAATCACCTTTCAACTGCTTCAATGATTCTGTCTCCCGGTTCATGACCGGG
>JAPVTA010000009.1:0-2622 GCA_047519465.1 Thermodesulfobacteriota bacterium | reverse complement strand
ATCCGGCGGATCGTCAACGGCTGTGCCGCGCAACAGCTGGTGGCTCGCCGAGATGTGATTGCGCCTGAATTCATTTCTTATGGTCTAGTTATCCGTGCAATCAACAGAAAGGTCTGTCTCAAGCAGGCCTAAATTCATTCAAGCCGACGCCGCTTCGCGGCGCGGCTTAATTCAGGCGTTATGCTATCTTTCTTTCCGTAATCATTGACCCAAGATTAACTTTTCACCAACGATTAGTAGGTGTAAGCCTCAAGAAAGAAAATCAATATTCAGTTTTCAAAGAGCATTGGACTTAATTGGCCACTTTGTGATCCCAAATCACACCACTTTTTGTTGTTGATTTTTCGCCTCTTATTTTATGCGGTATAGCCAAAATCATCCCTCAATAATCGTCAAGAATTTAACCGGACAACAGAACCTTTTTGAAAAAGATCGGAGGCATCAAATGAGATCTCTTTCGATTGTGTTTCTTACCGTGTCGCTTATTTTTGTGATCTCATGTTCCATAGGAGTATTAAACCAAACAGAAGTTGATCCGTGGCTCAATACAATATCAGGTGATAAGCCTGCTGAAATAGACATCACTGGGAAATGGCATGACGAATATGGGAGTACTTTCTTTCGGTGGGGCGAAGGCTACCTACGCCAAGAACAGAATAAGGTAAGCGGAGTCATCGGTGATTATAATATTGAAGGAATTGTCTCAGGGAAAATAGTTTATCTCGTTCTTCTGTATAAGAATAATGTTTACTACACAGCCCGTTTGGAAATGTTTCAAGGTTCACTTAGAGGGAATTATTTTAGGGGTAACGATAAGAAACAGACAAAAGGTTATCCAACGGCTTTGGCAAGAACAGTCGAACCAGGCGAACAGTAGAAGCAGACGTCAACCATCATGGTGACTTCTTCCTGAAGTCAAGGGCTAAGCGGATCTGCCGTTCTGTGCAGATTTCAAATGCAAACCATCAATTCTGGCCGGGAAAATGGGTCTCTTGGGAAGGCCGTTTTTCCCCTTGACTGTCCATTCCCAAAAAGGTATTTTTTGGTCATCAGATTCTACCTGTTTACGATTAACCCGGCAAGCTGACCTCTAACCTTCTGGAGGGACGTATGGAAAAAAGTTTCCGGAAAGTGCCAATATGAAGGCTCCAAGGGGATTTTGTTAATATCCTTCGGAGCCTTTCAATCTTTTCTCTTCGATCCGTACTAAGAGGTGTTTGCACGACCAAAATCCAAAGGGAAAGGAGGAAATCTCATGGGCAGATTCAGCAGAACTGGGATTATCGTGTCAGCTGTCATTGGCGTTCTGGTATTTTTCGGTCCATTTGATTCCGATCGGGCCTTCGGGCAGCCCTCGCCGCCCGGTGCACCGGTTAAGGTTGTGAATACGCCCTTGCCGGTAACAGATGCCGCACTCCAGGAGATTATCCGCGCCATGACATTCCCCGTGGCCGACCCCAAGAGGGACGAGTTCACCGTCGCCCTTACAACCAATGACACATCCGCCTTCGCCGGGGCTAACATCGTATTGCAATCTGAGGCGATCGTCGAGACCGTCGCTGCATTGTGCAGCACCCAAATTTTAGTAGATGCGAACGGTAACGAAAAGGGGTATCTCGCTATCCGGACGCCGATGGGACCAGGGCCGAGTCAAATTGCTGCGAGCACGCCGACCGGCATGTCAAATACTCTGACCCTATCAAGCGGGTTGTTGGGATATTGGTCCCTCTCACTATTCCCAACCGGCGCCACGCAGCTGTTTATGCCTCCCACCGCCGTCGGCTACCCAGTTGGCAAGAATTTTAGAATAGACACTTGGACGTCACTTGGCCAAGGTATCACCTGTTCCGTCTCAATAGTCGTGCGGTATATTCAGTAGGGGCTTTTCTCACAGGCATCGCTCGGTGATACAGTCCAAGTAAGGGGGAGCCGAAAGGCTCCTCCTGCTCTTACTCACTTTGCAAGAATGAGCATTTCTAAGAGTAATAATCAATCCTATTTTTGTGAGTATTTATTTAGTTGTAGGTGTACGCTGCAAGAGGGGTTATCTGGATACTATCCGTCGACTCAAATACTGGTTAGGACACTTAAAGCCCTTGACTGAATTTTTCAGTCAAGGGCTGCCGAACAACTCTAAAACCCAATAACTCAACTACTCAATGACCTGATGACTTGGTTTGACCTTTAATTTGGTCGCTTCGTCTATGCTGTTGGCGCTATGCCATATTTGCCTCGAACTGGTCCACTTGCTGTCCGTTCTATACTACTCCGTAATCTTATACTCCATGACACATTATTAATCTTAAATCGGGGCGGAGAAATCTGTTCGCTTTTACAGCGGGGGCAGCGGCCTGGAGTGCTCAGGCGAGTCCGCCCAAGGCTTCGCCATACTTCTTCCTCAAGGTCGACATTTCAGTTTTTAAGTTGTCTTCGGAGTTCTACCAGACCGTGATTATCGATGGACCTAATGGCTCAATGACTTACGGAGCTATGTCCTTAAATGACCCAATGACTCTAAAATTCACAAAATGTATGATTGCAAGACCCGGCCCCGCTTTCCGACTGTTCAATTCCAATCCGATAATATGAAGCCGATTCCAATCCGATTCATGCTGTGATCGT
>JAPVTA010000008.1:0-8910 GCA_047519465.1 Thermodesulfobacteriota bacterium | reverse complement strand
TTTTCCAAAACCGATTCTTTTAAGAGATAGGGGATCAGCTGCTTGAACATCGGAACCGTCTCTTTACTCAAAAATTTTCCCGCAGCCTTCTCATCATAAGCGATCTCCTCGCGGAAGTAAAATTCTGAAAGGTCCGCCATCTCCACTAAGGTCTTCACTCTCTCTCTGAGAGAGCGAACGGCATTTCTCAAAAGATCAGCGTCGACGTTCGAATAGCCCTTGGCTTCAATAAAAGGTCGAACTCTTTGAACCAGCTCATCCAATTCTAATCTCTTGACATACTGTGAGTTGAGCCAATCCAGCTTCCCAGGGTTGATCGCTGCCGCAGATCTCCCCACCGCCTCCAAGCTAAATTTCTCAATCAACTCCTCAGGCGCGAATTCCTCCTGATCGCCGTAGGACCATCCCAGGCGGACCAGGTAGTTGACGACGGCTTGAGGAAGATAGCCCAGCTTTTTATACTCCATGACCGACTGTGCCCCATGTCGCTTAGAAAGTTTCTTCTTATCCGGACCAAGAATCATTGGGACATGGCCGAATTTGGGAATGGGGTAACCCAGGGCTTGGTAAATCTGAATTTGGCGGGGGGTGTTGTTCAGATGGTCGTTTCCTCGGATGACATGTGTGATTCCCATGGTGGCATCGTCCACCACTACCGAAAAATTATAAGTAGGGAGCCCGTCACTTCTCAGGATGATCAGGTCATCCAATTCCGTATTGTCAAATTCAACACGACCTTGAATCAGATCCTCTACCGCTGTCTTCCCTTCATCCGGAGAGAGGAAGCGGATGGCAGAGGGACTTCCCGGAGGAGGAAGTTTTCGATTCAGACAAGTTCGATCGTACTTGGGCTTGATCCCGGACCTCAGGGCAGCTTCGCGCTTTGTCTCCAATTCCTCTGGCGTGCAGTAACATCGGTAAGCCCTCCCCGTTTTTAAAAGCTTCTCTGCGGCCTCCTGATAGAATTGAATCCGTTGAGTCTGATAAAACGGACCCTCATCCCAATCCGTTCCCAGCCACGTCATGGCATCCAGGATTACTTGAATCGATTCCTGGGTGGAACGCGCCGCATCGGTGTCCTCGATGCGAAGGATGAAGACCCCTTTCTCATGGCGCGCCAGGAGCCAATTGAACAAGGCGGTTCGTGCTCCTCCGATATGGAGGTCGCCCGTCGGGCTGGGTGCAAATCGTGTCCTCACTGCTGTCATTCTTCCAAACCTCTTTGATGAAACACCATACCACCCTCCCCTTAACCCCCCTTCATCCCCCCTTACTTTTAAGGGGGGAATAGAGGGGGGTTATCAGAGGGGGATGCTACCCACACGAAAGCCGGGTGAGCTATAAAACAAAAAATCCCCCTCGCCCTCTTTCATCAAGCGGGGTGGGGGGATGCTGTTTCCCGTTCAAGGTTTTAAATGAGATCCTCAATCGCCTTAAGCGCCTCGTCCAGCTTTTTAGCATCGGTTCCTCCTGCCTGCGCAAAATCAGGGCGACCGCCTCCGGTCCCTCCAATATGAAGGGCTATCTTCTTGATCAACTCGTTCGCATTGAAACGGTGGGTGAGGTCTGAGGTCACCCCCATGATCAAGGAAACCTTATCCTGACTCTGTCCTCCGAGAAGGATGATGCCTGAGCCAATCTTTCTTTTCAGCTGGTCCACGAACTCCCTCATCCGCTTGACGTCCTTCCCGTTCACCTTGGCTGTTAGGAGTCTTACGCCTCTGATCTCTCTGACAAAAGGAAGAAGATCCGAGAGCTCCTGATGGGCCACCTTATCCTGAAAAGATGATAGCTCTCTTTCCAACTCCCTCTGTCTCTCAAGCAACCGCTCAACCTTTGAGGAAAGTCCGCCGGGAACGGACTTGAGTGAGGAGGCGATCTCCCAAAGCTCCCTTTCCTCTTGTTTAACGAATCGATAGGCCTCCTCCCCGGTCAGCGCCTCGATCCTTCTCACCCCCGCAGCAACTCCCGATTCGCTCACAATCTTAAAAAGGCCAATGTCTCCTGTCCTCGAACTGTGAGTCCCTCCGCAGAGTTCCATACTGAAATCCGAGATCATCACCACCCTGACTTTCTCGCCGTACTTTTCTCCAAACAGAGCCGTTGCCCCCGTTTGGAAAGCTTCTTCCATATCCATGATTTTCGTCTCTAATCTCAGGTTCTCTCGAATCTTCTGATTGACCAATGCCTCCACACGCTCGATCTCTTCCTCTTTCATTGAGGTGAAATGAGTGAAGTCAAACCTCAATCGGTCGGGTGAAACAAGAGAGCCTGCCTGATGGACATGATCTCCTAACACTTCTCTCAAAACAGCCTGAAGGACATGGGTCGCCGTATGGTTCAGGGCAATGGCCTTCCGGCGTTCCCGGTCCACCCGGAGAACGGCCGGTTTCCCTTCTTTCACTCTTCCTCTCTTTACCTTCGCCTGATGGATGATCAACTCCTCCATAGGCTTTATGGTATTCTCCACTTCCAAAGAGAATTCTTCGTGAAAGATCACGCCTCGATCCCCTACCTGGCCGCCTGCCTCCCCGTAAAAAGGGGTCTTCTCCGTAACCACTTCGATCTCATCCCCTTCCACTGCAGAGGGGACAATTTCATCGCCTTTGATCAATCTCAGGATCCTTGATTCAGATTGAGTTTCTTCGTATCCTAAAAACGTCGTCCTCATCCCTTCGTTCGCCAGCCGCCGGTAGATCTCTTTTGCCTTTCCCTCACCCATTCCCTGCCATGCCTGCTTGCTCTTCTGTTTCTGTTCCTCCATCTGGACCCTGAAGCCCACCTCGTCGAAACTCATCCCTCTCTCCTGAAGGATCTCTCCGGTCAGGTCGAGAGGGAACCCGTACGTATCATAAAGTCGGAAAGCCACCTCCCCGGAGAGAACGGTCTTTCCTTTCGTTTGAAGTTCTTCCAACGCCTCTTGCAGGATCTTCAGCCCCGAATCGAGGGTTTCGGAGAAACGCTCTTCCTCATTTTGGATGACCTTGGAGACGAAGGCTTCCGTCTCCCGCAGCTCCGGATAAGCTCCCTTCATCAGATCCACCACTTTGGAAACAGTCCGGTAGAGAAAAGGCTCATCCATTCCGAGCATCCTTCCATGGCGCATCGCCCTTCTCATGATCCGGCGAAGGACGTACCCTCTGCCTTCGTTGGACGGAAGAACTCCATCGCTGATCAGAAAAGTTGACGCCCGGCTGTGATCAGCGATCACTCGAAGGGAGGTATCCGTCCGGTCGTCCTGTCCGTAAGAAACATGGCCGATCCCCTCAATCTCTTCAAAGAGCGGGGTGAAGAGGTCGGTCTCATAGTTGCTTTTCACCCCCTGAAGAACGGCAGAAATCCTTTCCAGTCCCATCCCGGTATCGATACAGGGTTTAGCCAGAGGCTGAAGCTTACCCTCTGAATCACGGTTGAATTGCATAAAGACAAGGTTCCAGAGCTCCAGGAATCGGTCGCAATCGCATCCCACACGACAGTCGGGGCGGCCACAACCGGCGTCCTCTCCTTGATCGATCACGATCTCCGAACAAGGACCGCACGGCCCTGTCTCACCCATCGCCCAGAAGTTGTCCTTTTCCCCTAACCGGACAATTCGGTCTGCTGGAACTCCAACAGCCCTCCAGAGGTGAAAGGCTTCATCATCGTCTAAGTAGACGGTGATCCACATCCTCTCCGCAGGCAATCTCCATTGGCGCATGAGGAGATCCCATCCCATTTGAATGGCCTCTTTCTTGAAATAGTCCCCGAAGGAGAAATTTCCTAACATCTCAAAGAAGGTATGGTGCCGGGCGGTTTTTCCCACGATCTCTAAATCATTATGTTTTCCGCCGGCACGAACACACTTTTGGGATGTCGCCGCCCGTTTATACTCCCGAGTCTCTTCGCCTAAGAAAACACTTTTGAATTGAACCATTCCGGCGTTGGTGAAAAGCAGGGTGGGATCGTTTTGGGGTATCAATGAGGAGCTTCGAACAATCCGGTGTCCCCTCTCCTCAAAATAATTGAGAAAGGCCCTTCGAATCTCGTCAGAGGTCATTGTTTGAGACCCGTTCCCCTTCGGCCATCCGGTTTTGAATCCAAGGGCCTCGCGACCTTCAACTTCTTCTCTTCCTCTTTAACCATCTCCTTCTCTTTCTCCAGCGTCTCAAAATCCTCCCAGCCAGCGTCGCTCGCGGCGAGAATCCCCTTTACCCTTAAAGCAAAGTCATCCGGATTGGTGCAGTGTTTGAGCGCTTCGTCATACGTCACCAACCTCTCCTTCATTAGATACATCAGTGACTGATCGAAGGATTGCATCCCGTAGCTGGTTGCCCCTCGAGCGATGGCGTCATGAATCTCATTGGTTTTGTCCTTCTCCACGATGCACTCCCTCACCCTTGCTGTGGAGACCAAGACTTCCACCGCAGGGACCCTTCCCATGCCATCTACCCGGGGCACCAATCTTTGGGAAATGACCCCTTTCAGAACACCCGAGAGCTGAAGTCTCACCTGTTTTTGATGATAGGGGGGAAAGACGGAGATGATTCGGGTGATCGTCTCCGTAGCGTTTAATGTGTGGAGCGTCGACATTACCAAATGCCCTGTCTCGGCAGCGGTCAAGGCCGTTTCGATCGTCTCAAAGTCCCTCATCTCGCCCACCAGGATGACATCCGGGTCCTGCCGAAGGGCCACCCGTAAGGCGCTAGAAAACGTGCTTGTGTCTGAGCCGATCTCCCTCTGATCTACGATCGATTTCTTGTCTTCGTGGATAAATTCAATGGGATCCTCGATGGTGATGATGTGGCAATTTCGTTCATTGTTGATGATATCAATCATCGAGGCAAGGGTCGTGGACTTTCCGCTTCCCGTTGTCCCTGTCACGAGAATCAGACCCCGCTGCTCTAAAGAAATGCTTTTGATCACAGCGGGGAGATGGAGCTCCTGCAAGCCCTTGATCTGATAAGGTACAATTCGAAGGGCAATCCTGAGCTTTCCTCTCTGCTGGAAGACATTGACTCTAAACCGTCCCATGCCGTAGACCTCGTAACCCATGTCCACTTCTCGATTCTTGATAAACCGCTCCTTCTGCCAGTCGTTCATCAAACCGAAAGCCATCTTCGACAAATCATTATGATCGAAGGGCTTCGATTCATTCCAGGGTCTCAAGGTGCCATTGACCCTGAAAATCGGGGGAGCCCCCTCCTTGATATGAACGTCGGAGGCTTCCTGGGAAAGGGCTTCCAAAAGAATCTGATTCAAATCCATCGTCTTCTCCTTCCTTCTCTCACCCTACCGATCCCGCTTTGGCAATGCGAAAGTTCTCCAGGAGTTCTTTCTCCATCTGGTCCAGGACTTTCGGATTCTCTTTTAAGAACTGCTTTGCGTTCTCCCTTCCCTGACCGATGCGCTGGCCGCCGTAGGCATACCAGGTTCCGCTCTTCTCAACGATATTCTTTTCCGCAGCCAGGTCGAGGACATCTCCCTCTCTCGAAATACCCTCTCCGTGAATCAGGTCGAACTCTACCTCTTTGAAAGGAGGGGCCACCTTGTTCTTCACCACACGAACCCTCGTGCGGCTCCCGATCACGTCCTGGCCCTGCTTGATGGCGCCGATCCGTCGAATGTCGAGCCGGACGGAGGAGTAAAATTTGAGGGCATTGCCTCCGGTGGTCGTCTCCGGATTCCCGAACATGATCCCGATTTTCATTCGAATCTGGTTGACGAAGACCACGATCGTATTCGACTTGCTAATCGTGGCCGTCAGTTTTCTCAGGGCTTGAGACATCAGTCTGGCCTGAAGTCCCATGTGCGCGTCGCCCATCTCCCCTTCAATCTCCGCTTTGGGGACAAGGGCGGCGACCGAGTCGACGACGATCACATCCACGGCGCCACTCCGAACCAGAATCTCTGTAATCTCCAATGCCTGTTCTCCGGTGTCAGGCTGGGAGATGAGAAGGTCGTCGATTCTTACACCCAATTTCTTCGCGTATTGAACATCTAAGGCATGTTCTGCATCAATGAATGCAGCAACCCCTCCCTTCTTCTGTGCTTCCGAAACGACATGGAGGGCCAAGGTCGTCTTGCCCGAAGCCTCAGGGCCGAAAATCTCCACTACCCGTCCCTTTGGCAATCCTCCAACCCCCAGAGCAAGATCTAAGGAGAGGGATCCCGTCGAGATGATAGGAATCTCTCCGAGTATCGCATCCGCACCCAATTTCATAATGGCGCCCTTCCCGTATTGCCTTTCGATCTGGGTGACGGCTAATTCCACCGCCTTGCCTTTACTCGAATCTACCTTCGTCTCGGCTTTCGTTTCCCCTTTTGTCATTGAATCCCCCTCTCCCGCGTAGCCGGGGCAAATTCGAAATCCGAATATCGGGCGAAGCGTCCGTTAAGGACCAATCCGAAACAACCGTGAGATTTGAATTCAAATACCGGGTTTTTTTAATCTTGTGTTTCGGTCATTGGAATTTGTTTCGAATTTCGGATTTCGTGCTTCGAATTTACATCCTTTGCAAAAATTAGCGTCCCAATCTTAACTCCCTGAGGGCTGTATAAATCGGCCCCGATGGTTTCAAATCGCTTTTGAAAAGAATCACCTGCTCCACTTGAAAATCTCCGAACTCCTCTTCTTTATGTTTCTCCATCCTCCCAACCAGTTCGTCTTTTCCTCGGCTCGATTTTGTCCTTCCCAGGGTCAGGTGAGGGTGGAAAGGTCGGTCTTCAGGTTGAAATCCAATTTTATCTAATTGAGTCTCTACCTTTTCCTGAAGCGAGGTGAGCGCTTGGCTACCATTTACCAGTCCCAACCAGATCACCCTCGGGTTTTTCAAGTGGGGAAAGGCCCCCATCCCTTGAACCTTGATGGAAAATGGTAAAGTGTTCCGAACGGGTTCTTCAATCGATTTGAAGATGGAATCAATCCTCGATTCGTCAATGTTTCCAAAGAACTTTAGAGTGAGGTGGATCTTTTCAGGGCTCACCCACCGCACATCTGCGTGAGCTGACCTTAAGTCTGCCTGAACCTCCTCGATCCTTCTCAGGATCGGTTTCGGAAGCTCAATTGCCAGAAAGGATCGGATCAAGCAAAACCTCTTTAATATTGGAATGATGTTAACATAACCGTGGAAAAAGTCAATGAGAAAAACCCCTCGGAAGTACTAATAAAAAGGCCTGTCCTTGTCTCCGGGACAGGCCTTCAAACCTCATTATCTCGTTTCGTCAATCCATTACTTCCAATAGCGGTCGTTGGAGAGACGCTCCTCGATATTGATTTTGTAAAACTCCTGAAGGGGCATCAATACCTGCTTGTCCTTTTCATACGCCTCCTTTAGGGCATTTCTGACAACTTCCATACCCTTGGGTGTCATCTTGCCAAGGGGTGGACGGCATGGCCCGGACGGTAACCCCAGGCCCTTCATCATCGTCTTGATTGCTACAGGATTTCTAAATTTACAGGGAACATCAAATCCTTCGTAAGATTCGACGGTAGTGACCGTGACCACCTTGAAAAGGGGATCCAGAATATCTTTAAGTTGATTGGCCCTCTCCATATTTCCGTCCCGTATCGCTTTGACCATCTCCCCGATCGGGCCAGGAACGATATTTGACGTCACCGAGACCACCCCAGCCGCACGAATATCGTTTCGGGTCATCATCGCAAAGGTGATGTCATCGTCGCCGGAGAGAATATCAAAGTCCTCCCCGCACAGAGTTCTTGTCTTGGCCATCCGCTCGAGATTTCCGGTTGCTTCTTTCACCGACCTGACATTCTTGAACTTGCGATGAAGAATGGCTAGGTCCTCCACCTCCAATTTCGTCCCTGTCCTTCCTGGAATCACATAGGGCATGATGAAGGCCTTACGGAATGCCTTTGCAATCACTTCGTAGTACTGGGTTCTTAGCTCGAGAGAGGATGGCCCATTATAATAGCAATCGACGAGTAGGGCTCCCTGAGCTCCGACCTCCATGGCATGTTTTGTCCCCCGATACGCCTCTTTGGTCGAATTCGAACCTGTGCCTGCGATGACAAAAGCTTTACCTTTTGCCACCTTAGCAGTTTTCGTTATCACGCGATCATGCTCTTTCCAGTCCAACGTGGGCGACTCCCCCGTCGTTCCAGTAGGAACGAGATTGGCGCCATTCTCCATCTGGAACCGAACATTCTTCTCGAGCCCCTCAAAATCGACCTCCCCTTTTCGATTAAACGGTGTCACCATAGCTGTCCAGCACCCCTCAAACCTCTCAAGCTTCATCAAAACCTCCTCCTCTCGTAGCGCCCCCATTTACTGGGGGCGAGTTAATCGTCAGCAGTAAGTACCAACAATTCTACTATTATGAAGGAAAACTTTAGAATTTCAAGAAGAAAAGATTCACAAGCTCATTTTTTCTGAAAGCGCTCTGCTGTTGGATTGCGGCCCCGGTTGAAGAATTGTGTTGACTTTCTTAAGCCGTGGTATTAAAATTACTACGTAGTAATAAAATTACCACGATCCCAACAAATAGAAGGGAGGGATACGAATGTTTGGAGAATTCATAAAGGAGAGAAGGATTGCGAAGGGAATAAGCCTAAGGGAATTCTGCAAACGATTAGATATAGATGCCAGTAACTGGAGCAAAGTTGAGCGAGGTCTGCTTGCACCTCCCCAAGATCAAGAAAGGTTAAAGGAAATAGCTCGGGCGCTCGATATCAAATTTGGTTCTGCCTTGTGGAAAGAAATGAAAGACAAGGCGAATATTGATGCCGGCATCATACCAGAAGATATTTTATCTGATAAAAAGGTATTAAACTCGCTGCCCATGTTCTTCCGAACCATAAGGAGCGAAAAACCTACTCCTGAAGACCTGGATAAATTGATCGACATGATCAAGTCGGTACGACTCGCAACCGAGAAGGAGTAGGTCCTTTGGATTACAGCGAGTTTAAGTGCA
>JAPVTA010000007.1:0-55198 GCA_047519465.1 Thermodesulfobacteriota bacterium | reverse complement strand
TTTATGATTTATAACCGACAACTCATAACTCTTAATTCATCACTTATAGCTTCCGTTCTTGGAAACCCAATCTCCGTGAAATCTTGAGAGCTGTCTCCATCACTTCCCTCTTCAAACATTCCTGAATCACCTTCTTCGTAATTCGGAAAGCTGGACCAGAGATACTGATAGCCGCCACAGCCCTGCCCACTTCGTTACGAAGGGCTGCGGCGACACATCGAATTCCTTTCTCGTTCTCCTCATCGTCGATAGCATACCCCTGTGCCCGTACTATGTTCAGGTGCTCTTTCAATTGGGTGGGATTTGCAATCGTATTCTCGGTCCTTTTGGGAAGTCCTTTTTCCTTGATGATGTTGTTCAAAGCCTCCTCACGGAGATCAGCCAGCAAAACTTTTCCTACAGCACAACTGTGTGCTGGATTTCGAAGGCCTACCCTGGAGGCCATTCGCAAGCCACTTGGATTTTGATCTGTTTCAAGCTTATCAATATAGACAATCTCATTTCGGTCAAGGAAGACCAAATGGACTGTTTCTTTGGTTCTCTCCGCAAGGTCTCTTAGAAATGGTTCCGCTTCTTTTCTGAGATCGAGTTGACTGAGGAGGAGTTGCCCCAAGTCCACTAATTTGAAACCTAAGAAGTAATCTCTTGTCTTTGGATCTTGACGAACAAAGCCAAAATAGGAAAGAGAAGAGAGAAGTCGGTGAGTCGTTCCTTTTGGGAGTTTGAGTTTAGCAGATAATTCCCGGATGCTGATGCCTTGAGAGCTTTGTCCCAAGATATCGAGGATGGAAGAGGCCCGTTCGATCGTTTGAACGAGGTTGATGGGTTTTGGGTTTTGATTTGCGGACACTTTATTGTTCCATAATGCGAAATAGTATTCCACATTGTATTATTTTCAAAGAATCTGTCAAGCTTTTTGTTTTAGCTAGAAGGAGGGTCTTTTAAGGGATTATTGGTCCAAAAGGATGATCTGGCCACTCTATTATTGGGTGTAAAAGAAAATGAATGCTCCAGGTGGGAGAAGAATCGATGAAAGATCAAGTTAAGAAACTGATTTGATTCCTTCCTTTTTCTTCCAACCGGTTTGGGCCATTTTAAACTCTCATTGGGACAGCCAGTCAAGGTCCAGTTCAGCAAGTTTAGCCCTCTTCGGAACTCCTGTCTCGGGATCCCAGCCCATCATTTCGTAGTAGGTTTCTAAGGCCTTCAAGAATTCTTTCCTGTCGATCCTCTTTCCTTTCAGAGTCCCTCCCTCCATGGGTTGGAAGAAGCGATCAGGAAGGATGTCATCCCGAGCCGTGAACCCTTCGCGGAGATTGAACATCCTGGCCATATTGGCGTGCCTTTCGCCAACCTTGAGAAGATCAAAAAGGCTCGTCTCCCATCCTGTGACCGCTCTGACGTAATCCGCAATCCCATTAAGAGTTTGAGTTCCAAACGGCTTCGCTGTAAACATACAGACTCCGAGGGAGTTGAGAAGATTCCAGTATTGCTGGAGATAGACAAAAATTCTAACCTTTTGAGGTCCTAAGTCAAAGATATCAACAGGCTCGAAGATTCCTAAAGGTCTGAGCAGGGCAATGCCTGCATCCGTAGCCCAAAAGGGATCATGGGGGTATTCCATATGGTCAGGTCCTGTTGCAGAGACGGCATAACCCAGACCGACCCCGATCTTTCCCCTCGGTTCATGGAAAGGAACCGGCATCCCCTTCACGTGAATGGCATAATCTTCTGCTCCCTTTCCGAATTTCTCAGCTGCTGACAAGATTCCCTCTGCAAGGATATCTCCGATGCCGTCACGTTCTCCGATCATTTCCACCATTCTCATCATGGCCTCGGAATTGCCAAACTGAAGTTCGACGCCGGACGTCTCTCTTTTGGTGAGAATGCTTTTCTCGTAGCACTCCATGGCGAAGGAAATGAGACCGCCCGTAGAGATTGTATCCAATCCATAAGCATTGCAGAGCTGGTTCGCCTTCGAGATCGCTTTTAGATCTCCGATCCCACACATGGACCCGAAGGCAGCCACTGTTTCGTATTCCGGCCCTCCATAAATGGGGTCCACGAAATAGGGCTCTCCCACTTCAACCTCTCGCTTACACCGGACGAAACATCCGTGACATGTTCCCCGGCGAACCAGGATGGTTTTTGACATCGTCTCACCACTGATGGCATCCGCCTCGGCAAAAGAACCTTCTCGGAAATTGAGAGTAGGCAGGATCCCTTGTTCACTCAACATGGTCGTGACGCGGGCTGTCCCCAGATTTCCAATGCTGAAATAGGGTTCCTCGTAAGTTTCCTTCAGCCATTTGGTCAACCTCTTGACGGAATCCTCATCGGCCACTTTCATCCTCTTTTTTCCCCTGACAGCGATCGCCTTGAGGTTCTTCGATCCCATGACGGCGCCCAGTCCCGTCCTGCCATTGGCGTGTTTGAGTTCGTTGAGAATGCAGGCAACCTTCACCCTTCTTTCTCCAGCCGGTCCGATCAATGCAATTCGAATCCGGTCATCCCCGAGTTCTCTTCGAATCTCCTCTTGGGTTTCTTTGGAGAACTTTCCCCAGATCTGGCTGGCATCACGGATCTCTGCCTCACCCTCGTGGATCCAGAGATAAACAGGCCGCTTCGCCCTGCCCTTGATAATAATGGCATCGAACCCAGCAAATTTTAATTCCGGGATCCACCAACCACCTGCCTCCGCTTCTCCAAAGGCACCGGTTAGCGGAGATTTGGCAGCGACTGAGAATCGGCTTAATCCAGCAGCAGGTGTGCCAGAAATTACCGATCCTGCAAAAACAAGGATATTTTCAGGTGCCAAAGGATCGGTTTTGGGTTTCAACTCTTTCAGTAGATAATATAAGGCAAGGGTTCCTCCTCCGAGGTAGCGGCAGTATAAGGTTTCTTTGGGCTCCTCAACATCGATGGATTCGCTTTCTAAGTCGACCCTCAGTATCTTGCCATTGTATCCGTTTGGCATGATGTTCATCTCTGTCTAAGGTCTGGGCCAAAATATTTAGTACGAATTTCTTTTCCCTTACGTATTATGATCAAACTGTTTCTTTGTGTCAATCTTCGAAAGGATGGCCGAGTCTTGACATGTCCTCTTCTTTATTGGGAAGATTGCTTCGCAGACAGAAGGCAATAAGGGAAAAACTTATGTCTTATAAGGAGGATGTTCTAGACATGATTTGAAGTTACTTCTCCAAAAATCATCACTCCTTCCTGCTATGAGGGTTGCCAGTACTTCTGCCTGAGGAAGACCAATAACAATAGAACGTACCCCACGGCATCCGTATAGAGCCCAGGTTTGATGAGCAAGAATGCGGCGATAAGCAAAACGATACGTTCCCATATCTCTGTCTTTTTGACGAACCATCCCATCATTCCAGCTGCCAGAGCAACGACCCCAAAAGAAGCGCTGATCCCAGAGGTGATGATGTCAAAGGCCGAGCCGATGAAGAGCAGGGATGGGCCATAAACAAACATAAAGGGAACGATAAACCCTGCTACTGCAACGCGCATAGCCCAAATTCCCGTAGGCCATAACTTAGCCCCTCCAATTCCCGCGGCTGCATAAACGGCCATGGCCACTGGTGGTGTGATAGCCGAAATTGTGGAGAAGTAAAAGACAAACATATGTGCCGCTATATTCATCACTCCGAGTTTAATCAAGGCAGGAATAAGCAGTGCCGCCTGAACGATATAGGCCGGAGTCGTGGGCATCCCCATGCCAAGGACGATTCCAGCCAACATGGTCATGATCAGGGCAGGAATGAGCGATTCACCAGCGATGAAAAGCACCAAGCTGGTGAACTTCAATCCTAAGCCGGTAAGGTTGATCACCCCGATCACGATACCTGCGCAGGCACAGGCTGCGGCCACACCCAAGGTGTTTTTGGCGCTCTCCTCAAGGGCTTTAATGATTGTCCAAAACCCCATGCGGGTTTCCTTGCGAAGGAAAGAAAGGACGACGACAGCGACCGTAGAGTAAATGCAGGCATACATCGGAGTGTATCCAGCCGTCATCGTGTAGACAATGATGAACAGGGGAATGAACATATGTCCGCGCGCGGCCAAGACCTTCTTCAAACGAGGGAGTTCTTCTCTCGGAATTCCCTTCAGTCCCATCCTTCCCGCCATAAAATGAATGGACATAAATAGGGCAAAATAGTAGAGAAGGGCAGGAATCATCGCATAAAGGCAGATCGTGATGTAAGGGATTCCAGTGAACTCAGCCATAACGAAAGCAGCCGCACCCATCACCGGGGGCATGATCTGACCTCCTGTGGAAGCTGTGGCTTCCACAGCGCAAGCGAAGGGGGGAGCGAATCCTGTGCGCTTCATCAGAGGAATGGTCAGCCATCCATCGACCATCACATTGGCCACAGCGCTCCCTGAGATGGTCCCGAATAGTGCACTTGAAATGCACGAGATTTTCCCAGGTCCTCCGCGAGTCCATCCAGTAATAGCTGAAGCAAAGTCCATGAAGAGTTGGCCGGTTCCAGATTTTTCCAAAAAAGTACCAAAAATAATGAAGAGGATGACATAGGTTGCCGACACCCCCAAAGGTATACCGAAGATTCCTTCTGTGGCCATGTAGAGCTGATCCACGATGACCTCGGTGGTGAACCCGGTGTGGCGGAGAAGGCCGGGCAGGTACTGACCAACATAGGCATAGGCCAAAAATACAACGGCAGTGATAGGAAGGGCAGGGCCGATTACCCGGCGGGATCCTTCCATTAAGAGCAGGATGAGCGAGATGCCAAGGAGCATATCCACACTGCTCAGGGGATGAACCAACGGATAGCGGGTAATCACGTATTCATAGTTCACAAAGAGGTAACCAATCGAGGCAAAGACGATGAGGATAAGGGGGACATCTACCCAGCGAAATTTTTTCGCCCATTCTTTTGTCGAAATAGGAAAGAGGGAGAAGATCAATACCAGAACGAAGAAGAGGTGAATCGATCTGTGCAAGAGGGCCTCAGGGGCTCCGAAGTAACCAGTGTAAAGATGATACACGGACATTATCACAGCGAAGGCAGCAATCGATTTAGCGATCAATCCAGGCAACATGGCGCTCATGGCAATCTTCTGCTTCCCACTAAAAGGAAAGAATTAACAGCAAGGGCAGGAAGATATATCCTGCCCTCTTTAACCGTAGCCCACAAATCCCAATTAGAAGGCTTTTATCTCTTTATAATATTTGAGCGCTCCTGGATGATAGGGAATCCCCAGGTCAAGGGCCAAATCTTTCGGAGTCACACCTTTCATATCCTTGACCACATCTGCGAAGCGGGGAAGACTATTAACTAACGTTTTAGTGATCTTGTAAACCAAGTCATCAGGAAGTTTAGCGCTGATGATGAGATGCGTGAAAAACCCAAACCCATGGACATCATAATCCACTCCTGGGTATGTCCCCTTGGGAATGTCCCGTCTCAAATATCCTGCATTGAGCTTCTGCATCGCTCTAATCTTGTCGTCCGGCAAACTGATCAGGCGAATTTTTCGAGAAGAAGCCAAATCTATAATTGACGATTGGGGAATTGTGGTGCAAAGCATCCATGCATCACAATGGCCATCCTTCATCAAGGCCACGCTATCACTGTATTGAACATGATGGACTTTGGACATATCCTTGTATGAGAGTCCGTAGATCTCTAGAACCTGAATAGCAGCAAACTCACCGGTATGACCTTTTGGGCCAGGGGAAATCCTCTTGCCCTTCAGATCAGCCACCGATTTGATCCCCGAGTCCTCCGGGACGACGATCTGGAAATACTGAGGGTAGAGATTGGCCAGTTGCCTCATGTTTTCCATCTTTTTCTTAAAGGGTGGTCGGCCATAGACAGCATCAACCCCCGAACTGGAGTTCGAGAAGCCGATGTCGCATTTTCCTAACTCTATTCCTTCCACGTTGCCGACCCCCCCTCCCGGCGAGACGGAGACAGTCACACCAGGAATCTCCTTCTGAATGGCGTCAGCTATGGCCCCACCCAGAGGATACCAGGAGCCTCCCATGGGACCTGTCATCAATTTCAGATCGATTTTTTGCTGGCCAGAAGCTCCGAATGGAATGATGAAGAAAAAGATGAAGCTCACCAACAGATAAATTTTTTTCCGTGAATCCATGTTTCTTCTCCTTTCCTTTTTTAAATACGAGTGATGACCTACGGTCTAAAGCGCTCCGATTTCTTTAAAGTACTTGAGGGCACCCAAAAGAAACCCAATGTCAGATCCCAAATCTTTTGGAGTGACCCATTGACCATTGAAGCTTAATGGTATATGAAATCCGCTGTTTTTTACAATTCTGTTTTTATTCGAAGATTGGGGTCGTCTTTCTGGAAGAGGTGCATCTTGTCAAGGTCGAAGGCCAGCTCGATCTCCTGATGAACGCGGACCGACGTCTGCGTATCCACCACCGCCACAAAACTGTGCTTCCCCGACGTCACATTCAAATGAATCTCCGACCCTAACGGCTCAATCACATCCACCTCTGCACGAATAAAATTCTCCCTGAAACGATTCGGTGCATAAAGACGATCATAGATATCGGTGGGCCTGATCCCAGAGATCACCTCCAATCCAACCAGCGATTGATAGTAGGGAACCTTCTCCTCAGGGATAGAAAGTTGAAACGCCTCCGCATCCATAAGGAGACGACCCGCCTTCAATACTAACCGACAAGGAAAGAAGTTGATCACCGGACTCCCTATAAACCCCGCCACAAACATATTGACCGGATAGTGATACACCTCGAGAGGAGCTCCGATCTGCTGAATCAACCCATCCTTCATGACGACAATCTTCGTTCCCATCGTCATCGCTTCCACTTGATCGTGGGTCACATAGATGATCGTCGTCTGAAGCCGATCATGAAGCTTCGAAAGCTCTGCCCTCATCTGAACCCGAAGCTTAGCATCTAAGTTCGAAAGAGGCTCATCGAACAGGAAAACAGCTGGCTTCCGAACAATCGCTCTCCCCACGGCTACCCTCTGACGCTGCCCCCCCGAAAGCTGCCTCGGCTTGCGATCCAAGAGATTCTGGATCCCCAAGATCTCCGAAGCCCATTTCACTCGCTGATCAATTTCATCCTTCAGAAACTTCCTTAGCTTCAGGCCGAAGGCCATGTTCTTGTACACCGACATGTGGGGATAAAGGGCATATTCCTGAAAGACCATGGCAATATCACGGTCCTTGGGAGGCAGATCATTGACGGCCTGGTCTCCAATGTAGATCATCCCCCGGGTGGGTTCTTCGAGTCCCGCGATCATCCGCAAGGCTGTTGATTTCCCGCACCCTGAGGGCCCCACCAGGATAGCAAACTCTTTGTCCTCCACGGTCAGGTCGAAATTCTTCACTGCCTCCACATTCCCGAACATCTTTGAAACATTCTCCAGAACAACTTTGGCCATGATTCTTATTCTTCCTAAAAATTTTAACGCTATAATGACGAAACTTGCCTTTAATGTCAATCCTTATTTAGAATGTGATTAGAGATCATTGCTGAACGATCGAATTCTGATATGGACTCAAAATCGGAGGTTGGAGCCCATCTTGGATTGAAGTTGCAGAATGGATATAAGAGATGCCAAGACGACTTATATTTTTAATGCGACTTCTTCTGCCTCATAGACAGCTTCGAGGGCTTCTCTTGGCTTGGAGGCATCACCGATCACATGGAGTGCGGGAACCTTTCCCTCGAGGTTTTTGGCAACACTGTCGTCCGATTTCGATCCCACTGCCAAAACGATTGTGTCGAATCCCTCAATTTTTCTGGTCCCAGAAGTGTCCTCCACCAGAGCATAACCTTTTCCAAGCTCCTTCACCCTGGTGGACGTAAGGATCGTCACTCTCTTTTCGATGAGTCTCTTCGAAAGATAGTGTTTCAAATGGGTCACCAGATCCGATGCTATCTCCTCCAACATTTCGATCAGTGTGACCTCATTTCCCATCTCCGACAAATAATCAGCCGTCTCCGCGCCAATACCGCCCCCCCCAACGACGAGAACCCGTCTTCCCACTTTCTCTTTTCTAGTCAAGGCAGCATCGACGGAAAGAGCGCCGGATGCATCTATTCCCTTCCAATTGGGAAAGAGGGGCGTGGCCCCAGATGCCACGATCACTGCATCCGGCTTATTGGTTTCTACCCTCTCGATGCTGAACTTTTTCCCCAACTCCAGGGTTATCCCTAATCCGGTGACTCTCTTTTCGAGATAGTCTAGAAAATCGTTCAGGACGGTTTTCTTTGGAGGAATCGCAGCAAGTCGCATTCTCCCGCCCAGGTTATGATTCTTCTCAAAAAGGGTCACCTGGTGTCCTCTCAAAGCAGCTATTTCGGCAGCTTTGAGGCCTCCAGGACCGCCTCCAATAACCCACACCTTTTTAGGTTGATCGCTTTTCGAGATTTTGAATCGACTTTCATTGCCTGCCTCCGGGTTAACAGCACATCGAATGGCATCTTTTCTCTGAGTTTGGATGCATCGATTACATGAGAGACAAGGAACGATCTCTTCGAACCTTCCTTCTTCGGCTTTGTTCGGCATGTAAGGGTCTGCGATCAAAGCCCTGCCCATAGAGACAAGATCAGCCTTTCCGTCTCGAAGAATCTGGTCAGCCATAACAGGGTTTCTGATTCTTCCAACCGTAATCACAGGGACATTTACCACCGACTTGACCGCTTCGGCAAGATGAACGAAAACGCCTTCTTCCACATAATAAGGTGGTTGGTTCAGGTAACCCGAGGCGACGTTACACGCTGATATGTGGAGTGCATCGGTACCTTCCTTTTCCAAAATCTGGGCGATCTGCCTCGTTTCCTCTATTTTTAGCCCGCCGTCCAAATACTCGTCCCCACTCAACCTGCAGATAATGGGAAATTTCTGACCTATCCGGTTACGCACTGATTTCAGGACTTCTACAGCAAACCGGACCCGCCCCTGGAGATCACCCCCATATTGGTCTCTTCTGCGGTTGGAAAAAGGAGAGAGGAAGGAACAGATGAGGTAACCATGGGCCATATGGAGTTCAACGCCGTCGGCGCCGACATGTTTGACCCTTTGAGCAGCCACTGAAAATGCCTCGGTCATCTCCTCGATTTCACCTACCGTAAGCTCCCTCGGGATTTCGTCTCTTGTCGGACAGGCAACGGGAGAGGGACCAACAATGGGCGAACCCGTTACCAAGGATGAGGTTTGTCTCCCTGCATGATTAATCTGGACAACAATTCTTCCTCCTGCCTTGTGAACGGCCTCAACCAGCTTTTCAATTCTTGCGGCGTGTTCGTCTGAACTGATAAGGAGCATCTTGGGACTTGCCTTGCCCTGTTGGAGAATACCCGTGTGTTCAACGGTGATATATCCTACGCCTCCCCTTGCGCGCTCTACATAATAGGCGATCTGTCGATCTGTCACAAAACCTTCTGTTGAAGCGTAATGGGTTGCCATTGGGGGCATCACAATCCGATTTCTTATCTCCATCGTTCCAATAGAAAAAGAACTAAAGAGTCTCGATAATTTCATTCTGCCCTCCTGCCGCTGTGACAATTCAGATGAAAAAAGTTGTTGACAAGAATAGAGATATTTGCTATTGAAAAGCAAATTTATTTTGTAATTTAAAAATCAATCAACAAAACAAATAATATTTACCATTTTTCTAAAAGTCAATACTTAAGAAAGAGATGCCTAAAAGAAGAAAAACTTCCGGTGGCCGAGCTGACCCAACTTCATCAAGCCATATAAACAAGGCCTATATTGGTGTTAGACAAATGTTGTTTCACAAAGAAATTGGATCAGGACAGAAAATCGCTTGTCGCGATCTGGCGAACAGGCTGGGAATGAGCCCGACTCCTGTCATTCAAGCCCTTAAATGGTTAGAATTTCAGGGATTGGTTCGCCATGAGCCCGAGCGGGGGTACTATACGGAACCCTTCAATTTGGAAGAAGTTGAGGAAATTTATGAGCTTCGAGAGCTAGTGGAGGTCTCGCTCCTCCCTGAAACTGTACAGCGCTTAGACCACGAGGGTATACAACGCTTACAGGCTGCTCTTGATGCTCATTTGAGTGCAGCCCGGGAAGTATATCTCAATGGCAGGCTCATCACGGATATGGAATTTCACCTCACGCTTGCTTCTCTCTCCGGACGCCACCTCCATCAGCGAATGCTCCGAAACCTTTTTGATCTTTTGTATCTTAAGTATAGAGGGAGCTTTCTTTCAGTTCGACCCATGGAATATGTAGATTCGGAGCACCGAAAAATTTTCGAATCCGTTGTGTCGAAAGACCTTCAGAGAGCCCAAGAGACTCTTTCACAACACATCTCGGGGATTAGAAGGGATGTGCTGATGAGTTTGCGTCGAATGATAGACGAGAAAGAAAGTTCAAAATTCTAGGGCTCACCACACATTTTCAGCAGACCCAAAGGGGATTCAATGCCGAAACACAAGACATACAACAAAGAAAGGAGGACGAAAATGTATCACACTCTTCGTAGCTTTTGCCGTCGAGGCATCGTAATGGTTTGTGTAATGGTTTTCGCCTGCGTCTTTGGGCTGGAGGCTGCTGCGCAGACACCTATCATCCTGAAGCTCGGGACAGTGAACCCCAGTGATTGTCCTCGGAACACCGCTGCCTATGAGTTCGCTAAGGTGCTGGGAGAAAAGTCGAAGGGAAAAATTAAGGTCGAAGTTTATATCAACAGCCAGCTTGCCAGGGGGGAGGCCGCCACGTTCGAGGGCGTTCAAATGGGAACGATCGATGTGGCACCGGTCGGCAGCGCTCCCCTCGGAGGCATGTTTGAGCCGCTCTACCTCCCGCTAGACCTTCCGTTCGTCTGGTTCAGCCGGGAACAGATCTGGAAGGTCGTGGACGGACCGATTGGTCAGGAGCTCCTTAAAAAGATGGAAACCAGGGGTGTCAAGGGCTTCGGCTTCGGTGGCGGCTGGGGGTTCAGGCACATGCAATCGAACAAGCGACCCATTTACACCCCTGAAGACATGAAGGGGCAAACCATCCGCGTGCAGGAGTCGCCTATCTATATCGGGATGATGAAGCAGCTCGGCGCCAATCCGGTGCCTATGCCGTGGGGCGAAGTGTATCTTGCGATGCAGCAGGGGACAGTGGATGGGATGGAGTCTCCGACGTTCAGCATCGTCTCCGGCAAGTACACCGAGGTGACGAAGTACGTTTCACTCACAAAACACACATATCCACCCATCTCTTGGTTCATGAATCCCAAGAAGTATCAGGCCCTGCCCGCTGATCTTCGTCAAGCGGTGGACGAGGCCTTCAAGGCAGCATGTGCCATGGACAGGAAGGCCGAGGTCGAGAAAGAGGGCGCCGACCTTCTGGTCATCAAGAAGGCCGGGGTGCAGGTCAACGAAGTGAAGGACCTGCAGGCATTCCAGGATCGAATGGGGCCGGTGTATGACTTGGTTACAGCGAAGGTGGGGAAGGAGTACATGGATCGTTTCATGTCGGCCGTGAAGGCGGCGAGGTAATCCCATGCTGAAGCGGATCTTGTCGAACGCCGTGGAGTGGGTCTGCATGGTCCTGATGGTCGTTCTCTCCGTCGATCTGTTTCTCGGGGTTTTCTCTCGGTATGTGATGGTCAGAACATTTGCCTGGTACGACGAGATTGCGCGGGGTTGCTTTGTCTGGCTGACCCTTTTGGGGGCGGCGGTGGGCGTGAAGCGCCATGCCCACTTCCGCCTCCATATCGTAGTGAATCGCCTGTCCCCGCAACTCCGTCAGGCCACTGTTTTCCTCCTCGCACTGGTAGTGATAAGCTTCGGGGGTGTCCTCATCCAGCAAGGTTTGGTATTTCTCGAGCTTGGAAAGTTCCAGCAGACCCCGGTCATGGGGCTGCCGAAGACGTCAATCTATGTCGCCATCCCGATCGGAGGGGTCCTGATGATTCTCTACAGCCTTGGACCGCTTTGGCGCGCCATCCGAGGTCTCATCCGATGATCACTGTCACCATCGCTGCATTCGTGATTTTGCTGATCTTGGCAGTCCCCGTGGCGTTTGCGGTAGGTATGGCCGGCTTTCTGGGGCTGTGGTGGAGCGGCGAGTATCCCCTCGCGATTATCATCCAGCAGATCTTCCTAACCGCGGATTCCTTCGTGCTCCTGGCGATTCCGCTGTTCGTTTTGGCGGGCGCCCTGATGGAAAAAGGCGGCATTGCTGTCCGCCTGGTACGGTTCGCTCTGGCTCTGGTCGGCTGGATCCGGGGTGGGCTCGCCATGGCCGTGGTGGTTGCCGAGTATATCTTCTCGGGCATTTCCGGGTCCACCATCGCGGACGTCTCGGCTATAGGCGCCACGATGATTCCTCCTCTGACGAAAGCGGGATACAAGCCCGAGGAGGCGGTGAGCGTAGTGGCGTCGGCCTCGGCCATGGGAATCCTAGTGCCCCCGTGCATCTTGATGATCATCATCGGTGCCATCGCCGATGTATCGGTGGCCGCGCTCTTTGCGGGGGGGTTCATCCCCGCCCTGGTCATGGCCATCATCATCATGGTGTACATTTACCTAAAGGCCCGACGGGGCGGTATGGTGCCGTCACAGTCCTTGAGTCTCCGCGAGCTCGGGCGGACCTTCATCGATGCCTTGATCCCCTTGGGAATGCCGATCATCATTTTCGGCGGAATCCTCGGCGGGGTCTTCACCCCTACGGAAGCGGCGGCCATCGCCGTCTTCTATGCGGCCATCGTCGGCCTGTTCGTCTATCGCGAGATTTCCTGGTCGGCGCTCCCGGGAATCCTCATCAATAGCGCCGTGTTGACGGCGACCGTTTGCTTTCTTCTCGGGACGGCAGCCGTGGTGGCCTGGATTCTGACGGTAGGGCAGGTTCCGGCGTTTCTGGTCAAGATTATGAGGGAACTGTCTGCCGGGCCGACGGCCTTCCTGCTCTTTTCCGCGTTGCTATTTATTTTTCTCGGGGCCGTGATTGAGGGGCCCGCTGCAGTGGTGATCCTTCTGCCGACCTTCCTGCCCGTCGTAAAGCAGTTCGGCATCAATTTGATCCACTATTCCATTGTCATCACTGCCGCAGTCGGCATTGGCCTCTTCCTGCCGCCCATCGGTGTAGGACTTTTTATCTCCTGCGGGATCGCCAAGATCAGCATGGATCGCGCGCTAGGCCCCATGTTGCCGTATGTCATCTTTCTCTGCCTCGGGCTCCTGATCATCGTCCTTTTTCCGTGGCTTACGCTGATCCTTCCAAAGGTCTTCAAGCTATAGCCTGGCACTTGTGAAGCGCCACCGCTGTGTTGAGGGAAACTCGATGGAGGGGTTTCACGCCTTCCTGAGGCAAATCAAACAAACCGATGATGGAGATCATCTATGTCAATACGCCCTAACGTATTATTGTAGATCTCTATGTTTTGCACTACCCGTTTAACACTTCTCATTCCAATGAGAACCACATCGATCAATGGATTGGATAATACAAATTGTACTAATGCACCCGTATAATCAAAGGTGTTATTTGGATTCACTTTTTCAATCCACTTCCGAAATATCATCGAGGTGGCAGGCCTCATCGTGGCTATTCCCATGTCCATCTTTTTTGCTTCGTAGATGCTCCCGGATTTCCTGACGGGATCGTAAGGATGTTGAAATATGAAATTGTAGCAGGTCTGCATCATGTCAAATCTTCCACCTCGAATCAATCTGTACATCGCGGGATTTTGATCTTCCGATGTGAAACCTATGAATTTAGCCAATCCCTCATCCCGTAGCCGGCACATTTCATCGATCATCCCACCATCTCTCAAAACAAAATCCGCCTCTTCATCTGAATAACTGGTGCCATGAATCTGAATTAAATCGATTGAATTTCTTTTCAATCTTTTTAAACTTGCCTCCATGGAACGACGAACTTGGTCCTTATCCCCGACACTCATTTTTGTTGCCAAGAATATCCCCCCCGGATCGACTCCCTGTAAAGCCTCTCCAAAGATCTCCTCACCTTGGCCTTCCCCATAAGCAGGTGCCGTATCGAAATAATTAATTCCGAGGTCCACTGCCTTATGGATTGCTTTAATAATTCCCTTTCTATCCTCTTCCTTTGTTGGATCGAAAGCATGCAGGTAATTTTTCATGCCAGCCGGTGCCCCTCCAAAACCCATCTTAGAAACCTTGGCGTTCGTCTTGCCCAACCGTACATAGTCCATTAAAATGTTCCTCCCTCCAGAAAGTTTCTTAATCCCACGCACACACTCCCGATCATGGGGTTCCCGACATTTCTCCAAGTCCCAGTTCATACAATAGGGACGGCTTTAGAAGGAGAAATTATTTGAGGCTGAAACCTCCGTCCACAAGAAGGAGTTGCCCCGTGATGAAATTGGCATCGTCAGAGGCAAGAAAGAGGATCGCTTTGGCAATATCTTCAGGCCTTGCCATTCGCTTAAGATAAGATCCCTCCACCATATTCTTCTTGACCTCCTCTGGAAGAGGTTGGGTCATCTCGGTTAAGGTATGGCCCGGTGCGACCGTGTTCACGTTGATATGGGGAGCCAGTTCCTTGGCCATCGTCTTGGTCAAATTGATCACGGCGCCCTTAGAAGCACTGTAGTCCATAACCCCTTCACGACCGCAGTGATCGATTCCCCGGATCGAGGAGATGTTGATGATCTTACCCGATTTCTGGGCTAACATATATCTTGCCGCGACCTGGGAGCAGAGGAAGACACCGATGAGATTCACCTCCAATGTCCTTATCCAATCCTCGGCGGTCTTCTCCATGAAGGCTCTGGGAATAACGATCCCTGCATTATTCACCAAGATATCGATGCGACCGGACTCCTTAACAAAAGCCCCCAGAAAATGCTCGACCTGATCTTTTTTTGAGACATCCCCCACTAATGTCGTAAGACGATACCCCTTGGATCTGGCAGTCTCCGTGACTTTTTTCATATTCGCCTCATTCACATCCACGATCCCCACCCTTGCTCCTTCTTCGAGCATCATTAAAGCTGTGGTGGCGCCAATTCCCCTTCCTCCTCCTGTAATCAAAGCTGCCTTATCTGTGAATCGCATCTCAACCTTCTCCTTTCTTAGAAATCAAAGAACTTTCGGGGAAAATAGATTGCTCATCTTGCAATGATAGTTTTGCACTTTGCAATTACCCTTTCACAGCGCCTGCGCCCCAACCGCCGATCAAATACCGTTGAACCGCAACGAAGAAGAGCAAGGCAGGAATTGTGATCATCATCCCGGCGGCCATGATCAGCCCCCAGTCAATCAACGCCGAGTGAAAAAGATCCTGCACCCCAACGGGCAGGGTCTTGAGTTCGTCCGAGGTGATGAGAATCCGCGTGAAGATATAGTCGTTCCATGCCAGGATGAACGTGAAGATAGACGTGGCGATGATTCCCGGCAGAGCCAGAGGCAGAATCACGTGGATCACTGCACGCACACGGCCCGCACCGTCCACCAGGGCAGCCTCTTCCAGCTGAAGGGGAATGGTTTTGAAGAAGGCCCTCATCAGCCAGAGGGTGAACGGAAGGCAGAACGAGGTGAAGGACAGCACCAGGGCAAAGTGCGTATTCTCAATTCCCATCTTCTTTACCAGGATGAAGAAGGGGATGACGACCATGATGGGAGCGAACATGTAGGTGCACAGGATGAGCCCGGCGATCTTCTCCCTGCCAAGGTATTGGTACCGGGTGAGGCTGTAGGCCCCTGCGGCGCTCACCACCATGGTCAGCAAAACTGCCAACCCCGAGACGATGAGGCTGTTCCGGAAGTAAGTGAGGAAGCTAGTGGCAGTGAAGAGCCGGTGGAAGTTGTCCCACGTCGGATCATCGGGAATGAACGACGGAGGCTGGGCAAATACCTCTGTGGGCGGTTTGAACGAGGTCGAAACCATCCAGAAGAAGGGAAAGGCAGCCTGAAGGGCCAGGAGAATCGCCCCCACGTAAAGGAGACCACGGGTCGAGAGATGTCGCCATCGCCAGCGATTCATCCGATGTCCGCCTCCTCGCGGAACAGACGGAAGTAGATGACTGTGCAGATCACCAGAATGGCGAACATGATTACGGCCAGGGCTGCGCCGAGCCCCGCCTGGTAATATGTCAAGGTTCGCATGTAGGCATAAACCGGAAGCGTTCGGATGAAGCGGCCGGCCCCTGCCCCCTCACCCATCAACCAGACGGTGTCGAACTTGGTAAACATCCAGATACTCCGTAAGAGGATGACTACGAAAAGGATGCCCCGGATCTGGGGCAGGGTGACGTGAACAAAACGACGTAGGGCCGAGGCTCCATCTACCTTAGCGGCCTCGTATAGCTCTGGAGGGATGGTCTGGAGCCGAGCTAGAATGCTCAGCAGGACAAAGGGGAAGAACTGCCAGATGCTCATGATAATCGTGGAAAGCATGATGTGATCGGCCCCCAGCCAAGAGATTGGATCCTTAACCATCCTCAGAGCAACCATCCAATAGTTGACGACGCCGTACATGTCGTTGAGCAGCCACTTCCATAGAATCACCGCAACAATGGTGGGGACCATATAGGGAAACAGAACGATCGCCCTAACCAGACCCCGTCCCACGAAGGTTTCGTTCAGAATGAGGGCAGCCGCCATTCCCAGGACCACCTGGAAGACGATTGTCCATATGGAATAGACTATCCCGAGCCAGAGGCTCGACCAAAACTCCGCATCCTTCCATAGGTAGAGGTAGTTTTCAATGCCGACAAAGCGTTCCTGAGGGAAGAAAGAGTGTTTCTCCAAGAGGCTGAGCCAGATGGAGTAGGCAACGGGGTAGAGGGTCAGTCCCAAGATCAAAATGAGAGCCGGAGAAATGGTCAGAACCCCTGCCAGTTGCTCGCGACGCTTTGGCTTGGTTGTGGGGATCCAACGTGCCCACCAGGAAACACCGGGTTGGACAGCGATGGTGCCGGACAGTGGTGGCGCCCCGGAGGATGCCACGGGTCTGGCTCCGGGATCAGATACGCCTCTCATTGTCGTCATCTAAGAGCCAGGGGTAGTCGGCCGGACACACACCTGCTTCGAAAATCCGAAGCGAGCATGCCCCCGGCCTGGACAATACAAATTCCTTACCAACGTTTATAACCGAGCTTCGTGATGAGTTCCTCTGCCCTGGCCTGACCTTTGGCTGCAGCGTCTTTCGATGGCATCCCACGGACAGCATCCGTCACCATGTCCACGACAATGCCAGACCCAAGGATCTCGAGGCCGAAGGGAAGCTTCAGGTCGGCCCACTGGACGATCAAGGTCGGCTTTGCCAGATCCTTTTCGAAATAGTAGTAATCCATGTCCACCCATTCCTTCCAGCGCTGGTACATCGCGTTGTCCTGGTAAGCCTTACTTTTCTGCACAGACTTAAGGGTCGGCAGAAGATGAATCGGCACCGTGTGCAGATATTTGATATATTCCTGCTCCTTGAAGAAGAACTTGATAAACTCGGCTGCTTCCTCCGGATACTTTGCATTCTTGAAGATCATCCATGGCTCCGCATCGAGCTGGGCAGCCGTCCCCTTCCCGGATGGTCCGTGCGGCTTTCGTAGCACCCCGAAGTGTTCGGGATCACCCGTCCCCTTGGGCGCATACTTCTCGATGTAACCCGCGCCCCGGCCATAGCCCTGATAGAGCGTGGCGGCCTTGCCAGTGGCCAGGTTGGCGAAGGTGTCCAGATAACCATGACCCAACCAACCGGGCGGCAGGACCGTGTCGTTGAGCTTCTTATAGAAATCCAGCACCTCGACGACCTGCTTCTCAGTGAAGGTGGGCCGGCCTGTCTTGAGGTCGAAGAGCCTGCCGCCATTGGCCGCGGTCAGTTCCCCCACCAGGATATTGATAAAGAGCGGTGTACCCGGGAGGGAGAGACCATAACGGGTCACTCGACCGTCCTTGTCCCGCTCCATCATGGCCTGCGCCATCTTGATGAAGTCATCCCAGGTCTCTGGCTGCTTCAATCCCTTTGCCTTAAAGATGTCCTTGCGGTAGATCAGCAGCGATACATTGGGTGAGTGAGGGATCCCGTAGTATTTTCCGTCGTGAAAGCATTGCATCTTAACGGCCGGAAAGATGTTGTCCCGTCCGATAGCGGCGGCAATATCCTCCTGACTCCGCAGCAGCCCCTGCGCGTAAAACGACGCACACGTCACCGCCTGTCCGTGGGCGGCATCGGGTGGCGATCCTGCTGCCAGGGCTGCTGTCAGCTTGGCCTCCAGGTCGCCCCAGGCCAGGCCTTCCTGCTTTATGGTGATGTCTGGGTGCAATTTTTCGAAGTCGTTGATGATCTCCTGAAACGCCGCAATCGTCGCCGGCTCGGTCTCTGTGTGCCAGACTCGTACGACCTTCTTCTCAGCAGCATAAACACCGAATGGAATCGACAGAATTAATGTGAATATCAGTATTATAATTCCAAAATTTCTCCTCTTGCTTGACATCTTAAGACCCTCCTTTCTCTGTCGTGAAACGGACGATAGAAGTTAACCACTGCCCTGCTTCACTCATGCCTGAACAGTCTCTGTCAAGATGGATTTGAGCCTGATGTCCTACTTGGATCCCTCCTTTCTACGCTCCTTCATCTCCTCTTCTCTATATTTTGAGGGCGATTTCCTCACCCTCAAGCAGTGCTTCCATTACCTCCCGCGGTTTTGAGGCGTCGCCCACGACGTAGACCTCGGAAACCTTTCCTTTCAAAGATTGAACAAGCTCATCATTGGGTACGGAGCCCAAAGCGACGACAATGGAATCGAACCCTTCAAGCTTCTTCATCCCTTGGGGATCTTCAACCGACACCCCCTGTTTTTCAAAGCCCGTGGCCTTCGTGGAAGTGAGAATGCGTACCCCCTTTTCCCGAAGTCTTTTGTTTAAGAAGTGCTGCAGATGGCCCACCAGATCCAAAGCAATTCCTTCCCTCATCTCAATCAGGGTCACTTCCTTGCCCTTCTCGGAGAGATGGTCTGCTACCTCTGCGCCATTTCCTCCGCCGCCGATGATGAGGACTTTTTTCCCAAGAGAGGAAGAGCCCGAGAGGGCATCGTCTACTGAAATCGTTTTCGTCTCGCGAATCCCATCGATCGGTGGGAAGGAGGGTTTGGCTCCTGTGGCAACGATCACCGCATCCGGCTTGCCCCTTTTGAGGGAAGCAAGGGTGAACGGTCTTCCAATGACGACCTTGACCGGAAGTTTTTGGAGCTGCCTTTCAAGCTGATCGATGAATTCCTTGAGAATCTGCTTCTTAGGAGGAATGGCAGCCAGCAGAAACCGGCCGCCTAACTCCCCGTTCTTCTCGTAGAGAGTGACCCGGTGGCCGCGAAGAGCGGCAATCTCAGCAGTTTTCATCCCCGCGGGGCCTCCGCCAATGATCCAGATCTTCTTCGGACGATCTGTCTTCTTGAGTTTAAATATTCCCTCGCGGCCCGTTTCAGGATTGACGGCGCACTGGAGAGCGCCTTTTCGAATGCTTAAGACACAGCGGTTACAAGAGATACATGGAATGATCTCTTCTCTCCTTTCCTGAAGAGCCTTCTTGGGGAGGTTGGGGTCAGCAATCAATGCCCTTCCCATGGAGATGAGGTCGGCTTTTTTCTCTTCCAATATCTGGTTGGCTAATTCAGGGGTACGGATTCTGCCCACACTGATTACAGGAATGTCCACAACGGATTTGATCGCCTGAGCAAGGTGAACAAAGACGCCCTCTTCTGCATAATAGGGAGGATGGTTCAAATATCCAGAGGCGGCCACGCACGCCGAGACATGGAGAGCATCGGCTCCATTCCTTTCTAAGGCCTTTGCGATCGCCTTGGTGTCCTCGATTTTTAACCCCCCCTCGACATATTCATCCGCGCTCAGACGACAGAGAACTGGAAAATCAGGACCGACGGTATTTCGCACTTGTCTTAATACTTCAACGGCCATCCTCATCCGTCGATCTGCATCCCCTCCGTATGCGTCCTCTCTCTTGTTGGAGAAAGGAGAGAGGAATTGATTGATCAAATACCCATGGGCCATGTGAATCTCCATACCGTCAGCCCCTGCTTCTTTGACACGGAGGGCAGCCTTCCCGAAGGCTTGGATGACCTCTTGAATCTCCTCGTTCGAGAGCTCCTTCGGCATCTCCTTTCGGACAGGGCAGGGGATGGCCGAGGGGGCAACGATCGGAGAGCCGGTGATGGACGAAAGGGTTTGGCGGCCTGCATGATTGATCTGGATGATGACCTTCCCTCCTTCCCGGTGAACGGCCTCCGTCAACTTTCCAAAAGAAGGGATGTTTCGATCCGAATCGATGAGGGCCATATTGGGGAAGGCCCTGCCTTGTTTCAGCACACCGGTGTGCTCGAAAGTGATATAACCCACACCGCCTTGGATGCGTTTGACATAATAGGCAATATGCCGGTCATTGATAGAACCGTCTTCCCCGGCAAAATTTGTAGCCATGGGTGGCATCACGATCCGGTTTTTTAGCGCTACATTACCGATTCGATAGGGGCTGAACAGGGCGGGGAATGGAGTCATTTTAGCCTCCCCGGGAAAAAATGAAAAAAAGGTTGACAAGGTTTTTCTAAAAGTGTATACAAAATTGTATTTAAAAATCTGGATAATTGAAGTATTCTATATGGCCATCCGTAGAATGTCAAGTACCAATTCTGTCCGCGTCGCCAAAGAGATCGAGGAGGCCATTCTCTCGGGTCGATTCAAACCAAGGGAGCGTCTGGTGGAGATGGACCTTATCTCAAGGTTTGGAATCAGCCGGACGGTGATCCGCGAAGCCCTAAAGAGATTGGAGGCGAAGGGGCTCATCCGAGCCACGCCTTACAGGGGAGCTGTCGTGGCGGACCTGACCACCGAAGAGATTGAGGAGATCTATTTCATTCGGGCCGAACTTGAAAAGATTGCAGCGCGGCTTGTGCTAGAGCATATCACCCAGAAAGAGATCCAAAATTTGAAAAAAGTCTCCAGGGAAGTGGAAAGGCATCTCCGCGAAAAGACCCATCAGATGATTGAGATGGATTCCGAATTTCATCGAATGATCTTCAGGGCCTGCCGAAATAGTTATCTATTCGACATGATTGATTATCTCCGTACGAAAGCCCACATTGTCCGATTTAATGCCTGGTCCCTTCCTCACCGAGTTGAGCAGTCCATCGTTGAGCATCGTGAAATGATCAAAGCTATTGAAAACAGGAATCTGTCCCAACTGGAGAAGCTCATCGTCAAACATCTCACGATTTCTAAGAATAGTTACATGTCCCAATTGAAAGGGATCGTTGCGACGTGACGGGGAGAACGGTCTAAACATGAAGCGCTTTGCGGTCCTCCTTTACGAGGATATGCACGAGGCTGGAAAGGCGATTCTCGGGGAAAAGGCGGAGATTTCATTCGCCACCTCGCTTGAAGAGTCTTCCTTGATTAGAGAGGTGAGGGAGGTAGATGGGATCATCGTCCGGGCCAATGGGAAGGTGAGCCGAAGGGTGATCGAATCCGCCCCTCGCCTGAAGGTCATTGGACGGCATGGGGTTGGGATCGAAAATATCGATCTGGAGGCGGCCACGGAAAAGGGGATATGGGTGGTGAACACGCCGGATGCAAACGATATCTCTGTCGCCGAACACTTCTTTGGCTTAGCTCTCATCCTATCCAAGATGCTCAAAAAGGCTGACGTTGCGCTTCGCGAGGGCCGATTTGAGATGCGTTATCAATATATCGGGAAGGAGCTTCACGGGAAGACACTGGGCATCCTCGGGTTCGGACGAATCGGCAGGGCCGTTGGCCGCATCGGTCACAGAGGGTTTGGCATGAAGGTCTTTTACTATGATGCGGTGCGGTACGAAGAGATGGAGAAAGAGATAAAGGCTGAGAAGGTGAGTTTGGAAGAACTGCTGACCCAATCGGACTATATCTCCATCAACCTCCCAATGCTGCCCGAAACGAAAGGTCTGCTTCAAGAGAGAGAATTTGGATTAATGAAACCTTCCGCCTACATCATTAATCTCGCCCGGGGTCCGATCTGGGATGAAAAAGCCCTTTACGCCGTGCTCCAAGAGGGGAAGATCGCCGGGGCTGGCTCCGATGTCTATGAGGTGGAACCAGCGACGAAAGACCATCCTTTGTTTCAACTGGAAAATTTTATCGGAACCCCTCACATGGCGGCTCATACGGATGAAGCGCTGAGAAGGATGAGCTTCGTGGCGGAAGATATCATCCGTGTTCTGGATGGAAAGGCGCCACTCCACCCAGTGAACCCTGTTGTTGTACCGAGATCGGGTTGATCAAAGGCTTATTCCTCAATTGGCGAATGATCGTTAAAGTTGATGACAGAATTTAACTCCACTACAGGGTGAATCAGCCGAGGTTACTCAGGAGATAATCGAATAAAACCCCCTCTCCCCTGGCGGGAGAGGGCGAGGGTGAGGGGGAAACACGCTAATTCCACCCCCACCTCAATCCTCCCCGTCAAGGGGGAGGGAAGTGACTGTTATTTTCGTGGTTCATCGGCTATCCCAAGGCTATAAGGGATTGCCAAGCATGAAAGGAGAAAAAACGTGTCAGCTGATTTGAGAATATACCACGAACTGTGCAAGGGAGTTGACGAGTGTGGGATATGCGTTTATGTCTGCAAGAAAGAGGTCTTCAAGCCCTCTGAGACATTGAATGAAAAGGGCTATCGGCCACCTGTAGTGATCAAGGGCGATCAATGTACCGCATGCGAAAACTGCATGATCTTCTGTCCTGATTTGGCGATCGTCGTATCGGGAGAAAAATCGGGGAGGAAAGCAAAAAAATGAACGGGAAGCGGGTGCAAACAGGAAGATATTTCATGATGGGCAATGTGGCCTGCGCAGAGGGAGCCATTGCGGCTGGATGCGAGTTCACAGCAGGCTACCCTATCACTCCGGCCACGGAGGTGGCCAACCGACTGGCAGAACGGCTGCCGCAGGTCGGAGGTGCTTTTTTTCAAATGGAGGATGAAATCAGTGCCATTGCAGCGGTCGTCGGTGCCTCCTGGGCCGGCAGAAAGTCGATGACCGTCACCTCCGGTCCGGGGATCAGCCTGATGCTGGAAAATATCGGTTTTGCCATCGGCGTCGAGACACCCTGTGTCATCGTGAATGTGCAGAGGGGGGCTCCTACCACAGGGATGCCCACGGTCGGGGTTCAAGGTGATATGGTTCAGGCAAAAAGAGGCTCTCACGGAGATTATGAGATTATTGCCCTCTGCCCATCCTCCCCCCAGGAGATGTTCGATCATACGATCATTGCCTTCAATTATGCGGAGAGATATCGGACACCGGTCTTCATCCTCTCGGATGCTTTTGTGGGTCATATGAGGGAGGAAGTGGTCATTCCCGAGCCTGAAAAGATTAAGACGGAATACCGAAAGATCCCTGAACCCGGGACCGACCCTCAAAGGATAAAAGGTTTTCTCGATGAGGATGTGGCTCCGATGCCTATCTTCGGAAAAGGATACAAGGCACACGTGACGAGCTCATGTCACGATGAGTATGGAAAGCGAAACCTCATCGATATCTCTGCCCTGGATAATTTCATTCGGAAACTGAGCAACAAGATCCTCAAGCACAAGGAGGAGATCACTCTCGTTGAGCGGAACGATGAAGGTGCAGAAATCGTCTTGGTCTCCTATGGAGCAGTGGCCCGGGCGGCGGCCATGGCGGCCGCCCGGGCAAGAAAGGACGGAATTCCTGTCGGGACGCTGAGACTGATCACAGTATGGCCTTTCCCGGCAGAGGAGATCGAGAAGATGGCCAGACAGGCAAAACATGTCATCGTCCTGGAAAACAACCTTGGCCAAATCTATCCCTATATCAAGGCAGAGGCGGCCCATTATGCCGAGGTTTCGTTTCTGCCTCCGAGACTCGTGGGGGAGATCCAGGATCCAGAGGATATCTTAAGGAAAATTCGGGAGGTTTCGAAATGAGTGAACTTGTCCATCCTTTACATCGGTTTATCAGACCTTCGGTGAAGCACTCGACCTTCTGCCCGGGCTGCGGAGACGGAACCGTGACACAATCGATCCTTCGTGCCATCGATGGACTCGGCATGGAGCTGGACGATTTTGTCTTCGTCTCAGGGATTGGCTGTGCGGCATGGATTCCCAGTCCTTTCTTCAATGCAGATGTGCTTCACACCACCCACGGCAGGCCGATCGCTTTCGCCTTCGGGATCAAGATGGGCCTTCCTGAAAAAAAGGTGATGGTGATCAGCGGAGATGGGGATTTGGTCGCCATCGGGGGGAATCACTTGATACAAAATGCCCGAAGAAATGTTGAGATGGTCGTCCTCTGCATTAACAACGGGATTTATGGAATGACCGGAGGTCAGGCCGCTCCGACCACACCCATGGGTATCCAGACGACGACGACCCCCTACGGTACGGTTGAAAATGTGTTTAACATCTCGAAGCTCGTCATGGCTGCGGGTGCCTCCTTTGTCGCTTGCTGGACAACGGCTCATCCGAAGCCTTTGACCAATTCGATCAAGAAGGCCATTCAGAAGAAGGGATTTGCCTTCATTGAAGTCTTTTCCCAATGTCCAATCCAATTTGGAAGAAAGACCGGGCTGGGAAGTGCGATCCAGATGCTGGAGGATTACAAGAAGAGGTCCATCGCACCGAAAGAAGCAGCAACACTCTCAGAAGAGGAGTTGAAGGGCAGGATCGTGGTCGGGGAGTTGGTCGACGCGGAGAAGCCAGAGATGTTGGAAGAGGTTAAGAAGATGAAGAGGAAAGCCCGAGGAGGAGTTGAATGAGTCGTCAAGAGATACTCATCGGAGGAGTGGGGGGGCAGGGCGTTGTCCTGTCGGGAATTTTGTTGGGGACGGCCGCTACATTGTTTGAGGGGAAGAAGGCGGTTCAAACTCAATCGTATAGTTCAGAGTTGAGGGGTGGCTCTGCGAGGGCAGAGGTGATTATCTCTGAAGAACCTATTTCTGACCCCCAGGTAAGAAGACCCGATATCCTGATTGCTTTAGCGGAAGAAGCCATACCGCGATATGTGGGTCGAATAAGATCGAAAGGGTTACTGGTGATCGATTCCGATCTCGTGAAAGGTGCAAAGTCAGGTGATTATGAAATTCTTTCCATCCCTGCTACAAGCATTGCAGACAAGGAGATGGGTAATATCGTTGTGGCGAATCTGATCATTTTGGGCGCTCTCCTCAAGAAGACAGGCCTTCTCTCTGTCGAAGCAATGGAGAAGGCGATTGAGGTCAGCGTTCCGAAGAAAGCGATTGCGCTCAATCTTAAAGCGTTTAGAAGAGGGTTGGAACTATCCTGATTGCGGATTGTGGAATTCGGGATGCGGATTGGGAAAGCCTTTTTTACGGACACGAAACACGCCGTCTTCGGCCCCAGTGAGTTGAGGGGGACACGGTCACCTCATCTAGATCTGAAAAAGGAGGAATAACGATGGCTATCAAAACCTTTGAACAATATTTGGCGAGTTTAAGAAAGTTGGAACCGACAGCCTATATGTTCGGGGAGAGAATAAAGACTGTCCTCGATAATCCCCGCATTCGAGCTGGGATCAATGCCACGGGTGCGACCTATGAGTTGGCTAACCATCCCAAGTATAAAGAGATGCTCACCACCATTTCTCCCTTCACTGGGGAGCCGATCAACCGGTTCACCTTGCCTCCTCAGTCGATTGAAGATCTTGTCATGAGGGTAAAGATCAACCGCACCCTGGGAGGTTATGTGGGGACGTGCCACCAGAGATGCACGGGGTTGGACTGCCTCTGCACCCTTTCGATTGTGACCTATGATATCGATAAGAAATACGGCACTCACTATTATAATCGTTTCATGGATTTCCTGAAGGACGTGCAGAAGAACGATCTGACGGGGAATGCCAGCGTGACCGATGTCAAAGGGGATCGTAATTTGAGCCCTCATGAACAGCCCGATAAAGACATGTACCTCCGCGTCGTCGATCAGACGAAGGAAGGGATCATCGTTAGGGGTGCAAAGGTTCATCAAACAGGGTCTCTCAGCTCCCACGAAATCATCGTGCTTCCGACGAGGGCGATGGGGAAGGGGGACGAAGATTATGCCCTGGCCTTCGCCATTCCTTCGGATACGAAGAACCTCATTCATGTCGTGGGAAGAAATTCGATGGACACCCGTGAGATCGAGGGAGTGGATTGCGGCAATGTACGTTACAGCAAATACTGTCCGACGCTAATCTTTGACGAAGTGTTTGTGCCTTGGGACCGGGTCTTCATGTTCAGGGAAGTTGAATTTGCTGCCGAAATGGTCAGCCGCTTCTCTGCCTTTCACCGGCAATCTCATGGAGGCTGCAAATCGGGGAAGATCGATGCGATGACAGGGGCAGCCTTGGCGATGATGGAGTACAATGGGACGGCAAAGGTAGGACACCATAAGGAGAAAGTGATCGACATGATCCATATCGCAGAAACGCTGTATGGGTGCAGTCTGGCGGCATCATACGAGGGGAAGAGAGAGGCTTCGGGCACCTATTTCATCGATCCCATCTTGGCCAACGCCTCCAAGATACACGAAGGGAAGCAAATGGCTGAGGTCACCCGGATCATGGTGGATATTGCGGGAGGATATGTAGCTGATCTGCCCTCGGACAAGGATTTCGATAACCCGGAGATCGCAGAACTGCTGAAGAAATATTTGAAAGGGGCCACTGGAGTGCCGGTGGAGAACAGGATCAAGATGCTCCGGTTGGTTGAGAAGATGGCCATGGAGAGCGCGGATACGATCTCCGATATTCACGGAGGCGGTTCTCCTGCAGCTCATCGGCTCACGATTTTCAGGGAATCGGACATCACGCATAAAAAGAAATGCGCCATGCGATTAGCAGGAATTGAAGAATAGACAGGATAGAAAACCTGTCAAATGTTCTGCTAGAACGGGGCCGGATTCAGGAAGCCCTTGTGGATCCAAGGACTAAAGAACTGGATTCGACGATTCAATAAGTATCAACGCAACGTTTATTTCAAGAGATGAAATTCCCCAACGTAAAACAAAAGATGGAGACCACATTACTTTTTTAGACTCCTTGCTGGGGGATGAAGAAAGTCTGAAGCGCTTCAATGGCAGTTGAGAGCAGATGCTGTATGGGTCATTGAACCCTAGCCTCTGGATCCAGGGATGTAAGAATTGAATAGTATAGTGAGGGAAGGAGAATAGATATGCATGGATGGCGGGGAAGTATGCTGCGGGTTGACTTGACGAGCGGTGAGTGTAAGGAAGAGCATTTAGAACCGCGAGTGGCCAAAGATTACATTGGAGGCCGTGGTCTCGGAGTTTATTACTTGAATAAAGAGGTTAATCCTAAATGTGATCCTTTATCTCCAGAGAACATGTTGGTCATGGCTGCCGGACCGCTAACCGGGACTTCTGCTCCGACTGCGGCACGTTATATGGTTATGACTAAAGGTCCGCTGACTGGGGCAATTACCTGCTCGAACTCAGGTGGCCATTTTCCAAAAGAATTGAAACGAGCCGGTTTCGACGTTCTGATATTCACCGGCCGAGCATCCAAACCGGTCTATCTTTGGATCAATAAAGGCAGAGCCGAACTCAGGCCGGCAGGCCATCTTTGGGGTAAGGTTGTCCCTCAAACCACAGACGCCCTGCTCGAAGAGACCGACCCCAAGGCTCGGGTGGCCTGCATCGGCCCGGCTGGGGAAAAACTCGTTCTATTTGCCGCCATCATGAACGACAGATACCGCGCGGCCGGTCGCTCGGGCGTGGGAGCAGTGATGGGGTCAAAGAACCTCAAGGCAGTAGTGGTCCTGGGTGAAGGATCGGTTCCCCTTGCTGATAAGGAACGTTTCAACGAGATCCAGAGGCGGGTCTTGACCAAATTCAGAAATGCGGTCAAAGCTGCCCCCTCTCCGCTCAGCCAACACGGCACAATCGGAGTGATGACGCCTCTCACTCAAAAGTTTGGGATCCTACCTACCAAGAATTTTCAGCAGGGAACCTTCGACGGTTGGGAGGCCGTCTCAGGTCAAACCCTCACTCAAAAATACCTGAAAAAAACCGTAGCCTGCTGGGCCTGCCCAATTGCCTGTGGCCGGTTTACTAAAGTTGAAGAACCTGGATTTGAAGGAGAAGGAGAAGGGCCCGAGTATGAAACCGGCTTTGTCTTTGGCTCGCTTTGTATGGTTGACAACCTCGCAGCTGTCACCAAGGCAAATTATATCTGCAACGATTTGGGCTTGGATACCATGACCATGGGAGCAACCATCGCTTGCGCCATGGAGCTTTTTGATCGGGGTTATCTAAAAGAAAGACAAGCAGGGGGACCCATCAAGTGGGGGGATGGCCGGAAAGTTGTCGAATTGGTAAAGCTGACCGGCTATCGAGAAGGCTTTGGGAATGAATTGGCTGATGGCAGTTACCGGTTAGCCGAACGGTACGGCCATCCGGAACTTGCCATGGTGTCCAAGCGGCTTGAGCTCCCTGGATATGATCCCAGAGGTCTTCAGGGGATGGGTCTGAATTACGCCACTTCGCCGATCGGCGGCTCTCATTGTCGGGCGCATATGGCCTACTGCGAAATGGTAGGGATTCCCAAGCCGATCGATCCACATGAATGGAAAGGCAAGGCCCGGATCGTAAAACTCTGGCAGGATGTATTCAGTGTCATCGACTCGGCCGGAGTTTGTATTTTTTTCACTGTGCGGAATCTTCTGCGACCGGAGGTAGAGATATTTCCCGATGGGATCCTGGAATATTTAAATGCTGTGACCGGTGCTGGGTATACCATGGATGAATTGCTTAAGGCCGGTGAGAGGATCTTGAATGCTGAAAGAATGTTCCTCGTCAAAGCCGGGTTCTCCCGCAAGGATGACTCCCTCCCCCACCGGCTGACCCACGAGGGTTTTTCAGAAGGACCAGCCAAAGGGAGAATCGTTCACCTCGAAGAGATGCTGGAAGAGTATTATAGGGAGCGTGGATGGGACCGGGAAGGCATTCCTACCGAAGCCAAGCTCCAGGAATTGGGTTTAAACTAATCCTACCAGAGCTCGCTTATGATAATCAATATTCATCTCTTGGGTTATCTGGCAAGGTTCTCCCCGACAAAGCAGGAGAAGTTCAAACTGGAGCTTCCTGGTGGGGCAACCGTCAGTCATCTCCTGGAAGAAATCAAATTCCCGACCGATCTTGAAAAGGTAGTTCTGGTGAACGGGTGCCATGGGAAAGGCTCTGCCAAACTGGCGGACGGAGATGAAGTATCTATTTTCATCCCAGAGGCTGGGGGATAAAGTTGTCCGGATCGCGAGCGTGAGGACAGGGGACCAGATAATATTTCCATCTACCTGGAGGGGCGTGTGGTGGAAGAAAATACTGTCCGGCGAGTTCTCTTTGCTAACCTTAAGGATTTCTGCAAACAGGCCTATCTGAAAGTTGGGGTCCCGGAAGATGAGGCAGAAATTGTGGCTGACCTTCTTGCAAGGTCTGACCTTCGAGGTGTCGAAACCCATGGTGTGATGAGGCTTCCCATCTATATTGAGAGGCTTCAAAAGGGCTATGTCCGTGCCGTTTGCAAAATCACGACCGTAAAAGAGAAAGGCGCCACTGTTTTTCTCGAAGCCCACGGTTCGATGGGGCATGTCGTTGCCCATAAGGCCATGGAGATGGCCATCCGGAAGGCGGCCGAGCATGGCATCGGGTGGGTCTCGGTTAAAGACAGCGGCCATTTTGGGGTAACAGGCCTCTTTCCCATGATGGCTCTGAAGGAAGACTTCATCGGCTACACTGTTTCCAACTCCGCGCCGATGATGGCGCCGTGGGGGGGAAGGGAACGGATCATCGGCAACAACCCCGTCTCTTATGCGCTCCCTGCAGACAAGTGTCTCCCTGTTGTTCTCGATTTCTCCTGCAGCGTAGTCTCCTCAGGTAAATTGATCTTGTGTCGCAAAAAAGGCGAGAAGATCCCTCTGGGATGGGCTTACGATAAAAATGGCCTTCCCACGGAAGATCCCTATGAAGGTTACGAAGGAGGAGGTTCCTTAGCTCCAATCGGTGGACACAAGGGGTATGGAATGGTTTTAATCCACGAAATGTTGACGTCTGTTCTGACAAATGGCAAGTGGACTCAAAATATAAAAAGCCTTTACGAGGAGGATAAAACCGGCATCCAGGGAACGTGCCACTCTTTTATGGCCATTGACCCGGACTGTTTCATTGGGAGGGATAAGTTTAAGAAGGAGATGGACCGTTACATCAAAAGCATTAAACAGAGTGCGAAGGCGCAGAACGTGACGGAGATTCTGATGCCTGGAGAACCGGAATACCGGACCGAATCCGAATGCCTAAAACAGGGAATCCCACTGGCGGCCGCTACCTTGCAAGAGCTCGTCGCCCTCGGTGAGTCCCTGGGAATCCCCCTCCGGTTTATGGATGACAGGAGGAATGACCAAAAGAGATAGAGAAAAATTTTTAGCACACAATATAGAGGTTAGATTTTTCTTGATGAATAGCCCTGGAAGTCTCAGATTGAAGTCTATAGGAAGCCAGTTTATCGAAACTAATTTCTTCGATGAAAGGAGGTGGATGAAAGAACGGTAATAGATCGATGAGCATTTTGGGCGTTGGCGATGTTTGGCATTTTTTTCATGGAAGGAGATGAAATCAAGATTTGAACACCATGGGTTTCATTGAAACACCTACACTGCAGAGAACCTTGACTAAAGAAAGGGGGAAATGATGATGTGGAGAAAGAAAAAGTTGTTGGTGACGTTTATTGGAATGATTACGATCATCACAGTTTCTGTCATCCAGAGTGTTTATGGAGAAAGTTCCCACACTTTAATTGGAAACCCGAAAACTGTGCATTGGGGGTACTACAGCGGCAAAATAGAGCCGGCATTAAAAATCGATCCTGGGGATATCGTCACTATTGTATCCCCTCACGGTGTTGCAGCCGTCTATGAAGCTGGAGGGATACCGCCTGATCAAATTTCAAAAGAGCTCCGAGATATAAACGCGGAAGTGAAAGAGAGAGGACCAGGACCTCACATTCTTACGGGGCCTATTCATATCAATGGTGCAGTTCCGGGTGACATACTGGAGGTACATATAAAGGACGTGAAACCCACAAAGCCCTATGGATATAATACGAATTGGTACGGAATGGGCGCACTTCCTGAGGATTTTCCGTTCACAGCATGGAGAGTTCCAAGATTGAATCTAAAGAATATGACCTCGGAGATCCTGCCCGGTGTCGTTATTCCACTTAAGCCATTTTTTGGAAATATGGGTGTTGCCCCACCGGATGTCATGGGAAAGATTTCTTCAGCACCTCCAGGTATTCAGGGAGGAAATTTAGATATCAAAGAGCTTGTTGCCGGTACAATACTTTATCTTCCTGTGCATGTCAAAGGAGCACTCTTTTCCGTTGGAGATGGACATGCTGCTCAAGGGGATGGCGAGGTCTGTCTCACTGGAATTGAAGTTGCTGAAATGACAGGGACATTTCAGTTTTTTGTCCGAAAGAACAAGAGGTTAGTTTGGCCGCGCGCCGAGACACCGACGCACTTCATAACAGTCGGGCTAAACGAAGATCTCAATGTTGCTGCGAAAATGGCTCTAAGAGAAATGATCAATTTTCTTAACGAGGAAAAGGGGATATCCCGCGAGAATGCCTACTACCTTTCGAGCGTGGCAGTAGATCTGCGGGTAGCACAGCTCGTGAATGGTGTGAAAGGAATTTACGCGATGGTCCCCAAAAATATATTTGTAAAGAAATAGAAAAAAATGGATTGGAAAGTTTCGGAACCTTTCTTTATAGGATATGGTCAAATAAAGAAAGTGAATGAATGGAGGGGATATAGGTCTCCTCGCAAAAAGTATTTCCTTTCGGACTTGGGCTAATTCTGACATTGACCTTATAAATATCCTTCTTGGGGTGTGAAAGTGAGAATATGGCTGAGGAACCGGGAGGAGCGAGTCTTTCCTGGAATTATCATGAGAAGCGTTTTGGATGCAGACAGACTGACAAGAAGACAAGAGAAAGGAGGACATTATGAAAGGGACAAAAAGGGTTTGGATTATTGTGGCTGTCGTTTTTTGCTTTGCCGTGCCGCCATCTGTTGCGACCTCGGAAGACAAGTATGTAACTTTTGGACAGACGGAGCCCTTAACCGGACCATTGGCCGGCTTCGGCGTTCCCAACAAGCGGATCGTCGAGATGGCCATTGAGAAGATTAATAACGAGGGTGGATTCAAGGTAAAAGGGGAAACCTACAAGCTCAGGGTCATCTGTGAAGACAACAAGAACACCACGGAAGGAGCCGTTGCCGCGAACAACAAGCTCATCCATCAGGACAAAGTGAAGATTGTGATGAACTTCCCCACCACGCCTGCTATGGCTTCCCAGGTGGTCACCGAACAGAACAAGGTGATCAACCTCATCGGGGGCTTACATCACGAAATGTTAAGCCCCAAGAAACCCTATTCCTTCCGCCATGTCATGGATGCCACGGTGACCGCTCCGGCGCAGGTGAAATGGATCATAAAGAACCGCCCGAACCTGAAATCTTCTTGGATGACTGGAGCTGATGATGCGTCCGGTGCGGCGGGCGTTAACGGCTGGAACGAGGCCTGCAAAAAATATGGAATCAATGTATTGGGGTCCGACTTGATCAGCAGACAGGTCACGGATTTTTATCCCATGCTCGCCAAGATTTTGCCCACGAATCCGGACATCATTGGGGCCAGTACGGGAGATCAGGGCGCCCTTCTTCTCAAACAGGCTCGGGAGAAAGGTTATAAAGGAAGTTTCGTGACTCCCTACGCCGCTTCCTTAAGTTGGATAAAAACCGGAGGAGCGCAAAATATGGAGGGAACATTGAACATCGGCGTCGATGCGACCTCGGAGCTGGTGCCGAAAGGCGTAAGGGATTTTCATGCGGCGTATGTCAAAAAATACGGAGAAGAGCCCGGGGCATGGTCAGATTGGCTGACAACCCCTCCCTATGTAATCGCTCAAGCCCTCGCAAAGGCGGGGACGATTGATGATGTGGAAAAGATCAAAGAGGTTCTGGAAAAAAATTCGTTCAATACCCCGTGGGGCGAGATCAGGTACGGCGGGGCGAAGAAATTTGGCGTTCCTCACCAGTTGTTGATTCCCATCTTTATCTCCACCGTCAAAGATGGGAAGATCATGGTTCTTGACCGGATTGACGGCGCGGAAATCGAAAAATTGATGAGTGAGTAAGAGCAGAAATTGAAGGGAATCTCTTCCTGATGTTCAGATTCGGCCATGAGCAGTAGCCGGGTTTCACAGAAGCGCACAGCTGTTGCTCATGGTCGCCAGTTTTGGGTCGAGGGAAGACCGTGCAGTTAGTTATCGAGATGACCATCAACGGAGTGATGTTGGCCACGAGCATGATGTTGGTCGGCCTTGGATTTACCCTTTTGCACAGCATCCTGCGTATTGTCAACCTGGCTCATGGCGAGTTGTATATGTTTGCCGCAATGTTGGTCTGGTATTTTATGTCCCATTTCCATCTCAGCTATCCCTTGGCGATCCTGCTCAGCATGGCCATTGTGATTGCCATTGGGCTCCTCATAGAAAGGTATGGCTTGCGCAGGTTTCGGGGCGATTTGTTGTCGGGTCTCATTGTCTCCATGGGATTGGTTTTCATTTTGCAGCAAGGCTCGCTGCTGTTTTTTGGGACAGAAACCAAGAATATTCCTTCTGCCTTCCCGGGGAATCTGGCCTTTGCGGGTATTCAAATCTCCAAGGAACGAGTGGTGATATCCTTAATCAGCCTGGCGATCATTGTGATTTTGATTTTTTTTGTGAACCATTTCAAGGCTGGCCGGGCCATGCGAGCCGTGGCTCAAGATGAGGATGCTGCCAGACTTCAGGGAGTCAGTATTCGATACATCAGTACCCTGATCATGGCCCTGGCCTGCGGCCTCGGGGCGATCGCAGGAGGTCTGATGGCCCCTGTGTTTATGATCGTTCCGACCATGGGCCTGCCCTTTCTTCTGAAGACGGTGATCGCCATCACCCTGGGAGGGATCGGCAGCATCGGAGGGGCCGTTCTCGGCGCTCTCATAGTGGGGATGGTAGAAAGTTATGTCTCTACGCTGATCTCGATCGAGATCGCCTATATAGCCCTTTTCGGCATTCTCGCCCTGATCCTGGTCGTGAAACCGGGCGGATTCTTCGGCACTCCATATGAATATGTATAAGAGCCTGTTAGGTCGAAACCAGTGCACGTGACACTGTACTCCAACAACAAAATCCGTGTTTATTTCTTACTGGCTGTTCTTCTTGTGCTGCCTCTTTTTGTCCGCAGCCCCTACTTTCTTCACGTCGCGATCGTCACTGCCCTGTATACCATCCTCGCGACGGCTTTGCGGCTGCCGCTCATCACCGGCCGGTTCAATATCGGGGTCGTAGCTTTTGCCGCCATCGGCGCCTATACCTCCGCTCTTCTGGCCTTGAAACTGGGGTTAAACGTCTGGCTGGCGCTTCTTGCAGGCTGTGCTGCGTCAGGTGTGGCGGCCTTTGGACTCGGCTTGATCATTCTCCGGGTCAGTGGCCTCTACTTTGGTATGCTTACGATGTGCCTTCTTGAGATGCTGCGGTACTATCTGTTATGGCATCGAAAACTGACCGGCGGAGTCATTGGGATCCTTGGCATTCCCACCCCCACCATCTGGGGGTTCGATCTGGGCGCCGACAAGGTACCCTTCTATTACCTGACCATGATCGTCACGGTGTTTTCAATATGGTTCATATACAGGATAGAGCGCTCCCGCTCAGGCATGGCTTTCCACGCCATCGGGCAAAGCGACCTGCTTTCGGAACACCTGGGGATCAACATTGCCCGATACAGGCTTCTGGCCTTCGTGGTCAGCGGCATCTTCGCCGGACTTATGGGAGGCATGATTGCCGCCTACCTGCATTACACCTCCCCGGAGGATTGGACCATTATGCAGTCCCTGACTGTCCAGATTTTCATGGTCGTGGGGGGGAGGGGTTCGGCCTGGGGTCCCATTGTCGGGACCACGGTGTTGATGTTCATCAGTGAAATGCTTCGGGGCAGCAAGGAGTACCTTCCCTTAGTATATGGCGCGATTCTGATCCCTGTAATCCTGTTCTATCCGCGAGGGCTCGTGGGACTGCCCCATTCCATTTCCCAGTGGGTTGCGAGGCTGCGTCAAACATAAGGACTCCGTTTATTCTTTCAAGGAGATCCCTATGTGTAATAGAACCATTTCTTTTGAATCCATTTAAGAAGGATATATTGGCCATGGCCTTTTTGGAATTGCAGTACCTCAGTAAACAGTTCGGCGGTTTGGCGGCAGTAAGCGAGTTGGACCTAGCCATTTCCTCCGGGGAAATCCGGGGGCTTATCGGCCCTAATGGCGCGGGCAAGACGACCGTCTTCAATATGATCAGCGGTGTTTATAAGCCGACTGAGGGTCGGGTCATATTTGACGGAGAGGACATCACCGGGCTTCCTGCTCACGAGGTGGCCAAAAGGCAAGTGTCGCGCACTTTCCAATTGACGGCCGTTTTCCGAGAGTTTACGGTGTTAAGAAATCTCTTGGCCGCTTATCACCTCTTTTCCAAGGCCGGGTTCTGGGATTCAGTTTTTAACACTTCTCTCAGCAAAAAAGAGGAAGAGCAGTTTATGGAAGATGCCCTGGAAACGCTCCGATTTTTAGGGATTGAAGACCTGAAGAATGAGATTGCCAAGAACCTGCCTTACGGTCACCAAAGGGTGATGTCTTTGGGAATGGCCCTAATTCTCAAGCCCAAATTGCTCATGCTGGACGAGCCGGTTTCAGGAATGAACCCCCAGGAAACCAAGAACATGATGGATCGAATTAGGGAGACCCGGGATAAGAAAGGCGTGACCGTCTTTCTGGTTGAACATAATATGAAGGCGGTCATGGGCATTAGCGATCGGATTAGCGTGCTGAACTTCGGCAAAAAAATCGCCGAAGGCACACCTCAGGAAATCAAGGCGAACCCTGCTGTAATCGAAGCCTATTTGGGAGTAGAGGATTATGTTGCTTGAGGTGAAGAATCTCTGGGTGCACTACGACCGTATCGAGGCGGTCAAGGGGGTATCCCTTCAAGTCAATGAAGGCAGCACCGTCGCCTTCGTCGGGGCGAATGGGGCGGGGAAAACCACGATCTTGAGGACCATCTCGGGTTTGAAAAGCCCGACGGCCGGGGAAATCCGGTTTCACGGACAAAGAATCGAGCGGGAAGATGCGGCAGACATTGTCAAGCTCGGCATAGCCCATTGCCCGGAGGGGCGAAGGATCTTTCCTTTCATGACGGTACTGGAAAACCTTCAAATGGGGGCTTTTAAACGTACGGATGAAGCCGGGATCAGAAATGACCTGGAGGATATCTACGTCACCTTCCCCAAACTCAAGGAGAGATCAAAACAGAAGGCCGGGACTCTGAGCGGTGGCGAGCAGCAGATGTTGGCCATTGCCCGGGCTCTGCTTTCCAAGCCGAAACTCCTCTTGTTGGATGAACCATCCCTGGGCCTGTCTCCTATAATGGTTCGGCAAGTTGCGCAGATCATCGCCAAGATCCGACAGATGGGAATCGGGATTCTTCTGGTGGAACAAAATTCAGTTATGGCTCTCCGGCTTGCTGACTATGCCTATGTGCTGGAGACAGGGAAAATATTCATTGAGGGAATAGCGAGAGAGCTTTTCCGCAACCCCAAAGTGAAGGAGGCTTACCTAGGCGGATAGAAAAAGGGTGTAAGCCAAACCAGCCTTGGAAAACATATGTGAAATCTCCTTCTCCCTTTCGAGGCCAAAACTCTAAGCGGTAGCCTAAAACCAAACCTTTTGGCTCAACACATAACGGACAGAATCATTCCCAATCATAATCATGGCTGTTAATCGTCAAATGCCGATTACAAGATAAACCTTTTTTTAGATTCTTGGAAGTCCGAAGTTTGATCAGGGCTCAATCGACAATGAAGGTCTGCGAAGGTTAAAAGGGAAGCGGGAGAGGACGCAGTCAAGAATCTTAAATTATTCTGTTAAGACCAAAGACGCTTATGAGCCATACTTATTTAACAAACCTAACTACGTCCTCGATGCCGTCCCCTGGCGATAGTTCCATAGTCTAGATATCTGAAACCATGTTCCACTCAGAAATAGCCTATTGGGTCCGGCCGCGCATGGACGCGGGGTGACCAGGCAATTGAAGGCGCTTGCCGGTATCCGTCACCTTCGTACCGTCCACCCTCAGGATGGACACATCCTGGTCATTGAAGTTACCGACGTAAAGGTACTTCCCGTCCGGGCTGAAGACGGCCCCTTCGGGAAGCCCTCCCACCTCAACCTCGCCGACCTTCGTCACTTTCTTGCCATCGATCTTCAGGACCGCCACACGGCCGTTCTTGTGGTAGAACCACGCGTTATGCGGCCCGTCGTTGCCGTTCACCAACATAGCCACGGCGATCTGGCCTGTGGGGCTGATCTCGAAGCCCTCCGGGGCGTCGCCCACAACCACGTGATCGATGACCCGCGGAGGGTTGGCCTCCAGATCGATGACGCTCACGGTATCCACTTGTCCATCCGAGCGGCCTGCATTGCCTTGGTCTGCCGTGAGCGCAAGCTTCCCATTCGGCGTCACGCCGATATTGTACGGCCAGAGACCGACATTCATGTCATACTTCGTGTAGGTCACTTTCTGCCCGTCTACCTCCAGCAGCGCCACCTTGTGCGCAGGGAACTTCACGGCGAGGGCCCGCTTCCCGTCCGGCGTGAACGCCACCGCCGCCACCTGATCGCCCATGGGCACTGTGTCCACCAGCTTCACGTCCTTCCCCTGAATGGACAGTACGCTGATGGAGTTGTCCGCCCGGTTGGTCACGAGCGCCAGGTTGCCGGCCCGGTTGATGTCGAGGCCGGAGGGCTGCTTGCCTACCTCGACGGTAGCGATGTGGCTCGGCGGGCTCGTCGTGAGGTCGATGACGTAGAGCTTGTTGTCTGGCACTCCCTTCCATCCCGCCCCATCCGGCACTTGATGGATCGAGTTCGCTACGATCGCAAGCCGGCCATCCGGCGTGATGGCCAGGTTCGTGGGCGGGCCGAAAATCGAATTCTCCAGCGGCAGATTGACGATGATCTTCGGCGACTCCGGGGCGGAGATGTCGACAATGGACACCGTGTCCTTCCCGGGCGCGAAGAATCGAACCACGCCAGCGTCATCGAAGATCATTTTCTCATCGTTGCCGATGATCATGAGCTGCCCGCTGGCAGCCAAGGGAAAAATCAGAAGCAGCATTAAGAGCGCAAGGGTCGATAGGATTCCAGAATGTTTCATAACTACCTCCTTTCTCTTTTGATAAGAACTATGATTAAGGTAAAACAAGCTTACGAAAAACGGGATTGAATGTCAAAACAAAAAGATTACAAGTTATGGAGGAATGTTTTAGGTCAGTATTCCAGTTAACAATTATCAAGTGAAATCTTGGATCATGGTCGCAATCTGTCAGCCAACGACTTCAGGAAGAAGCGTCGGGAAAGGAAGTGTTGGCTTTGAGTAATAGAAAATTTTCAGCATCCAACTTTGGGGAACCCCGAACCATTTGAGATTTTACAAGGCCTCATTCCCACGAAGGTGGGAATCCAGAAAGGGAATACTGGATTCCTGCTTCCGCAGGAATGACTTTTTAAGAAGACAGATTTCTGACTCGCCACATCAGGGACGTTTTAATTCTTCAAGAGCTGATTTGGAGGCATTGTATTGGAAACCAATATCCGTGGAATAGGCGAGGACGGTCATCCCCTTTGCCCGCCACGTCTTGATCGCTTCAATATTTGCGATGTGAATGCCGGTCGCCTTTTTTCTCTTCTTGGCCGTCTCAACTACTTTGTCAATGGCTTTTTTCAGTACGTCTGAATTCATCTGATCTGGAATTCCAAGGGAGATTGAAAGATCATTCGGACCGATCAATCCCACATCGATTCCTTCTACATGGAGAATCGCATCGATGTTCTCAATGGCTTCGCGGGTTTCGATCTGGGCAATGATGACGGTGTGTTCATTCGCCTCTTTCAGGAACTCAAGGGCCTTTAAGGGTTTGTAGTCTGTCTGACCTGTCTGGGCACCAAACCCTCTCTGTCCAATCGGAGTATATTTGCTGTAGCGAACAATTGTCTCAGCCTGTTCTCTCCTGGATGTCATGGGAACCATAATTCCTTCTGCTCCTGCATCGAGAACCCTCGAGATGAAGTGAGTTTCCAAGTGAGGAACCCGAATCATGGGCGCAATTCCCGCTGACTTGGCACCACGGATCAGATCCGCCACGGTCTCCATGGAGTAATCGCCATGTTCCATATCGATAAAGACGAAATCAAAGCCTGCTGCTGCATAAATAGACGGTGCCCCTGGATCACGGGCCTGCCGGATCATCGTTCCATAGACACGTTCTCCTGCCAGAATCCTCTTTCTCAAACCAGCCCAAGACATAATCCCTCCTAACCCAAGTCCAAATGCCAAAGTTCAAATATCAAATCAATGACAAATTTCTGAATGTCAAATATTCCTTTTTGTGCGTTTGGGCTTTGGATTTCATTTGAACTTGGAGCTTCGGCATTTGACATTGTGATTCATCCGAGGAGTCCCATGTTTTTCAGAATCTCTTTCAAATCCTTTCTCGCCTTGGGAGTGATTCCTCCCACCGGCGGTATTCCAACTCCGGCGTCGATCCCGATCAGGTTGAGGGCCTCTTTGATCACGACCGGAAAAGTTCCGAGATCAAAGGCCAAGCGAAGCGGAGCCAAACGGAATTGGGCCTTCAGCGATCGCTTCCAGTCTCCGGCCTGAAAGGCCTCATAAATTTCGACAACCACTTTGGGTGCCACATTGGCTGTTGCTGCGATCGCGCCTTTTCCTCCATAACAGAGCGTTCCGTAGATGAGTGTATCGCGACCTGCGAGGACAGAAAACTTTTCTCCAGTTCTTCGGATATATTCAGAGGTAAGGGTTAAATCTCCGGAGGAATCCTTGATGCCGACAATGTTTTCAATTTTCGAGGCACGAACGACAAAATCGGCTGAAATGGGGATGCCTGTCCGCTGAGGATTATTATAAAGAAGGACTGGAAGTCGGGTGGCCTTTGCAATCGTTTTGTAGTGTTCAAACAACTCTTCTTCGTTCGGTCGAATGAAAAAGGGAGTGAGGATGGAGACGGCACTTACACCTGCTTCCTCTGCCATTTTTGTCAGGGCGATGACTTCGCGTGTGGTCACGGCACCCGTGCCGGCATAGACAGGCACTCTACCTCCCGTTTCTTCAACGACAACCTGAATAATGCGTTTTTTCTCCTCAAAGGTGAGAGCATAAAATTCGCCCTGACTACCTATGGGAAAAAGTCCGTGGACACCCCCTTTGATCAGGTAACTCGTCAACTTCCGCAGCGCCGCCAGATTAATTTTTCCGCCGGAAGTCACCGGGGTAACCATGGCAGGGATGATACCTTTAGGTCGGAAATTCATTTTTCTCTTCCCTGTCGTCAGCAATAAATGCCGACGCTGCCGATTTTCCGGATACAGACAAAACGTAGCGCCCCCATTGATTGGGGGCGATTCAATTTCCTTATTTGAGGATTGGCAGTGTTAAAAGCCCATCTGGGATGAGAACCACTCTTGCCTTGGAATTTCTTTTTAATTCCTGATCCAGAGCTTCCTGTAAGGTTGGACTCGACTCAAGGTGAATTTCCTTCAACGTCTCCTCAGGAAGAGAACAATCCGTCATCACTATCCTTGCTTGTTTGAGTATCCATGCGAGGATCAATGCCTTCTGCTCTCCAGGGGCAAATCCTTCCTCACGAGAGATAGCGATCACATCATCCGCATCTTCTGCCCTCTTCATAATGGTGCAGTAGCCAGGATGTCCACATCCATCCTCACAGGGTGCTGGGATAAGAATGACCCCTCCCTTTGACACGACTGGCTGAGGACCAAAGACGACGACATTGGCTGCTCGGGTAGCCTGATAAAGGTCTCGACTCTTTGGATAAGTTACACCGCTCACCACAATCTCTCCGGGTTGATCGATCTCGACTTCGTAGAGATGACGGGCAGTCTTCACTCCTTCGTGAAAGGCTTTCACAGGATCTCCAGCAACGACCTTCACCACTTCCTTTTTCCCGGTCTGGACCACGTTAACAATAAAATGAAGTCCTAATGCCTGGGTCGCTTCGGTGAGAAACCTTCTAAAATCGTTTCCTTCAATAATTCCAAGCCGGGTCTGTTGAAGCATCTCATAATTGTGGGTAGCTGCAATGGTCTTCTCACCCGCCACTCCCACAGCGATGCTCTTCACTCCGCCGCTGTAACCCGCAAAGAGATGGGTTTCGATCACTCCTGTCGAGATTCGAATATCGGCCTCGGCAACCGCTCGATTAAAAACGAGGGGAATTCCGCTTGAAGAAGTGCCCAATTCCAGCAGACTTTTTGAATCATAGGGATCGTGATTGATAAATGAGATTTCATTCACGACATCTCCGAACTTTTTCTTTAACTCCTCAGGGATATTAGGCCGGTGTGTGCCTGTAGCGACAACGGCAGTGATATCTCGCTTCTTGATTCCTCCTGCCTCCAATTCCCGGATGAGTAAGGGTAGAATTATTTCTTCGGGGAGCTGGCGTGTGATGTCAGTGACCACCAGGGCAATGGTCTGATTGGGCTTGACCAATTCCCGGAGTCGTGAAGTTCCAATCGGGTGGTCTAGGCTCTCCTCAATCGTCCTTCTCACATCTGGAATAGGGACGATTTTCCGAGACTCGACCTGCTGGACAGGAACGTTATCAGGAATCTTAATCGAGATAAATTTTTTACCGCAAGGAATCTGATAGCGCTTCATTCTATTCCAATTTGATGTTAAACTCCTTGATCAATTTTCCAAATTGTTCATATCCTTCTTTCATATACTTCGCGAAATCGTCAGGTCCCAGATACATGACTGGCTGGCCGATATCTTTCATACTCTTAATGAATTCCGGATCATCACAGACCTTTTTGAATCGGTCCGCAAGAATAGCCATGACCTCAGGAGGCGTTCCTTTGGGTGCAGCCACTCCCTTCACTGACCCGACACTCACCACGTTATAGCCAATCTCTCTAAAAGTGGGAACATCGGGAATAGCCGGGTCTCTCTGTTCCAAGGCCACACCGATTGGGATAAGACGTTTTGCCTTGATGTGGCTGATGATCTCCGAAGGATGATTCCCACCGCAATCGGTTTGACCACCTACAATGGCAGTGACAGCATCTGCTCCTCCTCTAAAAGGAATGGTAACAATCTTCAACCCGGTAGCCTTCCCAAGTGCCTGAAAGGTGATATCGACCGATCCAGCCTTGGTTGAGACAGAAGCGGTCGCCTGGCTTTTTTTCTTCCCCATTCAACAAATTCCTTCAAATTTTTGTAAGGGGCATCGGCACGAACCACCATGGCAACCGAGTGAACTGTAGTGATAAGACATCCAATCCATTCAACGACGATGGCATAAAAGATAAGAATTATCACGCCGAGAAGAGGCCTGAGCCAGGTGCGCTCCGGCCAGAATGGGGCAGGGGTTTTATCCTTCTTCCTGTTTTTGAAGATTAAGGCAAGAGAGAGAAGAATGAGGGCAATGGCGAGGCCGAAAGGGAAAAACCCTGGTCCCGGATGTCTCCATTTGCCCATGGAGAGGTGGACTGAACTCCACGCGGTGGTAACTCCGATTATCAGGAGAATATATCCCGTAACCCGATCCCACTTTTCGATAAGTCTCTTCCCCCGTCTGATTTCAATTTATCATGCTTCAATCAATTCGATGGTATTATCGAAACTGTACAAATTCCGTGATCGGCTTCCGGTGTCCCTCTGGAGTCTCGTCTGCGATGCCAAGCGGGACCAGGGAGACACCTCGAACCGTTTCGGGTAATTCCAACAGGTTTCTGATAGCGGTTTCCGCCTCTGTTCCCCAAATCCCAATCCAGCCAGCCCCCAAACCGAGGCTGTGTGCCGCCAAAGTCATATTCTGCGTGGCCGCTGCTCCGGCTTCAATCGCATGGAGGGGATCGATCCGGCGGTCCACGCAGACCAGGATGACCACGGGCGCTTCGTCAATACCCAAGTGAAGCACGCTCCGCTTGGCCTCTTTATCCAGCGCAATCCTTAAGCCTAAGTCTCTAACGACGATAAACCTCCAGGGTTGGAGATTACTGAAAGAAGGGGCCCACCTTCCCGCCTCGAGAATCATGTCGAGCATATCCTCGTCTATCGGGTTGGACTTGAATCTTCGGACCGTCCTCCGGTTTCTGATGGCCTTCAACACCTCATTCATCATTCGTTCCTTTCTGTAGAGGGATTAATAAGTAGCATAGTGAAGTCGTCAGGAGAAGTCAACCCTGAAGGTGGCCCTATTCATGACCGCATTTCTGCCTACCAGCAGGGCAGGCGTGCCTGTGATCCGTTTTTCTAAAATTCCACTTACTCTCTTAGCTTAGGCAGAAGAACTTCGACTTCTTTTCTGAAGGGGAGGGAGGGCTGAGCGCCCAATTTCGTGGTCGCAAGGGCTCCGGCCGCGTTCGCAAATCTTAAGGCTTCTTGGACGGGTTTGTCGTCAGAGAGGCCGCAGGCAAAGGCCCCGAGAAAAGCGTCTCCTGCCGCCGTGGTATCCACCACATTTACCTTAAAAGCCTTCATCCAAAGTTCTTCACTTCTGTTTTTAAAAAAGAGGCCCTTTGAACCCAGGGTCACCACCACATTTTTTACACCTCTGTCCAAGAGTCTTTCGGCCATTCTTCGAATTTCTGAACCCCCTTTCCATTTTATCCCTGTCAGGAATTGGGCCTCCCATTCATTCGGGACGATAAAGTCGACCAGGGAGAGAATACGGTGTGGGAGCCGGGTAGGCGGAGATGGATTGAGAAGGCTGACGGCGCCCCGTTCCTTTGCCATTCTTAACCCTCTCTCTACTGACGGAAGAGGGACCTCCAATTGGGTGACAAAGACGGTCACTCCACTCCAATATCGGTCCAGTTTTTTCAGGTCATCTACGGAAAGGGAGCCGTTTGCTCCAAGAAAGGAGACGATCCGGTTCTCTCCCTTTGGAGTCAATTCAATCACTGCCGTCCCTGTCGGCAGCTTCTTATCCTGTAGAATCAGCCTCCGGTCCATGCCATTCCTGATCAGGTGACGACGGTATGACTCTCCATAATGGTCATTCCCAACTTTGGTAATGAGAGCGAGTTCTCCTCCAAGCCGCTTTGCTGCAACGGCTTGATTGGCCCCTTTTCCCCCAAAGAAGACAGCAAGGCTCTCGGCCAATATCGTCTCCCCGGGTTGATGGAATCTTGGAATGGTTAGGACGAAATCCACGTTGGAATTTCCGAGGACCAGAATCTTCTTTGCCATTCTTTATCCCCCTGTCACGCTTCGTATCTCTGTATCTGGAATGCTTTAATTCATCCGGCAATCGCCAATTACCAAGCACCAATACCCAAATAATAATCAATGACCAAACTCCAAAGGCAAGACATTTTTCGGACATTGGTAATCGGAGTTTATTTGGAGCTTGGGATTTGCCTGCCCGCCGGTAGGCAGGGAATTTGGTTATTTTCATTTTAATATAGCCTTGACGAAAAGAGTTCCAGAAACTTCTGCGAATCGACCCCTAAACATACGTCTATCTCAGGGCCCTCTTTCGCTTCTGAAGTCTTCCCCAAATATTCCCCTCCTTGGGTCTCCACATCAATCGAAAGTCTCTCTTTTCTCACCAATGTGGGATCGATTACCACTCCCACAGCCAGAGGATCGTGAAGATAAAAAAGCTCCCCATTCCTAAACCGATGTTTGGTCGAACGGTACCCGGTCGCCTCGATAAGAAATTTGGAGAATGAATTGTCGATCGGTTTCACCCGCTCCTCCATCCATTGGGGCATAAGAGAAACCTGATGAGTGATATCGAGTGGAACCAGCGTAATCGGCAACCCTGATTCCATGACTATTTTGGCCGCCAAGGGATCGGAGTAAATGTTAAATTCGGCATGGGGTGTAATGTTTCCCGATGTTCGCACAGCCCCTCCCATAATTGTAATTTCTTTCAGTTTTTTCATTCCTTCCCGATCTTTTTGAAGTGCCAGAGCCAAATTCGTTAAAGGGGCGGTCGCGATCAAAATCATTTCATCCGGATACCGGCGGGTCATCTTTAGGATGACCTCCTCTGCGGAACCCGTAAAAAGCTGCCACCTATCCTCTCCTTCCTTGTGATCTATTTGGGCCCCTCCCAATCCATCTTTTCCGTGGACAGAATAGGCGTAAACGGGTTTCCCCTTTAAGGGTCGATCGGCTCCTTTGGCAATAAGCGGCTTATTTTTGGGTTGGACCAGAGAGAGGACTTTCTGAATATTTTGGAAAACCTGTTCTAAAGGAACATTGCCGTTCACTCCGGTGACAGCCTTCACCTCCAGCTCCGGTGAACGAAATGCGAGGATTAAGGCCAGGGCATCGTCTACCCCAACATCACAGTCGATCATTACCTTCTTCGGCATGGTATGGTTACCTCATGGGGCTCTTACTGCCTGGAATTACGGATCAATGTCTATTATACACCAAATAGTGCGTCAGCCCACAATTTCTGAAAATTCCCTTGACCCTTGACTTGATCGGGAATAATATAGCTTCATTACAAAGGTCAACCCGTAAGAAGTCCCAACGGAGCATCAAACTCCGGAATTATTCCGGGACCAAACCCCGCTGGAGATCAACGGGGCTTCATTTCTGACAGGGTAAGCAGGCCGGCGGCTTGGCGCGGCTGTCCGACGGAGAATGGAGTGGAAGCTCTAAAGGTGGTTGCACGGTACGTTGACGGGAGGACGGCCAAAGGTTTGAGCCAGGATTTCTTCCCGAACAAGGATCGTTTCCATATCTACCCGGCGGACAAGCCCTCGGGCGAGGCGACGGAGGTGTTGCTCAAGGAGTTAAAGGCGGTTTTCTTCGTAAGGGACTTCGTCGGGAATGCCCGGTACAACGAACGGAAAGAGTATATCCCCGAAGACAAGCCCTCCGGTCGAAAAATTGAAGTGACCTTTGCGGATGGCGAGGTCCTGGTCGGAACAACTCTGGGCTATGACCCGAAGCGACCCGGCTTCTTTCTCTTTCCGGCAGATCCTAAGAGCAATAATATCAGAATATTTGCCGTAGCCACAGCAGTAAAAAAGGTCCGTTACCTGTAGCTCCGCTTTTGGCTTTTCATGAAATAGCCTTCTTGACTCTTAGGAGAAGGAACCACAACACTCCTGTGTGGATTATGCCGCTTGATGGGTTTAGAATGAAGAGAACGATGCTTGGCCGGACGCTGGCATTCATCCTAATCTTCGCGCTTCTTCCAAAAGGGGTCTTGGCGGATATCTACTACTGGGTCGATGACCAGGGGATACAGTACTACACGACAAGGCTTGAGAGTATTCCCGAATCGTACCGTTCCAGAGCGGTGCTACTTCCTCTCCCCACCTCTCCTCCTGCGCCTCCGGAACTCGAACGGAGTCCAGCTCCAAAAGGGCCTACCAAGATTCCGTTTACCCCTGGCCTCCCAGTCCTGGTCAGTGCCAAGATCAACGGGGCCGGGCCCGTCACTTTGATTCTTGACACCGGTTCTGACCGCACACTGATTGCGCCGGCAACGGTACAGAGGCTTGGTATTTCTACCGAGAACGCGCCACGGGGCATCCTGAAAGGCGTAACCGGAATGAGCTACGTGGACGCCGTATGGGTTCAATCCCTGGAGGTGGGCGAAGCCAGGGTGGGGCCGCTTCTTGTCATCGTTCATGATGCCCACCTGAAGGAAGCCGACGGCTTATTGGGCCGCGACTTCTTGGCCAATTTCAACGTGACGATTGATTCGGGAGATAGAGTCGTCACTCTCGTCCCGAATTAATCCCTTCCTGCCTGTCGAAGTATAAGCGGAGCGACTGGAATTACATCTTTTCAAAACAGAGGGCGAGGATCATTTCCCTTAAAATCACCGAAGCTGTGACAGAGGAGACTTGGGTGGGGTCGTAATCTGGTGAGAGTTCCACGATATCGAATCCAACGACACGAAGAGCCTGGAGTTTCTTAAGAAGGAAGATGAATTCGGGGAAGGTGAGGCCTCCGGGCTCGGGCGTTCCAACACCCGGCATAAGACTCGGATCGATCACGTCGAGATCCAAGGTGATATAAACGGGCTGGTCTCTGAGGCGCTTGGCCATGGAGCTTAAAGAATCCGGCTCAAGGGGGACGATGGACTTCATCTTTCTGGCTAATCTAAATTCCTCTTCTGTTCCCGACCGAATTCCGATCTGAAACAGTCTGCCTTCGCCCAAATGATCGACGACCTTCCTCATCACCGTGCTGTGTGAAAGGGGTTCGCCCAAGTAATCCTCTCTTAAGTCATTGTGAGCATCAATCTGAAGGAGATGGAGACGAGGGTAGACCGTAAGCATCTCTTCTATGATCGGAAGAGTGATCAGATGGTCTCCTCCCAGAAGGATGGGAAATTTTTTTTCGGAGAGGATCTTGCCGAGTCCGTTCCGAATCAAGCCCAAAGAGATCTTCTTCTCTCCCAGAGGTAATTCGAGGTCTCCCATATCGTGAATGAAGCACTGGCTCAGGTCTCTTTGAAAATAGGGACTGAAGGTTTCAATTCCCCATGAGGCTCTCCGGATTGCAGAAGGTCCGAAGCGGGCGCCCGGACGAAAGGAAGCAGATCCATCGTAGGGGCATCCGAGGATTACTCCTTTGCTTTTTTCGAACGAAACACTGGCTGAGATATAGTTCGTTTCTACGAAGGGGAGTTTCATTAAACGTAGATTTTAGAATTGAGGATTTAGAATTTAGAGTCTCAAATCAAAACCGATCCATAACTCATAACTCGTAACTCATAACCGTCTTGCTATCCCCATAAGACTACAGCGGCCAAGGCCGCCCCAATTCTCTTTACTCTATACTCTACGGCGATCGACTTCAGATCCTTGATCTTCCATCCGCGAAGCTTCATTCCCTCGACGGCCATATTCCGGACCATCTCCTCGATCTTGAGCCGCTCCCCTTTGGCCGAATATTCCATGATCAACCCGTTCTGATTTTCATCCTCCGGAAGAGCAACAGCCACGCCTGCTGAAACGATTTCTCCGGTCACATCGCTGGTGATCGCAGCATAAGCTGCCGGCACCAGGCCTCCCGGAGGAAGAGCGACCGGCGACACCTGTTGACAATGGGGCGGGAGGATACTCGACATCTTGATGATGTTGGTGTTCCCGATGCCCGCCTTGAGAAGCGCTCCGTCAAAGGCGTTCAGAGGTGTAAAGCCGTCCGAGGCTCCAGAAACCATAAAATACTGCGTAGGAGTCTTAATGATCACTGTAGTCCTCCCTTATCTCTCCTCTGGCCGAGGGTGTATGGGGTTTGTGGTGCACTTTCTTGTTAAAATATCGAGCTTCATAAATTACCAGCTCACTGGAAGATTGTTTTTCTAAGGTTGCTCAAAAATGCCCAGATGCAAGGCGCCCGAAATCCTGTGGAGTGAGGCGTACCTTATGTGTACGTCGCAACAACGAAGGATGAGGGCAACGCCGCAGATGGGCGTTTTTGAGCAACCTGTTAAAAAGAAGGGGGCGAGCTGATCCATAGTATCACCGCCTGCTTCGAGCCACTGTTATGAAGCCAATGCTCCTTCTCTGCCGAAAGGTAGAAGCATTCCCCTTTTTTGAGCTTCAGAATCTCTCTCCCAAAGCGAAGGTTGACCCTTCCCCGGAGGACAAAACCGAACTCCTCCCCTTCGTGGGGTTTCTCTTTGGGCGTGGACTCCCCTTTCCGTAGAGTTAAGAGGATGGGTTCCAACCGCCGGTTCGTCGAACCCGGGACCAGGAGCTCGAACTTTTCGATCTTCTCTTTTTCGATGGCCACTCGGTCCTTGTCCCGGTAAACGATCTTCTCCTGCGAGGCTTCCCGGAAGAAGTCGGAGATGTTTTCGTCCAGGGCATCGAGGATCTGGATCAGACTGTCCAGAGAGATGGAGGTCAGATCCCTCTCGATTTGCGAGATAAACCCCTTGGTCAGGTTGGCCCGCTCGGCCAGCTCCTCCTGGGTCAAGTTACTTAACTGTCTTAAATTCCGAATCCGTTCTCCGATCTTCATAAATCCTGCGAGAATAGTAAAGAAAGAATTTTGTTTAGTATGCTGTAAGACAGTATACAAAGAAATTAGTTTAACAAACTAAACTGACAGAATTATAACGCTCTATTCGGGTTTGTCAAGCATTTTTTTCAATTTCTAAATTTTTTTTCAGGCGCTCTTCTCTACGATCCGCCGGAGATTATTTGTGGCATGCTTTGAGGGGAGTGGGGGACACTATGTCGGCGGGATATCGGGAACTCGTGCCACGGCGATTCTGTAGAATTCGTAGCCTCGCATGTTGCTTGCGGATGGTCCAAAGTAACGTGCACGGCACTCAGAAGCCCTGACGTCCTGATCGAGCGTGAGGCCGCGTTCTGCGAGGAAGGTCGTCAGGCCGGACGGGTCCAGGCCGAATGTCCACCGTTCACCCGCCGCGCTCAGGGTGGCAAATAGTTTTTTCGTGCCTTCGAACGCCTCCGGTGAGTCGAGAACCCGACGATGGACGTAGGTGAAGAACACCGTGCTCCCGGCTGCCGCGCTCGCGCACCAACGCAGCGTCCCGTCTACCGCATCTTCTGTCAGGTAATTCGTCACCCCTTCCCAAATGAACAGGGTCCGCCTGGACGGATCGTAGCCGGCGGCGTTCGTGGCATGCGACAAGACCTCTTCGGTGAAGTCGATGGACACGAACCGCACATGACGAGGTAGTGAGCCAAGCACGGTTTCGACGACTCGCCGCTTTCTCGCCGAGGTAGAAGGGTGATCCACCTCAAAGACAAGAGCGCGAGCCATGTTCGGGATCCTGTAGGGGCGCGCGTCAAACCCGGCTCCGAGAATGACCACCTGCGCGACGCCCGAACGGAGGGCTGCTTCGGCTGCATCGTCGATGAACCTCGTGCGGGCAACGGCAGAAGTTCGTGCGCCCGGCCATTGGCGATCGATGTATGCCCGGATGAGGTCACCCGCGAAACGAATTCGTGAGAAAAGAGCGACGAGGCGAAGGCGAGGGGGAAGGAAAGCCGATGCGAATCGATCTTCGAAAAGGCGTTGACCGGCGGGGAGCGTAGACTCCAACGCACGAAACAGAGCCATGTATGCGGCCGTGCGACTCGCTTCCCCTTCCCTCATTCAATTACTCCGAAGCGTTTCTGGATGACAATATTTATCTGACCCGCTTCTTACATTTTCATATCTGTAAAGGGTTATTTTCCAATTACCTCCCTATGGCCGTCCCTCCGGTTCTGTGACCGGCTCCTGAATACCGGCGATGTTTCTGGCATAGTCGACGAATTCCTCGATGGGTGTCCGCAAACGAACCACCAATCTTGCCCCGTCAGGAGAACCGCCGCCATGCATGCAGCCAGGAACGCCTGCCCCGATGGTGAGCCACTCGACCAGACGGGCTGCCCGCGCCCGGGTCTCCGCGCTGTAACGGACCCCTGCTTTGACGGCCTTCTGGACAAGATGACCATAGGACGGGTCGGTGAAGTCCTTATAAGAGGGGAAGCAACCTGTCTCGACGATGCCTCCGCCAATGTCCTGGCACAGACGCTTTGTTTCATAGGGAAGGGTTGACACATGCACCTTGTTCGCATGGGCGAGAAGGGAATCGGATACCCAGCATCCGCCGGGGTACCTCCTTCCCGTGGCAATGGCCCCAATTCCCATGCCGAAGGTGGTTTCATTGTTGACGGCCATTTCTACCAGTTTGTTCATGAATGTTCGGGCAGAAAGCCCGTTGACCCTGGCGATCAGGGCGGCAGCCCCGATCATGACATCCCCCTGGCCCGCAACGCAGGCCCCGATGCAGGCGCGGTAATTGGACGTGAAGTAATCGATGATCTTGCCCGTATATTTGTATTCCCGGCACATGAAGACCCGCTCCCTCGGGACCCGGACATCCTGGAAGAGCAGATAGGCCTGGGTGATTCCGGTCTCGGGCGCGTCGAACCCTTTCTCGTATTCCCTGCCATCACTAGGCCGGCGCGTTTCGACGATGGTCAGGCCATCGATGTCCCGTGGCACCACGCAGGCGACACAGAAATCCTGGTCTTCCTCTCGGTAGCCACTGCCGGGGAGGATGAAGATCTCATTGGATGCCGCCACCCCGCAGATCATTGTCTTGGCGCCGCTGATGACGATGCCGTGTTTGCTGACCTCCTTGATGTGGACGTTGCTGTCTCTGTCCGGTTGCCGCGAAGGCTTCAGATTGCGGTCGCCTTTGGCGTCGGTGAGGCCGCCGGCCACGACCCATGCTTTCTCCTGAGCCTCAATGATCCACTGTTTCAGACGATGGCGGTAATCTGTACCGTATTCTTGATCCATTTCAAAGGTTATGTTCCACATCACGTTCATGGCGTTCCATCCCACACAGAGCCCTCCACTGCAAGTGCCGGTCAGATGGTACATGGTACGTTTCAGCAGGGAATTGGAGATAACATCCTCCATGCTTTCCATCAGGGAATTGAAGCGGTGGATTCTTTCCCCGGTGAACGAGGACACGGTCGTGAAAACATCAGCATACTTCTCCTCGTGTGCAGCATCAAAACCCCTGGCATGGCTTTCGACCGTCCGGCGCGTGGCCGGATGAGTTGTGACATCTTCGATTCGTTCCCCAAATTTAAAAATATTGGGTCTCATGGTCTGTAACGATTTCAGATACGCTTCTCTCGTCTTGAGTGCCATGGCTGTTTTCCTCCTTCAAGGGCCATGCGATGGCTTTGTTTCCCGCCTGTCTGGCCTCCTGTCTAAAGAAATCAATCTGCCTATCAGGAATGGTCGAAGCCGTACTTCTTTTTCATCGCCTGAGAAATCTGGCGGGTGATGTGTAATACACGGTCGGATTCATCCGGAGTGAGGAGGACCGTTTCACAGGACGGCAGGACCCAAGAAGATTCGGCCAGGATTCTTTCATCGATCCCCTGTCGTACAAAACGATTCATACCCTGCTCCAGCCTTTGAATAAGGCTTTCCGTGCTTTCTCCTTTAAGATGATCGCTGACCACCGGGACAATACCCCAACCCAACATCCCTCCCCTTTTTAAAAAGGATCGGATCTCCTTGGCATAAAGGGAAACCTGCTCCGAATGTTGATAGGCATCAAAGTTGACGACCTGCACTTCTGAGTCAAAAAGCAAAGACCAATCGATATTGGCACAGCAGTGAACCCAGGAGATGCCGTTTACATCGGCAAAGCTCAAATTGATGGCCTTGACGATTTCTTCCCGGGAGCCGGTACCGGCTGAAGAAGTAAAATTGACCAGGGTGGTCTCCGGAAGATCGGCCACGACCTCAACATCCGGGATTTCCGTCCTGATCTTTCTTTCCAGCCACCGTGCTTTGGCATTCAACCCCTTGATCAATATATCCCTTAAGGTTTCGTTATGAATCGAGGGGGTACCGTCCGCCTGTTTGAGCGTATCTCCGAGCAGCAAGGGTCCTGAAGTATGGAAAAGGACCCATTTCAATTCAGGGGGGCGGAAATGCTGAATCCGCTCGATCATATGATGAAAGAAGGGAGCGGTTTTGGGGGTGGTAGCGAAATATTCCAAATCGTCGGCTTCAATCCGGTCATAGAATTGTAGGATTTCATCTTCTCTCTGCGTTGACAAATCGAAATATACAACCCGTCTTTCCCGGTCGAAAACCAGACAGGGTATCCCCTCCAGCATCCAACGAATATTTCTGGTCATAATCGGAAGACTCGGGGCTTCCGGTAGGCATTCCAGGATGATGTCAGCAGCGCGGTCCATTTCTCGATAGGGTACCGCCCCCATCATCGTTCCGGCAAAACAAGGTTTTTCTTTCATCGTTAATCCTCTTCCCGATTCGATACCACCCCCTCCCTAACCCTCCCCCCTTGAGGGGGAGGGGAGGGTGGGGGGTCGGTGATGAGCAGCATCTTTTTAATGATGAGTTGCATCATATCACTTATTCCTAGTTAAATATAGGCCTTTTATACTGAGGTAAGGATTCGAGTGGTCAAGGATTCGCGTAGCAAAAACCGGCTGGCAAAACAATCGTAAAGTACCGAATGTATTAATTCTACCTTTTTTTCATCAGGCAAATCCAGGCCCTGGGTGGATTTGGACGATTAGATCCGAAATTGCCGGACGTAAGAGAAAGAATCTCAAAATAAGGCTCCACTGCCGAGACGATATCTCCTGCAGTCCTTTGAGGCGGACCAGGGCCCTGCCGATGTTCGTCGGCATTACCAACAAGTGTCAGCCACAGGCCGGCTTCCTCCAAATGAGCAGCCACATTCTGGGTAAATCTTCTTCGGTCATTTTGAGAACTGAATGCGTGAAAACAACCTCTGTCAAATACAAAACCAAAAGGAGCGCCTTCAATTTTGCTTTTAAGAAAATCAGCCAGCACAAAATCGCATCCAATGTTGGCTTTAGAAGCTTTTTCTCTTGCCTTCCCGAGAGCAATGTCCGAAGTATCCGTGCCAATAACCTGAAAGCCATTCTGCGCAAGCCATATGGAATTGTCTCCGGTTCCACAGCCGATATCCAAGGCTTTGCAGCTTGGAATAGGGTGTTTGGTTACCACCTCGATAAGATTGAAATCCGGCTGGCCGATGTCCCAGGGTGTATCCCCTGATCTGTATCTTTCTGTAAAGCTTTCTTCCATTGTCGATGGAATCTCCAAAGTCCGCTTTGTCGTCAAAGACAAAACAATTTTTCTTCTTTGCCCTTAGATGTCAATATTTAAGTCTGACCGCAGCCCTGCGCGCTTTCCATTTCATGTGCCGAACGTCCTGCGTCAGCGGCTGGCGGTGCAGTGACCGCCAGTCCGATGGACGCTGCGGTTGGGCCGTGCCCACAAAGATGTCGTGCTATTGTAGAACTGCGAGGCACTCGATTTCCACTCGTGCACCCAAAGCCAACCCATTGGCCCCCAGAGCACTCCGTGCGGGCAAGTGCTTGGAAAAATAGGTCACATAGACCTTGTTCATTTCAGCCCATTCTGCCATATCAGCCAGCATGACAGTGGCCTTAACAACGTGATCCAGTGACGAGCCATGCTGCTCCAGCGTGGCCTGGATATTCTTCATTGCTTGGCGTGTCTCGGCAGCGATACCGCCGGGCACTAACTTGCCCGAGCTATCAATACCGATTTGCCCAGAAAGATACAGCATGTTCCCCACCCGCACGGCTGTCGAAAACGGCAAGCCTCTCATGCTTTCTGAAGTGTAGTATTCCACTTCAAGATGATGTTTGGCATCCATAGTGTCTCTCCTTCCGTTCTTCTGTGGCCGTCCTAAGAGCAAAAGAACCGCACCGCGAGAAAATTTTCTTATTGAGATTTTTCCTTACTCTCTTCAGAGACAAGACATGCTTCCTTCTTGCCCTTAGATGTCAATATTTAGGTCTGATCCCAGGGCTGCACTTTCTTTTTCAACTACGTCTTGTCTCCTATGCCGCCTTTTTGAGAGTGACACGCATGCCAGCCTTCGTCGCGAGAGTGATAAGCATTTCAAGGCTAAATCTCTCCCATTTGCCTCTGATCAAGTCTGAAACCCTGGATTGGCTAACCCCCAGGATTGTTGCAGCCTTGGTTTGCGTTAACCTCTTGGCTTTGATCCACTTCCGGAGATCGGCCATAAGATCGGCACGCATCTGAAGTATCGCGGCCTCATCCTGAGAATACCCGAGATCAATGAATATATTTCCAGAAGAATTAGTAACGGTCCCGCTCATAAGTTACCTCCAATCTGCTTGTACCGTTGCCGAGCCAAATCAATTTCATGTCGGCCTGTTTTTCGAGTCTTCTTTTGAAATGCGTGAAGCACATAAACCGCATCGCGAACCTTAGCGACATAGATTATTCGCCACTCGCCCAAGACATGGATACGAATTTCCTTCACACCTGGGCCGATTACCTGCATGGGTTTCCAATCGCTTGGTTCGAGTCCGTTTTGAACCGCACGGAGCTCGAAACCTGCTGCCCGGCGCGCCTCGTCCGGGAAATTTCGCAGATCGTCCAGGCTCGACCCTACAAATCTAAGCGGCTTCATCCTCTGAGAAATATTATATAAGTTTTTATATATTTTGCAAGT
>JAPVTA010000006.1:0-15022 GCA_047519465.1 Thermodesulfobacteriota bacterium | reverse complement strand
TGGCGCAGAGAGATTATATGGAAGCCCTCGCTGCCATGGGCCTGAAGGATAAAAAGGTAAGGGTGATCAAAACGACGATCGGCGGAGGATTTGGAAGCAAACTCGATACGTACGCCTTTGAATACATCGCCATCCTGCTCGCCCATAAGGCAAAGAAGCCTGTCAGGATCCTCTTCAGCCGCGAAGAGGAATTTTTCGCTACCTCGCCCAGACAGCCTGCGATCATTGATATCGCTCAGGGATGCACCAAGGATGGCACACTCACTTTTCGGGATGTCCGGATGACCCTCGACAACGGGGCTTATACCTCTTGGGGGGCAACGACGCCGTCGGTGATGATGATGCCCATTTCCTCGCTGTACAAAGTTCCCAACGTACGGTACATCGCCAAATGTGTTTACACCAATAATACCTATTCTCAAGCCATGAGGGGATACGGAAATCCGCAAGCTACTTTTGCCATCGACTCCCAGATTGATATCCTTGCGGAGATGGCCGGGATCGATCCTCTCGACTTCAGAATGAGAAATGCCAACACCCCGGGTGAAGTGACGCCCCAGAATTTCAAGATCAAAACCTGCGGTCTAAGGGAGTGCATTGATGCGGTGGCACAGAAGTTGGATTGGCGACAGAATCGGGGAAAGAGGGACGGAAGAGGAATCGGAATGGCCTCGATGATCCATGTCGGTGGAGGGGCCCGAGTCTATAAATCGGACGGTTGCGGAACGATCATCAAGGTGGATGATTTTGGCACGGTCAATGTCATAACCGGCGCCACGGATATGGGGCAGGGGTCGGATACGGTCATCGCTCAAATCGTCGCTGAAGAGCTTGGAGTAAGGGTAGGAGATGTGGTGGTGACCCACACCGATACCGATATCTGTCCCTGGGACGTCGGCGCCCATGCGAGCCGAACAACCTTTGTGGCCGGAAATTCTGCAAGAGGTGCAGCGAAAAAAGTAAAGGACCAACTCCTCGAGGTAGCCGGCAAGTCACTGGGTGAAAGTCCTGAGAATTTAGACATTCGGGATCGAATCGTCTTCTCAAAAAAAGACCCTGAGAAGAAATCTCCCCTTGGCAAGGTACTGAGGGCCGCCCATTATACGGCTGGCGGAAGCATGGTGATGGCCGAAAATTTCTATGATCCTACGAATGAAAATTTGGACAAAGAATTCAAGGGGAATCTTTCCGTGACCTACGCCTATGGAACACATGGCGCAGAGGTCGAAGTGGACAAGGAGACCGGTCAAGTGAAGATCCTGAAATACATTGCCGCCCACGACGTGGGCAAGGCCATTAACCCCATGCTCCTGGAGGGGCAAGTCTACGGCGGGGCGACCATGGGAATAGGTTATGCCCTGACCGAGAGGCTCATCCTGAAAGATGGGAAAGTGATGAACCCGAACTTCCTGGACTACAAGATGCTCACGGCCAAGGATGTTCCAAATATTGAAACGGTAGTGATCGAAACGAACGATCCCTTTGGCCCCTTTGGCGCAAAGGGGATCGGAGAGCCAGGGCTGGTCCCAACGGCACCCGCCATCGCCAACGCCATTTACGATGCCGTGGGAGTGAGAATGAAAGATCTTCCCATCACTCCAGAAAAGGTGTTGGCCGCACTGAAGGAAAAGGCCAACCCCAAATAATGGAATGTTTCCACTGCTCTACCGGCGCCTTGGGAATCCCTTCAAAAAGTCCTCGACAGGTTCTTCGGCTTTTTTGCATTTAAGAAGGGCCTCGATCTCAAGAAGGTCGAATCCGGAATAGGTTTTCGGATCGAGGACAACTCCGAATTCTTTCTTGATTCGCTCAACTACGGAAGTTCGCAGCGCCTGGTCATAGGAGATATAGGCCGGGTCGTCCACCGCTCGATAGGATTCCCCCGCATGGCTTAGAACCTCGGAGCTCAATTGGCCTTCTTTTCCTTGAGATGAAGGGGCCATGAATATAACCCACAAGAGGATGAGGAGAATTGAGATAATCGACGCAAAATTCTTAACTGCCATAGTCGTCACCTCCCTATTATCAGAGGAACGAAGCAATTATGGTGCCAAGACATCTCCAAACAGTCATTTTTTAAGTACACAAAATTACAAGCACTTTCTTTAGAAGAATTTTTTATAGAAAGAGGAAAAATGGAAAATGGATGACCAGGATCTCCGATTTTGTGCAAAAATTGAGATCGCTGATTAAACTCCGTTGAGCACAGCGAAAAGAATAGGATTGAAGCTCCCCGCCCATCCCGTCAATACGGGACAGGCAGAGCGGGGCTTCCCGGGCACTTGCCGGTCGCGGTGTTGATTTGAAGATTTGGGAAGATTTCAGGGGGATGTCGAATGGTTGAGAATAGGAATTATGGTTTGATCGACTTTTGACCTTCCAAGAGCCCTTTCTCAAATATTTTGAGACTGACTTCTCGGAACTTTTGGGGGGTTGCCCGTTCGATAGCGTCTCTCAGTTTATCGTGGGGAAAAGGAAACCTGGGATGGGACGCGGCAAAACCGATGAGGGCAATATTGGCCGATTGAGGCGATCCCATTTCCTTCGCTAATTGATCCGCTCCCACCACATACGCCTCAATCCCTCTTCCCTTCAGGTATGCCCTGATTTCCTGTTTCATATAGTCTGGATCCGAAGCATTGATAAAGCAGAGGCCGCCGTCTCGACCATTCGAGGCCGATCTGAGATAGTAAAGGGTTTTGTAAGCCTCATTCTTTTCGAGAGATAAGAGGACGTCGGCGCTCCCCTTCTTGACAAGAGGGCTATCGAAATTTCCAATTTTCAAGTGGGTCATCACCGACCCTCCCCGCTGGCTCATCCCGTGATCTTCCGAGCCAATAAGAGGATACCCTTCTCGAAGGGCAAAGGCCGCAAAAATCCGTGTCACCAGGAGAACCCCCTGCCCACCCACTCCGGAGATGATCATCTGGATATTCATCTTCGACCTCAAATGTCAAATGCCAAAGTTCCAATGTCAAATCAAATCCAAAGCCTAAATGTCAAATTACTTTGAAAAAACTAATTTTTTTGCATTTAAACATTTGACATTCATTTGAAATTTGGGTTTTGAAATTTGACATTATGAGCCAGCGTGATAGATTCCTTCCTGGCCACAGACCTGCAAACAGAGGCCGCAGTCCACACACGTTAGCCGATCGATCTTCACCCGGCCATCCTCTCCTCTTACCAAGGAGGGGCATTCGAATCGTTTCAGACAGTACCCGCAACCAATGCAGGCACCGACGGCTGGCATATCGAGCGCCGAGGTGGGGCACTCCTGGACACAAACGCGACAACCCGTACATTTGTTGTAGTCGACGGCATAACCGCTTTCAGTCTTAGAGATCGCTCCCTCAGGACACTGGATCATGCAGGTGCCGCATTCACAACAAACCTCCTCTTGAAACACAGGCAAAAGGGATTTGTCCATCTCGCCGCTTTTCACCTTTGGAAGACCCTTTTCCGGGGGAGGGGTATGACGGATTTCCACCTTGACAGGGTTGACCTTGAGCTGCTCTTTTTGATAGATGATGCAGGGGTAGCGGGCAATCAGAACAGCCATGCCACCCTCTCGTTGCCGAGTATATTGGTAAGCCTTTTCGGTTTCCTGGATCATCCCCTTGATATCGTAGGGGTTGACGACTCGGAGGTATTTGACACCGCATCCCTTCACCAGCTCTTCGAGGGACAGGGGTCTACCGGGATGATCGTCGGCCGTCTTTCCGGATTCCGGAGTGGGTTGCATACCCGTCATCGCCGTAATGGAGTTGTCGAGGATGACGAGAACGAATTTGGCTCCGTTATAAACCGCGTTCAGGAGTCCCGGAGCGCCGGAATGATAAAATGTCGAGTCTCCGATGGTGGCAATGATGGGAATGTCTTTGCCGTCTTGATGGTAAGCCTGATAGAGACCGCTCGCAAAGGTGATGGCCGCTCCCATGTCGTGGCAGGTATCCACGGACTCCATGTTCATTCCCAAGGTATAACAACCAATGTCACTCGGAAAAATTCCGTTTGGGAAGGCTTTCTTGAGGGCATAAAAAGAAGACCGATGGGGACATCCTGAACAAAGGGTCGGCCGACGAATGGGCAAACCCAGCCCAGCCACCAACTTCTCAAGGGGTGCAGAAGAAGGGACTTCCCGTACGGGGATGGAGAACTTTTTGCACAGGTCCGAGATCACCTGGGTAATGACTTCGGGGAGCATTTCTCCTTCGTTGGGAATTCTTCCATCCAATCTTCCGGTGATTTTTGATTTGTCCCGTATTTGAAGCTCGATCACAGGCTCCGTTTCTTCAAGGATCAGGACATGATTGCATTTCTGGATGAATGCTTCCACCACCTTCGCGGGAAAAGGGAAGGGAGTCCCTATTTTGAGGATGGGGATCTCTTCCTGTAGGCCAAGTTCCGGAAGAACATCCCGAGCGATGGCATGACCAATTCCACCGGCGATGATTCCCAAAATCGCCTTCTCCCTCTCGTTCTCAACGAAATTGAGAGAGCTCATGGAATTGAACTCTTCTGCAATTTTATCAAGCTTCGCATTGAGCTCTTTATGCAGGACGAATCGATATCTGGGCGTGGCACTCCATCGCTGTGGGTTGTGTGGAAAGTCGGCTTTCCTTTCGATTTTGAGAATGGGATTGAAAGCGATCGTCTGCTGGGCATGGGAAACCCTCAACACAGGACGGAGGATGACGGGGATCTGATATTTTTCAGAAAGCTCAAAGGCGATGGGTAACATCTGCTGGGCTTCTCTTGGATTGGCCGGATCGAAGACCGGGACCTTTGCGAACATGGCCATAAACCGAGTGTCCTGTTCGGTCTGGGACGAGAAAGGCCCGGGATCGTCGCAGCTGATGATCACGAAACCGCCTATGGTTCCGATGTAGGCGGCACTCATCAGCGGATCGGTGGCCACATTGAGCCCCACCTGCTTCATGGCCACGGCCGCTCGTTTTCCCGTGTAAGAGGCCACCAATGCGTTTTCAAAAGCCACCTTCTCGTTGGTGGACCATTCCACATAGAGGTCCAGGTTATTTTCCTTTTTGAAATGGACCACAGCAGGAAGGATTTCTGAACTGGGCGTTCCAGGATAGGCTGCAAAAAAATGACACCCGCTCTCGACGATGCCTCTGGCAATCGCTTCGTTTCCGAGTAAAACCTTCTTTTCTCCCTCCGGCATCATAAATGAACCTTCCTCCACCTCTGCCCTCCCCTCAAGACACTGTGTCACAATTGTAGGGGCTTGGCCGGCAGGTGCCCCGCCAAAGCGGGATAGGCGGGGGCAAGGGGCACAATATTAATGAAATCTCATCTCCGGGAAGCCCTCGCCCTGCGGGAGAGGAGATTCATTTATCAAGCCCAGCGATAGGGCTCAATGAATTGAGCCCCTACTACATATGGTGTATGTCTATTCGGTAAATCATATTACGAAATAGTCTCTCGAGGGGAAGGGGTGCAAACCTTTTAATTTTAACTGATTCGATGGAGGACCTCAATTCCTTTCTGAAGCGTTTCATCAGATGCGGCAAAAGAGATCCGGACGTGGGTATTTCTTTTGGAAAAGACGCTGCCGGGCACAATAAAGAGGTTCTTTTGAATGGCTTTTTCGACAAAGGCCACTGCGTTTCCTCCGGGGACCTCTGGAAAGATATAAAAAGCGCCTTGCGGCTTTTGGACATGAAACTTCTCTTTGAGTCCATGGTAGATCAAATCTCTTTTCTTTTTATAACCTTCAATATAATCGTCCACGTTGAAGTCCAAAGCCTTGATCGCTGCTTTCTGAGCAAAAGAATTGACGCTGGAGAAGGTATATTGCTGAAGAGTGATCATCTGTTGGAGGATCTCTTTAGGGCCAGCTGCATAACCCAGTCTCCATCCGGTCATGCCCCACCCCTTTGAGAATCCGCCCAACGTTAACGCGTTCTCGTAGAATTGCCCAATACAGGGACAGGAGGGAGCGTCGAAAACAAAGTTGTCGTAGATGTCGTCGGAGAGAATCAAAAGATTTCTCTCCCGTGCGATCCGGACTACCCCCATCAGGTCTTCCTCTGGAAGGATTGCCCCGGTTGGATTATTCGGACTGTTGATGATAATCAACTTCGTCCTCTTCGATAATCTCTTAACGAATTCTTCCTCCCTCAGTCGAAAATCAGGATAGGTATCGACGAAGACAGGAACCCCTCCCATCAGAAGAACCTGGTACTCATACATAACAAAAAATGGATCAGGGATGATCACTTCGTCACCCGGATTGATCAGGGCAAGGCTGGCCAGGAGAAGACCGCCGGTCACTCCCGCTGTGACCATCACCTCTTCGAAATGGACCCCCTTCTTCTTTAAATGGGAGGCGATCTTTTCTCTCAATTCAGGGATACCCTGCGTGGGAGTGTATTTGTTGAACCCCTTTTTGATCCATGCGATGCCTTCCTGTTTAAGAGGTTCCGGGACATCAAAATCAGGTTCCCCAATGCTCAGATTGATAGGATCTTTCATCTGACGGGCCAGATCAAAGATTCGCCTCACTCCGGAGGGTTTAATATTCCTCAATCGATCGGAGATCAGCATCCGGTCAGTCTCCTTCTTCTTTAATCTTTTTGGCCTCTTCGATGAGTTCGAGAATGATATCAAGCCTGGTCTTGGTAGGAGGTGTCAAGGCACGTTGGATTTGATCCATTGAATAATGTTGCCCTAAGAATTTCGATATCTCTATTCGAAACTCCCAACAAACCATGATCCTTCGACACGGGACGTCTTCGTTAACGGTTCGGCAATATTTAAACGGGACTTCACCGCCTAATTGAGGGCAGCGGATGATTAAGTCATCATGTTCTTCAATCATCTGTTTTTGAATGGACTTTGAGGACTTTGGCACAAGTTCAATCAAATGAGAGTCCCGCGGGCACAGAAGGCCCGCAGGACTCTTGTTGGTTTAGATCGGTTTCCCCTTGCGCAACATCTTCGGTTTTGGAAATCCCTCGATGGCCTTAAGGGATTTCTTCATTTCTTCCTCTGGCAATGGATAGTCAATCAGTTTTCCGCTGAAATAAGATTCATATCCGCCCAAATCCATCAGGCCATGTCCACTCCAGTTCAGAAGGATAACTTTCTCCTTTCCTTCCTCTTTTGCCTTTTTTGCTTCCTCAATCACCGTACAAATGGCGTGACTGGTTTCCGGGGCAGGAATGGCCCCTTCTGTTCTCGCCCATTGGACAGCGGCAGCATAACACTCCAGTTGATTGTAAGCCCGGGGTTCGATCAGCCCCTCGATAATCAATTGGCTGACGATTGGGGCGATACCGTGATATCGCAAACCTCCGGCATGAATGGGCGGCGGGACGAAGGTATGTCCTAGGCTGTGCATGGGAGCCCAGGGGATAATACCAGCCGTATCGCCGTGGTCATAAACAAAGGGCGCCCTCGTCATGGTAGGGCATGAGGTTGGTTCCGCAGGAACAATGGTGATATTGGCCCCATTAATCTTGTCCAGGACAAAGGGAAGGGCAATGCCTCCGAAGTTACTCCCTCCGCCCGCACAAGCTGTCACCACATCGACCTTCTTCTCCCCAAATTCTTTCAGCTGCTTTTTGGCTTCCAGCCCGATAATCGTTTGATGCATGAGCACATGGTTCAAAACACTTCCCAACGAGTACCGGGTATCTTTGGAGGTGACGGCATCTTCAACAGCTTCGCTGATCGCAAGCCCGAGGCTGCCCGGATGATCCGGGCTTTGCTCTAACGTTTTTCTTCCTGCATTCGTATCCTTGCTCGGGCTGGGAACACAGTTAGCTCCCCAGGTATTCATCATCAACCGGCGGTAAGGTTTTTGGTCATAACTGATCCTGACCATATAGACCTTGCACTCCAGGCCATAGAGGCAGCAGGCGAAGCTGAGGGCACTTCCCCATTGCCCTGCGCCGGTCTCTGTCGCAATCCGTTTAATCCCAAAAACCTTGTTGTAATAGACCTGCGCAATAGCGGTGTTGGGTTTATGGCTTCCCGGAGGGCTCACCCCTTCATTTTTATAATAAATTCTCGCAGGCGTTCCCAAGGCTTTCTCAAAGGCATAGGCTCGATGAAGAGGAGTGGGTCTCCAGATGAGGAGTTTTTCCATCACTTCTTCAGGGATATCAATCCACCGATCCTTTGTGTTGACCTCTTGTTCTATAAGATTCATGGGGAATACAGGTGCAAGGTCTTGTGGACCAATCGGTTTTCCCGTGCCGGGATGGATGATCGGTTGGAGGGGGCTGGGTAGGTCCGCTTGGATATTATACCACTGCTTGGGAATATCTTTTTCCTTAAGAAATACTTTAAACTCTTTCATAATCTCCTCCTTTCAATCCAACAGGAATTCGATGAGACAACGAATCACCTTTATTCTGCGATCACCCCCTCCCCCCCTTCCGCCTTTTGATCTCAACCTTTGCTTCGTAAGGACTAAATCCCCCCTCGCCTTCAAGACGAGGGGTTCCGAGCACATGTCGACTTCGAATCGACTTGGGCCCTAATCCCTCTTCTCAGTCATTCCTGCCCCGATTTACATCGGGATAAACTCCAGCAGGAATCCAGAAGGGGATCTGAGAATAGAACCCCCGGATACCCGCTTTCGCGGGTATGACGAGTTCACTTTGTGCACATTTCGCCTGCTTTCGCTTCGCCCCAAGGCAAGGGGTTTCCACCATCCCCGATGCTGACACTAAATTCCCACATACCAATAAACGATGCTCCTGTCAATGTATTTTTACCTATCCGGTAAATATCCAATCCCCTCTACCCGCCTTTTTTCAGGATGATGGCTCTGGTAGAATTCTTTGTATTCATCGAGTGAATTGAAGGGCCCGTGAATTCCGGTGATCTCCTTGTACGGACTCCCGTAATCGATGACGTAAACCTTGCCCTCTTTCTTGAACGAGCAGACATAATAGTTAAACACGCTGGGCCGGACGACGATCACCACTGTTTGTGCCTTGTAATACGGGTCGATTTGATTAAGGGTCCTTTTTGAAAACTCGGCCGCATCAACGTAGATCCCAGATTTGAGTTGAAAGGTCTCCTCGGGAGTCCGAGGAGTAGGTAACGTCCCCTCAAATTTTTTATATCTTTCCTCATCAAAAGAAAAATCCTTCTCCATCCATTCCACCAAATCTTGGTAGCTCTTCCATTGAGAGATGGTTTCAGCATAGGTCTTCGCCGGAGGAGGTCTCACCGTGGCAACCTTCTCCGGAGGGATCGTTTTTTCAGGAGGAGGTTTCGCAAGAGAAGCTTTCTCCGTCTGAGCTTCCTTTGGATAGACTCTTACTTTGGTAGGGGCACAGGCGAGAGGGAAAAGGACGTAGGTGAGCAATGCTAAAATGACAAGAGTAAGCTTGAGATAATCCTTTTTCTTCTTCATTCCTCGCATCGCCTTTTGCGATGCGCTTGGCGGAATCCCGTGGATGGCACGGGACGATCTCCAGCTTGTAAAGCTACCAAGCGTTTTTATAGCATTTTTTGTAGAGTGATAGCAAGTCATATTTTCTCGTACGATTTCATTCGTTCACTCTGATTTAATGATATTGAGCGATATTAAGAAACATCACTGCCATTGGCCACCTCTATGGACATCTGATTTGTCCTGACTGGTATTGGAGATGGCGGACAGTGTCAAGAATGTCTTTCTTGAAAGTTACACAAGTCGCTGGTGAAAACGATATTTGGGAATTGAAGATTGCGGGTTTGAAAGAGTGGTTAACACGGCCCCATTTTGCAGATCCAGCGAATCCTCTGAGCAAATTCTAAAGAAACTCTGCGGCTTTTAGGGCCAGTGCTTCATTGACTCCGTCCTCAATCATGCTTGCCCGTGCATCTCGGAACATCTTTTCAATAGGAAATTCTTTGGCCAGCCCATAACCTCCCAATATCTGCATGGCTTCGCTCGCCACGGCAAAGGCCGTTTCTGTCGAGAAGCATTTTGCCACCACCGCATGAGCAACAGATGGCATCGTTGGGTTGAGACGATTGTACAAGGCCATTCTTCGCGCATTGGCCCTTGCGGCCTCCACTATGGTGAACATCTTCATCAGTTTGAGTTTGATGCTCTGGTGCTCAACGATCGGCTTTCCGCCCTGGACCCTGCTTTTGGCATATCGATAGGCTTCATCAAAGGCCGCCTTTGCCAACCCCGCAAAGACAAGGGCCATTCCACCGTTAACATAGGCCAGCCCCAGATCATTGATGGTTTTCATAAAGTCTGGATTGGGGATCACCATATATTTTTTAGGAATTTTGGCATCCCGGAAAACAATGGAGCCCTGATTCAGGGGTCGCTGTCCCATCTTATCAAGCGGCTTTTCGCGGGAAATCCCGGGCAAATCCAGAGGGATGATCGCCAGACCCTGGCCCTCCATGCCGCGCGAGGGGTCAATCGCTACATGGAGCACCGTATGGGTGGCAATTGTACCGTTGGACACCCATGCGGACGTTTCGCCGTTGACAATGTATTCCTCCCCTTTCAGCACGGCCTCGACAGAAAGGCCATGCTTTGGGTTTCTCCGGCCGAGGGTCCAGTCGGTGCCGTGATCCGGTTCGGTAATCGCCCAGCAGCCGATCATCTTCCCTTCTTTATCTGCGCAAAAATCCCTTGCCAGCTGTTGCATTTCCGGAATGGGAAACACGGCAGCATAGTTAAACGGCATGCAGGATACGCCCATGCTGATGGTCAGACCTGCGTCCGCATACCCAAGCTGCTCGGTGATAAGAATACCGGCCATGGGGTCAAAGTCTTCAGCCAGCCCGCCGAGGGCTTTCGGAATCTGTAGCAAATGAAGGTCCCTTTGGCGGAACCCCTTAAACACATCCCAAAGCGGAGACTCTTTCGCAATCACGTCTTCCGGGGCAGAAAAGCTGTCAAGCTTAATTCCTGCGGGCCGCATGACCTCCATGCTGAATTTCTGTACCTCAAGGAGCATGACTTTCGTCTCTGTGGTGAGATGGATATCGATATCCCGGTAAGTCATATCGCTGTCCTCCTTCACTTCATGTCCCATTTCAAAAAAGCGTATGGGGCAAACTGCATGGGATCGACTTCGGCAACCGCCTTTCCGCCGAGCATGGAGTTATCTCCCACGCTGTAAATGACGCCGAGGACCCGGACAACCTCTACCTCGGCCCAGGGGTCGTAATCCGAATGCTTTAGGAGGATCTCCCCCTCTCCCAACCGCATTTGTTTCGGTTTGAGCAATGTCTCCTGGCGGACGAGCCGCGGATTATAATCAAACCCGCTCCCCTCAGGGGAGGGAAAATTCTTGAAGTTGAAGGCGACCCCAGTTGCGACGCCGTTCTCGAAGGGGCGGTTCATAATGATCTGCTGGGCCTGGGGATCATTGAACGTCCCGGTTAACTTTGCCCGAATTTCCATGAAACGGATTCCGCGGCGCTCCGTCCATCCCTTTACGGTATCTTTCTCCTTGGCCATATGAATTTGAGCGATCTTTTTGGGAAACCCAAAGACCTCCCGCCCCCCGGCCATTGCCATGTCATTGGTCACCGGCATGGCCAGGCAATAGTTTCCCTCTTCGCCGTTATGAACGGCGCGCAGAAAAAGCGCGCTCTCCTTATAGACCGCGTCAAAATTGGTCCTGGGGTAGTCGGCGACAAAAGCCATGGCCAGCGGAAATTCTGCGGGCCCGAGCGGCGGGGGAAGTATTCTGGCGACGATCTCTGGTTTGGTCTCCCAGAAGATGGCAAGCATTTCGGCATCATAAAAATCGGCACTTGTCCTGGCGTTGGCCATGATTTCCTCGAATGTTTTTACAAAGCCCATACTATAACCTCTCAATTTTTATTTTTATAAAGGTGGTTCAGAAATCAACGAGCAATGCGACGCTCATTTCTTCGGGATGTATCCAAGAAGGTTCTTGGACCTCCATAATAACTTCGTATGAGTATGCTCTGAAAACTCCATTCCGTTGCTGCCCCCGGAAAAGTAAATCCGGGACTTGGAATGCCTAAACGGCGTTCATGTTCTCGGCCACATTTCTTTGCCACCTAAAAATGTTGCGGTCCATATCTTGGCGGGATCGGTTGTAACTTCTACATGGAGTACACTTGAACCCGCAATCTTATCGTAGCCGGGCGGTATATAGAGGGTGAAATCCAAAGGCTTTTCCTGTCCGCTGGAGACGCAAGAGAAATAGGCATTTATTCCATCCGGGTTGGGCTGGTTGCGTATTTCCCCCGAATACCGCCCCTGGTTTTGGGTCAGGTCGGCGTAATGGAAGGCAAGGGCGTATAGGCTCGGGAATTCCATCTTATAGGGAAACTGGCTGCCATACAAGGCGATACCCAGGTAAATATACCAGGCGAGATTGAAACTGGGCCACTTTCCTTTGCCCCATATGAGGTCAGGAAGAAAGGGATCTGGAGCCTCGAGCTCCGTCAGCGACATTCTGTAGGCAACCAGACACGCAGCCCCGTAAGAGAATTCCTTGAACAAGCTGTGGCCCTGAGGATTCCACGAGGCTTCCCCGTTCTTCAATATCTTTGCCCTTGCCGAAAATGGGCCGTGCAGATAACCAAATTGTTCTTGCCCCAATTTGGAAATACTATCACCCCCCAGATGCATATACGCTCCGAGAACTCCCTTTTTCCCAAACTCCTCGTAGGTTACAATACCATCTCCGTCCTCATCGAATGTCTCCATAAACTCCTTTTTCAAAGAGGATCCCGCCAGTCTATCCACGGCCTCAAAGTAATGGAAGATGGTTTTTTGCATGTCCCAGGGCATTTTAAAGACGTCGAAATATAAAGTCTTGGTGATCAAGTCGGAAAACGTACCACCCTTTACTCTGCCCAAATGTCCCCGAAGCGAGACGAGGGGGCAATCCGCCACAGCATCTTTGCCCACGACGTAGTACTTCCTTATACCCATACCCCTCTTCTCCGCATTTTCAAGACACCGGTCTCGAGACAGGGGACAGTCATATCCCATTCGAGTAACGATATGATGATCCTCTACAGTCGGTACGGGCACTTGTTGGGGAAAGCGCTCACCCGCCCTGTCGACTATCTCCACTCTTAATGCCTCTTTGAGAGGAACGTTACTGAACATATAGCGGGCGCACAATAGATCCGTGGCAACAGGGTCGAGGCCGGCGAAGACCATTCCCTCGGGCTCCTTTGTGCCGGGCAATACTCCCTGATGATCCTGGTTGATCGCTTCAATCGCGTCAACAATATGGATCATGTAAATGTCCGAACTGCGCACGGCATGGATCATATCGATCATTGTTGCCGTTATACCACCGGTTTTTGTCACGACGTAGTGGCCTGTCTTGTCTCGGGCGGGAAGCCCGGTCTTTGGGTCTATCTTAGAGACCCAGACTTGGTGCGGTAAGCCTCCCTTCATTCCGGGTATGGGGTTGTGGGGTACGCTGTAGTCCCATTGATGTTGGTCTTCCTTTGCTGCCTGCATCGGGTAAAGGCCAATGCCCAGGTTTTTTATGACATTTGTGAAAAGAGTGATCGCGTGAACCTTGAGTTTTGGTACATTGACCAGGATGCATCCGGGATAGGCCTCCAAATCCTGAGGATCCTGCCTGTCTCCTCCTACCACCACCTTGTGAAGGGTTATGGATTTAAAATTGACGCCGTCAGGGACATCAACATCCCGGCCCTTGCTCGGGTTATCGAAGATCCGGTTCAAGTCATAGACCATTAATTTCTCTTTGGCAATTCCCGGAGGGATAAAAGTTCCAGAAAGACTTTCGTCATAGCCTTTCATTGGGTCGTCGCTGCGGCCGGGTTCAAGCGATTCCTGCAAGTACTTGCGGACGAAATAGAATCCCCAACCTCCATAAAAACCGCCCGCCTTCCCTTCGATGACGGCCTCGGTTGTCACAGGTCTTTTTTCAGGGTTCAACATCGAATAGAGACGAGCGGCTGCAGGCATGCATGTCGCTGCTTCACCGAGGGCCATCTGATGGTAACGGATGTCCAATTTGTCATGGAACCATCTCATCAAGGCGGCCACAAATGACCACTCCGTACAGGTCGTACTCCCCGCGCCAGGTTCGTGAGTCTGGGGGTCAATGTTGAAGATATTGACTAGATTTGGTTTAAAGAGAAGCTTTTGCCCTTTTTTCACCCTTGATTTAATTTCCTTGCCAAAACTGGTTTCTGTATCCAGAGAGGACAAAGCTGAATCAAGGTTTTTATAGGTGTACGTTATCTTAGCTTTGATCGCTTCCCAGGCCTCCGGCTTGGAATGGTTAATGTACTGCTGGAGAAGTTCTCCAATGCCGGAATAGGATTTGCTGGCTTCCATCCGGACCACGCCCACTGGGGATCCCAGATGATCTATTTTCGTCTTTCCAATGGGCGAATCTAAGATCAATACTTTGGATTGATTCATCGCGCTCTCTCCTTTATACCGGGACCCATTCCAGAGTTCACAAGCAATCACCCTTTCAGGATCTTGTAGCTCTGGTCCATGGGGGAAGGAATAACTATCATCCAGCGTACCAGATTCCCCGTCCAAAAGCGGATTAGGTAGAAGGTTTGACCATATTTGCGTAGCCCGCGATCCATGGTGAGAGACTTACTTTATCCACCTCTACATTAATGATGGACGGCTTTCCGTTCGCTTTCGCCCGTTTGATAGCCGGTATGATCTCGGTTGGGTCTGTCACACACTCGCCGTGCCCGTCCCACATCGCTGCCATTTTCTCATAGGCCCGCATATGATGAAGCTCTACATTGCAGTGCCCCCTCGCTTCGATCTCCTCGGGCCGGATGTATTTTTCTGCCAGGCGGATCATTCCCCAGGCGGAGTCATTGGAGATCACACAGATCACAGGTATTCCAAACCTTGCCATGGTGTCCATTTCCATAGCATAAAAGCCGAAACTCCCGTCACCGGTGTACCATAATACCGGTTTACGGTTGGCCACCCAGGCCCCGATGGCCAGCGCTGGTCCTGTGCCGATCGTACCATTTGCACCCGAGTATTGAAGTTGACCTGGACGTTGGGCCGCTAACG
>JAPVTA010000005.1:0-23062 GCA_047519465.1 Thermodesulfobacteriota bacterium | reverse complement strand
TCAGCAATATCGAAGAGTACATCCGGATGGGAAAGATCGGGCAGTCTTTTGTATCCGGTGAGAGAGTGGTTCTTCTGATCGACGAGATTGATAAAGCCGATACGGATTTTCAGGATGATATGCTGGACGTCCTGGACCAGATGGAATTCGATATTATCGAGATCGATAAAACTATCAAAGCAACACATCGGCCCGTGATCATCATCACCTCAAATGCTAAGAAGGATCTCTCCGACCCATTCTTGGGCCGCTGTAATTTTCATCACATTGCCTTTCCAGAGCCCGACATGATGAGAAAGATCGTTCAGGTCCATTTTTCCGATATTGACAAGGAATTACTCGACGGCGCCGTTAGAACATTTTACCGCCTCAGGGAAATCAGGGGGGTTGAGAAAAAACCTGCCACTCGGGAGCTGATCAACTGGATTAGAGCCTTAAGGGCAGATCCTGACTTTCGGGTCAAGGATTTGATCAAAGGAGAGGTTCCTTTCTTGGGTGTCCTCTTTAAAAAGAGTCCTGACTACGTCGTTGCCCAGAACGCGGTAGCACGGTTTAGGGTTTAATTTCGCAAAGCGCCCCCTCACCCCGCCCTCTCCCCACTGGGGAGAGGGAAAGGGTGAGGGGATCGGGTTAAGGTTTGACAGATGTTTGTCGATTTCTTTTATTTACTAAAAAAAGCGGGAATTCCGGTATCTCCTACTTCATTCTTGAGGCTTCAGAAAGCTTTAAGCATGGGGATGATCAATTCTCTGGATGATTTTTACACAGGTGCCCGGACGATCCTCGTGAAAAGCGAGAAGTATTTCGACCTTTACGATCAGGTGTTTGCTCACCAGTTTGAGGGTGCCGAGTTCAAGGGGCCGGAAGAAATTGAATTGTCCGAGATCGCCCGCGCCTTGCTTGATGAATGGTTGAAGAATCCAAAGGAGTTAGCAGAAGCGCTTGGGGTCAACGAAGAAGATTTGTTAAAGCTGAGTCCGGAGGAATTACTCAAATATTTCCTTGATCGTTTGAAAGAACAAACTGAGGCGCACCACGGGGGAAACAAGTGGATTGGAACAGGTGGGACTTCTCCAGTGGGACATTCCGGCTATCATCCGGGCGGAATGAGGGTGGGCGGTGTCTCCCGAAATAAGTCAGCGGTCAAGGTCGCTATGGATCGCAGGTATCGTGACTACTCCCAGGAAGGTCCTATGACTGCATCTCAAATCGGAGAGGCTCTCAAGCGTTTGAGGAACATGGTACCGTTCGGCCCGAAGGATAAGGTGAATGTTGATAAGACCATTTACGAGACCATGAGGAATGCGGGAGAAATAGAGATTGTATTTGATCGGAGTATGAAGGACCGACTAAAGGTTATCCTTGCGATTGACAATGGCGGATGGTCCATGGACCCCTATATCGAGCTGGTCCAAACCCTCTTTAATTACGCACGGGCTCAGTTCAAAGACCTCAAGACATTCTTTTTTCATAACACCATCTACGATTATCTCTGGGAGGATCCTCCCAGGCATTCCAAACCGTTTCCAGTGGATGAACTGATTCGCCTGGATCCGGAAACAAGATTTATCGTCGTCGGGGATGCGAGCATGGCTCCCTATGAACTGATGGCTACGGATGGCTCCATCCACATTGAAGAGAGATCCGGACGACCGAGTTATGAGAGGCTGAAGTTTATTGCCAAAACTTTTCCCCATGCCGTCTGGATCAACCCAAAACTCGCCGAAGAATGGCCCTACACCCGTTCCATCCACCATGTCCGCGAGATTTTCCCCATGTTTGAGCTGACTCTTGACGGATTGGAGAAAGCGGTGGGCTACATGATGCGGAAAAACTAAAGGGCAGGGTTTTCCACTTGCTTCAAATCTCACCACGCTAGTACAGCGATTTAGAAATTACTTCACAGAGACCGTCATTCCGGACTCGATAAGCCTGCCTTAGCCTGCCCCGTGCTTGATACGGGGTGCTTGACACGGGGGAATCCAGTCTTTTCAACTGGATTCCCGGTGGAGTCTACCCCGTACTTGATATGGGGCGGGAGCCCTCGTTATCATTGCAAAGAAGTGCTCGATTCACTACATTAGCAATCATCTCAATTGCTCACCCACTTTGTTTTTGATATATTGCTTCACATCCGGGTAAATTCGCAAATAGCGGAGCAAGGAAATGGAAGCCACAAAAAGCAAGAAAGAAATGATCGTCTTACGTATTTACTCTGTCCTTATTCTCATTTATTCGGTGTTTGACATATTGACGGTCATTTTGCCCAAATTCCAAATTTTTCCAGTGAAATGGAACACCGACCCCATAAGCTATTTCTTTGCTTTTACGGGTATTGGCCTTTATAGCACACCGATAAATATTATCGTCGGATACGGTTTACTGCGAAGAAGATTCTGGGCAAGATATGGCGTTATTGCAGCCATGTTGACATTTCCCGTCCAGATTCTTACTCAGTTCCTGTGGTGGGGAGGTCAAAGTTTAAAGGATTATGCGATTACCATCCAGTTTTTGTTTGTCATTCTTACACTGCTATACTTCTCCAGAAGGCTCGTAAAGGACCTTTTTGCTGAACCCCGTTCATTTAGATTCATAAGCTGGCATGGACTTTTAGCCGTATTGATCATACTGATTTCCTTCTCTTGGATATTCTTTGCTTTATATTGGAAGGTGCATGCCGCATGGAAATTTGGATATCCCTTTTTTACGAATAGACCTCAAGTCGTTACTTTAGAAAAACCTAAAAGCTCTGAGGCGCTGGAAAAATATCGGAAGATTGAATTACTCAATGTCTCACTCTTAGTGCCAAAAGAATTTGGCATCAGAAGGTTAAATAAGATAGGAAGTAGAAATCAGAAATGGCTGGTTAGTTTGCAAAACCAAGGAGCCAACACAAAGGCATATATTAATTTCAAAAATGATTTCATTTATGACGATTTATTCATGGATGAAGCCTTTTGGAAAATCTTAGGGTCCGGTCCTAAATTCGATCTTGAGAAATATGTATTAACAAACAACTGGAATCCTCGCCTCGTTGTTATACGCTCTCTTATAAGCCCGAAAGGGGAGGCAATTGAAATTAAGGAAATCCATTGGATTGGCCTTAAAGGCTTTTTGAAAGGATGGCAAAAAGGAGACGCCTTTTTCAGAGAATTCTCCTTATATAACACAGAGGATACGCAAAACATTGCCGGGATAATCACGTCTATAAAAGGATATCTTGACGAGCATGATGTTATCACGATCCTCTCATCGATAGAATTCCTTAAGCCTGAAGATTCGTCGAAATCCGAGGATCATTATCAAAATGGTTTGAAGTTATACAAAAAAGGGGACGTTCTGCAAACTCAGGTCGAGTTCGCAAATGCTTATTTTCTGTCACCCGAAAATCCCGACTATATTTTTATGTTTGCAAAATCATTGCTGTTAAGAGATCCCAAGAATTACGATTATGTAAAAAACCTTCTGAATGGCGTTTTAAAATTAAAACCCGATCATAAGGATGCTCGAAAATTGTTGAAAGAAATAGAACCCAAATTGTCGAAAGAAGCCTTAGTGAATGATAAGAAAAAGTAGTCATTGCGAGGAGTCCCGCTATGGCGGGACGACGCGGCAATCTATTGGGATTGCTTCGCTATCGCTCGCAATGACATTATGGAAACATCATAGTCCATTCTGATTCACGTGGCTCATAATGAAAACGGTATATAGACCCCAAAGAGGCAATCACATTCAGATTACCGATATTGTGGAAGGACGATCCAATGGCTTTTTGTGTGAATCCTGATTGTCCACACAGAAAGGAAATGGGATACCCCGCAGAATTTCGGGAAGGAGTAACTCATTGCTCCGATTGCGGAAGTCTGCTCGCCCAAGAGGTCCTTAAAAAGGAAGATATCCAGAAGACTCCTCCAAAAATTACTCTCACTGATCTTCACAAAAGAATCCTTTACACTATTGGCTTTGTTCTGCTATGGAGGGTGTTGATACTAATACCTGCTCCTGGAATCGACCTCCAGGCGCTTCAAGGGCTTTTCGGCCATGACGGGTTTTTTCAAGGAATCTTCGCCTATGGATCGGCTCGTGAACGACTTTCTGTTGTTGCCCTTGGCGTTACGCCCTATTTAACCGCTTATATGATAGTGGAAATCTTATCGTTGTTTATCCCACCGCTCAAATCTTGGCGGGGAGAGGGATATGCGGGAAGGATCAGGATTAAAGAGATAGCTCTTTTTGCAACATTCTTGATTGCTCTTCTGCAAAGCTATGGAATTGCCGTCAGCCTTGAAGATATGATGGGATCGACCGGAGAAAAGATCATAGGGCATCCCGGGTTAAGTTTTCGCTTGATTTCAGCTTTGACCCTTACAGCAGGCACCTTCATTATGATATGGATAGCGGAACTGATTACCAGAAAAGGAATAGGTCAAGGCATAAGTATTTTAATATTGACAGAACTTGCCAGAGGGTTTTTATCCTACATTCCGCGAATATGTTCTTTATTTGAAGCAGGTTCTGTCTCTTTCGTGTCATTGCTACTATATATCCCAATGATCATAATCATAGTCACAGTCATTCTGTTCATGGAAAGAAGTAAAAGAGAAATATCGGTCAGATTTAATGACGACACCGAGGCCTATATTCCGTTGAAACTCACATCGGCAGGGACGACTCCAGTAGAATGGGCATCAATGTTGATCATGTTGCCAACAACCGTGTTTCTCTTTACAAAAAATATGCATTTCCAATGGCTGATGGGAGCCCTCACGCGAACAGGATTTTGGTATTTCATCATCGATGCTATACTGATAATATTTCTCTACTATCTCTTTACTTCATTCTTTTATGATTCCAAAAGGATGTCGACCTTCTTAAAGAACAGGCGGGCGACATTGTTTCTCCACCAGGCGAAAAAGATGAACATCATATTGATAAAAGCCTTGAGTCCATTGTTCCTGTTGGGGCTCTCTACTTAGTCTTTATTGTTTTCATACCGCAAATTGCCTATCGATTTTTGCCTTTCCTCCTAGGGGGCACTATTCTAATCACGGCTGTAGCAATAGTCCTTGATCTTATGGAAGAGGTGCGTTTAAGAGGACAGGGAGGCAATCTTGCAAAAATAGCGGAGTTGCATGACGTTCCAATGGCAGGGCTTGTCAAAAGCCTTCTTGAACAGAAAGGTCTTCCTTGCTATCTAAGGGGCTACTACCACCGGGCCCTGCTTTATTTCTTTGGCCCTTATATTGAGATTTCAGTTCTTGTCCCGGAAGATAGGGTTCTTGATGCAAAGGAAGTAATAGAAAACTATTTAGATGCAAACATCCTCACTGTTCAGTCGGGCAAGGTTTCAGGCGTTTAGATTCCTACACACCCCCCCCCCACCCTCTCCCTGATGGGGAGAGGGTGGGGGGCTGATTTAATCGGGCTTTGGTCTGAGATATGCGCCCCAGTAACTCATCCCCACAAAAACGGCGCCACCGATGATGTTTCCTATGGTAACGGGAAGCAAGTTCCTCCACAGGAAATTGATCCAGCCAAGAATATTCGGATCAACTCCCGGAAGGTTGCTGAATCCCGCTCCGTTCATCAACAATATTCCCGTCGGGATGAAGTACATATTGGCCACGCTGTGCTCAAATCCGATAGCAACGAAGGCCATGATCGGAAAGAAGATGGCAAATATCTTCCCTATAATTTGGCGAGCCGCGAGAGCCATCCAGACGGCCAGACAGACCAGCCAGTTGCAGCCGATTCCACGCCACAGGGCCTCGCCAAAGCTGAGAGCGGTTTTGTTATAGGCGATTTTAACCGCGGCAACGCCCAGCGCTCCGTCCCCGGTCTTCCAGAGGCCGGAAAAGTAAAACACCAAGGCAATGATAATCGATCCGATGAAATTGGCGAAAAAGACGACCCCCCACCTCTTTACCATGGTGCTGAAAGTAATCTCTTTCATCATGACACTGGAAACCATCAAGTTGTTGCCGGTGAATAATTCCGCCCCCGCAATGACGACAAGCATCAGGCCGACACTAAAAGCGGCCCCTCCTAAGATTTTGGTAAAGCCGATACCCCATCTGGCTGCCATATCAAAAGTCACGGTCGTGGACAGCAAACCTCCAAAACCAATATAGGCTCCGGCCAGAATTCCCAGTACAAAGACCGTGAACCAGGGGGAGGTTGCCTTCGCCACCCCGACGGTTTGAGCGACCGTCTCCGCAATCGTCTTGGGTGCCTTGTCCTCTAAAGCGGGCACCGGAAACTGCCAGGACTTCATAAAGCTCTCAAATCGTCCGATGGCTTTTTTCTCCTGGGTGACCTTGCGCCTTACCGCTTTTTTGACAACTTCGACGATCTCCTCCGGCCGGAAGGGTTTGGACACATAGTCCATGGCTCCCCGCTTCATCGCTTCGGTGGCCCGCCCGACAGAAGGGTAGCCACTGATCATGACCACGGTTGAATTCGGCGAACGCTTGTCGATCTCCTCCACCACATCCATTCCGTCGAATCCTGGCATCATCCAATCCACGAGGACCACGTCAAACGTCGATTCCGAGACGAGTTTGAGACCCTCTTGCGGATTGGCCGTGGTGACTACCGCGAAACCCTCCGCCTCAAATATTTTTCGACACGATTTCAGGACAATTTCTTCATCATCGATAACCAGCATCCTCTCAGCCATGATTCCCCTCCTCTAAACAAACACTGCTGCTTCACCCACCGGCTCCTGTGGGGAAGGATTTCTTAAGGCCCATCTTTTTAATGACCTCCTTAATAGATTTCATAAATTCGTCGGGTTTAAAAGGTTTTGGAATAAACTGGATGGCGCCCAATCGGAGCACATCGGCAATGGTCTCCGGAGTAGGATAACCGCTCATCACGATGATCGGTATGTCCGGCCAATTCTTCTTAAATTCTCGCATGAGGAAGATACCGTCGTGTTTAGGCATCTTTACATCCATGACCACAAGATCGAAATCATAAGCTTTGATTTTCTCCAGCGCCTCGTCGGCACTGGGCACCGTCATCACCTCGAATCCCTCTGCCTCAAGGATGCGCCGACAGCTCTTGATCACAATGGCATCATCATCCACGACTAATATCTTCATCTCTTACACTTTGCTCCTCCACGGGCAGCCAGACCTTAAAGGTGCTTCCCTTTCCAACTTTACTTTGAACCCATATGGTCCCTCCATGGCGTTCAACGATCCCGTACGACACCGACAGGCCTAAACCCGTGCCATGTCCAATCTCCTTGGTTGTAAAGAAAGGGTCAAAAAGCTTATTCAGGTTCTCAGGGGGAATACCACAGCCCGTATCCGTACATAAGATTTCAATACCCGCTTGGCCGGGATGGCTGGTGGATACGCCATTACCACTCGTGACAGTAATGCTTCCACCTGGGTCGGTGGCATCCAAGGCATTGATAATGATATTGAGTAAAACACTCTGCATCTGGTTTCTGTCTAAGGTAATCATCGGTAGCCCTTCCCCTGGCTCAAAATTTAAACTCACGCCTTTGATCAGGGCCTGGTTTTCGACAAGGGAAAGGGTAGAACGGACAAGCCGATTGACGTCTGTCGGCTCACGGTCGAGTTCTGTCTGACGTGAGAAATCGAGCAGTCCCTTGACAATCTTTCGAACCCGCTCGGTCTCCTGGCCGATCGTCTCGAGGTCGGCACGAACATCCTCAGGAATATCTTGTCGCCGGAGCAACATATGCGTAAAAGTGAATATCCCGGTCAGAGGGTTGTTGATTTCGTGTGCCACCCCGCCTGCGAGCTTGCCGATGCTCGCTTGTTTCTCCGATTGCAGAAGCTTTGTCTCGCTTTCCACCCGTTGACGTTTGTCTCTTTCCTGGAGGGAAGTCAACATTTGCTTGAACGTCTTTTGAAGAACGCCCAGTTCGCTCTTGGAGATCGGTCCAATCTCCGGAGAGAGGTTCCCCTGAGAAACCTCATTGCTCGCCTTGATGAGTTGTTTCACCGGCCGACTCATCTTGCTGGCTATAACGTATCCCAAACCAATGGCTAAGACCATTCCAGCCACGGTGATGATGACAAAAAGAGAGAGGGCTTTCCAGCGGACATCCGCATACTTTGCTTCCAGCACCCCAACATAAAGCATGCCAATCCTTTGGCCGAAGATATCCTCGATCGGCTCGTAGGCAGTAATATACCAATCGTTCACAACGAAAGCACGGTCTATCCACTTCTTCCCATCTGTCAGGACGTGTTTGGTTACCTCTTCGGAGGCCACCGTTCCAATGGCTCGACTTCCGTCGGGTGAAAGAACATTCGTGGAGATACGAATATCCCTAAAAAAGATCGTAGCGGTGCCTATGCTTTGGCCTTTGTAAATCTCGTGTTGAAAAACAGTGTCCCGCACCCGGTCCACAATCTCTTGACTCCGGTTCAGGAGAACTCCCCCGTAAAGAACGCCAAGGAAATTCCCTGCGTCGAAAACCGGAACAGCAGCGGCAAGAGCCATTCCGGACAGCTCCTCGCCTTCAGGCCTCGGTGTTGCCCTCTTTGTAGGAAGCAACTTGATTTTGGCCCGGTTCGCAAGTTCAGGATTCTCCGCAAACAAAAACTCCTTGCTCAAGGCGACAGTCCCGGCGACGGCGATCCGCTCCTGAAGCGCTGAGTTGGCAATCGGATTTTTAGGACTGATTCCTCTTGGTATGGAATTGGGTCCGATACGGCACAGCGTTTTCCCTTCTTTTGTGACAATTCCCGCGAAATCCAGCTCCGTCTGCTGTGCTATATTTGTCAACAAAGGGATAATTTTACGCGCATCCTGTCTTTCGAGGGCCGATCGGAATACGGGTCCCAACGTGGTGATGTTGAGGGCAACTTTCACTCCCTTGATTCGACTGAGATAAATCTCTCGCGCGGCATTGAGGTCCAACCGGACACGGTTCGTTGCCTCGTTGACGACGGCTTTATAAAGAAGTTGACCTCCGACTAAAAGAGCAACGCCACACACGAGGAATGAAATGCCCAGAAAACTGAGGATGAGTTTAGACCGAGTGGAGTAAAACATGATGCTCCCGGGGCCCAAGGATCGTGAGGGCCGTTTCGCTAACTCAATGTTGTAACCGACAGTCAACCGCCGGAATTATAACAGCTATCCGGATACTTTTAAACCATTAAATTACAATTTTCACATTCCTCAATGATATCTGAAGGGTTTCTATCCATCCATGAAAGAAAGAGGCTTACCTGTGTTAAAATTGAATAGAAAAAAGATGGAGGGTATGCTAAAAAGAGGTCAATCTACCTTAAGGAGTTTCGTATGAAAAAAATGAAAGAGATCGGCTTTATCGGAACAGGCAACATGGCTGAGGCATTAATCGCTGGTTTGCTGAAAGTCAAATTTACAGCCCCCGAGCGCATCATGGCTTTCGATACGGATGGGGAGAGACTCCGATTCGTTCAAAAAAAGTACGGGATCAGGAAGGCGTCTGACAACAGCCATCTCTCTTTCCAATGCGATCCTATCGTTTTCTGCGTCAAGCCGCAATCAATGAAGGAGGTCGTGGAAGAGACAGCAGATTCCTTAGATCCCTCCAAGCTCCTTATCTCGATCGCTGCGGGGGTGCCCCTCTATACGATTGAGACGTACGCTCGTAAAAAGCTTCGACTGATCAGGGTCATGCCCAACATCAATGTCCTTGTCCAAGAAGGGGCCTCTGCTCTCGCCCCTGGAAATCTTGCAACCGAGGAGGACCTTAAATTGGCCAAGGCGATCTTCGATTGCGTCGGGAAATCGATCATCATCCATGAACCTCTGATGGATGCCGTCACCGGCCTGAGCGGAAGCGGTCCCGCTTATATCTTTTTGATCATTGAGGCGCTAACGGATGCAGGCGTCCATCTGGGGATGACCCGGTCTCAAGCCCTCACGTTGGTCGCCCAGACGGTGATGGGCTCTGTGAAACTCCTTTCCGATACAGGAGAACACCCTACCTTGCTCCGGGAAAAGGTGACTTCTCCCGGCGGAACCACGGCTGCCGGACTGTATAAGCTTGAAGAAGGAGGTTTGCGGAAGATATTGATGGATGCGGTGATCGCGGCGACCCAAAGGTCCAAAGAGTTAGGGGATAAGCTGGCCCCCTCATCCATCCCTCTCCCCGCTGGCGAGAAGGATGGGGTGAGGGGCAATTTAATGAAACGTAACAAGACTTAATGCGTTTGCATCAGTTAAAAAGCCAAGGTATCAGCCCTTAACAGAATCTCGACAAAGCATTCGGGGTGTGTTAGGGAACATCAGGAGCGATCAGGCATCATGTTCCGATATATTGTGATAGAAGGCCCGATTGGTGTAGGAAAAACAAGTCTGGCGAAACTTTTAGCGAAGGAGTTTAATGCCCGATGTATTTTGGAAAACGTCGAGGATAACCCTTTCCTCTCTCAATTTTATGAGGATCGCAAAAAATATGCTTTTCAAACCCAGATCTTCTTTTTGCTGAATCGGTATCAGCAGCAGAGGGAAATCGCCCAGCTCGACCTGTTCAACCAAATCACCCTTTGCGACTACCTCTTTGATAAAGACCGAGTATTCGCCTCCATCAATCTAGATGACCATGAACTCGCCCTTTACGAACAGGTCTTCCATCTCCTCAACGCACAGATCTCTTCCCCCGACCTGGTCATTTTCTTAGAGGCCAAGCCAGAAGTACTGCTTCATCGAATCAAATCAAGAAATGTTCCTTATGAGAGGGGAATGGATTTAGATTATCTTAAGACATTGATGGAAGCCTATCACTATTATTTTTTTCACTACGATCAAAGTCCTCTCTTAGTCATCGATACCAGTGAGATTGATTTCGTAAACCGGAGAGAAGACCTCGACCAATTGCTCCGGGAGATCAAACAGATGAAAAAGGGGACCTGGTATTTTATCCCGATGAGGTCCAAGTAGACGATCTCGTCCGAAGAAAATGCAAATTATCAAGACGGTCAAGGAGATGAAAGAATTTTCTTCCCGATCCAGGAAGGCCGGGAAGACGATCGCCTTTGTTCCCACGATGGGATATTTCCATGAAGGCCACCTCAACCTCATGCGGGAGGCACGAAAAAAGGGAGATCTTGTGATCATCAGTCTCTTCGTCAATCCCACCCAATTTGGACCGAGTGAGGATTTTAAAAGCTATCCCCGGAATTTCGAAAGGGATAGAAAGATGGCAGAGGGGGTCGGGGTGGATATCCTTTTCGCTCCGGACGCAAGTGATATGTATCCCGTAAATCATCAAACCGTCGTTCGTGTGGAGAAGGTAACCCAGAACCTTTGCGGGAGGTCGAGGCCGACCCACTTTCAAGGGGTTACCACAGTGGTTCTCATGCTGTTCGAGATTGTGATGCCCCATGTGGCGATCTTCGGGGAGAAAGACTATCAGCAACTGGTCGCCATTCAACAGATGGCCAGAGACCTCCATATGAGCGTGGAGGTGTTGGGGATGCCAACGGTCCGGGAGGCGGACGGTTTAGCCATGAGCTCACGAAACACATACCTTCTGCCCGAAGAGAGGAAGGCTGCGCTGTCTCTTTACCGCTCGCTACAAAAGGCAAAGGAACTCCTTCAACAGGGGGAACGAAAGGCGGACCGAATCCTCCAAGAGATGAGCGAGATCCTTCGATCGGAACCCTTAGTCAGGATGGATTATCTTCAAATCTGCGATGCCCACACGCTGGAGGATGTCGGCCGGATAGAAGGCGATGTGGTCGTTGCCTTGGCCGCTTATTTAGGGAAGACGAGGTTGATTGACAATCTTGTCTTTCGAATCCTCTAAGAGGCAAGCCATCTCATGGTTAAGCAAGATCCAATAGAAGATTAACCCTCCGAAGCGGGTTTTTCCGAACTTTCCCGGGCTTTTTCCTTCGCAGGCGCTTTTTCCGGCTTCTTCTTTTCACCCTCCTTTAGGGCGCCCGCTGGCGACTCCAAAAGTCCTTTGGAGCGAAGTTTCCCCCTTTCCTTTCTCCGCTTTCTCCTCCTCGCCAGTTCGCGATCTCTTTCCCGTCTCGGCATAAAACCTCCTTTCAAAAGATCATAAATTCTAAGTCCGAATATCGAAGTCCGAAACAATACCAAAATCCAAATGTCCCAATTTCGAATACTTTATATCTATTTTTGTTTCGAGCTTTCGATTCCGATGATTTGAATTTGTTTCGAATTTCGGGTTTCGTGCTTCGGATTTGGAATTTCGGATTTTTCTACGACTCTCTGTAGTTGACATAGCCGACCGATTTCTTCCATTACCCGAAGAGTCAGGGGGATGGCGTCGGAATCCTTCTCCGCATAAAGAGGAGGGCCAATGGATACTTCCACCCGCCTTCTCCATCCCAACCTCCCTCCATATCGAATGCCCACAGGGACAAAAGGGATGGAATATCCGAGTTCCGACTGGAATCTTAAGATCATCTGAAGGAGCCGACTTTTCCCTGTACCTACACCGTTTCGAACGTAAGTCCCTTCCGGAAAGATGACGATCTTCTCGCCCGTCCTCAGCAAGGAGACAAGGGTCTTAAAGGAATCTAACGTTCGAACCGATTGTGTTCGATCCACAGGGAGGCCGCCCAAAAAAGAGAGGTAGTCGCGAACCAGCGGGTATTTGAAGAGCTCCTTCTTCGCCACAAAGTAAAGCAGGGGCTTGAAAGCGAGGCCGACGATCGGAATATCGGTCCAGTATTGATGTTTGGGAAGAATGATCATGGGTCCGTGGTCAAGAAGTGTCGTTTTAAACTCGGTCTCGATCCGGTAAAAAACGGAAAAGACCAGTTGAGCCAGCCGTTTGGTTGCCGAATATACGAAAGAGTTTCTTTTCATTGCCACAAAGCAACGTCAAATTTCAAAATTTCCTTTTTGTTTCTCCCTTTAACCTTCCTATATCCCCCCTTAGATAAGGGGGGACGAAAGGGGGGTTACCCTTAGGTTAATACGAATCCAACAGGTCTTCTTTGGGAACCTCCGGAACCACTTCTAACTTCTTCCACGCCTCCTTCGCCCGCTTGGCAGACTCCATGCCTGCCCTCAGGGCGTCGCGGTTTAATTTCTCCGTGCCTCTAGGCACCCGCGCCAACACCGCGGACTCCACGGCTTTTACGGAGACGACGGGACTGAGTACGGCGAGGGCTCCCAGAGCAATGATGTTTGCAACAACCTCTCTCTTGAACTTCTCTCTGGCAATACGTGTAAAGGGAACCTGGAAGGCCTTCTGGGTAGGAACCTGAGTGACAAAGGTCGAATCCACGACCAGTAAACCCTCCGGCTTGAGGTCTGGATAAAACTCATCGCAGGATCTTTGGTTCATCGCCAAGAGGAGATCAAGGCGCATCGCTTTGGGATAATCGATCTCTTCGTCGCTAACGATGATCTCCGATTTGCTCGATCCGCCCCTGGCCTCCGGCCCATAACTCTGTGTCTGAGCCACATATTTTCCGTCATAGATTCCAATCGCTTCCGCCAAGATGATTCCCATCAGAATCAGTCCCTGACCTCCGGAACCGCTCAAGCGGATCTCATAGCGATGCCCCATCTTTGGTTCTCCTAAAGAATTTCTGCCAGGCTCGTTCAGCTTGTACTTCCGTGGGTCCGATCCAAATCCCAAATCACAAAACCCAAATTCCAAACAATTTCAAGACATCAAACTTCAATGACCAAAACAGGTCCTTGTTTTGAATTTGGAGTTTTAAATTTAATTGTTATTTGGTGCTTGGAATTTGGAATTTGTCCACGCACACGTAATACCTTTGAATTTGTCTCGCGATTTGACAATGAATCAAGTTCTTGCGGCCGCAGCAGCAGTCTTCGCCTTCTCCCGAACCTTCTCGTACTCGTCCTGATAAACCGGCAGTTCCTTATCCACCAATACTCCGATCACGATCTTATCCTGCAACTCCTCGGGCTTCATCGCAGCGGCTTTCTCCACAGTGACGGCATGATCTCGTTGCCACTCCATCATTTCTACGGCTGTCCCCAGACGGTTCTGCCTTCCGTACTGGGTGTGGCAGTGAGCGATCACCTCCACCACGGAAAAACCTGGTTTCAAAATCGCTTTCTCGACCAAGCTATCTAAAAGCCTGGCATGATAGACGGTTCCCCTGCCCACAAAGACCGCCCCGGCGGTCACAGCTAACTCCGAGATCTTGAAATTTTGTTCAATATTGGAATAGACGGTGGTTGAAGATCTCATTCCATAAGGAGTGGTCGGAGAGGATTGGCCTCCCGTCATCCCATAGATGCTGTTGTTGAGAATGATGGAGGTGACATCGATGTTTCTTCTCGCGGCATGGATGAAATGATTCCCACCGATTGCCACCGCGTCCCCATCGCCCATGATCACAATCACCTTCAGGCCGGGTTTGGCAAGCTTCACTCCCGTCGCGAACGTCAGCGCCCGGCCGTGAGTGGTGTGGAGCGTATTAAAATCCACATACACGGGAAGCCTCCCCGAACATCCGATGCCTGACACGAGAACAACCTCGTCCTTCTCAAGACCGACACGATCGATCGAGCGGATGAGGGAACCCAACATAATTCCGATCCCGCAGCCTGGGCACCAGACATGAGGAAACTTCTTATCGTGGCGAAGATATTTGTGAATCAGTTTGGTGACTTCTGCCATCTGCAAACCCCCCGTGAATAACCCCTACAACAAAATGACTGATACAAACGCAGAAACAATTTTGACACTTGGCTCGGCTCCCCTCACCCTTTCCCTCTCCCCCTGCCTGCCGGTAGGCAGGGGGAGAGGGAAAGGGTGAGGGGCAATGATCTTTATGACACGACCTCCAAGATTCGGTTCAATATCTCCCCCGGCGTGATGATTGTCCCGTCCACTTTGTTAAGGGTGAAGACCTTTGCGACTCCCGGGTTGACCCGCTTTACCTCCCGCGAGATCTGACCCATATTCATCTCGGGGACAAGCAGGATTTTCGAAGTCTGGAGGACTTTTTCCACAGCAGATCTCGCAAAGGGCCAGATCGTCATCAGTTTGAGAAGCCCCACTTTGATCCCTTTCTCCCTTGCCTCAACCATGGCCCTCCTGGCGGAGCGGGCCACACACCCGTAGGCAACGATCGTTATCTCCGCGTCTTCTGTTTGAAAAAATTCAGCCATCTGAATCTCCGAAAAATGCTGACTGATCTTCCGGTGGAGCCTGGCGATAAAAGGACCGATCTCGTCGGGTCTCGACGTGGGAAAGCCTCTGATGTCATGAGTGAGACCTGTGACGTGATACCGATAGCCCTCTCCAAAATTAGCCATGGCTGGGATGCCACTAGGTGTATCTTCGTAAGGAATGTACCATTCGGGTGGCACTGTAGGTTTGACCCGATTGAAAACCTCTATCTCTTCTTCTTCCGAGAGAACCATTTTCTCTCGCATATGAGCGACGACTTCATCCGTCAGAAGGACAACGGGTGTCCGAAATTTTTCAGAGAGGTTAAAGGCTTTGACGGTCATCTCATAGCATTCCCGAACCGTTGAGGCAGAAAGGACGATGGCGGGATGATCTCCATGGGTTCCCCATCTTGTCTGCATCACATCACCTTGAGAGGGAAAGGTCGGAAGTCCCGTGCTCGGCCCTCCGCGCATGACGTTGACGATGACGCAAGGCACTTCGGCGATGATCGCAAGACCCAGGTTCTCCTGCATCAGAGAAAATCCCGGGCCGCTTGTGGCTGTCATCGATTTTACCCCTGCAAGGGAGGCACCGATTACCGCACCGAGGCTTGCAATCTCATCCTCCATTTGGATAAAGGTCCCGTCTACTTGAGGAAGCTTAATCGATAAGATTTCGGAAATCTCAGTGGCCGGCGTAATCGGATAGCCCGCAAAGAAACGACAACCCGCGTAGAGGGCTCCCTCTACCACCGCTTCATTGCCTTGGAGTAACAATTCTTTCTGGTGAGACCTCTTCTTCCTTTGGCCTTGGCTCTTCCTCTCCACCTTTTATTTCAACCTTTTTCCTTCCCTTGGTTTTTGCTTCCACGGTAATGGCAAAATCTGGGCATCGGATCTCGCACCATCCGCAGTTAATGCATTTCTCGATATCCTTTACATAAGGGTTACCCGCTTCGTCTTTTGCCAAAGCACCTGTCGGGCAGAAAGCGACACAAATCCCGCAAGACTTGCACCAGGCTTTATAGATATCTATCTTCGGGGTCTCCTTCTTTTTCTTTATCTCCGCCATAACCAAAGTCCCTATTCTTGCCTCCTCTCTATTTCCCCTTAATCTAAGGGTAACCCCCTTTTCGTCCCCCCTTAACTAAGGGGGGAATATAGGGGGGTTAAGAGGAGCCTAACTCACAAAGAAATTAGATATTATCTAATTAATAATAATTTAAAAACAGAAATCTTGTCAAAGGCTTTGAATGATCGCAGAGGCAAACTCAGAGCATTTGAGTTTCTTCGCGCCTTTCATCTGACGGGCAAGATCATACGTAACGGTTTTCCTTAGTATGGTCTTCTCCAGAGCCTTCCTGATCCTTTTGCCCACTTCTTTCCAGCCCAGGTAGTCGAACATCATGGCTCCGGAGAGGATGAGGGATCCAGGGTTGACCATATCTTTATTCGCGTACTTGGGCGCTGTTCCGTGAGTAGCCTCGAAGACAGCGGCTCGATCTCCGATGTTTGCTCCAGGGGCCATTCCCAAGCCTCCCACCTGGGCGGCCAAAGCATCGGACATATAATCTCCGTTAAGGTTGGGCATCGCGAGCACATCGTAATCCTCAGGCCTCAGAAGGACTTGCTGAAACATGGCATCGGCAATCCGATCTTTGAGAACGATCTTCCCTCTGCGAAGATTTGATGTTTTTCGACCAGCTAATTCACTCTCCGGTAAGATGATATCTCCAAATTCTTCCTTGGCCACCTCATATCCCCAATCACGGAACGCCCCCTCGGTGAACTTCATAATGTTTCCTTTGTGAACCAGGGTGACACTCTTTCGGTTATGAGCGAGCGCGTATTGGAGGGCCATCCGAACCAGGCGCTTTGTTCCAAAACGGCTGATGGGCTTGATCCCGATTCCAGAATCTTCCCGAATCTTCTTCCCCATCTCTCTCTCAAGAAACGCCCTGAGCCGCAATGCTTCCTCCGATCCTTCCTTCCACTCGATCCCTGCATAAACATCCTCGGTGTTTTCCCGGAAGACAATGATGTCCACTTTTTCCGGCTGCTTCACCGGGCTTGGTGTGCCCGGAAGATATTTCACCGGTCGAATGCAGGCATAGAGGTCGAGTTTTTGCCGCAGTAATACATTGATGCTTCGAATCCCTCCGCCTACAGGGGTTGTCAAAGGCCCTTTGATGCCGATCTTATGCTCCCGAATCGTCTCGATCGTCTCTTCCGGAGCCCAGTCCTGTTTCAATTGAAATGCCTTCTCTCCGGCAAAGACTTCAAGCCAGTGGACCTTTCTCTTGGCTCCGTAGGATTTTTTTACGGCAGCATCAAAAACCCGTACGGACGCCCTCCAGATATCCGGGCCTGCCCCGTCCCCCTCGATATATGGAATAACCGGTTGATCAGGAACATTGAGCTTTCCGTCAGCCGTATATTGAATTTTCTTTCCATCCATAATCCGTCTCCGCTTCCAACAATAAACGTAGCGTCGGCATTCCTGCCTGCCGGCAGGCAGGTATTGCCGACGATGTCCGCCCCCATTAAATGAGGGCGCTACGAAGGATATTTCCCAAAAACCAGGCTGGTGCAGTTGCCGCCGAAGGCGAACGAGTTGGAAAGGACCACCTCTACCTCTGCTTCGCGCGATTTCCCAGGAACATAATCGAGATCGCAATCCGCATCCCCCTCTTGATGGTTGAGAGTAGGAGGGACAAATTGATGAATGATCGAAAGAATCGAAGCAATCGCTTCAATGGCTCCTGCTGAGCCAAGGCAATGACCTATTGATGATTTAATTGAGCTGACTGGAATCGAGTAAGCCCTTTCACCAAAAACATTTTTGATGGAAAGCGTCTCGGCTTTGTCGTTGAGCGGCGTGCCGGTTCCGTGGGCATTGATATAATCTACTTCATTAAAGGCTACGCCACTCTCTTCGATGGCCTCCTTCATAATGCGAGCCCCTCCCATTCCGGTTGGTTCGGGGGCAGTGATGTGATAAGCTTCGCCTCCAATCCCATATCCTAAAAATTCAGCATAGATCCTTGCGCCTCTTTTCGAGGCTTCGTCGAAATCCTCAAGAATGACGATTCCTGCTCCTTCGCCCAAAGACATTCCAGCTCTTTTTCGATCGAAAGGCTTACAGGGAAAAGGATCTGTGGCCTTTAACGAATTGAACCCGCCGAATGTGAGTTCGCTTAGGGCCTCACTCCCTCCGCAGACAACGGCTTTGGATTTTCCGGTTCGGATGAGATCTGCTCCATAACCAATGGCTGTGGCAGATGAGCTGCACGCGGTGGTCACGGTGTATTTCGGACCTGAAAATCCGAATCTTTCTGCAACACGGTCAGTAGTATAGCTTGGTATAAAAGGCCAGATGAGAGAAGGTTTGGACTTTCCTTTGACAAGGATTTCCCGGTGATAGATTTCTGCCTCAAACATTCCTCCTGCGCCCGCTCCGAGACAGACCCCTACCTCTTCTGAAGGATAAGAATGAATCCCGGAGGTTTCCACAGCCTCTTCCGAAGCGATGAGACCAAATTGGTCTGCCCGGGAAAGCTTCTTCAGTTCTCTCTTTTTAAACAATTCCTCCGGCCGATAATCTCTGATCTCTGCTCCGATTTTGCAGGGATATTTGGACGTATCAAACAGATTGATCGGCCCGATGCCTGTTCGCCCCTCCTTCAAAGAATGAGAAAACTCCTCCACATCCTTCCCCGTCGAACAAAAGATACCCATTCCTGTAATGACAACTCGTTTGGCTTTCATTCACTAATCACACAATCAAAAGTATTCAATTATATATCATTTTCAACCAAGTACCTGCAAGACAAGAGAAGGCCATGAACTTACTCTTATGTTGTGGCCATAAAAAGAAAAAGCAATCAACAACTTATAGACAGCAGGCCCAAAAAGTGATAATTAAGTAGACATAGAGGGCCGATTGGAAGCAAATCGGTGCACTTCGTCCATTGATCGTTATGTGCAAAGGCATATGAAATTATGGAATTCAAACGGGCGAACCTTTTTTTATCAACTTTGTGCCTAATATTCGCAAAAAAGAAGTACATTGAGTCGGCCATTAATCACAACATGGCTATTAATCTTGAGGCTAAAGATCTTCAAGCGAAATATGAAAAAGGGGAATATCCGCATCAAGGTTGGGAAATTGGAGCTAGGCAAGATGCGGAGGGAGATGCAAATCATGTGCGGCACAAGCTATTTATTTCGTTCTGTTCTATTCTTGTTATTTCAACAATTGCTATAGCATTCGGATTTATAACAGGTGTGCTACATATGTCTCTTTCACTTGATATTGCAAAGTGCCTAACATTCATTGGAACCTTCCTTGCATCGTGGGCAACCCTATTTGAATTGGGTGGAGCTTTAGCTACATGGAAAGGTGAAGCATTGCATGAAAAAGTTCATCCAATTATTTTTCAACTTTTATTTTTGCCTGGTGTTTGCTTAATTCTCTTAGTTATCGTGATGTAAACCCATAACAAAACACTCCAGCGGATGGCTTACAGCCACCGCTGACCTCAATCGTTAAACCCGCAAATGAGAATATGACAGTAGGAGCTCATTTAGAAACATTCAGGGAAGAGGTTGAGACCGCGATAAGGGTTTTCTATGCCTACGAGGCGATGTTCAAATTATTGTCCGAACAGCAACACGTAGACTTGGTAAACAACAACATTTACTTTTGGAAAATCTTCCTTTCTTCTGTCCAGACAAAGCTATTTATCGCGTTAGGAAGACTCTATGATGACTCCAATGGTACTTTCTCTTTCCAGACCTTTATAAGAATATGCAGAGGAAATATCGAAGAATTTGGCCACGAATCGTTTGAGAAAAGAAGGCTAATTGACTATGCTACTAGACCCGATTGGCTTGATGGTTACCTACAAGGCGCTTACTTTGCCAGGGTTGAGGATATCGACACCTTAGCAAGACTGGCTAGACCGTTTAACAAAAGGATGAAAGGTTTGTACAAAGAAATCCGAAATAGAGTATTCGCTCATGCAATACATACTGATAAGATCGCCATTTCAAATCTTTTTGAAGGCACTAACTTTAAGGAAATAGAGGATGCTCTTACAACACTTTGGTCAATATATAGCCAAGTCTGGCAGTTGTATCATAATGCTAGGCAGCCGACGTTAGAGATAGAGAGTTATCCTTATAAGGCCGAGGTTTATGACAGCGTCAAAACTGCGGTAGTTGGAAGAGTTTAACAAAGCCTTGAACCAGGCGCGGAATGGACCCGGTTTGAAATTAGCATTGCTTGTCGCTCACATTTGTTAAGACGGCCGTTGAGACTGTAGGAACAGCCTCAATCAGATTCTTGGGTGAGAAGCTGAAAAGAGCGACCTCGCAAGAATGATTTTTCCTACAGGCTCATTAGTTTTCTGGAAAACTGAATAAGAACCTGATAGAATAACCCCGTGAAGAAAAACGAAATTCTTCGAAATTTGTCCGATTTCACCGCCAAAGCGGTCGCCCACTACTGGCAAACAAGGTCTGCTCAGCGGAAGAAACAGGAAGAAGGCGGCAAGGCGGACCAAGGTTTGCGTAGCGCAGTAACCGGCGGTGCGCAGATGGATGGATTTATTGATCTCTTCACTGAACTTATTACACATGCAGGGATCGCGTGAAAATACATTTTCAGAAAGAAGGCCGTCGAACTTCCCGGTTTCTTCAGACCAACCAAAGAATGGGACCTCCTTGTTGTGCATGAACGAACGTTGATTGCTGCCATCGAAGCCAAATCCCAAGTCGGACCTTCCTTTGGCAACAATTTCAACAATCGGACAGAAGAGGCAATAGGTAGTGCTCTTGACCTATGGACGGCCTTTCGAGAAAAGGCATACCTTGAGAGCCCGCAACCGTTCCTCGGGTACTTCTTCATGCTTGAGGACTGTAACGCATCCAATCGGCCTGTCAGTGTTGAAGAACCCCATTTCAAGGTCTTTCCCGAGTTTGTCGGCGCATCCTACATGCGCCGTTATGAACTCCTCTGTCGTAAGCTTGTATTAGAGAGGCATTACACAGCATCTGCCTTCATCAGCTCAACGAGCATCGGCGGTATTAAAGGTGCCTACAAAACACCGACGGATGATCTGTCCATGGAACGATTTGCAAAAGTGCTGATTGCCCACGTAGCAACCTTTGTGTGAAACCATGTCATCAATAGTCCACAGGTTAATCAATGGCGATGCGCGGGATTTGTCCTTTTTGGATGATGAATCGGTTCATCTTGTTGTGACGTCACCACCCTATTGGAATCTCAAACGGTACAACGAAAACCCTGACCAAATGGGACATATTCAGGACTACGAAACCTACTTGAGAGAATTGGAGAAGGTCTGGAGGCATGTTTTTCGTGTTCTTGTCCCCGGAGGCAGGCTTGTGTGCGTTGTAGGCGATGTCTGTGTGGCCAGGCGTGATTTTGGACGTCATCTGGTGTTTCCCCTCCACGCAGACATCTGCGTAACCTGCCGTCGGATCGGCTTCGACAATCTAAATCCGATCATTTGGCATAAAATCGCCAACGCATCCTATGAGGTGGCTAATGGGTCTAAGTTTTTGGGCAAGCCGTATGAACCCAACGCCATTATCAAGAATGATATGGAATTTATCCTCATGCAGCGAAAGCCCGGAGGATACCGGAAGCCCTCTGACTCACAGCGTAAAGCAAGCAAGATACCCAAGGATGAGTTCGACCGCTGGTTTCAGCAAATCTGGAATATCCCAGGAGCATCAACGAAACAGCATCCAGCCCCGTTTCCGTTGGAACTCGCGTCCCGCCTCGTTCGCATGTTTTCTTTCGCAGGGGATACGGTGCTTGACCCATTTTGTGGATCTGGCACGACCATGATTGCCGCTCTTAGAACAGGTCGGAACAGTATTGGTGTGGAAATTGAGCCCGAGTATTGTCGGATGGCGGCTCGATATTTAAAGGCCGAAAACCCGGACCTTTTTTCGAGTGAAAAGCTAATTTTCGAGAAGACGGTTACAGAGCGCGCATGTCTTGTCAGAGAAGATCAGGCGCTTTACGAAGTCCGCCCGGCGAAGAAGAAATTGGATTAGGCTAATAAACTATCACTACGGGCGGATAGCTTACACCCTTCCTGAGTTAAATCGTTAGCCCTTATAAGGAGAAATGGTGTACGATAAGAATACTCGTGTTTGTCCGGTTGAGAGAGCAGGCCATCTCGATAATCCATTTCGAAGATGGCTGCAAAACCCACAGAAAATACTAAGACCCTACATTGAAGAAGGGATGACGGTTCTCGATATAGGTTGCGGTCCGGGCTTCTTCTCCATTGGGATGGCTCAAATGGTAGGCAAATCCGGTCAAGTGATTGCCGTTGATTTACAGGAAGGAATGCTTCAAAAGCTAAGGAGCAAGATTCAAGGAACTGGGCTTGAGCACCGTATCCTACTTCATAAGTCAGAAGCGAATCGAATAGGCATATCAGGGAAAATCGATTTTGCTTTGGCTTTCTATGTGGTTCACGAATTGCCAAATCAGAAAAATTTTTTTGAAGAATTAGAATCTCTCTTGAAACCGAAAGCACAAGCTCTTATCGTGGAACCGCCTTTCCGTGTCTCAAAGAAGGCGTTTGAGGAAACGATCAAAAAGGCCAGAGATGCAGGACTCACACCGGCTGCAGGGCCGAGGGTGTTTCTTAGCAAAACAGCGATTTTGAAAAAGGGCTGAGAGGTATCAGAGGCAGCCCCTACGTTCCTTGACATTTTCTCGCACCCCATGATCTGCCCAACCATTCGCTGCATCAGATGCCCCCTAAGCGGGTACTGCTAAGCGCGCCGTAACGCAAAGCGGTAGCGTCAAGTGTTTTGTGTCAGCAAAAGAAATGGAGTCGCTGTTCGTTGTTTAAGATTCTCATGAGTGAAGACTGAGAATAGAATCCGTTCC
>JAPVTA010000004.1:0-3111 GCA_047519465.1 Thermodesulfobacteriota bacterium | reverse complement strand
GATACCTTGAGAGACTTTCATGGTACACCTCCTTGGATGAATTTCCTTCAATGTTATCATTTGACTATCAAATCTACAATTAATTCTTCGAAAAATTGGCGTCCTGTTGTGGCAAGATATCTGGCTATCGGGAAGGAGAAATTTTCAACTCCTCGCGTGTGTCACTTCCTGAAGTCGTGATTCCTGAAATTTACCCTTCTGTACAAGCCTTCAAAGGGTAATCCTCAAAAAGATGATTTTCACAAGACTATTTTGCGATTGACAAATTCGACATTTTCTGATAAACAAGCAAGCAATGACGGATTACCCGACAAAGCTAAACCCTTTGTGAAAAGGGGACAGAAAGCGGCGGGTCTTTCGATAAGATGGCCGAGCTGCCGAAGGATGAACCTCCGGTAAGTTCGGTTTTTTTTTGATAAATCGGCAAAGGTTACTAAAGGAAAGGAGGTGAATAACTAATCTAACAACCATTTAGCCATTCATGGGGGACGGAGAATTTGGGGTTTTGGGATAAGATGGGCTAGCATTTGAAGGTGCAGGAAGTGAAAGTCCTATGATCCAATAGGAGGAAATTGCTATGAAGACCGATGCAGAATTGCAACAACATGTTATGGATGAGCTCAAGTGGGAGCCGACCATTCACGCGGCGGAGATTGGTGTTGCTGTCAAGGATGGAGTGGTGACTCTTAGCGGTACCGTTGACAGCTACGCTAAGAAGTGGGCTGCTGATCGTGCTGCCAAGCGGGTTTTTGGCGTCAGGGCAGTAACTGAAGAGATCAAGGTCACCCTGGCTGGCTCTCACAAGCGCGCCGACGAGGATATCGCCCAGTTGGCGAGAAAAGTTCTCGACTGGAATCTTTGGGTACCGAGTGAACGCGTCAAGGTGATGGTGAAGGACGGTCTGATCACTCTGAGTGGCGATGTGGAATGGTATTACCAAAAAGAGCGTGCGGAGGATGCCGTACGTCACTTAGTAGGGGTATGGGGAGTCATCAACTCGATTACTATCAAACCGTCGGTGCCGGCGGTGAAAGCGCTCGAGGTGAAGAACAGAATCGAAGACGCACTTAAGCGCAATGCCAGATTACTATTAGCGGCCCAAAAGATTCAGGTGGAATGTTCAGGTAGCAAGGTGATTCTCCGTGGCAGCGTAGGCTCCTGGGCAGAGTATGAGGAAACTGAATGCGCTGCTTGGTCAGCTCCCGGCGTGTCTCAAGTCGAGAACAAACTAACGGTTACAGGTCAGATTAAATCTTAACTTATACAACTAAACTGGCAAAATGTCCCTATCTTTTCTCTTTTTTGAGCCGCAATTTCTACCAAACCGCAGCCAACGCATACGTGTGCTCTATCATGGGTCTGCTCCACTGGAAGGGAAGCCGCTTCCTCAACGCCTGAAATCAAGGAGCGCAGATTTCTGAGAAAGGATGAAAATATGGTCGAGGAAACAATTACCCAGATTGAAGCGAGGATCAAAAAGGCCAGGTCTTTGAATGACGAAAGAAAGAAGGAATTACTAAATCTGCTTTCCACTTTGAAGACCGAAGTTTCCCAACTCTCCAAGACCGACGCCGAGGACGCCCAGAGTATTATCGGTTTTACCGAAGTCTCAATTCACGAGGCAATCCGTGAGGAGAAGAATCCGCAACTTCTCAAGCTATCGGTCAAGGGGCTTTCTACCTCTGTAAAAAGGTTCGAGAATTCCCATCCTAAGCTCGTGGGGATTGTCAATTCGATCTGCAGTACCTTATCGAACATTGGAATATGAAAGAGGCGACATTTTCTTTTTCTCTTCTTTAAAAATTCTTTTATTTGGCTCACTTGTGGATAAATAATTTGCGTCAGTGCTGACCGCTTCATTAAAAGAAATCATATGATAATTCTTTCCGAGTGCGAAAATATAGTGGACGACAATCCTCGTGCAAAACCAACCAGCGTCATATGCATATCGCGCGCAAGAAGGACTGCCTGATGCGTTGGCGCTCCGAGTGAAATCGCCACGGGAATCTCACACCGTTTAGCTTTAAAAAGAATATCCGATGAAATGCGTCCTGAACACAGTAATACCGACACTTTGAAATCAACCCCTGTAATGAGGGCGGAACCTATGACTTTGTCAACTGCATTATGTCTGCCAATGTCGTCACAGACTATTTCCGGCAGGGTCCCTCCTTTGCTTAATGCAGCGGTATGGACTCCTCTTGTGCTTCGATAAAGTTGCGATGAGGTTTGCAGCCATCGCATAAGTCGAAGAATAACATCGCTGTCAATTGTAAATTCATCTGCAAGAGGTCTTCGTAAAGCGAGTTCAACCACACTGGAGAACATAACGCCTCTTCCACAACCCGACGTATAGAGCCGTTTTGTAAGCAGGTCAGGTTCCGGCAGATTGTTCAGTTTCACTTCGATCCGCCATTTTGTCTCATCCCAAAAGAAGGATTGGACATCATGGGCCTCTTGAATGAAACCGGCGGTAAATAGGAATCCGTAAACGAATTCCCGCAGATGATCAGGGCTGCCTGAGAGCGTGGCAATCTCTTCATCATTCGCCACAATCGTGAGCGGTACTTCTGTGGGTACGGATACGATGATGTTCGTTGTGTTACCCTTCTTTATCTGTACGACCTCAAAATTGACGGACATCCCGAGAGTATCTGAATGGTTCATAGGTTTTGTTCTTTCTGTCGATTTACATACTGAGCGTATTCTGCGGGCGTATTGAGCTTCATATCCCGCTAAATGTCCTGAAAGTCAAATCTTCTTCACGACTCCGGGTCTGATTGTATTCGTCACCCCCTTTTCATCAATTCTTCTCTCAGGAGTTCTTCAAAATATTTCGCGACCCTGGGAAGAATCTCCTCGAGAATGGTTTGCATTTCATGGGATGTCGATATGATCGATGCCTGCGCATTAAATTGAATCTTCCCATGATGACTAATTTCGAAAATAACCTTATTTTCTCCAATGTCACAGATTGCCATCTCAACTCATCTCCTTTTTAAGTTAAAGGTTATCGGGTTCACCAACTTTCAAGTTCGAAAAATCATGGGCGATGACTGCAAATGCCACGATGATACCCACATGGAATTCCAGCTGGAATCCTATTCCGAT
>JAPVTA010000003.1:0-26131 GCA_047519465.1 Thermodesulfobacteriota bacterium | reverse complement strand
CGACCATCCCAGTGAGAATCTGTCCTGTTCCAGCCTGGAGACTTCGGAGTGAAGCCAGCATAGTTTGGATTGGTAACCATGTACAGGCCCGCGCTAGTATTTCTTTGCGGAACATTCTCTTCCCAAAATGTTTGGGTATCGATGAACCCCGATGCCTTAAATTCTAATCTTGGTGCCTGAGCGGATACTGGTGCACTAAACGCCAGAATCAAAATTCCTACTAAAGATAAGATGATCGATTTTTTCATTTCTTTCCCTCCTCAGTTATTTCTCAAGCCGTGAATCATGTTTCACGATTGTCCTCTTTGGTCCCTCATCTCCTCTGTCCGTTGACCTGTCACTGAATCAGAAAAGAATACTAATTAAAGGAGAAGATAATGTCAAGAAAAAAATAACTTTTTATTACTTTTTATTACTTATTATACTATCAGATGGAGGCATTTGACCCAAATAATAGGGCTTTGGCTGGATTCCCGAGTAATAAAAAGTAATTATTTGTAAATATATTCATTGACAAGTGTTTCCGTCTCCTTTAATATTTTCTTATTTATCGGAGGGAGCGATGTCTGAAGAAATGATGAACACAAAAGAAGTAGCCAAGTATCTGGGGGTTCATGAAAAACAGGTCTACGTGTTGATCAAATTAAAGAAGATTCCATCGACCCGGGTAACGGGCAAATGGATCTTTCCGAAGAAACTGATCGATGAGTGGATTGATTCGAATGCCAAGACAGGACTTGTGCAGGCCAAACAGAAAACGAGAAGAATTGAAGGGGCGCTTCTGGCATCGGGCAGCAATGACCCGATTCTGGATATGCTCCAGACCTACATGAAAAAAGCGTTTCCTGAATTCTATATCTTTTCTGCCAATACAGGAAGCACCGACGGATTGAAGGCCTTAAACATGGGTTACACGGATATGGCCTGGTCCCACCTCTTTGATCCTAAGACCGGTGAATACAATATTCCATTCCTTTCAGCGTATCTTCCTAACGTAAAGCCCGTTGTGGTGAACCTTTTTCGTCGGGACCTCGGGTTTGTCGTGGCTCCTAAGAATCCTTTCCACATCCGTGGATTCGAAGACTTGCCTCAAAAGGGAATCAGACTTGTCAATCGACAGAAGGGCTCCGGGACAAGAGTGCTCTTAGACCATCACCTGAATAGGCTGAGGATTTCCACCTCGAAAATCAGCGGGTATGAGAGGGAGGTCTATACCCATTTCGAGGTGGGTCTTTCGATCCTCTCCAAGGAAGCAGACGTGGGAATTGCGACCATCGCCGTCTCTAAACTCCTCGGCCTTCCGTTTATCCCGATCACCCGGGAAGGCTTCGATATGCTTCTTGATCAATCGACTTTTTTCGAAAAAGGCGTCCAGGCATTTATTGAAGTTCTAAACTCACAGGCCTTTCGGAAAAGGGTTGAAAAGTTGGGAAGCTACGATTTTAATAATTCGGGGAAAGTTCTCTATTCAAGAAAATAGGCGAGAGAAGAATGGGACATGCGTCGCTGATTAAGGAGGAAGGATGATGATTCGAAAGGCAGGCCAGAAGATTCTTTTTTCAGGAATGGTCTTTTCGCTCTTATCCATAACGGGTATTCCCCATGCTCAAGCGCAGCCGAAAACAATCATCCTTGCTACAACCACGAGCACCCAAGACTCAGGACTTCTCGATGTTCTCCTTCCCATCTTTGAGAAGAAGACGAGCTATTTCGTGAAGACCATTGCAGTGGGTTCCGGGCAAGCCATGGCCATGGGGCAAAAGGGAGAGGCCGATGTACTCCTGGTTCATTCTCCTGATGCTGAGAAGAAATTCATGGCCGAGGGTTATGGAATCAATCGAAGGCTCGTCATGCATAATGATTTTATTATCGTGGGGCCTCCCGGGGATCCGGCGAACATCAAAGCGATGAAATCCTCTGTAGATTCTTTCAAAAAGATCGCCTCTGTGAAGGCATTATTTTTGTCAAGGGGAGATAATTCGGGCACCCATGCGAAGGAGAAGTCAATCTGGAAGGCTGCCGGGATAAATCCTGAGGTGGAAAAGTGGTATCAGCAGACAGGTCTGGGGATGGGCCAGACATTGAGTGTGGCTGCCGAAAAGAAAGGTTATACGCTTGCAGATCGGGGAACTTATCTGGCCATGAAGAGGAATCTCGGATTCGATGTCTTGGTCGAAGGAGACGCCATCCTCCTCAACATCTATCATGTCATCGAAGTGAATCCTTCGAAATGGCCCAAGGTCAACAATGCAGGGGCAAGGGCCTTTGCTGACTTCATGGTTTCGAAAGAAACCCAGGATATCATCAAGACCTTTGGCGTGGAAAAATTTGGGTCTCCTCTTTTCTTCCCGGATGCAGGCAAGAAAGAAGAAGAACTTGGTAAATAGAATCATAAAGTTCAAATTTCAAAATCCAAATGTCAAATGAATGTCAAATGTTGAAATAAGAGTTCTTAATGTTTGAACTTTGGATTTGATTTGACATTTGAACTTTGTCATTTGGCATTATTAGCATTTTTTGGGGGAGCTGTTGATGGATCTTATCCTCGAAGGGATAAAGAAGGCTTTCTGGTTATTAGTTACCTTTGACCCTGAAGTCATGGGGATCACCCTTCTGTCACTGGAGGTTTCCGGAATAGCTACTCTTGTAAGCCTCTTGATCGGGATATCTGTTGGAGTTGCCGTAGCCCTCTCCGGGTTTATCGGAAAAAGAATTGTTGTGAGCCTCATCAACACCGGCATGGGCCTTCCGCCCGTTGTGGTAGGTCTTTTCGTGACGCTCTTTTTATGGAGGAATGGTCCTCTTGGTTTTTTTGGAATCCTCTATACCCCCGCGGCCATGATTATCGCGCAAACCATCATCGCAACCCCCATTGTCATGGGTATTACCTTGGCAGCCGTCCAGCAACTTCCGCAGAAACTTCGACTTCAAATTCTGGCCCTTGGGGCAACTCGTCTTCAAATGGTTTGGATCTTGATCAAAGAGGCGAAGCTTCCCCTTTTGGCTGCGGTGATGGCAGGATTCGGTGGTGTGATCTCTGAGGTGGGTGCCTCCATCATGGTGGGCGGTAATATCAAGGACTATTCCCGAGTTCTTACCACGGCGACCGTTATGGAAACGAGTCGCGGGAATTTCGATATTGCCATCGCCTTGGGTGTGATTCTCCTATTGCTTGCCTTCTTAATCAATCTGATCCTCACTCAGATCCAACAGAGAGAAAGGCCGAGGTAGGAATAAAATTCGGATTTCGCCTGCCTTCGCGCAGGCAGGGAATGCGGATTGTGGAATAGAAAAGATGGACGAACAGATTCCGATACTGGAAGCAAGGAATCTTGAGGTGGAGAGGGGAGGAGCAATCCTCATCCATGTTCCGTCTCTCCTCATCCAGGAAGGAGAGATTTTCTCATTGGTCGGGCCGAATGGGGCGGGCAAGACCACCTTACTTCAAACCCTATCCTATTTATTGAAGCCTTTCCGGGGTGAAATGTTCTTTAGGGGGAAAAGCGTAGAATCCAATCATTCTGTTTTAGAATATCGGAGGAAACTGGCCATGGTCTTCCAGGAACCTCTCCTTTTTGATACGACGGTGTTTAACAATGTCGCCTCCGGCTTAAGAATCCACGGGATGAAGAGAGACGAAATTCGTGACCGGGCCATGGGGGAGTTAGAGCGATTTGGGATCAGCCATCTCAAAGGCCGTTCTGCAAGAACCCTTTCGGGGGGAGAGGCGCAAAGGACGAGTCTCGCACGGGCCTTTGCCCTCCGGCCCGAAATCCTTCTTCTTGACGAACCTTTCTCTTCCCTCGATCCTCCTACCCGTGATTCCCTGATGGAGGACCTGGAGCGCATCCTTCAACAAACGCGGACGACCGCGCTCTTCGCCACGCATGATCGCCTGGAGGCCTTGAGACTGTCAGATCGGATCGCGGTGATGAACCAAGGGAAGATCCTTCAGATGGGGTCTCCCAAAGAAGTGGCGAATCATCCTGTCAATGAATTGGTAGCGTCTTTTATGGGAATGGAAGCGATCCTAACCGGGAAAGTGATCAAAAGGGACGGAGGGACGTTTAATGCATCCGTTGAAGGGCAGGAAATTGAGGCTGTTGGGGATGCTCATTTAGGAGAGAGCGTGGTTCTATGCGTCCGGCCAGAAAACATCACCCTTTCGGTTGGTCCCTCCCAAGAAGGAACAAGTGCCAGAAATGTATTTCGAGGGAAGATTATTAAGATCATCTCCCTTGGACTCTATCAAAAAGTCCAACTTGATTGTGGATTTCCGCTCGTGGCCTATGTGACCAATCATTCTTTGAGAGAGTTATCGTTGACGGAAGGAAGAGATGTGAGGGTTTCCTTTAAGGCTACTGCGGTGACGGTCATGAGAAAAGGGGATTAGTCTGAACGACCAGAGAGACTGGATGCAAAAAAAAGCAGGGCGATTTTTCGCCCTGCTTTTTTTCAATCTCTCTCGATGGGTTCAAGTAAGAGTCCTTTAAGCCGCTCTCCTTAGGGCAGCCCGAAGCTCATCCGCACCCTTATTGGCAACCACATGCTTGATGATAATATCCGCGGGCCTCACATCCCTGCCGTAGTACGTTTTATTCAGGCTGTCTCGCACCCCGACAACAGAACCTTCAAGGTTGAGACCTGCATAGAGGCCTTTCGCCTTCGCAAAGGAGATAAAGTCCGCTCTCACATCCGGGATACCCGCATTGGCCTTTGCACCTATACCCACCGGTCCCACAGCGACAGAAGCATCTCCGCCTAATTTGACCGATGATGAGAGAAGCGAATCAACGGCCTTTTGGGTCATTGCCAGCATGACCACCTCTGCGGCTTCGCCGCCGATCTGAAGACCGAAAGTCACCGAGCCGATGGTATAGAAAGCAGGTTCACTCCAGTTCCCTGTTCTTCCATCCCTCGCCAAAAAGACACCCGTTCCTCCTGAGCCACCCCAGATGAAGCCTCCCTTGATGACCTGGGGAAAGATCAGCACGCCTTTGGCGTGGTCTATGTTTTCGTGAAGCCAGACGTAATTCGAGTCATGCATGAAATCGTTAAAGGTAATCCGAGCCTTATCGACGAGTCCTTGAACATCGTCCCTCTCTCTTGCGGTAGCAGCGGTATAGGATGATAAGAGTACCCCCATCGCTAAGAAAGCTAATATCATCATTCCTACCTTTATACGTTTCTGTGTTTTGCCGTTCATGTTGCCATCCTCCTTTTCACTAAAATATCCTTAATACAAATATAGGAATCGGATAACCAAAAAACCAGCAGGAAAATTTTTTTTGCGAATTTTTTCTCATGCCGTCCGATCCCAAATTGGATAGAGTTTGCGTGTAGTGATTCGGAAATCTCTTTCCTTTGTTAGTCATTCCGCGCTTGATGAAGCCTACCTTAGCATGCCCCGTCCTTGATAGGGGGTACGTGATACGGGGGAATCTACCATTTTCGGCATGGATTCCCGCTTTTATGGAAGTGACATTTTAACACAGGGTTCAGAATTGAATTTCCAAGGCCCGTAGGAGGGGGAAAGGAAAGGGAACGCGATGTGGAAAGCCTGCCTCAGGCGATCTTAAGAATGGTATAGGTCTTGGCCCCGCCCGGAGTTTGCACCTTCACCTCATCGTCCGCTTCCTTGTCGATGAGAGCCTTGCCCAGGGGAGAAGCAATCGAGATTTTGCCGGAAGGGATATCTGATTCGTCAGGCCCGACGATCTGGTAAGTGACTTTGCCCCCATTATTGAGGTTTTCGAGAGTAACCACAGAGCCGAATCCCACTTTTCCATTTGGAAGGTTAATGCTATCTATGATCTCGGAATTGGCCAATTTCTGTTCGATCTCTCCAATCTTTTTTTCGATGAAGGATTGACGCTCCTTGGCAGCCACGTACTCGGCATTCTCATTGAGGTCCCCATGGGCACGTGCCTCCTCAATGGCCTTGATCACTTGAGGCCGGACGACCTTCTTCAGATTCTCCAGTTCCTTGTGAAGATTGTTATAGCCGTTGCGAGTGATGGGACTCCGTGCCATGGAAACTCCTTTACCCCGTTAGAAATAATGCCCTGCCGGAATTTCTAACGGGTTGCCGTTAAGGTATATAACTGACCAGGGTGAATCTGTCAAACAATCCTTGTGTCCTTGCGCTCCCCATCTTTTTCTCGACCGCCCGGTGTAAGTCCCTGATTCAGTAAGCGAAAATAAAAGGCCCCGCCTTATGCGGAGCCCTTGATTCGTGCCTTCGGCTGCCCAGACGGTTTTTCCTAGCCCTTGATCAGCCTCGGGAGCATCATATGGTGGTGGGGGCAGAAGGAGATAGGATTTTGATAGACGGAGCCGGCAAAAGCCACCATATATTTTCTCATCTCTGGGAAAGAGACGATCTCATCTACGAGGCCCTTTCTCGCGCAATAAACGGGTCTCGACTTCTCATAATATTCTTGCGCCAAGGCATTCATCTTGTCGATGATGGGCTTGAGCGGACGGTTGGAATCCTTTTCTTTTACAAGTCTTCTTGCAAAGGAGGCGACGGCTGCGGTTTCACCGTGCATGACATAGATCTCCGTCGTAGGTGTACCCAGCGTAAACACATTATTATTGTTCGCTTGCGGGCCTCCCATGATGTAGTGGGCAGCGGCTGTCCCCTTTCTCAGAACGATACACATCATGGGGAGATCGGACTGTTCGATGGAGTATATCAAGGATTGCCCCAATCCGAGGAGCTCCGCTTTCTCTGCGATATCTCCTACGTCGATACCAGTCGTATCCTGAAACCAGATGATCGGAACCCTATCTCTCCCGCACTGGGTGACGAATTCGTTCATCTTAATCAGGCCCTGTCGGTAAAGCTTTCCGCCGACGCCCGGATAGGGGGCGTATTCGGGGTATCCCTTGGGCAAGAATCCCTGGCGGTTGCCTATGATGCCCACTAAGAAACCGTCAATTTTGGCCAAACCTGTATAGACTTCCGGGCCATAAGCGGGCCTGAACTCCATATGCTCGCTGTTATCCGTCAGTCTAGCAAGAACCTGGTCAAAATTGTAGGCGAGCTTTTGATTGAAAGAGACCAGAGCGTTGATCTCTTCGGGCGAGAATTTGGGTTCCTTGGGTTCCGCTACCCTAAAGAATTTAGGATCATAGGCCGGAAGATACTTCATGTATTCTTTCAGTCCCTCCAATACCCCTTCTTCCTTTTCAAAGACGGCCTTGAAAAAACCGGTGGAATCGTAATGGATCTCCACGCGTCCAGGAGGCACCGCCTTGAACTTTCTCGTTGCCTCAATGATAAGCTCCGCCCCTTCTTCATCGAAAAAACCTTTTGGGCTCATCCCACTGACAATACCGCCGCCCCCCACGGCGATGTTGCAATTCTTATGAGCCAAAAGGATGGTGGGACTGACCCCCTGGTATCCCCCGCCCGCAGGATTGGTTCCGTAGATCCCTGCAAGGACGGGAACGCCTAATTTTTCGAGTTCCGCATGTCTAAAGAATGTGGTTCCGCTTCCTCTCCGGTTGGCGTACACCTTTTCCTGTTCGGGGAGTTTCACACCGCTACAATTAACGAGCCAAACCAGAGGGAGGTGGAGGCGCTTTGCCATATCCGTCACCCTCAAGATATTTTCGGATTGGCCGGCAATCCAGGCCCCAGCCATGACCTTATTGTCGAAGCCGATGATCACTGCCCATTTTCCGCCGATTCTGCCCAGGCCATCCACCACGCCGGTTGTCCCCGATTCTTCTTCCATCGGATCAAAGAGAGTATGCAAAGGACACCATGTGCCAGGATCCACCAAATATTCAAGCCTCTGGTAGACGGTCATCTCTCCTCTTTTATTAATTTCCTCCGCGGCCAAGCCCGCCTTTTTCACTTTTTCCACTGCCTCTGCAATCGCTTTTTCGACTTCCTTGATTTTTTGAACATTCTCGTTTGCCTGCTTCATCTGTTGCTCGGTCAACGCCCTACCCAAATCGGTCATCTTTTCAAAATACGGTTTCATGGAACCTCCCCCCTGACTTGGAATTTAAGAATTTTTTAGGGCATTTTTACCAGAAAAGACGCAATATAGCAAGAGGAATTTTTTGTTTACCTTTCCCTCCGTTTCTGATAACTTATAACCATGAAGGCGTTCACGAGAGCTCAATTAGCCTTGATCTTCTTAGCCGTAGCCTGCTTAATAGGCGTTGTGACAAGCCTCGTTGTCAACTCCCTCATCACCAATCAGATTATTTTTGAAGCACAGGAGAGGGTTAAAGAAGATCTCAATACGGCCAGATATGTCTATGCTTCTAAAATCAGGGATGTTGACCGGACGGTCCGCTGGACCGCGATCAGACATGTTCTGAAAAAGGGCCTGATAGAGCGAAATGTTTCTTCCATCCGAAATGAACTTGAAGGGTTGATGTTTGAGGAGGGGCTCGATTTTTTGACATTGGTGGATCGAAATGGGGTGGTCGTGTTTAGATTTAATAACCCTCCGGTGTCAGGAGACAGTTTGCTCAGCGATCCTTTTATCAGAATAGCCCTGGGAAAAAAGGAGATTTCAGGAACCCAGGTTCTCTCGGGGGATGAGTTATCGAAGGAAGGGAGGAGCTTGGCTCAGAAGGCTATCATCCCAGCCATTCCTGTCCCTAAAGAAAAACCGGCCAAGAAAATTGAAGAGACTTCCGGAATGGTCCTGAAGGCGGCCTGCCCGATTCTTGATTTGAATGGGAGTGTTTTGGGCGTCTTGACAGGAGGGATCCTCCTCAACCGGAATTTTGAGATCGTGGACCAGATTAAGAATATCGTTTTCAAAGATGCTAAATACAAAGGAAAAGAAATCGGGACGGCGACGATCTTTTTGGGAGATTTGAGAATCTCGACCAATGTGGTCGATAGGGAAGGGAATCGTGCCATCGGAACTCGGGCAATGCAAGAGGTCCAAGAGCAAGTCCTCGGGAAAGGAATACCCTGGATTCGTCGGGCCTACGTGGTGGATGATTGGTATATCACGGCCTACGAGCCCCTACGAGACGTACAAGACAAGATTGTCGGGATGCTTTATGTGGGGATGTTGGAGAGCAAATATGCTTTGATGAAGGAGAGGCTCATCCTCCTTTTCTTCTTCTTTTCCATGTCAGGGATGTTGATCGCCCTGACCGTCTCCTTCTTGCTCTCTTGGAAGATGTTTAAAAGACAAATTGCCCCTTAACCTAACCCCCTCTTTCCCCCCTTAGCTTAAGAGGGGGGATGAAGGCGGGTTACAAAGGCGAATGCCACCAGCACGAAGCAAGCAGAGCCAAAAGTTATTCTTCATCCTCGTGTTCAGTATTTTTTTCAGGCCCCTTCTTCCATCCTCGTCTTCTTAGCCCCTTGACGAAACCCGAGATCAGAAGCCACAGGACAATAATAACGATGCCGATGGCTAAAAAATTCGGAGACCCTATTTTTTTTAGAAAGTCTGAGAAGTGCTCAATCGTATCCATTGTTTTTACGGCCAATTATACCAAAAAGGCTAAGACAAGAGAAGACAATCGGCCCCAAGAATATTATTGACCGGTCAAACAATTTAGAGATAGAATAGGTTAGATACAAGAGGAGTGCGGGTATGGCAGACCGAAGAACCTTTCAAGGTTGCATTCTGCTGTTAGCGATTGTTGCCTGTTTGTGTGTCGTCCAAAAATATGCGACGGGAGGGGGAGCTATGGAAATTTCATCTTCTGCGTTCAGGGACGGGGAGAAGATTCCGATCCAATATGTCATGCCAGGAGCAGGAGGGAAGAACATCTCCATCCCGCTGGCGTGGAAAGATGTCCCCGCGGGAACCAAATCTTTTTGCCTTTCCATCGTCGATCCGCACCCGGTGGCTCAAAACTGGGTCCACTGGCTGGTGATTAATATTCCGGCGCAGGTGACCTCGATTGAAGAAGGGGCCTCCAAGAAGAAAATGCCTAAGGGATCTGTTGAGTTAAAAAACTCCTTTGGAGAGATTGGGTACGGCGGACCGCAGCCTCCAAAAGGAACAGGCGACCATGTTTACGTAGTAACCCTTTATGCCCTCAGCGTGGCGAAGCTTGAGCTGGGAACGACTACCTCCCTTTCTTCCTTCAAAAAGGCAATCGAGGATAAGGTGATAGGCTCTGCGACCATCACCGGCAAGTATGGCCGTTAAAAAGAGGTCTCTTTGCGAATGAGGCTCGGGCGCCAAGGGTCTTCTGCACCGGGTGTCCTCGTTCACACCTCATCGAATGATCTTTTCAGACCCTTTCGTGCAAATCAGCCTGTGGTTGCTCATTTCCCACGACGATTGAAGAGGGCTTCCATTTAAGTAAATTATTGGTCATGGAGCGTCGGCATTTATTGCCGACGGACTCCGCCCTCAATAAATGAGGGCGCTACAATTTTTACAAAAATCCCCCCTGTAACTGATGGATTACGATCTTGCCTATGTCTTTTTTGACCGGTCCGTGCCCCGCAAGCCCCGCCCTTCAGGAGGGGCTTTACAATAATAAAAAGAAACGGTAAACTACTGGCGAAGTCTCTTCGTAAGAAGTATCTCTCCCTTATCGGTCGGGCAGGGTAGATCAAAAGGAGGTTCTGTAATGTCGAATGCTTATATGGGGAAAATACTCAGAGTAGATCTTTCAAAGGGGACAGTCCTCGAAGAAGATATTCGAGAAGCCTGGACCAAGAATTTCATTGGAGGAGCCGGGCTGGCCACCCGATACCTTTATGAGGAGATGCCCGCGGGCGCGGATCCCCTGGGGGCAGAAAACCCTCTCATATTCATGGCCGGGCCCCTCACCGGAACGGCATCCGCAAGCGCCAGTCGATATTCCGTCGTTGCCAAATCTCCTCTGACGGGAATCTGGGGGCATGGAAATTCGGGGGGAAGTTTCGGGCCTGCCCTTAAACAAAGCGGTTATGACGGCATCGTTTTTCAAGGCGAATCCCCCAAACCCGTCTACTTGAGAATCGTCAATGGTGAGCCGGAGCTTTGCGATGCCGGAGGCCTGTGGGGAAAGACTGTCCCGGAAACCGAAGATCTCATCCAGAAAGGGTTGAATCAGAAAATGACGATTGCCTCTATCGGGCCCGGGGGTGAAAATCTTGTACGGTATGCGGCCATCATCAACAACCGGCATCGAGCCATAGGCCGATGTGGCCTCGGGGCCGTGATGGGTGCGAAACGCCTGAAGGCCGTCGCGTGTTCTGGGAAAAGCCAGATCGTCCTTGCCGATCCAACCCTTTTCAGGGAGATTGCGAAGAAACAGTTCGATTTGCTCAACGAATCCGTGCTGAAGGTTGGGTTTGAATCCTTTGGGACCAACATGGTTTCGGACATGGTCAATGTCAGGGGTGGGTATCCCACCCGAAACTGGCAGGAAGGTGTTTTTGAACGAATCGAGGAGGTGAACGGGCAGGCGTTAACGGACAAGGTTTTTGTGAAAGGGGTCAGTTGCTTCGCCTGTCCTATTGCCTGCGGAAGGGGGACTGAAATCAAAGAAGGCACCTGGAAGGGCAATTTCGGAGAAGGCCCTGAATACGAAACGACAAACACCTTTGGTGCCATGTGCGATATCTCTGACCTGAATGCCATCACGATGGCCAATTACCTTTGCAATGAATATGGCCTGGATACCATCAGCGCTGGAGCGACGATCGCCTTTGCGATGGAATGCTATGAAAAAGGGATATTGGACAAAGCAGCCACGGGCGGGGTGGAATTGAAGTTCGGAGACGAGAAGCTCATCGTTGATCTCATTCACAAAATCGCCAGAAGGGAAGGGATAGGCGACTTGCTGGCTGAAGGAACGAAAAGGATGTCGGAAAGATTGGGCCGGGGATCGGAGAACTTTGCAATGCATGTGAAAGGGCTTGAGCTTCCCGCCTATGATCCGCGAGCAGCCAAGATAACCGGGCTCGGATACGTGACCGCCAATCGCGGAGGAGACCATATTACAGCCTATGTTCAGGGGCCGACCTTTATCGATATGCCCTTCGTCGTCGTGGAAGACAGCAAGATCGAGGATCCCTTTGTGGCCAGCCCGAAAGAAGCCAAGGTCGTGGTTGATCTGGAGAATGCGCTGACCATGTTTGATTGCATCGGTGCCTGCAAGTTTATGGGCATTCTGCTGCCAGCGGAGGAGTACGTGAATTTGCTGTCCGCAGCTACGGGATGGAAGTTTGGGGTCGAAGATTTCAGGAAGAGCGGAGAACGAGTCTATAACCTGATGCGGATGTTTTGCGTGAGAGAAGGGATTGACCGGGAAGCCGATTCCTTGCCGAGGCGTCTGATGGAAGATCCGCTGCCGGACGGTCCTGCAAAAGGTATGGTCATCGACAAGGAAACAATTGAAATGTTGAAAGATGCTTATTACGAAATTCGCGGGTGGGACAAAGAAACGGGAAAGCCGACGGTCCAGAAACTGAGAGAGTTGGAGCTTGATGGCCTGACGGAGAAAATCGGAAAAAGGTAGAATCTGCGTTGAGGCGGATGGAGTCATGCTATGAACGATCGGATGACTTATGCGGACAAACCCTGGTTAAAGAGTTACAAACTCGGACCTTACAAGCTGGAAGAGAGCCTCGCACCTTACCCCAAAGTTCCCGTTTTCAAGGCCTTGGACGATGCCGCCGAAAAGTATCCGGGCCAGACGGCGCTCCTATTTCTAGGACGTACGGTAAAATACAGAGATCTGAAGATGCACGCAGACAGGCTGGCTGCTGCGCTGTACAAACTCGGGGTTGGAAAGGGGGATAAAGTCTGTCTTTTCTTGCCCAACTGTATGGAGTTCATCATCGGCGATTGGGCCGTGCTTAAGACGGGTGCCGCTGTCGTACCCACCAGCGTGCTTCGCACGGACGAAGGGTTGATTTACGAAGTCAAGACTTCGGGCAGCAGGGTGATCGTCTGCCGGGAGGAATACCTGGAAAGGGTCTTGGGAGTCAGAGACCGCTGCGACATCGAACAAATCATCGTCGCCTCCAAGCAAGGTTTTGATCTGGGAGATATTTCGACTCCGCTTCCCGAAAAGGTCCATACGTTCCGAGAGCTCTTGTCGAAGCATGATCCCGTCCCTCCCCGGGTGGACATAGACCCGACCGAGGATTTATGCGAGCTGGCCTTCACCGGAGGCGCCACCGGGATTCCCAAAGGGGTGATGATTACCCACTACAATCGTTACGCTTGTATCCAGCAAGGCCTCCCCTGGATTATGAAACCCATGATGAAGGGGATCATGGGCAAAGCTTCTGCCTTTTTGCCCATTCCGCTGTTTCATGCCTACGGACACTATGTGGAGCAGGCGGCAGCCTATTGGGCGCTCCGCCTCATCCTGATGCCGGACCCGAGAGACACGGACATGTTGGTTCAATTCATCCGCGAATACCGGCCCTTATTGATCGCAGCGGTTCCTACACAGCTCATGCGAATCGCCCAGGCCAAGGTGGGCAAAATGAATGTGATTTTAATGAGCGGATCAGCCCCTCTTCCGAGAGAGGTGGCAGAGGCTGTCAAAAAAGAGATCGGGACCCCAGTTTCGGAGGCCTATGGTCTGACTGAGACCTCACCTTTGACCCATTTCAACCTCTCGGGTTTTTCCAAGATCACCGGTTTTATGCCCAAGGATAAAGGAGGCCTGGGAATTCCGGCGCCGGACACGGAATGCAGGTTAGCGAACCCGGAAACGGGGGAGGACGTTCCTTTCGGCGAACCCGGGGAAATCGTTGTCAGAGGGCCGCAGATCATGAAAGGATACTGGCCTGAACCTGGCTCGGGCTTAACAGAGGATGGATGGCTCCACACTGGGGATATCGCCTTAATGGACGAGGACGGCTATTTCCATTTAGTCGACCGGGCCAAAGATATGGTAAACATCTCCGGGATGAAGGTCTATACCACCACCCTCGACGAGATTCTGTACAAGCACCCGGGAGTCCATATGGCCGTGACCTTCGGTATTCCGGATCCAAACACCCCCGGCAGCGAGCGGGTCATGGCCGTGATTCAACTGAAAGACGAGTATCGAGGCAAGGTCACGGAAGAAGAAATCCGGGAATTTTGCAGGAGTCATATGGCCCCTTATGCCGTCCCCAAGTTAGTCGAGTTCAGGGATGAGATGCCTCTGACGGTGACCGAAAAATTATTTAAGAAGGCGTTAAAAGACGAGGTGCTCAAGAAACTCGAGGAAAAGAGCGGATAACTCTTTATTAGGAACAAGGAGGGCTTAAGATGGCAACGTGCCGGTATTGCACGCCAGAATGGCTTGAGGAGAGTGGCAGAATTTATCGATCCGACCCGGGCTTGGAGGAAAGGCTGAAGAAACTGTCGGCGAAGGTCTGTTTTCGAGTGAAGATGGAGCCCGCATGGGGGATTGATAAGGACATTATATTTGGTACATTTATTGAGGAAGGAAGAATGACGAAGATGGCCTTCTTCAGCGAGGAAGACGCAAAGAGAGAGGCAGATTACATCATGGCAGCGACGCCTCAGGAGTGGAAAAAAATATTGCGAAAAGAGAGCAAATTTCTTACTGATTTTATGCTGGGCAGGATAAAGCTTGAAAAAGGAAACAAGGTGACTGTCTTAGGCTTGGCGCCTTACGCCCCCATAGTGATTGATGCATTGACCCGGGTTCAAATTCAATTTCCGGACGAAATGTCGGCGGAAGAATTGACCAGGTACAGACTCCACATCGAAGACTTCCGGAAAAACCTGCGTGTCTAAGAAAAGGGACACATACCAATCCCCCTTTACCCACCGAAGGTGAGAAGAAGTTGGTGGGCTTCTGTTTCACGTCATTCCGGCGAAAGCCGGAATCCAGTGCTTTGATTAGGTTACAAATACTCTGGACCCCGGTTTTCACCGGGGAGACGAACCCTGCGATTTTTTCACACCTTCCCTTTAGCAAAGGGGGGCATGGGAATTTGGAAGTTATTTTTTGAGCAATGCGGCGAACCCCTTTTTGAGCGTCTCAGGGAAATCTTTTGCCGTAACCAGAAGACTCTGGACCAGTCCTTCCATCTCCAGGTGGGTCAACTTATCCATCCCTCCTCCCAGATCAATCGCCCGTTTGGCCAGTCCCACAGCCAGAGAAGGTCTTTGGAGCAGTTTAGCCAAGAAAGCATTGGTCTCCTCTTCCAGCTGGCTCTCCGGAAAGATCCGGTGGATCAGGCCTATTTCATAGGCTCTCCGGGCAGTGATCATATCCCCCGTCATAATCAGTTCCTTGGCCCAGGCCGGACCAAGCATCCGCGTCAACCGAGTCGTTCCGCCGCAATCTGGAATGATCCCCAGGATAATCTCGGGGACCCCCAGCGTTGCGCTTTCGGAGGCAAGACGGAAATCCGCTGTCAACACTAATTCCAGCCCCAGCCCACCGCAGAAGCCGTGAATCTTGGCCACCACGGGTTTTTCGATAAGCTCGATCCGGTTGAGGATGGTCTGAATGGCATCGACACTCTCTCGAAGGTGGATCCCCGGAGCCCTCCCATCATCTTGGGCTACAGCGGCCAAGTGGTTAAAATCGATGCCCGCAGAGAAGGCCGTGCCAGCCCCCTGAAGCAGAATCACTTTGGCATCCACGCTGACGCCGAGTTCTGAGAATGCCTTATTGATTCCTTCCAGCACTTCTCCGTTGATGGCGTTGCGCTTTTCCGGACGATTGAGCGTGATGGTACCGATTCCGTTTTTCACTTCCCATTTAACGATTTGATTTGCCATGAAAGCCCTCCTTAGAAGAATGATCAGTGATTGAGAATGAAGGATAGGAATTCATGATGACAACTCGCTGTGGGTCGGGTGGAAAATGGAAGTTATCATCGGAGATCCTACTGAGACGTTGCTACTCCTCTGTGATCACGTCATCGGTGAGTTCATCCGTATCATCGGCGGTGATAGGAAAATGCCGGGATAGTAAGACCCCTATTTCCTGAATCGCCTGAGAAAGGGCGTCGCAAGCTCGCCCCTCTCTAACCCCTTTGGAAACCTCATCGGCAAACCGGTCGAGCGTCCCCTGGTTCATCTTCTCGTGAATCCCTTTGTCCGCAAGAACCCAGACTTTCCTTTCGAGAAGGGAGAGAAAGAAGAGAACCCCTGTATTCTTCTTCGTCCTGTAGAGCCCCCTCTCAAAAAAAGCCCTCTCTGCCCTCAGCCTGACCGCTTCTTCTTTTCTTCTGAATCCAATAAAGAGTCTTTTTAAGACTTCCACCTTTATAAAGAGAAACCAGCACGGGAAAAAGAATATGAACGTTAGGGGAATATAAGACCAGACGGAGGAGTGAAAAAAGAGGACGGTCAAGATCAATGACAAAAGACTCGCAAGAAGGACACTGCCGAGGACCTCTGCCTCGATGTAGTGATCGCTATGGTCGACAACCATGACGACGATTTCGCCAATCGTCCTGGACTCGACATCTTGGGTGGTAGCCTTCAACTTCTCTCTTTCTTCTGCAGTAAAGAATCTTTCCGATTTCGGATGCCCTCTCATTACCAGTCTCCTGAAGCTCCTCCACCGCCGAAAGAGCCGCCTCCACCGCTGAAACCGCCTCCACCGCCACCGCCGAAACCACCCCCTCCGGAGAAGAAACCACCCCCGCCCGGTCCATAGAAAAACCCGCCACTACGATGGCGACGATCCCCGCCCTTTTGAGAGCGTCCCGAAGAGAAGAGGCTAGGCAAAAAGAAGCCGCCACCAAACCCAACGATGGCTAAGAGAATCATGAGCAAGGTTCCAACGGGGAGAATTGCGAGATAGACAAATGTGGGAAGCCCAATGGCACCGGTGACTCCACCGAGAACACGGGAGAGACTTCCTAAGATAAGCGTGAAGATCCCAAAAAAGAGGAAAACGCTGAGGAATGGGGGGACGCCCCTCTGTCTTTGGTGAACCGGCCTTGGTTCGGCTTTAAACTCGCCCCGCGTGACATCGATCAATGAAGAAACGCCAGCAATAAAACCTCCGTCGAAATCGCCCTGTTTAAACCTCGGTTTGATGACCAGATCGATGATCCTTCCCGCCATGAGATCCGTTAACCTACCTTCGAGGCCATAACCCACTTCGATCCTGATCTTCCTGTCCTGTTTCGAGACGATGAGGATGGCGCCGTTGTCTTTTCCCTTTTGTCCGATCTTCCATGCTTCGGCGACTTTGATGCCGAATTCCTCAAGATTTTCTCCTTCCAGAGAGGGGATGGTCACAATGACGATCTGGGTTGAATCCGACTGTTCAAAAGCCCTCAGCCGTTCCTCAATCCTCGACTTTGCTGAAGTGCTGATCATTCCCGCATAATCGTTGACATAACCTTCGAGCTTCGGAACGTCCAGCCCGTAAGCAAGGAAAGGCAGGCAGAAAACCAACAGAGCAAATAAAGGGAAAAGCTTTTTCATATCAAACTTCGCGGCAATCTCGGCATTCTTAGCATGGTTAATCATGAAAAGTCTTCTCTTGTCCACCCTCACCCTGCCCCTCCCCCGTCACAAGGGGGAGGGTAAAGTTGAGGAAATTTAGAACTTCACTCGGGGAGCTTTTTCAGCCCCTGGCTCGGCCTTGAAAGGCTCTTTTAACGTCAGATGGAGCAGAAGGCTATTGGTCAAACTGTTCGGGAATATCCGGATGGAAGTATTGAAGACTTCGACCGCCTTGTTGTACCGGGTACGTGCGACGTTGATCCTGTTCTCGGTTCCTTCCAGCTGGTGCTGAAGATCCTGGAAGTTCTGGTTTGCCTTGAGTTGAGGATAGCGCTCGACAACAACCATCAGCCTTGAAAGGGCACTGCTCATTCCGGCTTGGGCCTCTTGAAATTGCGAGAAGGCCTTGGGATTATCAAGGATATTCTTGGGCACCTGGAGCGCCCCAACCTTCGCCCTTGCCTCCGTCACAGCGGTCAGGGTTTCTCTTTCGTGCTTGGCATAGGCTTTTACGACCTCGACGAGGTTGGGGATGAGGTCGTTTCTTCTCTGGTAGGCTGCTTCAACATCTCCCCAAGCGGCCTTAACCGCCTCCTCATTTTTCTGCATTGTGTTATAGCCACAGCCAGAGAGTGCAATAACGATAAAAACATTCAGAACTAACGTAAGCCATAGCGATCCTTTTCTCATTTTTTTCCTCCTGTCCACCCCGTTAGAAATGTTACCACGCTGCTCTTGGCACGACGGTCATATCTCTCGGAACACCATAATAATAGAATAAGAATTTTGTTTCAAGTTCGCGTTTCAAAAAAAACTTGACAAACGACTTCTGATTGGTTATATTAATCAGTAAAATCTGATTGATCAGTAAAATTTAAAAACACTGAAGGTCGGTGAGGAGGTGAGAAAAATGGTCAAGAAGTCTGGGCGATCTTCCTGTGCTGGATCCACCTGTGAGACAATGTCGTGCTGTAAGGTCGAGGCATTAGTCAGCGTAGACGAGCGAGGACAGATGGTGCTTCCTAAGGAGATAAGAGACCAGGCCAATATCCGCGCAGGCGATAAGCTGGCCCTCGTCAGTTGGAAGAAAGATGGAAAGGTATGTTGCTTTACCTTGATTAAGGCCGATGAATTCGGAGACATGGTAAGAGGGCTTCTCGGTCCTATGATGAAAGAAGTGATGGCAAGTGACGTTGCCAAATAACCTTGGAGGTGATGGAGATGAACGAAGATGAAACAAGAAAAATCGTGAGAGAGGGCTATGCCAAGATCGCCAAACAAAAGAGCTCCTGCTGTGCTCCGGCACCGTCTTGCTGTGGAGGGGCTGACCGTACACAAGAGATCAGCAAGAAAATTGGGTATACGGAAGAAGAGCTGAAAGCCGTTCCCGAGGGGGCAAACCTGGGACTAGGATGCGGCAATCCGGTCGCTCTTGCTTCCTTGAAAAAAGGGGAAACAGTTCTTGACCTTGGCTCCGGGGCGGGCTTCGATTGTTTTCTTGCCTCCGACAGAGTAGGCCATACGGGGAAGATCATCGGGGTAGATATGACGCCGGAGATGGTCGAGAAAGCCAGAGAAAATGCGAGGAAAGGCAATTATGCGAATGTAGAATTCAGACTCGGTGAGATAGAAAACCTGCCGGTGGGCGACAATTCTGTGGATGCCGTGATCTCAAACTGCGTGATCAACCTTTCGCCCAATAAAAAAAGAGTCTTCGCGGAAGCCTTCCGCGCACTCAAGCCGGGCGGAAGGCTGATGGTTTCCGATATTACACTATTGAAAGAGTTGCCCGAGGAGATCAGAAATTCCGTGGCTGCCTACGTCGGCTGTGTGGCGGGTGCCATGAGCAAGAAGGAGTACCTGGAAGCGATCCAGGCAGCGGGATTTGAGGAGACCAAAGTCCTGAGCGAGGCTACTTTTCCTACAGAGCTCTTGGCTAATGACCCGACAGCAAGAGAGGTTGCAAAGAATTTGAAGCTTTCTCGGGAAAGAGCCAAGGATTTGGCGTCCTCAGTGGTCAGCATCAAGGTCTCCGCAACTAAGCCATCGGTTAGCTGAAGGCGAAAAAAGTAAAGCTCCCCGCCCTGAAGGGCGGAACTTGCGGGGCACGGGCCGGTCAAAGATCAATATTTGGCCTACAACAGAAATGGAACGTGATCATGAAGCTACCATTTTCTTGCTGTGGAATTTCTTGCTCCAGCAGCGCACGCCTTCCGCCGGAAGGAAACCTCGATGCAAGAATTTCTCAAGGCGAAATTGGACTTGTGTATGACAAACTGTCAAGTATTTACGACATCTGGGGAAGACTGACGGAGTCTCGCGCCAGAAGTCGGGCAATCGAACTGGCGGCAATCAAAGATGGGTAAAATATTCTTGAAGTGGCTGTCGGTACGGGGCTCGCTTTTTACGAAATCGTGAAAAGAAATCCCCACGGTCATAATGCTGGCATCGACCTATCGAACGGGATGCTGGATAAGGCGAGAAAGCGGTTGAGCAAGCTAGCGGGAGCGCGTTACGTGCTCCGCATCGGTACTGCGTTTGATCTTCAAATGGAAAACGAGTCTGTCGATTTGTTGGTGAACAATTACATGTTCGACCTAATCACCTATACGGACATAGACAAGGTGTTGGAGGAGTTCAAACGCGTCTTGAAAAAGAGCGGCAGGCTGATATTGGTTAACATGACCAAAGGTGAAAGGCTCGGTAGCAAGCTATATGACTTTATCTACAGATTGTCACCCAAGGCGATGGGTGGTTGTCGCGGGGTCCAATTGACAGACAAGTTGAAACAGCACGGGTTCACGGTAGAAGTGAGGGAATATCACCAACAAATGCTCTTTCCTTCCGAAGTTATAACCGCACGTAAATGAGGCTGCCTGGCGAGGCATTCAACTCGGCTGCTTTGCGAGGGGGCGAAGCCCACTATGAAGGACGCAATGAAAATTGAAAAGAAATGGTGAGTCGGTGGGCGCGATAGGGAGGCCTTGGATGAACTGGCCGAGGCAGGCGACGAGGCTTAGGCGAGAGCCCGCGCAAGGGGAACAGAAGCTATAAACTCGTCGGAGATGATAACGTGGTGTAACCTTTTAGCCTCCGTTTGCGTCCTATACGTAAATAGGACGAGAAGGAGGGCTTTACATGGACGAGAGAACGAGAGTTTTGATCTGTATCGGGGCGGCCACAGCAGCCAACTGTGTTCCTTGTTTTGAGTACTACTTCGGGAAGGCCGATGCGGTGGGTGTTAAGACGGACGAAATTCAGGAGGCCGTCGATCTTGCCAGCCAGGTCAAGAAAGGAGCCCACATGGCCCTTAGAAATAGCATCCGTATCAAGATGGGCGGGGAAAAGGAGTATTCACTGCCTTGTAGCAGGCAGACGGACCGTTCATGCTGCGGGTAGTCTCGGAGGGACTGGAATGGAATTTTGGGAGATCTACGATCCGTATTACGCCAAAGTCAGAAAGTTCATTTTGGCCCTCGTCAAGGATCCGTGGACGGCTGACGACCTCATCCAGGAAACTTTCCTAAAGGTTCAGCAAAACTTGGGGACCCTGAAGGATTCGTCCAAGCTGTCTTCGTGGATATATCGGATCGCCTACAATCTCTGCCAGGACCATTTCCGGCGAAGGAAGGCAGGGCGAGAGAAAGAAACCACAGGTCTGGAGCAGACAGAGGGCGTCGAAGAAGGATTTGTTCAAGACGTACTCCTACAAAAAGAACTGGAGCAGCGTGAGATGGGGAAATGTGTCCAGGATCAGATTGACCTTCTTCCCGAGCCCCTGCGAGCGGTCCTTATCCTGTTCGATATCATGGAGTGCAGCCATCAGGAGATTGCGGATATCCTGGGAATAACCGTTGCGAATGTCAAAGTGAGGCTTCACAGGGCGCGAGAAAAACTGAAGCCGATCCTTGAACAGAAGTGTACTTTCGAGAGGGACGAGAGGAATGTCCTCGTGTGTACCCCCGTTGATCGCGGATCGAAGGAATGACGATGTCAGTAGAAGCTGAGAAGTCGCGGAGGATCTTTTCGAAATCGAAAGGAGGAGGAAAAATGGAAAAGACATTTGGCTCAATCATGTCAGAATTCATGAAGGGTATTTCTGAGGATGACAAGAAAAAGATGATGGCGTGTGGGGAGAAGATGGCGTCGATGTGCTCTTGTTTGAAGATGAGCGAGATGTCCGAAGAAGAAAAAAAGGGGATGATGGAAAAGATGATGTCGTCCTTCTTTAAGAAGATGTGCCCACAACCGGAAGGCGGAGAGAAGGCGAAAAAAGCGTAGCATAGAAATATGCATGGTCTTGCAGGGGCCGGCTGCATCAGCCGGCCCCCTAAAGGGGGAGAGGTGGAAGCAAAAGCTTAAAGGGGAGGCATTCTGTGGTACGTTTTCTAATTAGAACCTTAGATCCCGAACTCATCAAGAACCATGCTAAAACCGTCATCCTGATTTGGATTCTTTTTATACTTGTAATACCTACTGGAATCATGTTCGGGCTGTTTCTTTTTACGGGCTCCTTTACTCTGATTGATCTCCAACTGAGCGAGAGAAATGCATTGCTGACAGATGCCCTTTTGTCGATTATCTTTTTTCTGCAGCACAGTGCCTTGGTGCGTCCCCGAGTCAGGCACAGGTTCGCAAAATTCATACCTGAAGAATATTATAATGCCTTCTATGGATTCACCTCGGGCATTTGCTTGCTTTTGGTATTGATGTTCTGGCAGAAATCTCCCACTCTAATAGCAAACGCCAATGGGCTTATTTTCTGGCTGCTTCGCGCTCTATTTTTTCTCTCCTTGGCTGGATTTTTCTGGGGGAACAAATCGCTTGGTTCATTCGACACGCTCGGTGTAAAGCGCCTTATGCGTTATATCAGTAATAGACCACCTAAACAGCAGCAGATTATGGCGAAAGGTCCGTATCGATGGGTTCGGCATCCGCTGTATTTATTCGTGATAGTTATAATCTGGTCATGTCCTGTACTCACTCTCGACAGGCTGATATTCAATATCATGTGGACTTTTTGGATTGTTATCGGGACATATCTGGAGGATCGAGATCTTCATCGTGAGTTCGGAAGCGAATACCTTGAATACAGCTCGCGGGTGCCGATGCTGATCCCGATCGGGGGGCTGGCTTGCCGTGGCAAACTCCAATGATTATCTTAAAATAGAAAGGAGGTAGGTGCTATGGCTCGACAGACAGAAGGACTTAAAGAATTAGGCTGTAAAGACTTCAGACAGAACTGCGATTTTACGGTGCGGGCAAAGTCGGAAGAGGAAATATTAGACAAGTGCAGGGAACACGCTTGCAAGGCCCATGGGAAATGCAACGACTCACCGGAAATCCGGGAAAAAGTTAAGTCGCGCATCAGAGCGGTTATGTGACGTGGCCCCTGTTGAAGAAAAGTGCAATTTGAGTTATAAATAATTAAAGAAAATTTTCGGAACCCGCAAATCTTATTAGGAAGGCCAGAAAGGGTAAAACCTGGAAGGAAAGAGTGATAAGGAACCAAAGAGTGAAAGCTCTTTGGAAAGCGGGCTTCGAAAAAAAGAGACCCAGCCAAAACGGCTGGGTTTTTTGTTGGCAGAATTCGACTATGAGAGCAAAAATGAGCTTGGGACATTTTTGTCAATCGATGCGATATTTTGTATCAATAAAAATGAAGGTTACCGGGAATGCTTAAATGGGCATATAAGGTAATCGGTTGAATATATTCTGTAATTATTATTGGCAACCCGTTGGCACATTTCTTGAAATTTTGCATAGATTTTGCACCCAAATACCATAAACCAGTATAGCTCTCTCATAAAATACCAGTCTCGGAAGTTTCGAAAATGAAATGGCTATCATTACTATTTTGCGGAATTCCATATTCTTGTGACTTTTTCAGATTAAGCTGGAGCCGAAATCGAAACTGTCAGATCAGAGCTCGATAAGCGTACTCAGAAAAATAAGTGCGCTTTTGATCAATATCGTTCAGCCCACTTCCACGGGGCTACCCGCATGCCTCGCGCTCTGCGGGAGCAGGTTCACTCTACTCACCCTTAAGTAGATAGGAGGAAAAATGTATAGTAGATTGAGTGCACGACAAAACGCTATAAGAGATGCAAAAAACAATCTTCCCGGCAGGGGCGATCAGCAATTCTCTTCGTTTGAGAAAGAGCTGATGGCAATGGCCAGGCAAGAAGCCCGCCAGATAACCTCTTCATACGCTCCGAAATTGGAAGTCCTCAATGGAAAATACAGACCCTTGCTTAAGGACTATGAGCGAATCTCTAAGGACTATGATGCTCATGCCGCCAAGATCGGTCGCAGCGAACCGAGTGTGGAGCTGAGCAGGATGAAGTACTACGTGCTGATGCTTTTATTTGTCCTGGGTGAAATCCCCATGAATTCGCTCGCCTTCGCGGTATTCGGAGAAAACCAGATTTTCACATGGGTCATGGCGGTCGGCGTGGCCGCTGCGATTCCATGGATTGCTCACTCCATGGGGATTCTTTTCAAGCGTTGGACTGTTCCGTGGTGGAAGAATGGCATTCCCGTCGGGTCACTCCTTTTCCTTACCATCGGCGGCCTGGTTGCAATCGGCTACGTACGTGTCCAGTACCTGGGCGACCTCAGCAAAGCGGGAGCGGTGAGCAGCTTCGGGAATAGTACCCTGATCGGGGCCGCCTTCGTTGGACTGAACCTGGTCATCTTAGCTGCGGCCACACTCTGCTCTTATTTTGCGCACGATCCGGATTCCATGCTGGAGCATTTGCATCGTAGGACAAACCAGCTCGATAAGGCCGCCCGGAGGGCCGAAGCAAAGTACAGGAAAATCTTGACCGAACAGCAAGAAAAACTACATCGGATTCAGCAACGGACTCAGGAAATCATCCATTACTACCGCAAGATCAACCTGCGCAAGCGCCCGGACCATGAAAAACCCAAATCCTTCGACCGGGACCATGAGTTGGGTGTAGAGTTTGGAAACGGAGACGAAGGCACGAAATTGGAGCCCGAGCCTGCTCCGCTGAAAATGGTGGTGGCCAAACAAACCCATTCGTAACGATCGAGGTGGAATATCCAAATGAAACAGCGGCAACTGAAGTTACTGTGGCTTATCATTATCGGTGCACTTCTCTTATACGAACCATTGGACAGGAGTGCTGAAGCGGTCGGGAAACCCGAAAACTCTGCTCAACATCCACGGCTCATCATGATTCTTGTGGACATGTCGGGAAGCGCCGATCAAGCTCGGCATACGGTCTGTAAGGAGGCGTTTGAGAAGATCTATAAGAACCTGCGGCAAGGGGATCGCGTGGTCGTGGGTACCATCGCCAGTCAGTCCTATATCGATTTCAAGCCAGCCGTGGATGAGGAAATCCCGATAAAAACGATCTGGGATAACCGCTTACAGTTTGAGAGGAACCTCACCAATAGCAAGGAGAAAGTTCGAAGGGAAGTGAATAAACTCCTATCACAGAAGGGGGGATCTCTGCTGACGGAGATTTTAGATTCGCTGAATATTGCAGATGCGATTTTCCATGACGAGAAGGAGCGTCAAAAGATTTTGGTTATCCTCTCCGATATGATTCAGGACTCAAAGGAATACAAATTTGATAAGGACAAGATCACAGACGAGTATATTCACAAAATTATCCGACATCGCCGAGAGAACAACCTTATCCCAAGCCTTACCGGTGTCAAAATCTATGTGGCAGGAGCCAGCGCGGCTGATTCGAATACGTTTCGAGCGATACAAACGTTTTGGACTCGCTATTTTGCCGAAAGCGGTGCGGACTTCTCACCTTATCGTTACGGACATTCTTTGATCAATTTTGAAAATGGATCACAACTAAACCCAGCCTCAAAATAAAACACCCTCCCGCTTGCAGTGGTGTATTATTTTATTGCCGTCCGAATTAAGTCGAATTGATCGGGTGTCAAATTGATTTCATTGGCTTTTTACCCCACATCCTCCCCTCCTGTCATTCCGGACTTGATCCGGAATCCAGTCTGTTCAACTGGATCCCGCTGGAGTTTACCCGATGGAAATCGGGGCGGGAATAACAACCCTCATTAAAGCGCGGCCCTGTCGCGAGCGGTGGACACCTTCGCCACATACCGCTTGACCTTGATGTCCGCCTCCCTGTCGCGGGTCTCGACAATCTCGTAGGCAGTCTGCATGCGAAGAAAGGTATCCATCTTCGGACCGAAAGCCTTCTCGATCCGCAGGGCCATGTCAGGTGAGAGCGCAGCGCGGCCGTTGAGAAGGGCAGAAAGAGCGGCTCTGGTCACACCAAGAGCCTTGGCGGCCTGGGTAACGGAGAGATTGAGAGGCTCAATGACTTCCATCCTGATGAATTGTCCCGGATGTGCCGGGCGTGCCATACGCAACATGGTTTCATCTCCTATCAATGGTAGTCTTCTTAGTCCAGGTCGAGGATTTCTCTCTCGGTCTGGTCGATCCTGAACGTGATCCGCCAGTCGCGGGTGACGGTGAGGCTCCATGTTCCCTTGCGGTCGCCAGTAAGCTGATGGGCTTTCCAGCTCGGGATGTCGCGGAACTCCATGGGGTCTTCCATCTCCTGCAGGAAGGTGAGAATGTTGCGGACCCTTTCTACGACAGCAGGAGCTAAACCGGACGGATCATTCTGCTGAATAAAGCGCCTCAGTCCCCGATGGATCACGTTTCGAATCTTCATAAATAAGGTTACCTCAAAAGGTGTCTCGTGTCAAGCTACACTTTACATAGG
>JAPVTA010000002.1:0-24250 GCA_047519465.1 Thermodesulfobacteriota bacterium | reverse complement strand
GTCCCCGTTTGATAAATTCTCCCTCCCTGAAGAAGAATCAGCCGGTCACAAAATTCAGAGGCAATGTTCATATCATGAGAGGCCATGACAATCGTCAGACCTCTCTCACGGTTGAGCGTGAGAATCAGGTCGAGAAAATCGATCTGATGCTGGATGTCCAAGTTGGCGGTGGGTTCGTCCAGAAGAATGACGTCCGGTTCTTGAGCCAGAGCTCGGGCGATGAAGACCCTCTTCCTCTCTCCGCCGGAAAGTTCCTCCACGGGTCTTTCGGAAAACGGAAGGATCTTCGTCCACTCCATCGCTTTTCTTGCAATCTCCAGATCTTTTTCGCTTTCGAACATCAGATGCCCGAGATAAGGAGACCTCCCCATCAGGACCGTCTCGAGAACGCTGAAAGGAAAGAGAAGTTGAGTCTCCTGGGCCACCACAGCAATCCTTTTGGCGATATCCCTTCGGTCCATCTTCTTCATGGGAACGAGCTCAAAGAGGATCTCTCCTCTCTGGGGGGCAAGAAGGCGGTAGAGGAGCTTCAGCAGGGTGGTCTTTCCCGACCCATTGGGCCCGATCACTCCGACGAACTCTCCCTTCTCCACCCGGAAAGAGACCTCCCGGAGCACCCACTCCTCATGATAACGAAAGGAAATGGAATTGGCTTCGATCATAATGTTCTGACCACCTTCCTCGTCCTTAGAAGGTAGATGAAAAAAGGGCCTCCAAAGGCCGCCGTGATCACGCCCACGGGTAATTCCACAGGGGCAAGCAGAGTCCTGGCAAAGGTATCGGACGCGATGAGAAACGAAGCGCCTACCAACGCTGAAGCGGGGATGAGGAGACGATGGTCTGCGCCGAAGATCAGTCGAACAGAATGGGGGATGATCAGGCCAACGAAACCGATCAGACCGCAAACAGAGACCGATGCCGCCGTGATCAAAGAAGCAGAGAGGTAGGAAACCAGTTTCAACCTCTCCACATCTACTCCTAACTGAACAGCACTTTCTTCCCCGGAAAGGATGAGGTTCAAATGGCGAGCGCGGAGATAAAGAAGGAGGAATCCCAACAGAAGATAAGGAAAGATGATGAGAATCGACCGAGTGTTGGAGAAACTAAAGTCTCCCATCAACCAGAAGATGATCGTACGGAGTTCTTCTTTTTGGGAGAGGGAGATGAAAAACATGATCAGGGCTGAGAGAAAGGACCCGACGATGACCCCTGCCAGCAAAAGCGTATGGGGATGAATCCTCCCTTCCCGCCTTCCGCAATAGAAGACGACAAGGATGGACAGGAGCGCTCCTAAGAATGAAGCCAGAGGGAGGCCGAAGGAGGATACCCCGAGTCCCAATAGAATGGCGATGATCGCGCCCACGGCCGCTCCGCTCGAAACGCCGAGAATATAAGGATCGGCCAAAGGGTTTCTCAGGAGGGCCTGGAACGTGGCCCCTGAAACGGAAAGGCCTGCTCCCACCAAGCCTGCGAGAATTGCCCGGGGAAGTCTGAGGGAAAGGATGATGGTCCGCTCCGTCTCATTCCCGGCTCCCTTGAGACCCAGAATGGCCCCTAGGAGAATGCGGATGGAACGAAGGGGGGGAACTTTCACACTTCCCATCGTGATCGATACCAGGATGATAACGATGAGGACGAGGCCGAGGAGGATGGAAATTGCGCCGACCCTCTTGCGTGTGATCAGCTTCATAGGAACTGAATGAATGTCAAATGACAAAGTTCTAATGTCAAATTAATTCCAAAGGTCAAATCTGAAAAATCTTTTGGAATCTCAACTTTGACATTCCTTTGGTATTTGGGTTTTGAAATTTGGATTTAAGAACCCTATTTCCTAAATTTTTCCGGATGGAGAACTCTTGCAAGCTCCTCCAGTCCCTCGATGATGCGTGGGGACGGCCGGTCGAGCAAGTCAGAGTCGATCAGGTGAATGCGGCCATTCTTAACGGCGGGGAGGGTCTTCCAACGAGTCCATTCTTGAAAGATCTTCTGATAATCCGCCGCGGGATTCATGGAACTGATGATGATCACCTCCGGAGATCTCTTCAGGATCTCCTCCATTCCCAGTCGAGGATATACCTCTTTCTCTTTTTCCGCAATGTTTTCACCGCCGGCAAGCCGAACCAGGTCGTCTGCAAAACTTCCTTTCGCCACCGTCACGAGGGGGGCGTCTCCGATCTGGATAAACACTTTGGGCCGGGGAAGACCCTCGGTGAGCTCCATCACCTTCTCACACCTCTTTCTCATTCCCTCGATGATCGCCCCCGCTTCTTTTTCACGATTCACGACCTGGCCGACATGGGCGATGCTCCGGAGGATGTCCGTAAAGTTTTTCGGATAGATCACATAAGTCTGAAGGCCCAATTTTCCTAAGCGGTCTACCATGTCCCGGGTATTTCCAGCTCCCGTGGCTATGACCAGATCAGGGTTGACGGATGCGATCTTTTCAAAATCGAGACGGATATAACTTCCAACTCGAACTTTGCTCCGGGCCTTTTCAGGAAAGTTGGAATGGATGGAAACGCCCACAATCTCTTCGTCGAGTCCCAGGCTGAAAAGGATTTCGGTGACGTTGGGAGCCAGGGAAACGATTCGCTTCGGAGGAAAAGGAAAGGTCACTTCTCTTCCGACCTCATCTACAAGCGTCATGGTGCTAGGAAAGGAGACTGAAGTCCAGAGAAGAGGCGATAGCAGTACTAATGTCATTCCTGCGAAAGCCCAGAACCAGACTCGGTTCAGGGCGAAAGCAGGAATCCATTTCCTTCGAGCCTTACTTCTGGACTCCCGTTTTTGCGGGAGTGACAACGGATCGCCGTTGCTCAGCGTGGTTACAGCTCTCTTCTCCGGTTCACGAGGACATCGCTTTTTCATTGGAGTTGGAACTTGATGGGAATGTTTACCCAAAGAGGGATGAAAGCGTCCCCCTTCTTTGCGGGAATAAACCTCCACTGCTTTACAGTGGTAAGGGCGGAGTGGTCGAGCAACTCATAGCCGGACGACTTCTTTATCTGAATCTGCCCTACCTGTCCGTTGACGAGGACTTCCACTCTTAACACGACTTCCCCTTGGTGTCCCTTCTCCCTGGCTTCCTGAGGATAGTTCGGTTTCGGGTTCTCGACGTATCTGGGCCGAGCCCCGTTATCCCCTCCGCGAGAGGAAAACATTTTTCCCAAAATTCCTTGCCTTCCGTACCCTCTTCCAATGCCGGCGGTATGCCCCATCCCGTTTCCCGATCCCTTTCCCTCTCCGGAGCTGCTGTATGAGAAAGTACCCCCATCAAATTCTCCGGAACGTAAAGCGGGTGAGGCAGAATCATTCTCCACGTTTGGAGCGGGCCTTTCGGAAGAATTCCTGTTCCCTTGATTCTCAAGGTTCGAGCGGTTGTCCAAGAGCGATCCCGGAGCCGTGACTACGATGTTAGCTGAGTCGTCGGATACTTCCTCTTCCTCCTTATTTTTCGAAACGGGCCTCGGCTCAAAAGGAATGGCTTTGGCTACTGACGTGGGAAGGGAAAGAGAATCCTCGTTTGGTTCCTTCCGGCCTATTGAGGGATCTACCCCATCCCGATCTCCCACCCTTAGCGGGACAGGCGGAATAATCTTTACATCGGGTTTCTCTTGGCTTGCCAAGGGGTGAAGAATAACCTTGACATAAGGCGTGTCCATTCGAAGGACCCTTGGGTGTCGGAATAAGTTTGAGACAATCACGAGAAATAGGAGATGGATACCCAATGAGATGAAGGCGGCAATCCTCAGAGTTGCATTTCCAGTCATATCCCAAATTCCAATAAAAAAACCCGGTCTTCGTATGAAAGACCGGGTTTTCTTAACCTTACCCTTCACAGTCTTCCGTCGAAGACTTCGTGTGAAGCGCATTCAGGCAGGTTTTCTGGCTTTCGGATCATCCTACTGCGGCCTGTAGTCTTCCAATTACTTCAGGCCTTCTTGCCCCTTCCCATCCCGAGCTCGTCGAGGGATAGTGGGTCTGGCAAGTTTCGTACCCGATCACAGCGGCGTGGCCGTCCCCGGCTCTCACGGGGTTCCCTTCTTGGCTGCAAGCCACCTGAAAGCGGATCAATATTATTATTCATTACCTCATACCACAACCTTTAAGCGCCTGTCAAATCCCCGGTCACCATCCCTCTCCCCGCTTAAACTGGGGCACAATTACAAAGGTCGGTTCAAGTCAAGATGGAAGAGATGTACCGATTAGCCATTCCTAAAAGACCGCATTCTAAGGCTCTGCCTGCCGCTGGCCAGGGAGCCCAACTGTCTCTTTCGTCAACGCCGCGCGATTATGACACCGTCTCGTTCATTGCCTTCGCGTTAGCTCCCCGAAAAGATTGCTTGAAACACGTACCAGGCAATCTGAGGATTTTCTTTAAATCGCCGGATAGAGTAGGCATACCAGTATTGACCGAAAGGAACATAAACGCGCAGCCTGTGTCCGTCTGCAACAATTTTGTCCCGAAGCTTACTCTTTACACCGTAAAGCATCTGGAACTCGTAGTCGGATTTGTGGAGGTTCATCTCTTTGATGTATTGGTAAGCACTGTTTATGAGAAAATCGTCATGGGTCGCAATGCCGACATAGCACTTTCCTTCAAGAAGTCTTTTGAGAAGCTTCAGATAGTTAAGACGAATTTCCTCTTTGCCCCTGAAGACGATGGCCTCCGGTTCAATGTAAGCTCCTTTACAAAGCCTGACATTTGCCTTTGTGAGGATCAATCTCTCGACATCTTCCTCACTTCGCCGCATATTTGCTTGGATGACCACCCCCAAATTGTTAAGACCTTCGGACCGAAGCCTTCCGTATAATTCGAATGTTTCGGCCGTCGTGGATGAATCCTCCATATCAATCCGTACGAAATTGTTGTACCCGGTGGCGATATCCAGCAACCGTTTTGCATTGGAGTAGCAGAATTCCTCATCGATCTTCAGCCCGAATTGAGTGAGTTTAATAGAGAGATTTGCACTGAGACCGTTTTTATCGATCGAATGAAGGACTTCTTCACATGCTCTAACAGCTGCCAGAGATTCTTCACGGGTGACGACATTTTCACCAAGGACGTCGATCGTTGCCATCATATGTTTCGAGTTGACGGCCCTTACGACGCGGACGGCGTCGTCCAATCCTTCGCCGGCGATGTAGCGCATGGCAAACCGCTTCACCAGAGGTTTCGGAAGAAGCTGGACGACGGATAAAATCAATCGGTTTGCCAGATTCATTTAAGCCATCTCTTGATCCCTCTTTACTGAAAGGAGGATGGGGGATTTATGATTTTCATGGTTCGTGCCTGCCTGCCCTGTACCATGTGAGGTTTAGGGCCTGCCTCGCCGGCGGCTCATCGAGGCGGGCCTGCCCCGCCCTCGGTCTATTAATTAATAGTGCGGGACCGGGGCCGGTAGGCAAGAGCGACGAACTCGTCATTTAGAATTTGTTTTTAGAAATGTAGCAAGCTCATTTCTGAGTGTCAATGATGAATTCCGGCACTTGGGCATTCATATGCGGTATACATCTTTTTCTCGACTCGTCGACCAAAATTGACAGGTGGAAGAAATTATAGTATTTTTAATAACATAACGCCCTCCCATCCTCTCCCGCCCCGAGGGGCTATGTCGCAATCGCAGACTTGGCGGAAGAGACAGTCGGGTTTCTAAGCTTTGGAATGCGGCCTTTTAGGAATGGCCAATCGGCGCTTATGGAAAATGAAGTCATCTCAAGGGCATGGAACGTATGAATCTCACATGTAAGAGGTTGCCGCCCCAAAGCTTTTTCTACCCGACCGTCTCTTCCGTCTTGTCTTGAACCGGCTTCTATAATTTGTGGCACAGTCTCCTATGGGGGACTGGGAAATCAGGGGTGGGGGAAGGGAATTGGGACGAAGGACGGTGATGGGTTGAAACAGTTTCTTTCCGTCGTTTCTAAGCCTATCAGGTATCTGGGCCGAGAAATCCATTCGATCAGAAAAGATCCTGCCGAGGTCAAATTAAAATTCTGTCTTGCCTTTCCGGATGTCTACGAAGTCGGAATGTCTCATCTGGGAATTCAGATTCTTTACCACATTCTAAACACAAAGAAAGGGGTCGCCTGCGAAAGAGCTTTCGCTCCGTGGGTGGATATGGAAAATGTCCTGAGGAGGAGAGGGGTCCCTCTTTCTTCTCTGGAATCCTCCACCCCCCTCAACGAATTTGATATCATCGGTTTCTCTCTCCAGTACGAGCTCTGCCTTACCAATGTGCTCAGTATGCTCGACCTCTCCAACATACCTCTTTTCTCAACAGACAGAGATAACCGGTTCCCCGTCATTATCGCCGGAGGTCCCTTGACCTTCAACCCAGAACCGGTCGCCGATTTTTTTGATGCCATGGTCATTGGTGATGGGGAAGAGGTGGTTTTGGAGATCTGCGACATCGCAATTCAATCGAAAGAGGCCGGGGCAAAGAAAGAAGATTTATTGAAATCCCTCGCTCAATTGGAAGGAGTCTATGTCCCCAGCGTGCACACAGAGGGGCAAAAGGTACGTAAGAGAATTGTCTCGGACATCAATCAGACTCCCTTTCCCACGTGTCCCATCGTCCCCTACATGAAGGTGGTTCACGATCGTCTCAATATCGAGATCGCAAGGGGTTGTAAGAGGGGCTGCCGCTTCTGTGAGGCCGGGTTCATCCACCGACCTTACCGTGAGAGAAATCCAAAGCGCATTCATGAGATTCTCGACGCCTCCCTCAAGCAAACAGGCTATGAAGAGCTATCTTTACTTTCTCTTAGCGCGGGAGACTATTCTTGTATTGAGCCTCTTCTGTCCGACCTCATGGATCAGTTTGAATCCAGGAAGGTGGCTGTCTCTTTTCCTTCATTAAGGATTGAGAGTGTGGTAGGACATCTGGCAGGAGAGGTGAAGCGGGTGAGAAAGACCGGGTTTACGGTCGCACCCGAGGCGGGAACAGAGCGACTTCGAAGCGTCATCAATAAGGAGTTGGATGAAGGGGTCCTTTTCCAAGGTCTCTCGGAGCTATTTTCAAAAGGATGGAAGAATATCAAACTCTATTTCATGATCGGACTTCCGACAGAAAAGGAAGAGGACCTAAGGGGGATCTTTGAGCTGACCAGAAAGGTTGCTTCCTTAGGAGAGAGACAGAAAACCTATCCCAATATCAACATCAGTGTTTCTACTTTCGTCCCGAAGGCCCACACGCCTTTCCAATGGGAAGCCCAGATCCCTCTGGAGGAGATGAAGGAAAAACTTCATTTCGTCGGGGACGGGGTGAAGAAGAATCATCTGCGCTTTAAGTGGCAAGATCCTCATCTCAGTTTCTTGGAGGGAATTTTTTCAACGGGGGACCGACGTCTTTGTCGGGTCCTAGTGGAAGCGTTCCGGCTGGGATGTCGTTTTGACGGCTGGAGTGACCAATTCCGCTATCCCTTGTGGAAACAAGCCTTCCAGAAAACAGGAGTGAAAATAGATTTTCACACACGAAAGAGAAAATTTGAGGATGTCCTCCCGTGGTCTTTCATCGAAACGGGGGTCGATGCTCCATTTCTTTGGGAAGAATATCGGAGAGGTCTTGAAGAGAAAACCAGCCCTCCGTGCGTGGCAGAGAATTGTCATCGATGTGGAGTTTGTAACGGGAGAACCATCCTGGTGAGAGAGAGCGGGCCGGTCGAATTGAAGGGTCCGAAGAAAGCGGCTGGAAGAGATATCCAAAGGAGAGAGAAGAAGAGAAAGATTCGACTAAAATTCAGAAAGGTAGGAGAGATGCGATTCCTGAGCCATTTGGAACTGGCGCATCTCTTCTATCGGGCATCCAAGAGGGCTGGCCTTGCTCTCTGCTTTTCTGAGGGATTTCACCCGATGCCCAGGATCGTCTTCGCCACAGCTCTACCGGTAGGAATGGAGAGTCTTTCGGAGATTGTAGATATGGAGTGTGAGGGGGAAATCGCTCTTCCTGAAGTTGTGGAGAAGTTGAATCAAAGTCTGCCGCCGGGCATTCAGGTCATGGAAGCGGAGGAGATTCCGCTCTTTTTTCATCGCTCCTCCTTACCCAATTGGTCTGTCTACCGGATCCCTTTGGGTCCTCCCCTTTCAAGGGAGGAGGCCAGCCTGAAGATCAAGGACGCGTTGAATAAAAAAGAGCTCTTCATTCATCAGGAGAGAGATGGGAAGAAGAGGAGTGTGGATGTCCGGGGGCTGATTGAAAGGATGGAGGTCAAGGAAGCGTTAAGGGAAAAGCCTGAATGGGGAGTAGAGTTGGTACTCCGAAGGACGGGGGGAAGAACAGCGAAGCCTATTGAGATTGTACGGACTGTACTGGGTTTGGAAGGAGAACCCTTGGCTCAATTAAAGGTTGTTAAGATGGAATGAAAACCACAAACCTATGTGGTCATCACCAAATTCCAAGCACCAATAATCAAATAATGACCAAAATTTCAATGACCAAAATTTTAGTCCACTCACCTCATCCCTCTCTCCGAAGGGAGACAGAAGGGTGAGGGGGGGGCGTGGAGTAGTCATGGCGAGCGAGTTAATCATTAACGTGACGAAATCCGAAACAAGAGTGGCCTTGTTGGAGGAACGTGTCCTTGCCGAACTCTACATCGAGCGCATCAAGGACAGGGGGATTATGGGCAACATCTATAAGGGGAAAGTGGTGAAGGTTCTGCCGGGGATGCAGGCCGCCTTTGTGGATATTGGACTGGAAAAGGCTGCTTTCCTTTATGTCTCAGATGTCCTGGGGGGGATCGAAGATTACGAGGAAATGGGCTTTCAGGGGGAAGAGGTGCCCGCCTATATCAACAGCACTTCTTCACAGATTCAAGATCTCCTCTCCGAAGGCCAGGAGATATTGGTTCAGGTCTCCAAAGAGCCCCTCGGCACGAAGGGGACGCGAATTACGTCCCACATCACATTGCCCGGCAGGTATCTTGTCTACATGCCCATGGTCGATCATATCGGGGTTTCGAGAAGGATCAAGGATGAAAAGGAACGAAAGAGACTGAGAGAGATCGTTCAATCGATGAAACCTCCGGGGGCCGGCTTCATTGTCAGGACGGCCAGCGAGGGGGCAGCGGCGGATGAAATTCGAGTGGATATGGAATTCCTCCTTCATCTCTGGAACAATATCCAGAAGAAAAAAGAGAATTCACCCGCTCCCTCGCTGATCCACAGTGATCTGACCATGGTCCTCCGCGTCATCCGGGACATCCTCTCCCCTCAGGTCAATCGGACGATCATCGACTCGAAAGAAGAATACGATCATATTCTCTCCTTCATTAGCACGTATATGCCAAAACAAAGATACGAGATGACCCTTTATGAGAAGAAAGAGCCGATCTTCGATGCTTACGGAATTGAAGTGGAGATCGACAAAATCCTGGGCAGTAAGGTTTGGCTCAAGTCCGGAGGGTATATCGTCATCGATATGAGCGAGGCCCTGGTGGCCATTGATGTGAATACGGGAAGATATGTGGGAAAGAGAAATTTGGCGGACACTATTCTTAAGACCAACCTGGAGGCAGCCAAAGAGATCGCCTACCAGTTGAGGTTGAGGAACATTGGAGGGATCATCATCATTGACTTTATCGATATGGAAAGAGAGGGGGACAAGGAGAAGGTTTATCGGGCTTTCGAAGAAGCTCTGAAGAAAGACCGTCAGAAGACAAATATCTTCAAGATCTCAGAACTGGGGTTGGTGGAGATGACCCGGAAGCGAACCAGGGAAAATGTGTCCCGGATCCTGGGCGAGCCCTGTCCCTATTGTGAGGGAGTAGGGCTGATTAAATCGAAGACGACCGTCTGCTACGATATCTTCCGAGAGATCGAAAGGACTTCTACTGAAGTGGGGGGCCATACCATCATGGTCGAGGCCAATCCGGAGATCGCCGACCTTCTTTACGAAGAGGAAAGAGCGGGCGTGGAGGAATTGGAGAAAAAACTGAGGAAAAAGATCGTTGTTAAGGGGAAGGTTGGGTTCCACCAGGAGCAATTCAACATCATCGAAATTTGATCTTTCATAGCTTCAACAGAGTCCTTTCGGGCCAAAGGGAGTATGATGAATCGGGATCGCCTTAAAAAGCTTGCTTCCGACGAGCGATTTATCGCCGGAATTTATAACTATTGTGATCGATGGTGTGAACGTTGCCCGCAGACCTCGCGCTGTCTAAATTTCTCCATTTCGGAGGAGGAATTTTCGGATCCCGAAGCGCGGGATATGAGGAATGAGGCATTCTGGAAGAAATTAACGGAAATCCTGGGTGAAAGCCTGGAGCTGCTGAGAGAGAGTGCAAAAGAATGGGGGATAGATATCGAGACGCTGGGTTCCGACGATACAGAAAATATAAGGACCCAGGATGCGGCCGCCGAGAATCATCTGCTTTACCGGGCCGCGAAGAGGTACAGCCAATTGGCGGAGGATTGGTTCAGCCGGAGAGAAACCCTGTTCGTTGAAGTTGCAGCCGCCGCGAGAGAGGGAGTCCGTATCGAGGAAGCCATTGAAGTGATCCGGTGGTACCAGTACTTCATTAGCGCTAAGGTTATGCGGGCCGTCCGGGGAAACATTGAGGAGAAAGAAGAGCAATGCGGTGAATTCCCAAGAGATTCGGATGGCTCTGCTAAGATTGCGCTCATCGCCATTGACCGTACAATCGCTGCCTGGGCAGTGATTCAACCCCATATCACCGATCGTGATAAGGAACTAATCGATATCATTGCCTTTCTCGACGGTCTGGGGCAAGCCGTCGAGAAGACATTCCCGAATGCAAGGTCCTTCAGTCAGTCGGCCCGGATTCGACGAAATCAGCCCCGCAGCATAGGCCGGAGGGTGGAAATGGTTCCGAATAATGGAAATTGGAACGGAGATCTCGTTCAAAAAAGCAGGAATTTGACAAGAGGGTAAGAATCGATTAATATTCGATAATTATTTTAGTCTGGAGGCATTGGATGTATGCGGTGGTGAAAACCGGCGGGAAGGAATATCGGGTTTCCAAAGGAGACCTGATCCGGGTAGAAAAATTGGAGGGAAAAGCAGGAGATCAGGTGGAATTGAAAGATGTCCTGATGGTCTCCAAGGAAGGGGATACCCTGGTCGGAACTCCCCATCTGGCCAATGTCGTCATCAAGGGGGAGATTGTTCAAGAGAGCAAGGGGAAAAAGGTCCTGACCTACAAGATGAAAAGAAGAAAAAATTATCGCCGATTCAAAGGGCATCGGCAAACGTATACGTACTTAAAAGTAAATGATATCAACTTAGGTTAGAGGATGAAGGCTAGAGGTTAGAGGCTAAATACTCTTGCCTCAAGCCTCTGACCTTTAACCTCGAACCTCCGAAGGAGAGAGCGATGGCACACAAGAAGGCGGGAGGAAGCTCCCGGAACGGCAGAGACAGCGCAGGACAGCGTTTGGGCATCAAACGATACAGCGGACAATGGGTCCAGGCAGGGAACATTTTGGTCCGCCAGAAAGGAACCCGGGTCCATCCCGGAGAAAACGTAGGAATGGGGAAGGATTACACCCTCTTTGCCAGGATTAACGGAATCGTTAAATATGAGACGAAAGGGGGGGATAAGAAAGAGGTGAGTGTCTATGCTCCCTGAACCGCCTTGGATTCAGGGCCTTGCCCCTCTAAAGCGCTGCGTGCTGGATTTGGATATGGTTTGGAAGCCTCCATTCGGCCTATGATTCGCTGATGATGAAGTTTGTGGATGAAGCAAGAATCCATGTGAAAGCGGGCGACGGTGGAGATGGCTGTGTCAGTTTTCGGAGAGAACGGTTTGTCCCCAGAGGGGGTCCGGACGGAGGTGATGGAGGAAAAGGCGGAGACGTGATCCTTCAGGCTGACGCTCAACTGGTTACCCTTCTCGATTTAGCCTACCCCAAACAATTTCGCGCCCAAAAAGGAAGACACGGTAGAGGAAAGAATCAAACCGGAAAGAATGGAGAGGATCTCGTCATTCGAGTTCCGGTCGGAACGCTCGTTCGGGATCATCAGACAGGAGAAGTCCTGCAAGACCTTTTGCTTGACGGCCAGCGATTCGTCGCGGCCGAGGGAGGCCGTGGCGGCCGAGGAAATGCGCGGTTTGCCACGCCCACGCAGCGTGCGCCTCGCCGTGCGGAAAAGGGTGAAACAGGACGTGAGAGTTGGTTAGGACTCGAACTGAAGCTTATCGCCGATGTGGGGCTGATCGGCTATCCTAATGTGGGAAAATCAACCCTCCTCTCCCGAATCTCATCTGCCAGGCCGAAGATTGCAGACTACCCGTTCACCACGCTTGTTCCCAACCTGGGGGTGGTGAACCGAGAAGGTCACCGGCCCTTTGTGGCGGCGGACATTCCTGGATTAATTGAGGGGGCTTCAGAAGGAGCCGGGCTCGGATTAACCTTTCTTCGGCATGTAGAACGCACACGCCTTCTCATCCATCTCTTGGATGTCTCGGAAGAACCTTCTCGCGATGCGGTCAATGACTTTCAGGCTCTCAACCGTGAATTGAAGGCCTACGCCCCTTCGCTTCAGGAGAAAAAGCAACTCCTTGCCCTCAATAAAGTAGACCTTCCGTCGGTGCGGGAAAGGGCGATGGATATCGAGAATCAATTTGAGAAAATGGGCCATCAACTTTATTTGATCTCCGGCCAGACAGGGGAGGGTGTGGAAGAACTGCTGGAAACAGCGTTTAGGGAACTGGATTCGATGACGAGCAATTCTTCATCACCCTGAATAAACGTATTTGACTCCTGCGTGAAGATGTCATTCCCGTGAAAACGGGAATCCAGGACAGCCGAAAGGATTGGATTCCTGCCCAGGCTTCCCTCGGCTTCGCCGAGAGGCGAGCGCCGAGGCGAGCTTCCGCAGGGATGACAATCCTTGTGAAGGGATTTATGACGCGGTACACTCATACGTCGTGTTTTTGATATGGATAACAGGGATATTCGCAAAGAGATACTGGGAAAGGGGAGACGAATTGTCGTCAAGGTGGGCTCCAGTATTTTGGCTTCTGTCGAGAAAGGGCTCCATTACGACGTTTTTTCCCGTTTGACTAAAGAGATTTCGGAGCTGAAGCGCCAAGGATATGAAATCGTCTTGGTCTCCTCCGGGGCCATCGCTGCCGGAATGGAGAAATTGGGCTACACGACCCGCCCCCATGATATCACACAAAAACAGGCCACAGCCGCCGTGGGTCAAACCCGTCTAATGAATATCTATGAGAGCTACTTCTCACGCTATCAGCAGATGGTCGCCCAGGTCCTTCTGACGCGCGACGATTTGAGTCACCGGCGGAGGTTCCTCAATGCCCGCAATACCCTGCTGACCCTTCTCGAGCTTGGAATCATCCCTGTCATCAATGAGAACGATACCGTGGCGGTGGACGAGATCAAATTCGGTGATAATGACAACCTCTCTGCTCTGATTACCAACCTGATCGGAGCGGATCTTCTCATCATCTTGACAGACATCGACGGTCTTTGTGATTCCGATCCGAGGACGAACCCGCATGCCCGATGTATTCCTCTGGTGGAGGAGATTGATACGGAAATGGGCGGGATGATCGGGGAGACGAGAAGTGAGACAAGCGTGGGAGGCATGATCAGCAAAATCCAAGCGGCCCGAAAAGCATCCCGCTTTGGAATTCCTACAGTGGTGGCGCGGGGGACCAAGGAAAGAATTCTCCATCAGATCTTAAGGGGAAAGGAGGTCGGAACGCTGATCCTCCCGAAACAGGAGACCCTGAGCAGCCGGAAACATTGGATTGCTTTTAACCCGAAACCCAAGGGCGACGTGATCGTCGACGAGGGGGCAAAGAAGGCCGTCGTCCAGAGAGGAAAGAGCTTGCTTCCATCCGGTGTGGTCAAGGTCAGGGGGAGTTTCGACCGGGGGGATCTGGTCACCTGTTTGGGACCTCGTGGGAAGGAGTTTGCCAGGGGATTGGTGAACTACAGCGCCGCAGAGCTTGAAAAAATCAAAGGCCTTCGAAGCGATCGGATCGAATCAACGCTGGGCTATAAATACTGTGATGAAGTGATCCATCGGGATGACTTAGTCGTTTTATGAAAAAGAAAATGGATTTTGCGACAGAGGTAAGAAAGATGGCCAGAAAGGCTCAGGAGGCCTCTCGTCCGCTGGCCCGGCTTTCCACCGACATAAAAAACAAGGCTTTGCTTGCGATGGCAGAGAGCCTGGAACGGGATGAGGAACGGCTGATTAGAGAAAACCAAAAGGATCTTGTCGCGAGCCAGAAGGCACATCTTTCTTCCTCATTGATCGACCGCTTAAGATTGACCCCTTCGGTGATTCGGGGAATGGCAGAAGGGCTCCGGGAGGTGGCCCGTCTTCCCGACCCGGTGGGCGAGGTCACCCGGATGTGGAAGAGGCCAAATGGCTTGACGGTCGGAAGGATGAGGATTCCCCTTGGCGTCATCGGAATCATCTATGAATCGAGGCCCAACGTCACGGCAGATGCCTCCGGCCTCTGCCTTAAGTCGGGCAACAGTGTGATCCTGAGAGGCGGGTCAGAGGCCTTCCGTTCGAATCAGGCGATCGGACAAATCCTTCGAAAGGTCCTCGTTGAGATGGGACTCCCCCAGGAAGCGATCCAGATTTTTCCTCATACGGAGAGGGAAGCCATAAGAGAGATGCTTCAGTTGGAGGGTGACATTGATCTCGTCATCCCCAGGGGAGGGGAGGAGCTCATTCGATTCGTGACGAGACACTCAAAGATTCCTGTCATCAAACATTATAAAGGAGTCTGCCATATCTTCGTCGACGATACGGCCGATCCGGAGATGGCCACCCGGGTCTGCCTCAATGCAAAGGTCCAAAGACCGGGAGTGTGCAATGCGATGGAAACCCTGCTCGTTCATGAAAAGGTGGCAGCCCGATTCCTTCCGAAGGTGGCGAGAGCCCTTCAGAAGGAAGGCGTCGAACTGAGGGGATGTTCTCAGACAAAAAAAATTCTCTCCCACGTTAAGGAGGCCCGTGAAGAAGATTGGTCTCAGGAATATTTAGACCTGATTCTCTCCATCAAGGTGGTGAAGGGAATCGAAGAAGCGTCCGAACACATTGCAAGGTATGGCTCATCTCACACAGAAGCGATCATCACTTCAAATTATCGGAATGCGCAGAGGTTTCTAAGGGAAATCAACTCCTCGTGTGTCCTGGTGAACGCCTCAACAAGGTTCAACGACGGGTTCGAGTTGGGCCTGGGCGCAGAGATCGGGATCAGTACCTCCAAACTCCACGCCTTTGGACCCATGGGGTTGGAGGAACTGACGACGACTAAATTCATCGTGTATGGAGAAGGACAAATCCGAAAATAAAAATTCAAATTTCAAAATTCAAATATCAAAGCAATGTCAAAGTTCAAAATGAAGAAATTTAGTCATTTGAGCTTCGGATTTCCTTTGGCGTTCGAACTTTGACATTTGACATTCCTAATTCAGGATTCAATATAGGGGAGGATTGAGAAATCAAGAACGAATCCGCAGGTAGGAGGATTGGGCTGTTTGGAGGTACCTTCAATCCCATCCATCTGGGTCACCTCAGGGGTGCGGAAGAGATTTGGGAGGCATTCCAGCTCGAGGAGGTTATCTTCATTCCTTCTTCTGTCCCCCCACATAAGGTGACAGAAAGAGTCATCGAAGCGAAGCACCGGCTGGAGATGGTGAGGTTAGCCACCTCAATCAATCGGCATTTTTCCATCAGTGACGTCGAGCTTTCAAGGCCCGGGAAATCTTACTCCGTCGATACCATCCGATTTTTCCGAGAAAGACGCCAGGATGCCCTTTTCTTTATCCTGGGGAGCGACGCCTTCGTGGAGATTGAGACATGGAAGGAATTCCAAAATCTCTTTTCTCTTTGCGACCTTATCGTGATGACTCGGCCGGGATTTCAAGAGAATAGCTCGCCTTCACCCTTCCCGGGGGGCCTGAGCCCGAGTTTCCGATATGACTCCGGAGAGAAGGCCTGGATCCATCTCTCAGGGCACTTGCTCTATTTTAAAGAAATCTCGTTTCTCGACATCTCCTCCACGAAGGTCAGAGAGTTGATTGAAAAAGGAAGGTCTGTCAGGTATCTGATCCCGGCCGAGGTGGAGGCTTATATTCAAGAGCACGGGCTTTATCAGAGGAACCTGTGACTCCCAAAATGTTTTTTTTCATCATTTTTTATTTGTCAACTGGATTTTTTCTGGTATAATGCTACACTCAAATTCATCCTTCAGGAGGATATGGCCACCGACTCGAAAACAAAGTCTTTGCTCTGCCTGAAGGCAGCACTTGAAAAGAAAGCCTTAGACCCGGTTCTTCTTGAGTTGAAAGGGAGGACCTCTTTTACGGACTATTTTTTACTCTGCAGCGGCAAATCGGATCGTCAAGTTCAGGCGATTGCGCAGGGAATTGAAGAGGCTCTCAAGAAGAAAGGGATTCGACCTCTTGGTCAGGAGGGAATGACCGGGGGAAAATGGGTTTTGATGGACTACGAGGACGTAGTGGTTCACATCTTTCTAGAACCGATGAGAAAATTTTACGATTTGGAAGGGCTTTGGATCGATGCCCCCCGAATTGATCCCCTGAGAGGAGGAAGCATTGGTTAAAGGAAAGGTTAGACCCAAGGTAAAATCCAAAGCGAAGCCTCGCGTGAAAGTGCAGGCGGGTCAAAACAAGGGGCCGGATAAACTCGACCAAAAGACGATTGCGAGGTTCAAGAAAATTCTCCTAAAGGAACGGGAACAGATCGTCGGTGAGGTCAAACAAATGGTTGAATCTTCAAAGGAGATGGGTCAAGATGGTATTCAAGACATTGGGGATGAGGCGGCGAATATTTATAACAAGCAAATCCTGCTTAGCTTAAATGAGAACGAGCGACTGAGGCTCAAAGAGGTGGACGAATCACTGGATCGTATTGGGAACGGAACCTACGGGATCTGCGAAGAATGCGGAGGTCCCATCAGTTTAAAACGGCTTGAGGTTCGCCCGGTGGCGAAATATTGCGTCCCATGCTTAACGAACTTGGAAAAGGGAAAGTTATAGACGATGTCAGTTAAACTTCTGTTGGGCTTCCTTTTTATTGTGATGGGTTTTTTTCTTTGGCTTTCATTCCAGAACCCTATGGGTGTGGAAGAATTCCGCTTTTTTGGGAAAACCATTTCCACAAATCTCTCTACCCTCATGACCTCCTCTTTTGTATTGGGAGCCATGTTGGTCTTCTTTGGCTTCTTGGCTCGGGATACGAAACGGGCCTTTGAAGATTATATGAGATCGCGCCAAAGAAGAAAGGGGGAGTCCCTCAAGGAGGAGTTGAACAAGGGGATGGATGTTTTTCTTCGGGGGGATCTGGCCAAAGCCAAAACCCACTTCGTCGAGGTGTTGAGAAGAGACCCCATGCAGATCGATCTCTACCTTCGGCTTTCGGAGATCGCCCTCCACGAAGGCCATGATCAGGACGCCCTTCATTGGTTGGGAAGGGCGGAGTTGATCGATATGAGGAATATCGACATCCTTCTCCGTCAGGCAGGGGTGTACCAGCGCATGAAGCGACTCGATGAGGCGATTCGGGTTCTGAATCGGGCCATCGGCTTGGATGAGACGAATCTCAAGGGGCTAAAGGCCTTGAGGCAGATTTATCTGGATAGCAGAAGGTGGGAGGAGGCGATCCGAATCCAAAGATCCATTCTCAAAGTTACCAAAGGGAAACAGGCAGAGGAGGAGGAGAACCTTTTCTATTTGGGGTTGAAATACGAGCGTGCCAGAGATCTTTTGGGCCGCGGGGGGGAACAGAATTTGGAGAACGCCCTAAAAGAGGTGAAGGAGATCGTTCGTGAAAGAAAGACTTTTCAGCCAGGATTTGTACTGCTGGGCGATATCTACCTCCGAATGGGAAGATGGGCCTCTGCCGGGAAGGTTTGGGGAAAAAGTTTCACCCGATTCAAGTCGGTCATCTTCATCCTTCGCCTGGAAGAGCTTTATCTTGACCGTGAGGATCCGAGCACCCTCCTCCGCATCTACCAAAGAGTACTTGAACGGGATCCGGAGAATTGGGCGCTCGCCTTCTTCTATGCCAAGCTCTGTTTGAGGCTGGAGATGTTGGAAGAAGCTCTTGAGGAAATCAACGAAATTAGTTTTCGGGTGAAAGATTTCCCCGCCCTCCACAGGCTTCTTGCGGAAATCTACCTCCACAAGAAAGACTTTGGTCGTGCAGCCCAAGAATTCGAAAGGACGTTCGAATTGAGCGGGACTTCCCACCTTTCGTTCTTTTGCACCACTTGCGAAAGAGAATCAAGAGAGTGGATTGCTTACTGTCCCCAATGTCATCAGTGGAGCACCTATACCATCAAGGAAGCGGAGAAAGCGATCTCCTTGCCTTCTCCATCTTTTTTCTGAACCCCGTTAGAAATCCCACCGGGGCATCATTTCTATCGGGGTGAAAGGGTCCACCTCCCATCGTATTTCTCCGTATTCCACGCACTTGTGCTGTCTGTTCTGCCGATGGCCGCCGGCCAGAAGACAGGTATCACTCGGGATGAACCATGAGATTCCGATCAACACTCTTCCAGTTCCTTCTTCCCCCGCAATGTCCCTGCTGCGAAAAATTTTTAGAAGAAGGAACGCAGGGGTTCTGCTCAAGTTGTTTTTCCCAGATCCGCTGGATCGACCCTCCCTTTTGTTCAATTTGTGGAATTCCCTTTGCCTCTCGAAAGGTTGAAACCCATCCTTGTGGCGCTTGTGTGACGCACAGAAGATATTTTACAATGGCCAGGGCATTGGGAGCTTTCGAGGGCTCTCTTCAGGAGGCGATCCATCGGTGGAAATATGAGGGGAAGACTTACCTCACTCCTTTTTTTGCAGAGTGGATGGCAGAAGGGTTGAATCGTTATTGGGAGCCCGGTTCTCTTGACCTTCTGATCCCTGTCCCTCTACACACCAGGCGCCTAAGGGAAAGAGGGTTCAACCAAGCCCTCCTCCTCGTAAAAGATTTAAGCCGTCGGACAGGAATTCCCTACCGTAAAACGATCCTTCAGAAGAAGAAACCCACCGTTCCTCAGGTGAATCTAAGCGGTGTTGAAAGGGAGAAGGCGTTGAGGCGAACTTTCCATGTGATCGAGAAGGAAGAGCTATCAGGGCTTTGGATTCTTCTGATCGATGACGTTTACACCACTGGGGCCACGGTCAACGAATGTTCAAAGGTGTTGCTGAAAGGGGGCGCGGGGAGAGTAGATGTCCTGACGCTCGCCCATGCGATGAAGACATCTTAGAGGCTAAATCCAAGTGTCAAAATCCCTGCCTTCGCCGAAGCGGCTTCGCGCAGGCAGGCAAATGCCAAATGAAGGGTAGCCAAAGATATTTGAAATTTCCCCTCACCCCCACCCTCTCCCCAGCGGGGAGAGGGGAAGGGTGAGGGGCGGTCATTTGGATTTTGGAATTTAAAATGACAAAGCCTGGCCGGTTGCCTTTACAGCGACCGGATTTAAAGGAAAATTCATGGCTCGGTCTAAGAAATGGATCCTTCTCTGGATAGCGATTCCGATGATTCTCGTCGGAATCCTCACCCTTTTGTCCGTCCGATATCTCCTCGACCCTAATATTTACCGGAATGCCCTTCAGAAATCCTTGACGACGGCTCTGGGCAGAGAAGTCTTAGTCGGAAAGGCAAAAATAAATTTGTGGGGAGGAGCGGGAATTTCCTTCGAAGACTTTCGGGTCAGGGATCGTTCCCTGGCCTTCGATCTTCTTCAGTCCGAGAGGCTGATTCTAAGAGTCAAGCTTCTCTCTCTTCTCAACAGACAAATTAAATGGAAACGGATTGTCGTGGATCGACCCACGTTTCGTATCGTTAGGGATGGAAAAGGCCAGCTGAATTTCTTGTCCGACAGCCCTTTGGCCCCAAAAAAGAAGGAAACGGAAAAGAAGATCTCAGAGGTCTTCGCCTCTCTTGTCGGAGTTTCCCTGATCCTCCGAGACGGCGTGATCTTCTTCTTGGATGAGAGCTTTGGCGATTCACCTTTGAAAACAGAGGTGCGGACTTTCAATTTTAAACTCTCAAAAGTCTCCTACCGCAGGGCGTTTTCGTTTAGGGTCAGCGGGAAAATCCTTCATTCCAAAAAAGAAGGCCAGTTTTCCATCAACGGAACCATTCAGAATATTCCCGAAAATATGGACTTTTCAAAAGGAAGGGTCGAGGCAGAGGTGAAGATGAAAGGGGTTGAAACGTTCCATTTCTGGCCTTACCTCAAAACAATGGTTCCTATGGAAACAATTTCAGGAATCCTCGACATGAATGGTCATTTCCGAGGAGAATTCCACGGACCCTTCAAGACCTCGGCAGAAATCATGATGAAAGATGTCCTCTTTGACTATCCCCAGGTGTTTTCGTTCATTCTGAAACCGAAGTGGATGAACCTCAACTTCGAGGCCGAGTACGATACGAAAGATTTTAAGATTCCCCGGTTCTTTATGGAATTGCCGGAGGTACGGGTCAAAGCCAAGGGAAGGATTTATGATATCGGGTCCGAAGAGATGGGAATGGAAGCCGAAGCCTCCAGCAGCCCCTTCGATATCGCAGAGGGAAAGAAATTCATCCCCTTCCGGATCATCACGCCAGATGTCTCGGACCATCTTTTCCGTTCGGAAGGAAAGGGATCTTTCCAAGCTGTCTCTGTCAGGCTTTCGGGCAAGATGCCAGAGATTGACCACTGCGATCAGCTTGCGAATGCCCATGTCCTCTCCGTTGAGGCAAAACTCGACGGGGCCCAGTTGAAACTTCCCTGGGACTTTCCGCCTCTTGAAAATCTTAAAGGCTCCCTCCTCTTTCAAAAAGGCCATCTTTACCTAGAAGGGGTCGAAGGAAGAATCTTTCATTCCACCCTCGAAAAGGTCAACGCCGCCTTCTACGATCTTCTGCACGTCCCCACGCTTCAAATCGAGTGCCAGGGTAGATTCGATTTGACTGATCTCCCCTCTTTCGCAAAGGTCGAAGGGATTCCCGAAGAATTCAGCCGGACCTTTTCGTCCCTCCGTATCCTTTCCGGAGAAGCGCGGTATTCTCTCGCTGCCAAAGGACTCCTGAAGCCTCCTCTCCGTTTCGAGCACCGTGAGGTCTATCACCTTTCAAGAACCCGGGTCACTCATCAGCAAATCCCATTCCCCATCCAAATCGGAGAGGGGCGGATCGAACTTTCCCACGATGACCTCCGGTGGTCAGAAGCGCAGGTTGAGTTTGGTAACTCTTCTCTAAGGAGCACCGGCCTTTGGAAACACGGAGAGGAGGATCGCGGCCTCGAGTTCATGGCCAAAGGTAGAATGGACCTCAAGAACCTTTTTGCCCTCCTTCAAACTCCGTTGTTTTCCGAAGAAGTTCGATCGAAAACGAGAGATGTCGAAGCCCTTTCAGGAACCAGCCAAATCTTATTCAAGGGAAAGACGCTTCCGGGAATTTCCCGCTTCTCATACGAGGGGGAGTTTTTCCCAAAGGAAGCCTCGCTCCTGCAAAAGGGAAATCCAATCCCTGTCATTTTCAAGGAGGGGGGAGTCTCGTTTTCTAACCTGGGGATGAGTTTTTCAAAGGCGAGGATACAATCGGGTAGCTCCTTTCTGACCGTGGACGGATCCTTGAAAGAAGGGGATATGAGCCTTTCTACTTGGGGCTCGATCGATCTCAGGCAATTGCTTTCGCTCATCAAGTCGCCCCTTATTCCTGACCAGATTCGATCCCGGGTGGAAGGGTTTCAAGAACTCAACGGAGGGGCGGAGGTTCGTCTAAAATGGCTGGGAAAGGCAGGAAAATGGGTTGACGCCTTAAGAGAAGGCGAGATCCGATTGAAAGGAGTTAACCTTCAACATCGGGAGATTCCCGTTTCTCTTTCCCGTATCGAAGGATTCTTTTTAATAACCCCCGAGCAGTTCCGATTCGACGAGTTAAAGGGAAGGGTGGGAGATTCTCCGGTCACGCTTTCTGGCACACTATCCCGGGGTTCGTCTCCCTTCGCAGCGTCTTCCGAGAAGGGCGGAAAAGACTCAGACCCGGCGGAAGGCAGAAGGCTCTCCTTTCAGGTCTTTTCACCTCAACTGGACCTCGATCCCTTCTTTCCGAAAAAAGAGGGAACCTCCTCCGCCTCTTTTGAAAAGTTAAGAGATTGGCTTTCAACTTGGTCGATTAACGGCACGGTGCAGGTCGATAGGGGCAGCTATCGCAGCCTTCATTTTCAAGACCTAAAGGGGGAGATGGAGACGACCGATGGGACCTTGTTCATCCGTCCCTTTCGGTTCAAATCAAACGAAGGGGACTTCTGGGGTGAGGGATGGATAAAGCCGACGGAAAAGGGGATAAGCATGGAGTTCAAGCCCCGTTTTTCCAACATGGAAGCGAAGGCTTTTATCCGAACCCTTTTCCAAAAAGGGGAGGGGGACGAGATCATCGTTACCGGAAGAGTTCATGTTGATAAAGCGGAGTTAAGAGGGGAGGGGGAGGACTTCCAAAAAATGAAGGAATCCCTCAACGGGGCATTGAGGTTTGAGGTTCAGAATGGCGCCATCGAACGTTTTAACATCCTCTCCAAAATCTTCTCGATCCTAAATATTTCCCAGTTGCTCAAGGGAAGGCTCCCGGATTTGGCAACGAAGGGGCTTCCTTATCATCAGATCCGTGCGACTTTTCATATAAAGGACGGAGTGGCTACGACAAATGATTTTCTGGTAGATAGTGACGCCATGAGAATTACCCTTACCGGGAAGATCGACCTGGGGAAGAACCTAATCGATGTCAGGATAGGGGTTCATCCCTTAGTAACGATTGATACCATATTAAGAAGCGTCCCGATTGCAGGCTATATCCTCACGGGCGAAGACAAGGGTTTCATCTCATACTTCTATGAGGTAAAAGGAAATGTGGGTGATCCAAAGATTGAGCCCATTCCTTTCAAGATTGTGGAAGAAAGCACCTGGGGGATCATCAAGCGCCTCCTCGAAACGCCGCTGAGGCCCTTCCAAAAGGGGCCTTCATATAATGATAATAAGGAAAAGAGCAGCAAGGGGTCAGGAGTTCCGAGTTCGGAGCCAAAACCATGAAAAGATCGGAATGAATATTTTTTTTTCACAATTTGCGTTTTTTTTCTTGACAAATAACAATATATTGTTGTAAACATTCCACCATACACTAAATATAGCCCCTCCAAGAATCTTTTTACCGATTTCCCATAAGATAAAAGGTGAGATCAAATGGCAGCCGTAATCGAGATGAAAGGGGATCGTCAGAATCTTAGAGAAGAAGCGGAGACCACGGATATGGCCCTCTTCGTCCGCACCTCGGACGAAGCGATGTTGGGCTGGGACCGGCAGAGAATTGTTGATGCCCTCATGCGCGAGACCTACGTGGATTCGGAAACCGCAAAGGAGATTGCCCGGGAGGTGGAAGAGCTCATCGCCACCTCCGGGATTAAAATGATCACTTCCCCCCTCATCCGTGAACTCGTAGACACCAAGCTGGTCGAAAGAGGACTTGAGCAAGCCCGCAAGATGCACACCCGCCTGGGAATGCCTCTCTACGACGTCGATCAGCTCATCCTCCATCCTAATAAAGAAAACGCCAACGTCCCTCACGGGCCTGAAGCCACGAACCTCACCTTGGCCGAGAGGATCAAGAAGGAATACGCTCTGCTCACGGTCTTCTCTCAGGACATTGCCGATGCTCACATGCGTGGGGATATTCATCTCCACGATCTGGGTTTTATCGATCGGCCCTATTGCAGCGGTCAATCCCTTGAATACATCAAGCGCTTCGGCCTGAGCCTTCCCAACTCGATCGCGATGGCCAGGCCTGCCAAGCATCCTGAGGTGTTGCTCGCCCACATGGTGAAATTTGCCGCGGCCCTTCAGAGCCATTTTGCCGGCGCGATTGGTTGGGACTCGATCAATCTCTTTTTCGCGCCCTATCTGGTCGGGATGCCGGACCGGGAGATGGAACAACTGGCCCAGATGATGATCTTTGAGTTCTCCCAACAAGCTGTGGCCAGAGGTGGACAAGCCATCTTCACCGACCTCAATCTTTACTGGGAGATCCCCAAACATTTTGAAGATGTTCCAGCCATCGGACCGGGTGGGGTATTCACCGGAAAGGCTTACAGCAATTACTTGAAAGAGTCGCAACGTTTTGCAAAGGCCCTGTTCGATGTCTATCAAGAAGGAGATGGATCGGGAAGGCCTTTCTTCTTCCCGAAACCGCTGGTTCACATCACAGAGAAGTTCTTTCAAGCCCCGGGTCATACGGATTTTCTT
>JAPVTA010000001.1:0-2703 GCA_047519465.1 Thermodesulfobacteriota bacterium | reverse complement strand
TCGCCGGTACTCGTGGAATACGTGCGGTATCGGAGAGATGGCTTGGCAGACCCGGCAAAACAGTTGAATTAACAGAAGGACTGACGGATGCGCTCAACAAAATGTTGAACCTAACCCAACTCTCAGGTCTTATATTCATCCGCGGACTTTCTCTTGCCGAAATTGGTCGTATCGAGGATGCCTTCGCTGCACTCAAGCACGGAATCGATCTTTGTGAAAAATTTGGAGGCGCGGTTCACTTGGGGAGACTTTACAACACCCTGGGCTACTGCTACAGCGAGATTCATCATCCAAAAGAGGCTTGGAAATGGAACCTGAAAAGCGAGGAGATTGCACGTAAACTTATGGAACAATATCCGATGGGGGTGCCGATCGCTGCCGAGATCGTCGCGAACGCCAATGTCAACCTGATGGAGAATCTGTTTGATCAAGGAAAAACAGAAGAAGTATGGAACCGTATAAAATCTCTTGAAGAAGAGTCCAAGAGTTCTGACTATTATAGATCACGAGACCGTTGGGAGGCCCGGCTGGATTGCCTGGCTTCTCTGATCCTCTTGCAGCACGAAAAGGTGGATGAAGCGGGATTCAGAATTACAAAAAATCTCGAAATATCACGGAGAGAACATACGAAAAAAATCGAAGGACGATTTTTAAGGTTGCTCGGCGAGGTTCAAATGAAACGTAAAGAGTTCGACCATGCGATTTCGAGTATTAGCGAGGCTATTCTGACTCTTAAAGAAGTGGGTAACCCACGGCAGCTTTGGGAGGCGCACGCTTCCCTGGCATCAGCTTACCAAGAGCTGCGGCGTGAAAGCGAGGCGAGAGAGCAGTGGGGCGCTGCGAAGGAAGTCATCCAAAAGACAGCGAGCGGACTATCCGACCGCGAGCTTCGCGAAGGGTTTCTCAGCGCAAAACCGATTCGAGACATCCTCGCAAAAGCCAGTAGTTGAAAGAATAAAGAAATGAAATGCCCAAAATGCCAGACTGAAAATCCGGAGACAAGGAAGTTCTGTAAGGAATGTGGAGCAAAACTCATATTGCTCTGTCCTCATTGTCATTTAGAAAACCTTCCTTCGGACAAATTCTGTAGTGAGTGCGGCAAAAGCTTAGCGCCGGCGGGAAAAGAATTGACAACATCGGAGCCCGAAGGCGAACGTAAGTATGTCACCGCAATGTTCTCAGACTTGTCTGGATACACTGCCATATCTGAAAAGCTTGACCCTGAAGAACTCAAACAGATCATGAGCCGGATCTTCGGAGAAATTGCCCAAGTAGTGACAAAGTATGAAGGGTTCATCGAGAAATTCGTCGGTGATGCGGTTATTGCCTTTTTCGGGGTTCCCAGGGCCCACGAGGATGACCCAATCAGAGCCGTCAGGGTAGCAAGAGAGATCCACGAATTAATCGACGCCATAAGCCCAGAGGTTGAGAAGAGAACGGGGAAATCCATCTCGATGCATACCGGCATAAATACCGGCCTGGTGGTAACAGGTGAAGTGAGCACGGAGAAAGGGACTCATGGTCTAGCAGGGGACCCGATCAATGTGGCCTCCCGGTTGAGCGTTCTGGCCAAACCCAGTGAGATTCTAGTTGGTCATGACACCTATCGACAGGCTGAGGGATATTATACATTTGAAGCGTTGGAACCAATGGCCATTAAGGGTAAGGATGAGCTTGTCCAGGCATACAGAGTTATATCTCCGAAGGTGAAACCAACGACGATACACCGTCTTTCCGGCCTGAGGTCTCTTCTCATTGGTCGAAAGGTAGAGCTGGATGTGCTCAAAGAAGCGGTAGAAAATCTTCCAAAGGGAAAAGGCAGAATTTTTTCTATTTGTGGGGATGCCGGCACGGGAAAAAGCAGGCTCATCGAGGAGTTTAAGAACACGCTCAATCTTAACGAGATTCAATGGTTAGAAGGACATGCTTATGCTTATTCTCAAAACATTCCCTACTTCCCGCTGATTGATCTTCTGAACCGGGTATTTCAGATTGAAGAAGGCGATCCCCAAGGAAAGGTAAAGGAAAAAATAGAATCCGGGATAAGGCAACTTGCCGGGAGGAGCGAAGACATCATCCCTATTGTGGGAAGCCTCTATTCACTCCATTACCCTGAAGTGGAAGACGTGAGCCCTGAATTCTGGAGATCTCGTCTCCAAGAGGTGATCCAGATTATCTTTTCAGCATTGGCCAAGCATACCCCAACCGTTTTCTTCCTGGAGGACCTTCACTGGGCTGATCGCTCCTTTGTAGACTTGCTCCGCCAGGCCTTGTTTCAGATCCAACAACCCGCCATTGTCCTCTGTGTCTATAGGCCCATGTTCAGTCTTTTCACGACTCAGCAGATAAGCGGCCTTGGCAAACTCTACGAAGAAATTCGACTCCAAGATCTATCACTTTCGGAAGCACAGACTATGTTGGAATCTCTACTGAAGACCGGGACCATTCCTTCTGATCTGAAGCGATTCGTTCGGGACAAGGCAGAAGGGAATCCGTTCTACCTGGAGGAGCTGGTCAATTCCTTGATCGAATCCGAGACCCTACTCCGCGACAATGGTAGTTGGAAAATCACAAGGCCGATCACTGAATCCGACATATCCTCGACAATCAATGGCCTTATTGCTGGTAGGCTAGATCGCCTGGAAAAGGAGACAAAGCGTATTCTCCAAGAGGCTTCGGTAATCGGAAGAGCGTTTCTTTACG